>NZ_PREV01000026.1:7500-607500 GCF_002959965.1 Microbulbifer pacificus
TGAAGCCTGCCACCTTGTCAGCAACCGCCTCGATACGCTCAACTGAGCCCACCGAGGTGCCGCCATATTTCTGCACGAACAAACTCATCGTTCTAGTGTTCCTTACTACCTGTATGCGCGGTACCCGACTCGCGCGTGTCGCGCACTTAATCACCAAACCCCGGGCAAATCAACTGCAACGGTACAATTTACACCGAAGCAAAGCCGGAAATTCCGGAATCGCCGACATAATCGGCTGATTGGTTTCACTTGATATTGCTTTTCACCCACTCAGGTACCGCTTTCAGCAGTTCAGGTAGTGCAGCGACATTCACACCGCCGCCCTGGGCCATGTCCGGGCGACCGCCACCTTTGCCGCCCAACTCACCGGCGGCAAAGCGCATCAAGTCACCCGCGGCCAGTCGACCGGTAAGATCTTTGGTTACTGCGGCAATCAGTGCGACCTTGTCTTCACTCGGTGCCGCCAGCAGTAACACACCACTACCGAGCTTGCTTTTGAGTTGATCCGCCAGATCCCGCAGGGACTTCGCATCCGCGCCCTCAATTGAGGTGGCCAGCAACTTCACACCGGCCACTTCAACCACTTCACTGGTGAGGTCGCCTCCTGCACCACTGGCGAGCTTGGTCTTCAACTGTGCGAGCTCTTTTTCAAGCTTACGGTTGTTGACCAACAGCTGCTCCACCTTATCCGCGAGATTTTCCGGACGCGCTTTCAGCAGTGCTGAGGCGTGATCCAGACGCTGCTGGGTCTGATCAAAGAGGGCGAGTGCATGGGCGCCGGTAACCGCCTCTATACGGCGCTGTCCGGATGCAATCCCGCTTTCACCAACAATGCGCAGCAATCCTATATCGCCGGTACGCTTTACATGGGTCCCACCACAAAGTTCTACCGAAAAAGTGCCGGCATCACTGCACTCGCCCATGGAAAGCACGCGGACGGTATCACCATACTTTTCACCGAACAGCGCCATAGCCCCCTTCGCCTTCGCCGTTTCGATATCGGTCTCTTCGGTATGCACAGGGGTATTTGCGCGAATCTGGCTGTTGACCAACGCTTCGATCGCTCGCAATTGCTTGGTCGTTACCGCCTCGGGGTGAGAAAAGTCGAAGCGCAGGCGTTCTGAATCCACCAGTGACCCCTTCTGGGTGACATGGTCACCGAGCACTTTGCGCAGGGCGGCATGCAGCAGATGCGTAGCCGAGTGGTTGAGTGCTGTGGACTGACGTACTTCAGCCGCCACATCAGCGTCGACCTCGTCGCCTACCGCGAGACTTCCGGAAAGCAGTTTGCCCTGATGAAGGTGGTGACCGCCCATCTTGGTACAGTCTGATACCTCAAAACGGCCAGCCTGCGCTTGCAGATAGCCACTGTCGCCAACCTGACCGCCGGACTCCGCATAAAAGGGCGTACGATCGAGAATGACAGCGCCGGATTCCCCCTCTTCCAGGCGATCGACCTGTTCGCCGTCTTTGACAATAGCCAGCACCTTGCCAGTCGCGGAAACGCCGTCGTAGCCGAGAAATTCGGTGGCACCCTCGATATTGAGACTGCCGGCATAGTCCTGTTTGAATTTGCCCGCCGCACGCGCACGTTCCCGCTGGGCCTCCATAGCACTTTCATAACCGACCATATCCAGTGTCAGGCCGCGCTCGCGGGCGATGTCCTGAGTCAGATCAGTCGGGAAACCGTAGGTGTCGTGCAGAGTGAACACCAGGTCACCGGGAACTTCGCTCCCATCGAGAGATTCCAGCGCTTCGTCCAACAATGCCAGACCTTTGTCGAGGGTTTTGGCAAATTGTTCTTCTTCCTTACGCAGGGCATTCTCAATAAGGGACTGCTTCTCACGCAATTCCGGATAGGCCTCCCCCATCTCGTGCACCAGCGCCGATACCAGCCGGTAAAAAAATATCTCCTGGTGACCGAGTTTGTGTCCGTGGCGAATGGCACGGCGAATAATCCGGCGCAGCACGAATCCGCGCCCTTCATTAGAAGGCATCACTCCATCGGCAATCAGGAAAGAGCAGGAGCGAATGTGGTCCGCGATCACCCTCAGGGATTTTTCTTCGGTATTCGCACACCCGACGATTTCACCCGCCGCCTTCAGCAACGCCTGAAACAGATCGATTTCATAGTTGGAATGCACCCCCTGCATCACCGCGGCAATACGCTCAAGCCCCATACCGGTGTCCACCGAGGGCTTGGGCAGCGGATGCAGCTCGCCGTCGGCAGAGCGCTCAAACTGCATGAACACCAGATTCCAGACTTCGATATAGCGGTCGAGGTCGTCGTTTTCAGAACCGGGGGGACCGCCGGGAACATCTTCACCGTGATCGTAGAAAATTTCCGAGCTGGGACCACAGGGACCGGTATCTCCCATCTGCCAGAAATTGTCTTCATCCAGACGCGAGAAGCGGTCAGCGCTGACACCGACTTCCTTAAGCCAGATATCCGCGGCCTCGTCGTCGCTGATATGCACGGTAACCCACAGGCGCTCTTCCGGAAGGTTCAACACCTTGGTCAGGAACTCCCAGGCGAACTGAATGGCTTCGCGCTTGAAGTAGTCACCGAAGCTGAAGTTACCCAGCATTTCGAAGAAGGTGTGGTGCCGCGCTGTGTAGCCGACATTCTCCAGATCATTGTGTTTACCACCGGCGCGCACACAGCGCTGCGAGCTGGTTGCCCGCACATAGGGGCGCGGGTCCTGCCCGAGGAAAGTATCCTTGAACTGCACCATGCCGGCATTGGTGAACAGCAGGGTCGGGTCATTGCCCGGCACTAGAGAGCTGGACGCTACACGTGTGTGCCCCTGTTCGGCAAAATAGTTGAGAAATGCTTCGCGTATCTGTGCGCTCTTCATCCAGCCAATTTCCACATCGTCAGTAATAAACACCGGTACCCCTACTCGGCACCATGAATCAAATTCTCTAATCAGCCCTGCAGACCATCCGCCAGACCGGCCTCAGGCATTTTGCGCTGGGCCAACAGGTGAATGTGCAAGTGAAATACCGTCTGCCCTGCTCCGCGACCATTGTTGATCACCAGGCGAAAACCGTCCTCCAGCCTGAGGCGTCGCGCCACATCGGCGGCCACCCACATCAGGTGCCCCAACAGCGGAGCGTCCTCGATCTGAGCCTCCGCGAGGCTGACCAGAGGCTTGCAGGGAATGATCAGAAGGTGTGTCGGCGCCTGGGGGGACCGGTCTTCTATGACGATGCATTGATCGTCCTCGTACAACCGCCGGGCCGGCAGCTCCCCGGAAATAATCCGGGTAAACACACTGGTTTCCGCCATATTCCATCTCCCTGGCACAGCCGCATTCGCAGCGGAATTACTTTTCCAGTTTTTCATCCGCCGTAAGCTGACGGGCTTCTGTCTCCAGCATCACCGGGATGCCGTCCCTTATGGGGTAGGCAAGACCACTGGCCTTGCACACCAATTCCTGGGTTTCTTCGCGATATTCAAGCGGCGCCTTGCTGACCGGACAGACCAGCAGGCTCAACAGTTTCTTGTCCATGATTCACCCTGCGCAGGCCCGAAGCCCGGAATGACCGGGTCCCGGGTCAAAAATGACCGCGTATGGTACAACGCTTTTTCGGGGTTTTCACCGACCAGCGGTGGAATTGAAGCGTCGGGAAAGGTGGGAATCCGGCCAGCCTCAGGGGCTGGCCATATCGCGCAGGGCCTGAGAGGGGGAGCGCGAAAGCGCATTGAGATGACCGACGAGCAGATCGAGCGCCCTGTCGCCATCTTCCGGCTCGTTGAATATCTCGTGGTAGGCGCCGGGAAACCGGCAAAGCCGATGAACGCTGCCCGAGAGACCATCGAACCAGCGGTGACTGGCAGACGCATCCACCAACCGGTCCTGTTCCGGTAGCAATAGCAGGCAGGGAACGGTTACCGCGTCAGGCTTCGCCAAAAGTCGTGTCCGCATCCGCTGGTAACCGGCAAACCAGCGAGGGGTTACCCTTCCGTGTACCAGCTCGTCATCGCGATAGCCTCTCACAACCTCAGGGTCACGACAGATCCACTCCGCCTGCAGGCGATTTGACAGCGGCAATCCCGGACATACCCGGGCCAGCAGCTTCAGTAGCCGGGCCTCGATCCCCGCCGGCTCCCTGGCGCCGACAAATGCAGGGGCCGAAAGCACCAGACTATCGACCGCACAGTCTTCCGCTGGGTAGACCACACTTGCGCAGGCGATGACTCCTCCCATGCTGTGCCCAAGCAGGTGAAGCGACTGCGCCGGATTTTCGTGCTTAACCAGGCGGATGAATCGACACAGGTCGCGAGCATAGTCAGCAAAGTCGCCAACATCCCCGCGGCGACCTGGAGACTGCCCATGCCCGTAGTGGTCCAGGGCATACACACTGTAGCCGCGGGCGTTCAGCTCACCGGCCAGCCGTCGATAGCGGCCGCTGTGCTCTCCCAACCCGTGGGACACAACCACCACGCCCAGTGCGCTTTCCACCCACCATCGCCGGTAGTGCAACCGGAATCCTCTGGACTCGAAATACATGGCACGCTCCTTTTTATTTATGGTTATGTACGGATACTGCCACTTCGATATTATCGAAGTATTTCCGGATGGGATTTCGTGCCGGCCGTGCCACCAGCCAGCGCCTCATCATCTTTGAACGTTACATAATTATTCACATCCATCAACCCGGTAGCTACGGCAGGCTGTCACCGCCTGGCGCCAGCCATCCAGTAACACACGGCGTCTCAGCTCACCCATCTGAGGCAGGAAATCCTGCTCGATATCCTGCAGGGACTCGGGAAGCTGGTCACAACACCAAATACCGGCACCGATTCCCGCGAGAAGTGCAGCCCCCACCGCTGTCGACTCGACCTGGCGTGGTCGCTCCACCCGCAGGCGGGAAATATCCGCCTGGAACTGCATTAGAAAATCATTGGCACTGGCACCGCCATCCACTCTCAGGCACTGCAGCTTCACACCCAGCGCTTGCGCCATCAGGCTCGCAAGCTCATGGCTCTGGTAGGCAATAGACTCGAGCGTTGCCCGTACCAGCTCCGCACGCCCAGCGCCACGAGTGAGACCGAAGATGGACCCCCGCGCCGCTGCATCCCAGTGTGGCGCACCGAGCCCGCTGAAAGCGGGAACCAGGTAGACACCGCGAGTATCGGGAATCGCCTGCGCAATCGACTCCGTTTCCGCCGCATGCTGGATGATTCCCAGATCATCCCGCAACCATTGCACCGCAGCGCCAGCATTGAATACCGAGCCCTCGATCGCAAACTGCGGTTGTCCGGAGCGATCACAGGCGATGGTTGTCAGCAGTCCTTCCGGCACCAGTGGCCGTCGCGCCCCGGCTGCAGCCAGCATAAAGCACCCGGTGCCGTAAGTATTCTTGAGACTGCCAGGCTGAATACACCCCTGCCCGAAGAGTGCGGCCTGCTGGTCGCCGGCGACGCCGGCGATAGGAACCTCGGCCCCGAAAAAGGCGTCCGCCGCAGTGTGCGCGAAAACACCGGCGGACGGCCTGATCTCCGGCAGAATGGACTCCGGGCAATCGAACAGACTCAAGAGATCCTTATCCCATTGCCGGCGGTCGAGGTTGTAAAGCAGTGTCCGGCTGGCATTGGTGTGATCTGTGAGGTGCGCCCGACCACCGGTAAGACGCCAGATCAGCCAGCTGTCCACGGTGCCGAAACAGAGCTCTCCCGCTTCCGCACGGCGGTGGAGTTCCGGCATCCGATGAAATATCCAGCTCAGTTTGCTGGCGGAGAAGTAGGCATCAAGCAACAGACCTGTACTGGCGCGCACCATGGCTTCTGCACCGGCCTGTTTGAGTTCCGCGCAGATCTCCGCTGAGCGGCGACACTGCCAGACGATGGCCCGGTGCACCGGCTCACCGGTTTTCCTGTCCCAGAGAACCGTGGTTTCCCGTTGATTGGTGATTCCCAGGGCCTTCACATCAGCGGCGGTGATTCCCGCACGCTGCAGGGCTGCGGCGCACACTTTCAGTGTCACCTGCCAGATTTCTTCGGCATCGTGCTCCACCCAGCCCGGGCGGGGATAGTACTGGGGAAATTCAGAATAGCTGCGGCCGCGCAAGCGGCCGTCAGTATCAAACACAAAGGCGGTGGTACCCGTTGTACCCTGATCGATAGAGAGGATCATCGCGGCTCGCTTCTGCTTATTCTATTAGGCCGACCGCCCCCCAACAGGGAGGCGAAAACGCTTCCGCGGCCAGTATATACGCTGAAGGCGCACCCGGGTCTGTCCGGAGACCGCCCCACCAGGTCAATAATGGAGACCGTCAGTACTGCTCGCGGTTCCCGCCAGAGTCCAATTCGGCCAACGCAAATTGGATTGCATCGGCGAAAAAGCCCCGGTAGGCAAGGTAGCGCTGTCGGCGGGCACGCTCTTTCAGCTGCTCCTCCCTGGTCACACCAGGATCTACCGGGCGGCGGAATTTGCGCTGCAGCAGTTCCAGCGCGAGCTGGAACCAGTCCACCTCTTCCTGTATCTGCTCCATGGCGCCCTGCACCAATGCGGACGGCACCCCTCGCAGCTGTAACTCCTGACGGATACGCAGCGGCCCCTGCCCCCGCTGCACGCGAGAACGGCAGAATACTTCCGCAAAACGCTTGTCGGATTGGTAGTTGAGTTCTTGCAGCCGCAGTAGCACCCTGTCGAAAATACTGTCGAAATCCCCGTCAGGGTATTTGGACCCCAATTTCTGGCGTAATTCCTGGCAGGAGTGCTCGCGGCGGGAGAGAAGGTCGAGCGCGCTGCTGAAGAGCGCCTGAAAGGCTTCGGGGGAGTCCAGTGGGGATGCGGGATTGGCGGAAAAGCCACTTTCCGGCGGCCCGCCTTGCGGGCTGCCGGAATCGTTTTGCGGAAAAGACAAAATCAGTCTTCCGCAGCTTCCACGGCTGCCGGCTGGGCAGTAACGGCATCACCCAACAGCAATGCGCGCAGCTGGGATTCGATGTCGTTGCGGATATCTACATTTTCCTTGAGGAACTTGACCGCGTTGGCCTTGCCCTGACCGATCTTGTCGCCTTTGTAGCTGTACCAGGCACCGGCCTTGTCCACCAGACCATGCTTAACACCGTAATCGACGATTTCACCCAGAAGGTTGATCCCCTCACCGTACATGATCTGGAATTCAGTCTGCTTAAACGGCGGCGCCACCTTGTTCTTGACCACTTTGACACGGGTCTCGTTTCCGACCACTTCCTCACCTTCTTTCACCGATCCGATGCGACGGATATCAAGGCGTACGGAAGAGTAGAACTTGAGTGCGTTACCACCAGTTGTGGTCTCCGGGGAGCCGAACATGACGCCAATCTTCATTCGAATCTGGTTAATGAAGATACACAGGGTGTTGGTGTTCTTGATATTGCCGGTCAGCTTGCGCAACGCCTGGGACATCAGTCGCGCCTGCAGGCCGACGTGGGAATCCCCCATTTCACCCTCGATCTCCGCACGCGGAGTGAGCGCCGCTACGGAGTCCACGACCAGCACGTCCACTGCACCGGAGCGCACCAGCATGTCCGCCACCTCCAGCGCCTGCTCACCAGTGTCTGGCTGGGAAACGATCAGTTCATCCACATTGACACCGAGCTTTTCCGCGTAGATCGGGTCCAGAGCGTGTTCCGCATCCACGAAGGCACAGGTGCCGCCCTTGCGCTGCGCTTCCGCAATCACCTGCAAGGTCAGGGTGGTTTTACCGGAAGACTCTGGACCATAGATTTCCACAATACGACCACGGGGCAGACCGCCAATACCGAGGGCCACATCCAGCCCCAGAGAGCCGGTGGAAATGGCGGGAATACGCTCGCGCCCTTTCTCCCCCATGCGCATGACGGTGCCCTTGCCAAACTGGCGTTCGATCTGAGACAGCGCCGCCTGTAATGCTTTGTCTTTGTTGGAATCCATGACCTTTCCCGTGTACGTGAAGATTGGTTATTGGAAGGGAGCTTAGAGAAAAATTACTGTATAAGCAACCAGTAATCTGAAATCGACAGTCCCCGGTCGGCAAAATCCACCGGGACTGGAAAAGACCGGAATGGCTAGCGATGAGACTCGGCAATCGACAGCAGACCACGTAGCGCCTCGGCCACTGTCTGAGCCTGGATTTCGGCGCGGCAGCCTTGAAAGTGCATACAGCGGGCATCGGCTTGTAACGGCTCCTGCCCAATACCGTGGGCCCAGGCCATCCACACAGTACCAACCGGTTTGTCATCACTGCCGCCATCAGGCCCGGCAATACCACTGACGGCGACGGCGAGATTGGCATCCAGTCGGTTTAACACGCCCACCGCCATCTGCCGCACCACCGGCTCGCTAACCGCACCGAATTCTTCAAGATCCCGCGGGTCAACACCGAGAAAATCCCGCTTGATGCGATCGGCGTATGACACCACCGCGCCGTCAAACCAGGCAGATGAGCCGGCAACCGAAGTGATGGCGGCGGCAATACCACCGCCAGTACAGGACTCCGCAGAGGTCACCCGCCACTTCAGCCTATGCAGTTCGGCGCCCAGTGCTTCCGCCAGGCTGTATATACCGAGATCAATCACTCCCGCCCCCGAGCCTGAGTTCAATGTCAGATATCGCTACGACCAGAACCCGTGCCCGGCTTCGGCGCACAGCTTGAGAACTGATAGGGTACATTGCCCACCGGATCGAACCCCAGCTCCAACGCCGCATCCAGCATGGCTGAGGGAATGCGGTGCAACAGGATGTCACCGGTAGCCCCTCCGCACATTTGCGGATACATGCGATCGGTGCGCACGCCGCAGCGGGATTCCACCACCTGAATACCGCCATCTACGAGTTTGCCGCGACTCTGCTCAACGGTCATACCGCCACCTTCGCACTGCTTGGTACCACGCGACTCCATGACCCACAGAGTATCCGTCACCTGTCCCTGGGGCGTGCTACCTGGAGAGGCTGCAGGAGTAGAAGACGCCGCCTCTGTTTCACCGCTACCCGATTCTGTAGGCGCCATTTGGCCTCCCACCCTGTCCTGTTCTGGAGATCTGGCATGGCGATCGTCGCAGCCCGCCAGCACCAGCGCCGCGAGCGCCATAATCATCACTATTCCCTTTTTGACACTCATTACCTGCTCCTCGGTTAATTCCAACTCTGCCCCACGCACAAAGTTCACCACGGTTCTGTCAGCTTAGCGCGAGCCAAACACCCACGCCCAACATCAGAGTACCGGCCATTCTATTCATCAGCCGCACATTCTCGCCCCGGTGCAGCAGTCGACTCAAGGTTCGACCACCGCTGGCGTATATCAGCAGGCAAATGAACTCCAGCGAAAGGATAATGCCGAGCAGAATACTCATCTGCGGCAACAAAGCTTCGTCCTGCCGAATGAATGGCGGCAACAGTGCAATAAAAAATGCCCAGCCCTTGGGGTTCGCCACAGCGGTAACGAACCCCTGAGCACTCAACGAAAGCGCGGGCATCACTGGCCCCCCTTCCGCTCTTGGTTCCACCAGTACCATACGTCCCCGCGCGCGCCACATCTGTATACCGAGATAGGCGAGATAAGCCGCACCGCAGTATTTAAACACCTGAAATGCAGTGGGGTATTTCAGCATAAACGCGGCAATCCCAAGTACCGCAGCGATGGCCACCGTCGCCACCCCACACAGCTCTCCGAGCATCATCCACAGGGTACGGCGCACGCCGAACGTCATCCCCATAGTCAACGCGAGCGTCATGCACATTCCCGGCGTGATGGAGACGAAGAAAAATGTCGGTATAAACAGTGCCAGAACAGACCAGTCGATCATGATGTCACCCGGGAGCAAGCGCGATGTCAGTGGTGCGCAACACTGTGATTGCCGTAGTGACTGACGAACATGCCCGCCAGCATTAACCCGCAACCAATCAACTCATTTACGCTCAGCAACTCGTTCAGGAACAGCCATCCGGCAGCCACGGCAAACACCGATTCGAGACTCATGATAACAGTGGCATGGGAAGGCGCCGCATTGCGCTGACCAAGCAGCTGGAAGGTAAAGGCGATTGCCGTAGAAAACACCATCATGTAGGCAATGGGCCAAGCAGCCTCCCAGGCCCCTTCCAGCGTCGGCTGTTCGACCACCAGCGAGGCCACCGCTGACAATACGCCGCACACCAGAAATTGAATAGCCGCCAGACGCAGCGCGTCGTAGCGGTGCACCAGATAGTCCGCCGACAGCACCTGGATAGCAAACACGAAGGCGCTGGCAAACACCATCAAGTCCCCGATCAGCTGCGCCTGTTCGGAAAAATCCGCCAGCCAGTAGAGGCCGATAAGCGCCAGAGCAACGCCGCCCCAGGTCCATCGATTGGTTTTATGACCGAGGGACAGACCGATGATCGGTACCAGCAACAGGTAAAAACCGCTGATAAAACCCGCGCGCCCCGCAGTGGTGTACACCAGACTCGCCTGCTGCAGCGCGGCGCCGAGAAAAAGCCAGAAACCGAGCACCGCCCCGCCCGGCAGACACTTGCGCCAACGGTGCTGAACGATCACACCCGCCGGTTCCTGCGGTGTCAAATCCCGCCGCGACGAAAGCCAGTACACGATGGGCACCAGCAGAAGGCCACCGAGAAAGAAACGCCAGGCATTGAACGCCAGTGGTTCGATATGCGCCATGGCAACTTTCTGGGGAACAAAGGCCACGCCCCAGAACAATGCCGCCAACAGTAACAGTAACTCGGCCTTGGCCTGCTTTTGTTTCATACATCTTACCCGCGGTCAGAAGCACTCCGGCTTCCGCCACGCAACATCAATAAACAGAAAAAGATTCGATCAGAACCATGTATTTACAACGGTACAATATGGCTCACCAGCAGCTGCAGTGACCTCCGCCCGCGGAATTCATTGATGTCCAGCTTGTACGCCAGTCGCACCCGCTCCACCGCGGCGGGCCAGAAATCCGTATCGATATTGAAGGCAATGGCGTCCAGCGACTGCCTGGGCGCACTCACTGGCGCCACCATCATTTTCAGGTGGCGCTCGCCGACGATCCGCTGCTGCTGCAACACGAACTCACCATCAAATTCCGGTTCCGGGAAGGCCTGCCCCCAGGGCGAACAGGCGCGAAGTAGCGCTGCAGTCTCCATGGTGAACTCTTCTGCACGCAGTTCACCATCGGTTTCGATCACCGCCTGCAACTGTGATGGTGTAAGCCGACTGCGCACCGCGTGCTCAAACGCCTCGGTAAAGGCCGGCAGGCGCTCCGCCGGGAGGCTGAGCCCCGCCGCCATCGCGTGGCCACCGAACTTGCTGATCAGGTGCGGGTGTGCGGCGGCCACATCGCTCAGTGCATCGCGGATATGCAAACCGGGAATGGAGCGCGCGGACCCTTTGATCAGACCGTTATCACCGTCGGCGAAGGCGATCACCGGGCGGTGGAATTTTTCCTTGATTCGGCTGGCGAGAATACCCACAACACCCTGATGCCAGGCCGCGTCATAGAGGCACAGGCTCCAGGGCAATCCGTCCTCCGCCAGTTGCAACTGCTCCAGCACCGCCATCGCCTCCCGCTGCATACCGGCCTCGATGGCTTTACGGTCTCGATTGAGCCCATCCAACTCTACCGCCAGCTCCCGCGCCTCTTCCGGGTCACGGGTCAGCAGGCAGCGAATACCTGTACTGATATCGTCCAGACGACCGGCGGCATTGATCCGCGGGCCGAGAATAAAACCAATGTCCGTGGTGGACAGCCGGTGGAGATCGCGCCCGGCCACTTCCATCAGTGCCCGAATACCTACACGGCAGCGGCCGGCGCGCATGCGCGCGATGCCCTGGTGCACCAACACCCGGTTGTTATGATCCAGCGGGACCAGATCCGCCACGGTGCCGAGCGCCACCAGATCCAGATATTCGGCCATATTGGGCACGGGAATACCCCGCTCCTCAAACCAGCCCGACACCTGCAGCGCACTTTTCAGCCGGCTCAGCAGGTAGAAAATCACCCCGACACCCGCCAGATTCTTGCTGGGAAACTCACAGCCCGGCTGGTTGGGATTGACAATCGCGTCTGCCTCCGGGAGCTCGCTGCCGGGCAGGTGGTGATCGGTGACAATGACCTTGAGACCGGCGGCCCTCGCAGCCGCCACGCCGTCGATACTGCTGATGCCGTTGTCGACGGTGATCAGCAGATCGGGCTGGTACTCCTGGGCCACCTCGACGATTTCGGGCGTGAGGCCATAACCGAATTCAAAGCGATTCGGCACCAGAAAGTCCACCGGGCCCGCGCCCAGCGCACCCAGCGCCAGCACCGCGAGGGTACTGCTGGTGGCACCATCGGCATCGAAGTCGCCAACGATCAGGATCTTGTGCTGCGCGCGCACCGCCTCCAGCAGCAGGGAAACCGCGGCGCCAACCCCGCGCATGGACTCGGGGCTGTGCAGGCGGGCAAGCTGGTGATCAAGGGCCTGGTCGCTATCGACGCCGCGCCCTAACAGCACCCGCTGGAGGATCTCCGGTGTGGAGGAAGTAAAACGGCCAGTGGATAAATCCACTGGCCGCCTCTGAAGGATGGTGTGCATCGCGTCCGGTCGTATCTGGTTCCCGTGATTTCGGCCCCATTCTACCGTCCCGGCTGCGCGACTCAACCCGGGCTCAGGTCAGCGCCCGGGAGATGAAGTCGTGTATCGCAGAAAGCGTATTTGGCAGGACTTGCAACCGCTCTTCGCGCTCCAGCAGGTCCTGCATATGGTGCGGCAACGGCACACTGGTACCCGGCAGCGCCTTGTCCACCGCCTCGGCAAACTTGGCCGGGTGCGCGGTGGCGAGGCACACCATGGGCTCGGCGGCGGACTTGCGCGCGCGGCGCGCAGCCTCGACACCAATCGCCGTGTGCGGATCGAGCAGGTACTCTGTGGATTCGAACACCTCGCGAATTACCTCCACTGTGCGCTCGTCTCCCACCCGCTCGGAGGCGAACAGTCCGCGCGCCTTTTCCAGTGCGCGCTCATCAAGCTTCATCGGCGCACTGCGGTCCGCCAGCAGCTCCGCCACTGCTGTGCCGTTGCGGTCATACAGATCAAACAACAGACGCTCAAAGTTACTGGATACCATGATATCCATACTTGGCGACAGGCTGTGCACCAGCGGCTGCGGTGAGTGGTCGTTGGCGCTAATACAGCGGTGCAGAATATCGTTGGCGTTGGTGGCGATCACCAGCTGATTGATCGGCAGCCCCATGCCACGTGCCAGGTAGCCGGCGAAGATATCGCCAAAATTGCCGGTGGGCACGGAGAAGTTGACCGGACGGTGCGGGCCGCCCAGGCTCAGGGCCGCGTGGAAGTAATAAACGATCTGGGCCATGATTCGCGCCCAGTTGATGGAGTTCACCGCCACCAGACGGCGACCGTCCGGCAGGAAGGACTGGTCTGCGAAGCTGGCTTTCACCATATTCTGGCAATCGTCGAAATTGCCTTCCAGAGCAATATTGAAGACGTTGTGCGACAGCACCGTGGTCATCTGCTTGCGCTGAACTTCCGATACACGGTTGTGCGGATGCATGATGAAAATGTCGATATTCTCGCAGTGACGGCAGCCTTCAATCGCCGCGGAACCGGTATCGCCGGAGGTTGCTCCCAATACCACCACTTTCTCGCCGCGCTTTTTCAGCAACAGGTCGAATAGCTGCCCGAGGAATTGCAGAGCAAAATCCTTGAACGCCAGTGTCGGGCCCTGGAACAGCTCCATTACCCATTCGTTGTGGCCGGTCTGCACCAGCGGGGCAATCGCGGCGTGGCGGAAATTGGCATAGGCACGTTCGATGATGCCGCGCATCTCGGCTTCATTCAGGTCCTCGGCGACGAAAGGCCACATGATGCGAAAGGCCAGCTCGCGGTAGTCGAGACCCGCCATGTCGGCGATTTCCTGCTGGCTGAATCTGGGCAGGTTTTCCGGAACATACAGACCACCATCACTGGCAAGGCCTGTGAGCACGGTGTCGGCAAAGCTGAGAGACGGCGCGCGGCCGCGAGTACTGATGAATTTCACGTTAATTCTTGTCGATTGATTTTGAAAAAAGGAGTTCAGCAGGTGGCGGCCACCTGCCGTCTAAGCGTGCGTATCAGCCGAGGGATTCGACCCGGAAACGGACCACCGGCCCCTGGATCGTGTCCAGCGCCTCAATCTGATTGACCGCCTCCTGAAGCTGGGACTCGCGGGCGCGACTGGTCAGCAGCACCACCGGCACCAGCTCTTCGTCTTCCGCCGGCTCGTGCTGGATCAGGGCCTCGATGCTGATGCCCTGGTCGCTGCAGATCTTCGCCACCTGCGACATCACACCGGGCTTGTCGTGGGCAGAGATACGCATGTAGTAGCTGGTTACGGTGTCACCCATCGGCAGCACGTCGTCCAGGTTGCCCTGACTGTCCTGGGTCACACCGGCCAGCGGCACACGCTGATCAGGGCGGACATTGAGTGTGCGCGCCACATCCACAATATCCGCGATCACTGCGGAAGCGGTCGCCTCGGCGCCGGCGCCGGCACCGTAATAGAGAGTCGGCCCCACCGCATCGCCATTGACCAGAACCGCATTCATTACGCCGTTAACGTTGGCAATGAGACGGCGCTGTGGGATCAGGGTCGGATGTACCCGCAGCTCCACACCATCTTCCGTGCGCCGTGCGATACCCAGGTGCTTGATGCGGTAACCCAGCTCGTCCGCGTAGCGGATATCTTCCCGTGCCACACCACTGATCCCTTCGGTGTACACCTTGTCGAATGCCAGCGGCATGCCGAAGGCCAGAGACGCCATGATGACCAGCTTGTGGGCAGCATCTATGCCCTCCACATCGAAGGTGGGATCCGCCTCGGCGTAGCCCAGCGCCTGCGCCTGCGACAGCGCCTCCTCAAAGCTGCGGCCCTTCTCACGCATTTCCGTGAGGATGTAGTTGCCAGTGCCATTGATAATACCCGCCAACCACTGGATG
Organism: Microbulbifer pacificus; assembly: GCF_002959965.1. Lineage (NCBI taxonomy): Bacteria > Pseudomonadati > Pseudomonadota > Gammaproteobacteria > Cellvibrionales > Microbulbiferaceae > Microbulbifer > Microbulbifer pacificus. The sequence goes on from NZ_PREV01000026.1 coordinate 22,437, forward strand.
CGGTTGCCGACAAGGCCTTCACGCAGGGATTTGATGATCGGGATACCACCGGCCACCGCAGCTTCATAGGCGATGGTCACCCCCTGCTCCGCCGCCGCGGCAAACAGTTCATTGCCGTGCTCGGCAATCAGTGCCTTATTGGCGGTAACGACATGTTTACCGTTGGCGATGGCGGTCAATACCAGCTCTCTCGCCACAGTGGTTCCGCCGATCAGTTCAACCAGGACATCTACATCCGGGTTGTTCGCCACATCAAAAATTTCACGGGTGACACTGATACGCCGGGTTTCGCAATTAGGGTTATCGCGGCGCGCACCGATCTGGACGATTTCTATCTTGCGACCGCAGCGGGCAGCAATCTCATCGCAATTGCGTGCCATGACATTGACCGTACCGCTACCTACGGTCCCGAGACCACAGATACCGATACGCACTACGGGCACCGCGCCCGCCGTATTGGATTTTTCCGAGACCTTGACTGCTTCGTCGGCGAATGCGCTCACAACTTCCCTCCGCGCAAGACTGTTTTGGAACACTGCGCAATAACTGGCGTATAAATCAAAAAAAGGTCGACAACCTTACTGAGATCCAGGGGAAATTGTCAATTAAATTGCGCAGAGCGGTCAAATGGCAACCACCCCGGATCACAGACTCCCGGCAACTGAAAAAGCACCGGCATCAGATACAAAAAGGCCGGCAATTGCCGGCCTGATCGAAGGGACTACAACAAATCAGATGCCCAGTGCCTTGGCCAGGGTCTCCGGCGGCAGGTATCCCGGAACCACCGTGCCGTCTTCCATCACAATGGTGGGTGTACCACGCACATCAATTACTTCGTTGCCAAGCTTGTACTGGGCCGCGACAGGGTTATTGCTGCACACGTTGAGCGGCACATCCTTGCGGTTCTTAAGATCGGTCAGGGTCTTGTTCGGATCATCTGCGCACCAGGCGGTGGCAATCTTGCGATAACCCACGGAGTTGAGTCCGGCGCGGGGAAACGCCAGGTAGCGCACTTCGATACCACGGCGGTTCAGCTCAGGCACGTCGTTGTGCAATTTACGGCAGTAGCCGCAGTCTACATCGGTAAATACATAGATATGTGCTTTGGTCTCCCCCTTGGGAGAAAACACAATCATATCCTTCAGGCTCTGCTGATCCATCACTTCCGCACGGTGACGACCGCGGCGCTGTTCAGACAGGTTAACCACCTGTTGCGAGCCGACTTCAAACAGGTCTCCGGCAATAAAGTGACCGCCGTCCTTGGAGACGAACAGGACATTCCCGCCATTGACCTCTACTTCGTACAGCCCCGGCATCGGGCTTTCGCGCACATCACCAAATGTGGCATTGGGGTTCCCGGCGGAAAGCTTGGTCTTAATCTGTTTGGCAACGGCTTCATCCACCGCGGCAATGGCAGCCTGCCCGAGCAGCAGGGAGGCAGTGGCAACAAGCGCCGTCAGCGGCTTGACAAGAAAAGTCATGATTCGGTTCGCTCCAGATTATTCGTTGTTCTGACCGCAACTGCGGACACCAGTTCCCGCCAGTATGGCACCTGTCTCCAGCATTCGGATAACCAAGGCGGGTTTTACTACAGACTGACCCGCGGTTCCACACCCCAATCCCATCCCTGAGACCTTGAGACCAGAACTGCCACTGCCACCCGCGCAAAAAAAAACCGGAGGCAAGCTCCGGTTTTTTTTTGCGCGAGAGAAACTCAGTTGAGTTTCTCTTTGATGCGAGCAGCTTTACCAGTCAGGCTGCGCAGGTAGTACAGCTTGGCCTGGCGAACGTCACCGCGACGCTTGACGGCAATGCTGTCTACCAGCGGGCTGTGAGTCTGGAAGGTACGCTCAACGCCAACGCCGTGAGAAATCTTGCGCACGGTGAAGGAGGAGTTCAGGCCGCGATTGCGCTTGCCGATTACCACACCTTCAAACGCCTGCAGACGCTCGCGGTTACCTTCTTTTACCTTTACCTGTACCACAACGGTGTCGCCCGGGGCGAACTCAGGCAGTTCAGCTCTCAGCTGCTCTTGCTCCAGCTGCTGGATAATCTTGTTGGTCATTTGGAAATCTCCAAAAGGGTTTGTGTAGCCTCACGGCTAGATCACCGAATTACTCCCGCCTCACGGCGAATCCGATATTAATTCTCCGCCCCGGTGGACGACTCCCGCAGGAATTCGTCCAGCAGTTGCATCTGCTCCGGGGTCAGCGCCAGCTTTTCCAGCAGGTCCGGCCGGCGTTGCTGCGTGCGTCCCAAGGCCTGCTTGAGGCGCCAGCGGCGTATTCTTTCATGGTTGCCGGAAAGCAGTACTTCCGGAACCCGACGGCCCTGATAGTCTTCAGGGCGCGTGTAATGCGGGCAATCCAACAGCCCTTGGACGAAGGAATCTTCCACCGCGGACTGATCGTGTCCCAACGCTCCGGGGATCAGGCGGGTAATGGCATCCACCATCACCATGGCCGCAAGTTCACCGCCACTGAGCACATAATCACCAATCGACCATTCCTCGTCGATCAGGGATTCGACGATACGCTCATCGACACCCTCGTAGCGGCCGGCCAGCAATACCAGATTGCCGCACTGCGCGAGCTGCTCTACCCCCCCCTGATCCAACTGCCGCCCCTGAGGGGACAGGTAGATAGAGCGGGTAGCGCCGGCCTCCTCCGCCCAGCTGCGCGCCTCGCGGAGCGCCTGGGACAGCGGCTCTGCCAGCATGACCATGCCGGGGCCACCGCCATAGGGGCGGTCATCGACAGTGCGATGCCTGTCACTGGTGAAATCCCGTGGATTCCAGCAGCGCACTTCCAGCAATCCATCCTTAACTGCCCGACCACTGATACCGTAGTCGGTCAGCGCGGTAAACATCTCGGGAAAGATACTTACCAGGGCGATGCGCTTCGCCGCCATCAGAACTCGGGGTCCCAATCGACGACAATCTGCCCGGCCTCAAGGTCAACGTTGGTAATGAACTCGCCGGGCAGGTACGGAATAAGGCGCTCACGCCCATCCTCGCCACCGCGCACCACCATCACATCGTTGGCACCGGTTTCCATCAGCCGCACCACTTCACCGAAACGGTATTCGCGGCCTTCAAACTGGCTGATCACCTGCAGGCCCTGCAGCTGGTGCCAGTAGTATTCACCATCTTCCAGCGGCGGCATTTCGCTGCCGGCAACGGCGATATCGCGCTGACAAAAGGTGGCCGCAAGATCGCGGTCATCCACATTCTTGATGTGTACGATCAGGCCTTTGCCGTGGCGCTTGCCGTCGTCGATATCAAGACGTTGCCAGCCGTCCCTGCCTCCGGCACCAGGGGCCTGCAGCCACCAGCCGGAAAATTGCAGGATATTCTCCATCGGCTCAGTATAGGAATGCACCTTTACCCAGCCGCGCACACCGTAAACCGCGGTAATACGCCCAACAGTGACCAGATCTTCGTTTACTAGCGAACGCTCAGCCACGGACATACCCCGGTTTACAGACGATCAGGAGAAGAATCAGGCGGCTTCTTTCAGCAGCTTGCTGACGCGGTCAGACAGCTGAGCACCCTGGCCTACCCAGAACTCAACGCGCTCGCGATCAATGCGCAGACGCTCTTCCTGACCACGGGCTACCGGGTTGAAGAAGCCAACACGCTCGATGAAACGACCGTCGCGGGATTTGCGGCTGTCAGTCACAGTCAGGTGATAAAAAGGGCGCTTCTTCGCACCGCCACGAGCCAAACGAATGGTTACCATGTAGCTATCCTGTAGTTTCAACACCAACCAGTCACCAGAGGCGACCGGAACATTCCGCCTCACGGCGGTATTGCAGATTTTGCCGAGACAAAAATCTGTTGCTAAATCAATGATCAGCGACCAAGGGCCAGCTGAAAGGCGGCGTATTCTAATGTACCCACCCCGGTTTGTATAGCGCGGATATACCCGCCAGAACACACCGTTAAAAACACTTACTTCTTGCGGAAGCCTGGCGGCAGACCGCCACCGAGACCACCCAGTCCACCCATCCCGCCGGCGCCACCTCCGAGTCCCGGCAAACCACCGAGACCCCGCATCATCTTGCCCATACCGCCGCCTTTCATCTTCTTCATCATCTTGCTCATCTGCTTGTGCTGTTTGAGCAGGCGATTCAGGTCCTGAATCTGTGTTCCGGAGCCGGCAGTGATGCGACGCTTGCGGGAGCCGCTCAGCATGTCCGGGTTGCGGCGCTCCTCAGGCGTCATGGAACCGATGATGGCGTCCATACGACGGAACTCTTTACCCATATCCGCCTGCTGCGCTGCCTGGGCAAGCCCCCCCATACCGGGAAGCTTGTCCATCAGGGCGCCGAGACCGCCCATATTCTGCATCTGCTGCAGCTGATCACGCAGATCCTCCAGATCGAATCCCTTACCCTTCTGCACCTTCTTGACCAGTTTTTCCGCCTTGCTGCGGTCGATCTTCTGCTCAGCCTGCTCGATCAGGGAGAGAATGTCGCCCATTCCGAGAATGCGCGATGCTATACGGTCCGGGTGGAAGGTCTCCAACGCATCGGTCTTCTCACCGACACCAATAAATTTAATCGGTTTACCGGTGACATGACGAACCGACAGGGCCGCACCACCACGGGCATCACCGTCTGCCTTAGTCAGAATCACACCGGTCAAGGGCAACGCATCGTTAAACGCGCCGGCCGTGTTCACCGCGTCCTGACCAATCATGGCGTCAATCACGAACAGGGTTTCCGCCGGCGTCAGCTCGCTGTGAAGCTCGCGAATTTCCCCCATTAATTCATCATCAATATGCAGGCGGCCGGCCGTATCCACGATCAGCACATCGGCAAACTGTTTACGTGCGGCAGTCACAGCGCCGCGGGCAATATCCAAGGGTTTCTGATCCGGTTGCGACGGATGGAAAATAGCGCCCACCTCACCAGCCAGGGTCTCCAATTGCTTGATGGCGGCGGGGCGGTAGACGTCCGCACTGACCACCATCACTTTTTTCTTCTCGCGCTCCTGCAGGTATTTGGCGAGTTTCGCCACACTGGTGGTTTTACCCGCCCCCTGCAAACCCGCCATCAGGATGACCGCCGGCGGCTGCACCGCGAGGTTGAGCGGCGTGGCCGCCTCCCCCATGACCTTGACCAACTCATCCTGCACGATTTTGACAAACTGCTGCCCGGGGTTGAGCGCCTTGCTGACATGCTGCCCCACCGCCGCGGTGCGCACCTGCTGGACGAAGGCCTTGACCACCGGCAGCGCCACATCCGCCTCCAACAGCGCCTTGCGCACTTCCCGCAAGGTATCGCGGATATTGTCATCCGTCAGGCGCGCCTTGCCCGTAACTTTCTTCAGTGCCGACGACAGACGGTCGCTCAGGTTATCGAACATATCACCTTCTCAAATCGTAAAAGCCTGATGGTCCGGGTGTTACCGGCCCCCAAAAACGCGGCAGTATAGCCCAGCCGGGCTTTCCAGCACAGGCGCGCTGTGACACACTGCCCGCCCGGAACTTAATGACAAAAACGACGGATCTACCCCGATGGCGGCTATGGCCCACTGGATGGCAATCGCGCTTTATGTAGCCACTACCTGTGTAGCGGCAGTATCCCTGTCTCGCCAACCTTCCGCTTCCCGGCAGCCGCTGCTGCTAGGGCTGTTTGGCTGCGCCATCGTCGCTCACGCCATCTCGCTCAAATTTACACTGCTGTCGGAACAAGGGGTCCGCTTCGACCTCGCCGCCGTGCTGTCGCTGATTACCTGTGTTGTGGCCCTGCTCCTGCTGTTTTTGTCTCTGCGTCACCGGCTCAACCTGCTGGTCCTCGCAATCGCCCCACTGGCGGCGGTAGCGGAGATGGCCGCAGTCCACACCTGGGGCGGGGTACCGCCCCGCGCCCTGCTGTCTCCCGGCATCGCCGCGCACGCCCTGCTCTCCATATCCGCCTACTCTCTGCTTACCCTGGCAACGCTTCAGGCCATTTACCTGTATTGGCTCAATCAGCAGCTGCACAACCATCGCCCCACGGGTATCAGCCGAATGCTGCCGCCATTGCAGACCATGGAGAGTCTCCTGTTCGGTCTGATTGCCTTTGGTCAGCTATTGCTGACGGCATCGCTGGTTACAGGCGCTCTCTTCGTTGACGACCTGTTTGCGCAGCATCTGGTCCACAAGACCATCCTGTCGATCTTCGCCTGGATTCTCTACAGCATTCTGCTGTGGGGGCACTGGAAAAAAGGCTGGCGCGGTAACACCGCCGTGCGCTGGACACTGTCCGCCTTCGCCGTGCTGATGCTGGCGTTTTTTGGTAGCAAACTGGCACTGGAAGTCATCTTTGCCCGACACTGACCGCTGTAAACTTGCGAGCACTGGCAAACTGTTCCAATATCGCCCCGATTCCATAAAAAGAGTTCCCCCTTGAACGAGATGCCCCCCGGTCTACTGTTTGCACTGATAGGCCTGCTGATAGTTATTTCCGCGTTCTTTTCCAGCTCCGAAACCAGCATGATGGCGCTGAACCGCTATCGCCTGCGCCACCAGGCCAAGAACGGTCACCGCGGTGCCAAGCGCGCGGTGGATCTGCTGTCGCGCCCAGACAAGCTGATTGGTGCGATTCTGATTGGCAACAATCTGGTTAACATTCTCGCCTCGGTCATTGCCGGTGCCGTATTCACTCGCCTGTACGGCGAGGCCGGTGTTTATTACGCCACCGCGGCACTGACGTTTGTCGTCCTCATTTTTGCCGAGGTAACTCCGAAAACCATCGCCGCCCTGCACCCGGAGAAGATCGCTTTCCCCGCCAGTGTGATACTCCAGCCGCTGCTCTGGCTGATGGCGCCATTTGTATGGTTTGTAGGCAGCATTTCCAACGGTCTGGCGCGCCTTGTGGGCGTGGAGGCGGGAAAGGAGTCAGAGGCTGAACACCTGGCACCTGAAGAGCTCCGCACCGTGGTGTTTGAATCCGGCGCACTGTTGCCCACCAAGCACAAAGGCATGCTGTTGAATGTGCTGGATCTGGACCAGGCTACGGTGGAGGACATCATGATCCCGCGCAATGAGGTCATCGGTCTTGATCTCGACAGCTCCGCGGAGAAAATTCTGAAGCAGCTGGCAGAAAGCAGCTATACCCGCCTTCCGGTATACCGCGGCGATATCAACCAGGTCGTGGGCATTCTGCACCTGCGTCGCGCGGCACAGATCCTGCGGGACGGGCCGGAAGCACTCACCGCGGAAACCCTGAAATCCCATCTGGACGAACCTTATTTCGTTCCCGAGGCCACCCCGTTACCCACGCTGCTGATGAACTTCCAGCAGAAGAAACGCCGCATGGGACTGGTGGTGGATGAGTACGGCGAGGTTATGGGCATAGTGACCCTTGAGGACCTGCTGGAAGAGATTGTGGGTGACTTTACCGCAAGCCCGGTCCCCAGTGATGATGAGGAAATCGTTGCTCAGGAGGATGGCTGGTACCTCGTGGATGGCGGAACCTCAATTCGCGAGATCAACCGCACGCTGCACTGGGAGTTGCCCACCGATGGACCGAAAACCTTCAACGGCCTGATCATGGAGCATCTGGAAAGCATCCCCGAAGGCAATATCAGCCTGTATATCCAGAGCTACCTGATCGAGATTGTGGAAGTGTCCGACAAGATGATTACCAGCGCACGGATCCGAAAAGCCCGCGGCTGATCGCGTCGAACACGGACATACAGCAGGTTTACACTAACGCCAGTTGCCGCTGTACTGGCGCAAAGCTTTTGCGGTGTATCGGTGTAACCCCCAGCCGCGCGAGCGCCGCCATATGCGCCTTGGTCGGATAACCCTTATGTCCGGCGAGGCCATATCCGGGATACTGCTGATCCAGCGCCACCATTTCCCTATCCCGCGTGACCTTGGCAAGAATAGAGGCCGCCGCAATCGCCGCAACCCGGTCATCCCCTTTCACCACGGTATCACAGGCGTAGTGCCAGTCCGGTTTGCGGTTACCGTCCACCAGTACAAACTCAGGCCGCAGCGACAATTGCTCAACTGCGCGCTTCATCGCCAGCATACTCGCGTGCAGAATATTTAACCGATCAATCTCTTCCACCGTCGCACGGGCGATGGCAAAGCTCAGCGCCTTTTCACGGATTTCATCGAACAGTACTTCGCGTCTTTTTTCACTGAGTTTTTTTGAGTCCGCCAGCCCGACGATGGGGCTATCGGGATCGAGAATTACCGCCGCGGCCACCACGTCCCCGGCCAGAGGACCACGTCCCACCTCATCGACACCGGCAAGCAACACACCCGTATACGGACACAGATAGGGAGGAAGAGACGAACTGGATTTCATGGATAGTCTACAGGTTTTACAGGTGAGCCCGTAAGGCAGGAAGGTTAGCCGTACAACAACTTACACACTGCGTCCGCGGCTTTTTCCGAGGCATCGCGGCGCAGCTGCTGGTGCAGCTCGCTGAATTCTCTGCGCAATTGATCACCGAGCAATGGATCATCAAAGTAATTCAACAATGCCGCCCCCAGTGCTTCAGGCGTGGCCTCATCCTGGAGAATTTCCGGCACCAGCTCACGCTGCGCCAACAGGTTTGGCAGGGAAACCCAGGGGGTGTGCAGCATGCGCGAAAAAATTGCGTAGGTCAGCGACGCCATTTTATAGGCCACGACCATAGGTTTGTTCATCAGCATGGTTTCGAGAGTCGCAGTTCCGGATGCAATCAGTACCGCATCTGCAGCAGCCAGTGCCTGCTGGGAGTTTCCGTCAAGGACCATCAGTGGCAGCGCGTCGATACCGGGCAATTGCGCCAGTTGCTGCTCAATCTGCGATTTGCGATCCGGGCTTGCCGCTGGCAACACGAACTTGAGATTTGGCCGACGCTGATAGCACCAGAGCGCCGCCTGTAAAAAAAGGGGCCCCAGCAGCCGAACCTCTCCACCGCGACTACCCGGCAGCAGCGCGACGACTTCATCCTCGGAGGAAAAACCGAGCACCTGTTTTGCCGCCGACACGTCGACATCCAGAGGAATATCATCGGCCAGCGGGTGTCCGACAAAGGTCACCGGCACCTTGTGCTCGCGATAAAACTCCGCCTCGAATGGCAGCAGGGTGAGCATATGGTCCACCGCGCGGGCGATTTTCTTTATCCGCCCTTGGCGCCAGGCCCACACGGAAGGGCTGACATAATGCATCGTGGGAATACCGGCGGAGCGGAGGGCCTCCTCCAACCCGAGATTAAAATCCGGCGAATCGATACCGATAAAAATATCAGGAGGGTCAGCAAGAAAGTTTTCACGCAGGGTGCGGCGGATACGAAGTAACTCCGGCAGACGCTTCAGAGGTTCCACCAGCCCCATAACCGACAACCTTTCCATCGGGAACAGGGACTCGGCTCCCAGCGCCTGCATACGCGGACCGGCAATACCACGCACTTCCACTGCAGGAAAACGCTTCCGCAGAGCCGCAATCAACCCCGCACCGAGAATATCTCCCGAGGCCTCTCCGGCCAACATACCGATGCGCAACGTGCGCACCTCCTCAATCGAAGTGTTCAACGGACGATGCCACGAGTGGAATTTTGCAGGGAATCGATCCAGGGCTGAATTGCCGCGGACTCCTGGCGCAACGGCTGCAGAGACTCCAGCGCCTCATCTGTTGTCAAACCACGACGGTAAACAATCTTGTAAGCGCGATTGATCAGTGCGATGTCCTCGCGGCTGAAACCGCGCCTGCGCAGTCCCTCAGCATTGATGGTCTTGGCCTCTGCAGGGTTGCCAGCCACCATCACGTAGGCGGGAACATCCTTACCGACACCACACCCCATCCCGGTAAATGCGTGTTCGCCGATCGTGCAGTACTGATGAACGAGGGTATAACCGCTAAGGATTGCCCAGTCGCCCACATGTACGTGGCCCGCAAGCGCCACGTTGTTGACGAGAATAGTATTGTTGCCGATCACGCTATCGTGGCCAATGTGTGCGTAGGCCATCAGCAGATTGCCGTTGCCAATAGTGGTCTCACCGCGATCCTGCACGGTACCGCGGTGAATGGTAACGCCTTCACGAATGACATTGCCATCGCCAATCACCAGTGTGGTGGGCTCACCCTGGTATTTTTTATCCGGAGTGTCCTGCCCTACCGTGGCGAACTGATAAATACGATTGTTTTTGCCCAGCCGGGTCGGCCCGCTGAGCACGACGTGCGAGGCGATCTCACACCCATCGCCGACTTCTACACCGGGCCCGATTACACTATAGGGGCCGATATGCACGCCTTCGCCAATACTCGCCGAGTCGTCGACAATGGCGGTTGGATGAATCCTGGTTTGCATTCCGTGGTTCTCTCCTCACCAGCAGGGTTGTGCGAAGTATCCTGATATGTCCGCGCAACAACCCGGATTTCACTGGCAGTGACTCAGATCTTTTTCACCGCACACAGAATGTCCGCCGATGCCGCCAGCTCTCCGTCTACACTGGCTTTGCCGGCAAACTTCCAGATTCCGCGACGCTCGGAAATCACTTCAGACTCCAATTGCAGGCGATCACCCGGCACAACCTGGCGTTTGAAGCGCACATTGTCGATACCCGCGAAGAGGTACAAGTAGCCGTCCTCCGGCTTCTGCCCCAGGGTTTTAAAGCCGAGAATACCTGATACCTGAGCCAGCGCCTCCACGATCATCACTCCCGGAAAGATTGGCATTTCCGGAAAGTGGCCGTTAAACACCTCTTCGTTGATCGAAATGTTTTTATAGCCCTTGATCGACTTACCCTCTTCCAACTCAACAACACGGTCGACCAGAAGAAAAGGATAGCGGTGCGGAAGGTATTGACGAATTTCCTGAACGTCCATCATGACGAATTGTCCCCAGAAACCACTTCGGGGCGCCGAACGCCCCGAATCTACTAAAAATTAAACTGTCTGCAACCGGAAGTTACCGGGCTTTATTCCTGCTCACCTTGCGGCGTACTTTCATCCGCTCGCCCGAGATTAGCCGCCAATGTTTTTTCAAGTTCACTCAGGCGGCGAGCCATCTGATCCAACTGCCCAAATCGCACCGCATTTCGCCGCCACGACCGGCTGTCAGAGAAAGGGGTACCACTGGAGTATGAGCCCGCTTCATCAATGGACTTGGTCACCAGCGAACGGGCAGTAACATGGGTGTGATCCGCGATGGTGACGTGACCGACAATGCCAGCGCCACCGGCAATGGTGCAGTGCTTGCCGATAACGGCGCTGCCCGCCACTGCAGAACAGGCGGCCATGGCCGTATAGTCACCAATGCGCACATTGTGCGCGATCTGCACCATGTTGTCGATCTTGACCCCGCGACCGATCACTGTGTTGCCCAGTGCTCCGCGGTCGATACAGGTACAAGCTCCTACTTCCACCTCATCGGCAATTTCCACTCCGCCCAACTGATGGATCTTGATCCACTGCCCCTGGCTTGGTGCGAACCCGAATCCATCGGCACCGATGACGGTATTACTATGCACGGTACAGTCGGCACCGATAAAGCAGCCATGATAAACGACGACATTGGGGAAAAGCCGTGAGCGGGCGCCTATTTCACTACCCTCACCCACCACGCATCCGGGGCCAATAACAGCGGACGCCGCAACTTTGGCATGCGCCTCAATGATCACCCCCGGACCGATACACGCGGAGGGGTGCACTTCCGCGCTGGGATGAACAGAAGCGCTGGGATCTATACCGGCAGCGTACTGCGGAGTCTTGTCATAAATGGCGGTAGCGAGGGCGAATGCGTGATAGGGATTTGCCACCACTAGCGCCGTCACCGGGCACGATTCCGCCTGCTCAGCTGTCAGCAGCACCGCGCAAGCGCGAGTGCTGGCAAGAAAGCGACGATAGTTGGCGCTCGCCAGAAAGCTGACCTCAAGGTCGTCGGCATCCTGCAACGTATTGAGACCGGTAGGCACCAGACTCTCACTGGCACCTTCCGCCAAACGCAGTTCGGCGCCCAACACTTCAGCCAGCTGGGACAGTGTTGGCTGTCCGGTCTTCAAACTGATCACCTGCGGTAATTTATTTTGCAGCGTTCAGACGCTTGACCAGTTCTTCGGTCAGGTTGGCATCGTTACCCGCGTAAACGGCAGCAGTGGCGTCCAAGACCAGATCCAGCTTGCGCTCCTTGATTACAGCTTCCAGCGCCTCTTTGGCTTTCGGCAGCAGATCTTTTTGCAGATCCTGAACCGCCTGCCCTTCAATCGCACGCAGCTTTTTAACAGTCGTTTCAAAATCGGAGCGTTTGAAGTTAATTTTGCGCTGCTCTTCAGCCCTTTTCTCTTCAGACCAGGTCACGCCATTTTTTTGCGCATCTTCTGCCATTTTCTGCACTTCCACGCGAATGCTTTCCGCAGTGTTCTGCAGTTGGGAGTACTCGGAGCTGGTCTTGAGCGCATTGATTTTCGCCGTCGCCTTTTCGGTACTCATGATCGCAGCCTGAATATTGACCACGGCCACCTTGGTTTGTGCAGATGCCGCTCCCGCAAACATCAGACCCGCCAACAGAATTGCACTAGCTTTCACAAATTTGAACACGCTTATTCTCCGTAACTCATAAATTTCGGCGCCCTGGAGGCGCACATTATTATCAAAACAATCGGCCGCCCTGCAATAAACCCCGAGCAGAAGCGGCGATATACCCCTGGATCAGAAACTGTTGCCCAGTGAGAACTGGAACACTTCTACATCGTCGTCTTCGTTTTCACGCAGTGCCTTGGCGAGGCTAAAGGTGAGAGGACCGAAACCGGTAATCCAGGTCAGACCGATGCCAGCAGAGACATTCAGGTAATCGACGTCGATATCGTAACAGTTAAGCTGGGTGGCGCCACAGCTTGAGTCGAACACGTTACCCGCGTCGATAAAAAACGCCGACTGCATGGAGCGCTGATCCTTCACGAATGGAATCGGGAAAATCACTTCCGCACTGCCTTCTACCAGAATGTTGCCACCAAATGGGTCGGGGCGACGCCCGGAAGATTCCGTCACCAGTTCACCGGTATCCGTATTCAACACGTAACAGCGTTTGGTTACTGCACCCTCGGCATCTACCGCACAGCTAACGTAATCGTAAAACTCGGCCGGGGTGGAGCGCGGCCCAAGGGTATTGCGTTCAAAACCACGCACCGAGCCGAAACCACCGCCGTAGAAGTTTTCAAAGAACGGCAACTCGCCGGTGTCCCCATAGCCGTTCGCGTAACCGAGACGCGTACGCAACCGCAATGTCAGATCCTTGGTTAATGGGCGGAAATACTGCGCGGTATAGATGAACTTGTAATACTCAAGATCACCGCCAGGCAGCGCGATTTCCATGGATGCCTGTTGCGAGGCGCCGCGGGTGGCGAGGATACCGCGGTTTAAGGTTGAGCGTGCATACGAAGTCGTGAGCGACCAGGTATCAAACTCATCGCCGTACAGATCGACAAACCCGTCGTAATCCGTATTCAGCAGGCTGTCATCCAGCGGCATGCTCAAATCGAGCACGACACCGTCTTCGACGGCCTGCCCGAGTTCTTCCGAAATACTCGCCAGTTCATCGAGGTCTACTTCCCCCGTTACACCACTGATCGGGCGCGGGCTGGAGACAATCTGTTGAACTGAGCTACTGTGGGTACTCAACTCCAGGTGGTTGAATCCCACATTCAGGCCGATCCGGGAAATTTCCGAAATCGGATAACCAAAGCTCAGCCCCGCGCCATACGTGGTGGTGTTATAGCTGGACAGGTTGATCTCGGAGTAGTCACGCTCCTGGTAGAACACGTTGAAACCGCGACTGACGCCGTCGGGCGTGAAATATGGATCCGTGTAGGAAAAATTCACCACCGTCTGGTATTTGGAGGTGTTCACCCCAAAGCCAACGGATTTGCCGGTGCCCAGCCAGTTGTTTTCCTGCACATTGGCACCGAGCACCAAGCCACTGCCCTGGGCGTATCCCACGGTGCCGCCAATGGAACCAGAAGGCTGTTCTTCGACCGTGTACTCTACATCGATCTGGTCGGAAGTACCGGGTACCTCGGTCGTTTCTACCTGTACTTCCTTGAAGTAACCGAGACGCTCGAGACGCACCTTGGATTGCTCAATGCGCGCAGAGGACGCGGATGCGGATTCCATCTGCCGCATTTCGCGGCGCAACACATCGTCGGAGGTGCGGGTGTTGCCGCGGAAATTGATGCGGCGTACATAGGCGCGCTTGCCGGGATCGATAAAGAACGTGACCTTTACGGTTTTGTCTTCCTCGTTGGCCTCGGGCATCCCGTTCACTTCCGCGAAGGTATAGCCTTCGTTGCCGAGGCGCTTGGTGATGTAGTCCGAGGTTGTCGTCATCAATACCTGAGAGAAGGTCTGCCCCTTGCGAACCAGCAACAGGCGGCGGATCTCTTCTTCGGAAACAACAGGGTCGCCGGCCAGTTCCACATCGGAAACGGTGTAGACATCACCTTCGGTGATATTGACGGTAATGAAAACGCTCTTTTTGTCGGGACTCAGCGACACCTGGGTAGAGTCGATCTTGAATTCAAGATAACCGCGGTCGAGGTAATAGGATTCCAGACGCTCCAGGTCACCGGTAAGTTTTTCCCGAGAGTATTTGTCGTCGCTGTTCAGCCAGGACAACCAGCCAGTGGTCTGCAGCTCGAAAATTTCACCCAGTTCCTCATCCGAGAACGCCTGGTTGCCGACCACATTGATATGCTTGATGGCGGCCACGGAGCCCTCGTCCACGACCACTTTCAGTTCAACCTGATTACGCGGCAGTTCCTTGACCTCAGTTTTTACACTGGCGCCGTAGCGGCCCTGAGCCACGTACTGGCGCTGCAGCTCCTGAGCCAGGCCTTCAAGCGTCGCGCGCTTGAAAATCTGCCCCTCCGCAAGACCGTTGTCATTCATGCCTTTCAGCAGGTCTTCCGTTTTGATCGCCTTGTTGCCGGTGATTTCAATCTTGGAGATTGCCGGGCGCTCGCGCACGGTAATCACCAGCACCCCGTTCTCACGACCAATCTGGATATCCTGAAAGTATCCGGTGCGAAACAGTGCGCGGGTCGCGCTCTGGATTTCCACACTTTCGACCTGATCGCCCACCCGCACAGGCAGCGCCGCGAACACAGTACCGGCGGAAACCCGCTGCAGACCTTCTACGCGAATATCGTTGACCACAAACGACTGGGCGTAGGCAGTAATTGGCAGAGCCAGGCCGAGCGAAGCCGCTTTCAGGAAGTTTTTCATCTACTAATTCCGAGTTTTTATTCGCAATTCCTGCCGGGCCTCGGGCCCGTACAATTCTTGAGAGCCCGCAGGCACCCCGTTCAGACATCTAAAGTCGAAGAATGTCGTTGTACAACGCCAGCGCCATGATCCCCAGCACCATGGCCATACCGACCTGCAAACCGATCATCTGCACACGCTCGGACACCGGAGAGCCCTTGATGGCTTCAATACCGTAGTAAAGCAGATGCCCGCCATCCAGTACTGGAATAGGCAGCAGGTTCAGTACACCGAGACTGATACTTAGTAATGCCAACAATGACAGGAATGACTGCCAGCCGGCGTTCGCCGAAGTGCCGGCCACTTTAGCAATGGTGATTGGACCGCTCAAGTTGCGGGTCGAAAGTTGCCCGAGCAGCAATTTTTTCAGGCTATCGAGGGTGAAGAGTGTCTTGCTCCAGGTTTCTTCCAGCCCCTTGTTGAGTGCACTCAACATGCCGTAGTGGTAACGACGCACCTTGTCTTCCGGCCAGGACGCGCCGGCTGGCGCCACGCCAATACGCCCGATCTCCTCACCACCATCCAGTTTGACCCGATCGGGAATAACGGTAAGCGCCAGCTCCGCACCATCCCGCGCAACGGTGACCTGCACCGGTTGCTCCGGACGCGCCTTGATATAGCTGGTCCAATCGTCCCAGGCGTCAAATACCTGTCCGTCAGTGGATACAATCTCATCGCCCACTTGCAGCCCTCCCCGCTCCGCGGGGCTACCCGGGATTATCTGGGAAAGTGTCATACCGGGCTCGGGAATCCACAGGGAAACGCCAATTTCCTCCATGGGATCCGGCACCTCCCGCCCGGCCAGCCAGCGCTCGATATCCGCGTACATGTGATATTCCAGGGAGGAATCCGGGTAGCGCACGGAAAACTTGATATGCCCGCTATCCCCGAGGCGATTGGCCAGGCGCCAGTTCAGCGCCTGCCAGGTCGGCGTCGGATGATCATCCACCGCAAGAATTTCCTGCCCCTGCTCCAAACCGGCTACAGCGGCCAGACTGCCCGGCTCCACCTTGCCCACCACTGGCACAGGACCGGAAGTACCACCGAGGAAAACGCCCCAAAACAGCACTATTGCGAGCAGGAAATTGGCAATCGGGCCGGCCGCCGCAATCGCCATACGCGCCCAGACGCTCTTGCGATTGAAGGCGCGATCCAGCTCATTAGGGGCGACCGTACCTTCGCGTTCGTCCAGCATCTTGACGTAGCCGCCGAGAGGGATCGCCGAAATAGTGAACTCGGTGCCGTGGCGATCGTAGCGGGAAACCAACCGTCGACCGAAACCGATGGAGAAGCGCAGTACCTTGACCCCACACCAGCGCGCAACAATAAAGTGGCCGAACTCGTGAAAGCTCACCAATACACCGAGGGCAATGAGGGCCCAGACTGCAGTCTGTAGAAAATCTAGCATGGGGGCAGTTTACATTGATCTCATTTGCGGGTGCGGTTCACCCGCACGGACACCGTTCAGCTCTTCCAACACTTCAAGCGCCCGTTTACGAGCATTCCGATCAGCCAGTTCGACTGCATCCAGGTCCGTCAGTTCAACCACCTCGGTGGTTTTCATGACCTTTTCGATGAGCCGGGCAATCCCGGTAAACGGCAGCTCGCCGGCGAGAAAAGCATCTACGGCAATTTCATTGGCGGCATTCAGCACCGTTGGTGCACTGCCACCTGCTTCCATGGCTTCCCGCGCCAGACGCAGGCACGGGAAGCGGGAGTCATCCGGCGCCTCGAAATCAAGCCGCCCCTGCGCAATCAGATCCAGAGCGGCAACACCACTGTCGATCCTCTCCGGGAACGCCAGCGCATGGGCAATGGGTGTGCGCATATCCGGATTCCCCATCTGCGCCAGAAGCGATCCATCCCGGTACTGCACCATGGAATGCACAATACTCTGAGGGTGCACCACCACCTGGATATCCGCAGGCTTGGCGTGAAAAAGATAGCAGGCTTCAATGAATTCCAGCCCTTTGTTCATCATGGTGGCGGAATCCACGGAAATCTTGCGCCCCATGGACCAATTCGGGTGGCGGCAGGCCTCCTCCGGTGTCACAGTATCCAGCGCTCCCGGATCGCGGGTACGAAAGGGGCCACCGGAACCCGTCAGCAGAATACGCTCTACCCCGGCAGCGTCGAGGCTCTCACAGGGATAGGGAAGGCACTGGAAAATCGCGTTGTGCTCACTGTCGACAGGCAAAAGTTGCGCGCCACTCTCTGCGAGCGCGGCCATGAACAGCGGCCCCGCCATCACCAGTGACTCTTTATTCGCAAGCAACACCTTCTTGCCCTTGCGCACTGCCGCCAGTGTAGGCTTCAGGCCGGCAGCACCCACGATGGCCGCCATCACCACCGCCACGTCTTCGTGTGCAGCCACCCGGCACAGAGCATCCACCCCGCACAGAACTTCCGTCGCAACACTACCTGACCCCGACTTCAGTGCACGGCGCAGCTGAGCGGCCTTGTCTTCGTCCAGTACTACGGCAAATCGGGGCGAGAAACGCTGGCACTGCTGCGCCAGCTCTTCGATGCGATCGCGGGCGGTCAGTGCGAATACCGAGTATTTTTGCGGGTGGCGCGCCAGCACATCCAGAGTACTGACACCAATGGAGCCAGTAGACCCGAGTACACAGACGGCTTGTGGATTCGTGGAATGCATGAAACGAACTACCTCAGCGACTCAACAGGGCACCGGACCACGCCGGTGCCAGAGCCGAACTTCGTCAGCGATGGTATTAGTAATAGCGGGCGATAAACAGGCAAAAGCTTGTCCCGGTTACTGGGCGCAAATTACACAATTTTTATAGATACTTGGGCAATTCACTCGCCAGCGCCGCCATGGTGAATACCGGCAGTGCCGCCGTGAGACTGTCCAGCCGGTCCAGAATGCCACCGTGCCCCGGCAATATCCGACTGCTGTCTTTGATACCACGGTGACGTTTGAACATGCTTTCAACCAGATCTCCGATTACCGACGCCAGCGCAGTAACCAGTACCCCAAAGGTAAACAATATGGTGTTTTTCACAGGGAGGTCGAACGCGAAGGACACCGCCAACGCCAGGACCAGACAGGCCGCAAGGCCACCGAAAAAGCCCTCCCAGGACTTGCCCGGGCTCACTTCGCGAGCAAGCTTGTGCCGGCCGTATTTGCGGCCCACAAAATAGGCCCCAACATCCGCGGCCACCACGACCGCCACAACAAACAACACCAGCCAGGGACCGTGCTCAAGGCCCTGCAGGATAACCACGGACAACCAGGCCGGCACCAGCACCACCAGGCCAATCAGGCCGCGGGCCCAGCGATTCCCCCAGAGCATGGCGCTCGCGGGATACCCCTGGACCCAGAGAAAAGCCAGTGCCCACCAACCACAGGCGACTGCGAGAATTCGCCGTGCGTGGTCCACATCGGGGCTTGAGAATTCGAATTTGAAAACATAGTGCGCCGCCCCGATGAGGGCGGCACCGAGCGCACCGAGAAACACAAACCGCAACGCACGGTTCAGATTGGACAGGTTGGCCCACTCCCACCCCCCCAACAGGATGATCGCCGCCACCACGATGGCAAACCACTGCATGGGTACGAAGAAAAGCAGCCCGAGGAACAGAGCAACCAATACCAGCGCGGTAATTATTCTTTGTTTTAGCACCGTTTAACCCTTGATTAAATCAATCTGGCAACCGGTAAAACGCACCTGAAGCATCCATCGCGAACAGCGGTGTCCGCGCTGCTCTCACCATCAGGCCTGCGCTTCCAGTCCATCCTCACTGCGACCGCCGTAACGTCGGTCCCGCTGGCGAAATGCCGCAATGGCATCATCCAGCTCGGCGACCCCAAAATCCGGCCACAGTGTTTCAGTAAAATAAAATTCGCTATATGCAGCCTGCCAGAGGATAAAATTACTGATGCGTTGCTCCCCACTGGAGCGGATCAGTAAATCCACGGGCGGAAGATCCGCCAGCAGTACTCGCTCAGCAAGCGCCGTCTCATCGATCGAATCCACAGAGCGCTCGCCGCTTGCCACCTCTTGGGCCAGCATACGGGCTGCCTGGGCAATATCCCACTGGCCGCCGTAGTCTGCGGCAATCACCAGAGTGCCGTTCACACCACCCCGCGTCAGCGCCTCCGCTTCCGCGATTGCCCGCTGCAGACGCGGAGAAAATCGGTCCCGGCGACCAATCACACGCAGCTCAACCCCCTGCTCCTGCATCCGCCGCGCTTCGCGCCGCAGATAGGAGTGAAACAGGGTCATCAGCAGCTCCACCTCTTTAGGTGGGCGCTGCCAATTCTCGCTGGAGAAGGCGAACAGCGTGAGCACTTCAACGCCACGCTCTTTGCAGGCCTCGATCAGATCCCGGATCCGCTCGACCCCCGCCTTATGTCCGGCGGACGGAGACAGGCCTTTACGCGCTGCCCAGCGACCGTTGCCATCCATGATGATGGCGATATGCCGCGGTTCCAAAACCTCAGGACCCGTCACACCCGTACCACGTGCAGACATCAGATTTCCATCAGGTCCTTTTCTTTTACCGACAACACCTTTTCCACCTCGGCAATATACTTGTCGGTCAGCTTCTGGATTTCGTCACCGGCACGGCGCTCGTCGTCCTCGGAGATCTGCTTTTCTTTTTCCAGCGCTTTCACTTCCGCCAGCGCATCGCGACGCACATTCCGAATCGCCACACGGGCGTTTTCCGCTTCGCCCTTAGCCTGGCGAATGAAATTCTTGCGGGTTTCCTCCGTCAGCATCGGCATCGGAATACGGATCACGCTGCCAGCGGTGCTGGGGTTCAGTCCCAGATCGGACTTCATGATCGCTTTTTCGATATCCGGAACCAGATTCTTTTCCCAGGGAGTAACGGAAAGCGTACGCGCATCTTCCACCGTTACGTTGGCCACCTGCGACAACGGTGTATCGGAGCCGTAATAGGAGACCATTACGCCATCGAGAATACTCGGATGCGCGCGACCGGTGCGAATTTTGTTGAAGTTGCTACCCAGCGCTTCAATGGATTTTTTCATGCGCCCTTCGGCGTCTTTTTTGATGTCGTTGATCACTGATTCACATCCTCTTCAATAAGTGTGCCCTCTTGGCCGCCCACAACGATATTCAGCAGTGCGCCGGTCTTGTCCATCCGGAAAACGCGCACAGGCATATTGTGCTCACGACAGAGGCAGATTGCGGTTAAATCCATAACCCCGAGCTTTTTGTCCAGCACCGCGTCGTAGGTGAGACGGTCATAGCGGGTGGCATCAGGTACCAGTTTCGGATCGGCGGAGTAGACACCATCCACTTTGGTGGCTTTCAGCACCAGCTCGGCGTCAATCTCGATCCCGCGCAGACAAGCCGCGGAATCTGTGGTGAAAAACGGGTTACCGGTACCGGCGGCAAAGATCAGTACTTCACCCCGCTCCAGGTAACGGATAGCAGCGCGGCGGTCGTAGTGATCGACGATACCGCTCATCTGGATCGCGGACATCACCCGCGAGGAAATATTCGAGCGCTCCAGCGCGTCGCGCAGAGCCAGCGCGTTCATGACAGTGGCGAGCATCCCCATATGGTCACCGGTAACGCGATCGAGACCGGCGGCGTTCAGAGCCGCGCCGCGGAACAGGTTACCGCCGCCGACCACCAGACCGACCTGCACACCGATACCTACCAGCTGGCCGATCTCCAGCGCCATTTTGTCCAGTACTTTGGGGCTGATCCCAAACCCCTGTTCGCCCATCAGCTCTTCTCCGCTGAGCTTTAACAGGATTCGCTTGTACTTACGGTCTTTAATACCTGGCATCCCTTGTTCCTCAACTGTTACGGGCTGAATTCTATGTTGAGACGCAAACCCCATTGCGATTCGCGCCCGCCGAACATTACAACAAATTCGGCGCTTTACCTATTGCTTTACCCCAGGCTTTGCCCCGCACACGGGTCATGGAACCTCACTTCTGGCCGCCTGGCGCGACCAATCGCTCGGTTTATGACCACCCATACGCCCTACGAAAAGTACGGCAAGCCAGATACCAGCGCGGGGTGCCCCGGTGACATTCTGACGAACACACCGGGAACACCCCGCTGGTGCCGACGACCGATTGCGGTCGCCGGCGATCAAGGCATCAGGAGCTGGATTTGACCTGCGCTGCAACTTCCGCCGCGAAGTCCACCACTTCCTTCTCGATACCTTCACCTACTTCAAAACGCACAAAGCCCAGAACATCCGCACCGGCGTCTTTGGCCAGCTTGCCAACGGTCACGTCCGGGTTCTTGACGAACGGCTGTTCCACCAGGCTGTTTTCCTTCAGGAACTTGTTGATGCGACCGCCCATCATCTTCTCGACGATCTCCGCAGGCTTGCCTTCCATATCCGGCTGCGCCTTGATGATTTCCTTCTCTTTTTCCACCACGTCGGCCGGCATATCTTCCGGCTTCACCACCTGCGGGTTGGACGCAGTGACGTGCATGGCGATATCGCGTGCGAGTTCTACGTTGCCGCCACTCAGAGCGACCAGAACCGCAAGGCGGTTGTTGGAGTGCACGTAAGCACCTACCACGGGCGCTTCTACCAGCTGGATGCGACGAACACCGATATTCTCACCAATCTTCTGTACCAGCGCTTCACGGTCAGTTTCCAGCGCGCCTTCCATCAGGGCTGCGACATCCTGCTGACGCTCAGCAAATGCCTTGTCGACAACCTTGGCCACAAAGCCCAGGAAGTTGTCATCGCGGGCAACGAAGTCGGTTTCGGAGTTCACTTCAACCAGAACACCGTAGCTGCCATCTTCGGCAACTTTGGCGGCAACAACGCCGTCAGCAGCGGTACGACCGGCTTTTTTGGCGGCCTTCAGGCCAGATGCCTTGCGCAGGTCATCGATCGCTTTTTCGATATCGCCATCCGCTTCGGTCAGTGCTTTTTTGCACTCCATCATCGGCAGACCGGTGCGCTCGCGCAGTTCTTTTACCATTGACGCGGTAATCGCCATGATTCAATCCTCGGGTTCAGATTCAAATTCTTTGATGGATTTGAAAAAAAGGGGCCGGATAAGAGGCCCCTTTTCCCTGCAGCGTAACTCAGATTTGTTACACCGCCAGTAGCCTTACGGCTTATTGCGCAGCGGCTTGATCGTCGCTGGCTTCAACGTACTCGCTCTGAGCCGCACCGTTACCCGCATTTGCGGCGCCCGCCAGTACGGCGTCGGCTACAGCGGTGGTGTACAGCTTGATCGCGCGAATCGCGTCGTCGTTACCTGGAATAACGTAGTCAACACCTTCCGGGCTGCTGTTGGTATCAACGATACCGATAACGGGAATGCCCAGCTTGTTGGCTTCCTGGATAGCAATACGCTCGTGGTCAACGTCGATCACGAACAGCGCGTCCGGCAGACCGCCCATGTCTTTGATACCACCGATAGAGCGCTCGAGTTTCTCCATCGCACGGGTACGCATCAGCGCTTCTTTCTTGGTCAGCTTCTCGAAGGTGCCGTCCTGAGACTGGGTTTCCAGATCGCGGAAACGCTTGATGGAAGCGCGGATGGTTTTGTAGTTGGTGAGCATACCACCCAGCCAGCGGTTGCTGACGTAGGGCTGACCTGAACGCTCAGCCTGTTCCTGGATGGCTTTCTGCGCAGCGCGCTTGGTACCAACGAACAGAACCTTCTTCTTCTGCGCAGCCATACCTTTGATGATCTGCAGCGCTTCATTGAAGGCCGGAACAGTGTGCTCCAGGTTGATGATATGAATCTTGTTGCGGGCGCCAAAGATGTATTGACCCATCTTCGGGTTCCAGTAGCGAGTCTGGTGACCAAAGTGGACACCAGCCTGCAGCATATCGCGCATGCTGACTTGCGGCATAATAAACCTCAATTTTCAGACGGAAGCGGCGGCATTACAGAAAATCCGACACTCCCCGGGTTGCATCCTCCATATACCCCATTCACCAATCCCCACCGACGACCGAAGTCGTGACCGTGGAGACACCCAGGCGAATGTGCCGGTATATGTGCGGCGTTGGTATGGAACCGGGCTCAAGCCGCGTATTCCAGATGTTAGTTTTCGCCAGGGACATGCCCAAAGCGGCGCGCTTTATACCACATCTGGCGCACAGCGGGAAGCGCAAACACCGCCAGAGGCCACCTTCGCCACCATGCCCTTCAGATGCCGCAGGGCGGCAATTCCGCTACAATACCGCGCCGCGACCGGCCACCTGGCGCCACGGCGCCGGATGACATACCGATCAAGCCACGAACGAGTTACCTGGAAAACTTCATGACCAACGCTGTAAAGACACCGGAACAGATTGCCAAAATGCGCACCGCGGGGCGCCTAGCCGCCGAAGTGCTGGAGATGATTGGCGAGTATGTGGTTCCCGGCGTCACCACCGAGGAGCTGGACCGTCGCTGCCATGACTACATTGTCAACGTGCAGCAGGCAATCCCCGCATGCCTCGGTTACCGCGGTTTTCCCAAGTCCATCTGCACCTCGGTCAACGAGGTCATCTGCCACGGTATCCCGTCGGAATCCAAGGTGCTGAAGAAAGGTGACATCATTAATATCGACGTAACGGTCATCAAGGATGGCTGGTACGGCGACACCTCCAAGATGTACTTCGTCGGCACCCCCGCACCCCATGCGGAACGACTGGTCAAGGTCACTCAGGAGTGTCTGTACAAAGCCATCGACATCGTGCGCCCCGGCACCACTCTCGGCGATATCGGCCACGTAATCCAGCAGCACGCGGAGAGCAACTACTACTCGGTGGTGAAGGACTTCTGCGGCCACGGCATCGGCGACGTCTTCCACGAGGACCCGCAAATCCTGCACTACGGTAAACCCGGCACCGGACAGGTGCTGGAAGAAGGCATGACCTTCACCATCGAACCCATGATCAACGCCGGCAAACCCGGCAGCCGCGTGCTGCGCGACGGCTGGACCGCCGTGACCGTAGACCGCCGCCTGTCCGCCCAATGGGAGCACACCATGGTGGTCACCGGCACCGGCGTTGAAGTCCTGACCGCGCGCACGGAGGAGTCTTTCTAAGCCCCCGCTGTTGAGGCGGTATTATCGCGCGAACATGGCCGGTAGCGGCCAGGGAAGGAACAACCGGCACAGAGATGAGCCCGTGCCGAACCGGAATCTATATAGATGAATTCCATGCAGCTGGCCCAGATCCCGCATTTTGAAAAGCCCCTGTTTTTCTTCGATCAGTCACGCTTCCGCCGCGACCTCGAAGCGGGCACCCGCCCTCGCCTGGAAATATTCCGCGACGCAGTGGGGGCCGCAAATACCCAGATGGCGCAGCGCTTTCGCGAGGGCGAAGATGTGCGCACCCTGGTTTATGAGCGTGCACTGTTCGTGGACTGCCTGCTGCACTACGCCTGGTATCAATACCAGTGGCCGCAGAATATCGCCCTGCTGGCAGTCGGTGGCTACGGCCGCGGAGAGCTGCACCCCAAATCCGATATCGACCTGCTGATTCTGAGTGACGACACACCAGACGCAGCGATGATCGACAACATCGAGCGTCTGGTGGCGTTTCTGTGGGATCTGAAGCTGGACATTGGCCACTCGGTGCGCACCATCGAACACTGTGTGGAAATGGCGGCTTCGGACATCACCGTGGCCACCAACCTGCTGGAGTGCCGCACGGTGGTGGGTAACCCCGCTCTGTGTGAGACCTTGACCGAGCGCATGACGCCGGATGCCATCTGGCCCGCCGACAAGTTCTTCCAGGCAAAGTTTGAGGAGCAGGAGGAGCGCCACCGCAAACAGCGCGGAGCCGAATACAACCTTGAGCCCAATATCAAAAATGCGCCCGGCGGCCTGCGCGACATCCAGACCATCAATTGGGTGGCCAAGCGCTATTTTCAGGTACGCACCCTGAAACAGCTCCAGGGCAAAGGTTTTTTCACCGAACAGGAGTTCGCCATCCTGCAGTCCGGTGAAGATTTTTTATGGCGGGTGCGCTATGGCCTGCACCTGCTGGCGGGCCGTCCGGAAGAGCGGCTGCTGTTCGACTATCAGCGCGAGCTGGCACGGGAGTTTGGCTACAAGGACAGCGACTCGCACCTGGCGGTCGAGCAGTTTATGCACACTTACTACCGCATTGTGATGGCGCTGCGAGAGCTGAACGATGTGCTGCTGCAGTTCCTCGACGAGGTCATCCTGCAGCGCGGCAAACACTTGCCCGTCACCACCATCAACGAGCGCTTCCAGTTGCGTGGCAACACCATCGAAGCCGCAGTCACCCGCACGTTTACCGAGAACCCCTCAGCGCTTCTGGAAATCTTTGTGCTGATGGCAAAAAACCCGGACATCCAGGGGGTGCGCGCCTCCACCATCCGTCTGATCCGCGAGCACCGCTACCTCATCGACGATCAGTTTCGCGCGGACCCGACCAATGCGCGCCTGTTCATGCAGCTGTTGCGCAGTCCCCGCGGTCTGTCCACCCAGCTTACGCGCATGACCCGCTACGGCATTCTCGGTCGCTACCTGCCAGAGTTCGGTCGTGTTACCGGGCAGATGCAGCACGACCTGTTCCATATCTACACCGTGGACGCCCACACCCTGCAGGTGGTGCGCAACATGCGCGCATTCCGCGGCGATGACGCCTGGGAAAAATTCCCGCTGGCCGCGGAAATTCTCGCGCGTATGCGCAAGCCGGAACTGCTGTATATCGCCGGCCTGTATCACGACATCGCCAAAGGCCGTGGCGGCGATCACTCCAAACTCGGTGTGATCGACGCGGAAGCCTTCTGCGTGCGCCACGGCCTCTCGGCCCGCGACACCCGACTGGTGTGCTGGCTGGTGGAAAAGCACCTGTTGATGAGTGCCGTGTCGCAGAAGCAGGACATCACCGACCCCGAAGTGGTGCATGCCTTCGCTGCCGAAGTGGGCGACCGCGAGCACCTGGACTACCTGTACGCATTGACCGTAGCCGATATCAACGCCACCAACCCGGACCTGTGGAACAGCTGGCGTGCGAGCCTGATGCGCCAGCTGTACCAGTACACCCAGCGCGCCCTGCGCCGCGGCCTGGAAAACCCCATTGACCGCGACGAAATCTATGAGGAAACCCAGGCCCAGGCACGCAACATGCTGCGAGCCATGGGACTTCCCAGTAACGCGGTGGAAGATATCTGGTGTGAAATGGGTGAGGATTATTTCGTGCGCGAGAGCGCCGACAATATCACCTGGCACACGGCTGCCATCTATCAGCTACAGAAAGATCCCAAGCGCGACGCCGACAGTGACACCCTGGTGCTCACCCGCAACTCCGGCCCCGGTGAACACGACGGCGCCACCGAAGTGTTCGTCTACACCCCGGACAGACCCAACGTGTTCGCGGCGGTGGTGACCGGCCTCGACATGCTGAACCTGAACATTCACGACGCGCGCCTGTACAGTTCCGCTGGCGGCTACACGCTGGACACTTTCTACGTACTGGATGAAAGCGGCCAGCCGTTGCTGGACGAACCCCAGCGACTGGAACAGATCCGCAAGACACTGCAGAAAGAACTGAAGCTGGTGGGTGATTACTCCAAGGTCATCAAGCGCCGCACCCCGCGTCGCCTGAAAATGTTCCACCTGTCGAGCCAGGCTCACATTTCCACCGAGCCGGAAGATACCTACAGCACCCTTGAAATCATCAGTGCCGACCGCCCCGGACTGTTGGCGCGCATTGCACGAATTTTCATTACCCACGACCTGCGCCTGCACAACGCCAAAATTTCCACACTGGGGGAACGGGTGGAGGATATCTTTCATATTACCGATGCCAACGACGAACCGCTCACGGACCCGGCGCTGATCGAACTTTTAGAACAGGCCATTTGCCAGGAACTGGATGCACACCAGGCAACTCTGCCACCGCAGCAGTAAATGACAGAGTCCGAGATAAGAACACGCGAATAAGCGGAAAAGAAGATGAATCCAAATTTGCAACAGCTGCAGCCCTATCCGTTTGCCAAACTGGCAAAACTGAAAGAGGGTTTTGAAGGACCGGCGGAGCTTGCCCATATCGCGCTGTCTATCGGCGAGCCCAAGCACACGCCACCCGCGTTCGTGCGCGACGAATTGATCGACAACCTCGACAAGCTCGCCGCCTACCCGCTCACCAAGGGAATCGACCCACTGCGGGAAACCATTGCGCAGTGGTTGTGCAGCCGCTTCCGATTACCAACGGTGTGCGCCGATACTCAGATCATTCCGGTCAATGGCACCCGAGAGGCGCTGTTCGCCTTCGCTCAGGCTGTGGTCACCCCCGGTTCTACCGTGCTGATGCCGAACCCCTTCTACCAGATCTACGAGGGGGCCGCGTTTCTCGCCGGCGCCACACCGCACTTTATCAACTGCAGCGCGGACACCGGATTCAAGCCGGACTTCAGTGCTGTACCCGAATCCGTCTGGGCGACCTGCGACCTGCTCTACCTGTGCACCCCCGGCAATCCCACCGGTGCACTGCTGAATCTCGACGATCTGAAACAACTGATTGCACTCGCAGACAAATACGATTTCATCATCGCCTCCGACGAGTGTTATTCAGAGCTTTATTTTGACGAGAGCAATCCGCCGGCCGGCCTGCTGCAAGCCTGCGCGGATCTCGGCCGCAATGATTATCACCGCTGTGTGGTCTTTCACAGTCTGTCGAAACGCTCCAATCTTCCGGGACTGCGCTCAGGCTTCGTTGCCGGTGATGGCGAGATCCTGGAAAAATTCCTGCTCTATCGCACCTACCACGGCTGCGCCATGCCGGTGCCCACCCAGTATGCGTCCATCGCAGCATGGCAGGACGAACAACACGTAAAGCAAAACCGCGCGCTGTACCGGCAGAAATTCGACGCCGTACTGGAGATACTCGACGGTTGCCTGGACGTGCAGAAGCCCGAAGCAAGCTTCTACCTCTGGCCCAGAGTAGGCGATGGCGAAACCTTTGCCCGCGAGCTGTTCCACCAGCAGCACATCACCGTCCTCCCTGGCGCCTACCTGGCTCGCGAAGCCAACGGCGTAAACCCCGGTTCGGAATACGTGCGCATGGCCCTCGTTGCCACCCTGGAAGAATGTATCGACGCGGCGCAGCGCATACGCCGCTTCTGCCTGTAGTTAGTAATCAGGATGCCTACTGTCGAACAGATGAGCGCGAGAAATCTTTTAAAACAGGAGCGGGTGGACTACATCCAGAACCGTCTGGAAGAGCTCTATCCGGAAACTCCGGTTCCACTGGATCACTTCGATGCCTATTCTCTGCTGATAGCAGTGCTGCTCTCGGCCCAGTGCACCGACGAGCGGGTAAATCAGGTGACGCCTGGACTGTGGAAACTCGCAGACAATCCTCACGATATGGCGCAGGTGCCCGTGGAGAAAATCCGCGAAGTCATTCGCCCCTGTGGCCTGTCGCCACAAAAATCAAAGGCGATACAGAAGCTTTCAGAAATATTAGTCAATCAGTACCACGGCAAAGTGCCGGAAAACATGGCTGCACTGGAAACCCTTCCGGGCGTGGGGCACAAAACCGCCAGCGTGGTGATGTCGCAGGCCTTTGGCCATCCGGCATTCCCGGTGGACACCCACATCCACCGTCTCGCCCAGCGCTGGGGTCTGACCTCCGGCAAGAATGTGGTTCAGACGGAAAAAGACCTGAAGCGCCTGTTCCCGAAAGACAAATGGAACAAATTGCATCTGCAGATCATTTTCTACGGCCGCGAATACTGCTCCGCGCGCGGCTGTGATGGCACCGTATGCGAGATCTGCACCACCTGCTATCCCGCACGCAAAAATCCCAAGAAAACGAAAAAGGCCTGATTTCAGATCGAGGCAGCAAGACGACGAACAGGAATAACCATGATTACCCTTTACGGCATCAAGAACTGCGACACCGTAAAAAAGGCCCGCAAGTGGCTGGAGCAACACCAGGTGGATTATACCTTCCACGACTTCCGCGAGGATGGCATGAACCATGTGCCACTGACGGAGTGGCTCGGCGAATTTGGCTGGGAGCAGGTACTGAATCGCCGCTCTGCCAGCTGGCGCGAGCTCAGCGACGCACAGAAAAACGGGATCGACAACACAAGTGCAGAAGTACTCGCTAACACTACGCCCACACTGATCAAACGCCCGGTATTGACCCACGGCGGTAATACCCTGTTCGGTTTCAAGGCCGACGACTACGCTGCATTCATCAAGTCATAAATGGACACGAGCGTATTACCGAATAAACACAGATTAAGGAAAAGGAAACCCACATGAGCAATCTTTACAGCATCGGCTTCGGCGTCGGCACCTGCAATGAGAAAGGTGAGTGGCTGGAAGTCTATTTTCCTCAACCGCTGTTGAGCCCCTCGGAAGAAATCGCAAAGGCAGTGACCGGAGTACTCGACATCTCCGGCGGCAATGTTGCCGTTGCCCTGGAAGAAGCCCAACTGCAACCGCTGGCCTCAGAACTGGATGCCGCCGGCGCTGGCGAACAGGCCGCCATTCTGCGCCAGTTCGCCAGTAGTCAACGCCCGCTGGTTGCCGTCGTACTGCACAGTGACGATGCACCGCAGTCGGTACCCGAGGCGTATCTGAAACTGCATCTGCTGTCACACCGCCTGGTAAAACCCCACGGCACAAAGCTGGACGGTATTTTCGGTCAGCTACCGAACGTGGCGTGGACCAACAAAGGCGCGATTGATCTCGCCGAATTGCCCGCCCGCCAGCTGGAAGCGCGTCTGAAAGGCGAACTGCTGGAAGTGGCGTGCGTGGACAAATTCCCCAAAATGACCAACTACGTAGTCCCGAAAGGTGTGCGCATCGCGCACACGGCGCGTGTGCGCCTCGGTGCCTATCTCGGCGAAGGCACCACCATCATGCATGAGGGTTTTGTGAACTTTAACGCGGGCACCGAAGGTCCGGGCATGATTGAGGGGCGCATTTCCGCCGGCGTATTCGTTGGTGCCGGTTCCGACCTGGGCGGCGGCTGCTCCACCATGGGCACCCTGTCCGGCGGCGGCAACATCGTAATCTCCCTTGGCGAAGGCTGCCTGCTCGGCGCTAACTCCGGGACAGGTATTCCATTGGGCGATCGCTGTACTGTTGAATCCGGCCTGTACATCACCTCCGGCACCAAGGTTGCCGTTTTGGATGACAAAGGCGCGGTGGTCGAGTCAGTAAAAGCGCGGGATCTGGCGGGCAAATCTGATCTGCTGTTCCGCCGCAACTCTTCTACTGGTGCGGTTGAGTGTTTGACCAACAAGAGTGCCGTTGAATTGAATGCGGAACTGCATAGCAATTAATTAAAGTTTTGAGAGCTTTTCTGCCGCGGGTCCGCTTGAAGCGGGTCCGGTGGCGGCAAATCACTGGGTGGAGTCTTTCGGAATCGCTGTGAATACATCCCTGTAAGCTCCGGCGGCGACGGTCCGGCCGCTATCGCGGCGCCTTCGGCCCTGTCGCCGACGGTTCCGAAAGGCTCCACCCAGCGCTTCGCCTAAAATCGACCTTTTGCACTTCGATTACAACAAATTGGTCGTTCTACTTAATTAATTCCGTGTGATTAATTTCAATGCGAAGGCCTGCCTGCCGGGGGCTGTTCGCGAGACCTTCTAAAACAGGGATGTTTTAGAAGAGCCCCCAGGGATGGGTTCACGGCGTGTCTCGCGAACAGCCCCCGGCAGGCAGGCCGCCACAAAACAGGAACAGTGCTCCAAGACCTCGGAGCAGGGCCAAAATAAATGACCCCAACAGTACAACTGACTTGCGACCTGATCCGTCGCCAATCCGTTACCCCCGAAGACGCAGGCTGCATGGAACTGATGCTCGAGCGCCTGGAAAAAATCGGCTTCAAAACCGAACATCTGCGCTTCGGCGATACCGACAATTTCTGGTCCGTACGCGGCGACGAAGGCCCGCTGTTTGCTTTCGCCGGCCACACCGACGTAGTACCAACCGGCCCAGCCGCCAACTGGCAAAACCCGCCATTCGAACCCAAAATCATCGACGGCATGCTCTACGGCCGCGGCGCCGCCGATATGAAAGGTTCCCTGGCCGCCATGGTCGTCGCCTGTGAGGAATTCGTCGCCGCCCACCCTGACCACAAAGGCCGCATTGCCTTCCTCATCACCAGTGACGAAGAAGGCCCGGCCAAACACGGCACCGTCAAAGTGGTCGAGTGGCTGGAAGCCCGCAATGAAAAAATCACCTGGTGCCTTGTCGGTGAACCATCAAGCACCACCCTCGCCGGCGACGTCATCAAGAATGGCCGCCGTGGTTCTCTCGGCCTCGAGCTCACCGTGTTCGGCATTCAGGGACATGTGGCCTACCCGCACCTGGCAGAAAACCCGGTGCACAAGCTCGCCCCGGCACTCGCCGAGCTGGCAGCGGAAGAGTGGGATCAGGGCAATGACTTCTTCCCGGCCACCAGCTTTCAGGTCTCCAATATCAACGGAGGCACCGGCGCCACCAACGTGATTCCCGGAGACGTCAAAGTCGTGTGCAACTGGCGCTTCTCCACCGAGACCACTGCCGAAGACCTCGAACGTCGCGCGCGCGCCATCTTTGACAAGCACGGGCTCAAATACGAAGCCGACTTCAACCTCTCCGGCCAACCCTTCCTCACCGCTGAAGGTCCGCTGGTGGAATCCGCACAAGCCGCCATTCGCAAGGTCACCGGCCGCGAAACCGAACTATCTACCGCCGGCGGAACCTCCGACGGCCGCTTTATCGCCCCCACCGGTGCACAGGTGGTAGAACTTGGGCCGGTGAATGCCACGATTCACAAAGTGGACGAGTGCGTAAAGGCAGACGACCTGGATCTGATCAAAGAAATGTACCGGGAAATCCTTGTGGGATTGTTGAAGTAGCCACGCCGAGACACTTCTGGAGCAGCTTGAGAAAAGCGGCAAACCCGCGGAATCGTGATGCAAATAAAAAACGCGGCGAAATGCCGCGTTTTTTATGGATGTTTATCTCAGTGCAACCTGCCGTGACGTGCCACCACGGTAGACGGCTCATGCACATCGTAACCGTGAGCCATCACAAAGTAGTACAGCACCTGCTCTTCTCCATCGGCCTCAGCCATCAGGTCGAAGATTACATCCTCTTTTTCACCCGGCGTGATACGCACAGAACTGACCAGGTCCGGCTCGATAAATACTTCGCCCACCAGGCGCTTTCCTTTCACCAGCTGAACCAACAGGGTATTGGCATTTTCATGGGTGAAGCGCCAGAAGAAATCGTCATCGTCATACAAAATCGAGTCCGGCGTGCCCGCACGCAGGATGCAATTGCAGTGGTCCGCAAGCCAGGGCCAGAAGTCCTGCAAAGTAAGAGTGTCGGGA
Organism: Microbulbifer pacificus; assembly: GCF_002959965.1. NCBI lineage: Bacteria > Pseudomonadati > Pseudomonadota > Gammaproteobacteria > Cellvibrionales > Microbulbiferaceae > Microbulbifer > Microbulbifer pacificus. The sequence goes on from NZ_PREV01000026.1 coordinate 54,982, forward strand.
TGAGTCATGAGTGCATCAATCCTCCAGCAACGCGACGCTGTCGGCACCGCCGTCCAGACCGAACTCTTCAGCAATCTGCTCGCACCAGTCGTTAAGACGCGCACAGGTGAGCTCTTCCTGCTGGTCTTCGTCGATGGCAAGGCCGACAAAGAGATCCTGCCCGGGCACCTGCGCCTTGGAAGCTTCGAATTCGTAGCCCGCGGTAGGCCAATGGCCAATAATAGTGGCACCACCGGCAACGATGACGTCGTGCAACATACCCATAGCATCGAGGAAGTAGTCGCCGTAGCCGAACTGATCACCGAGACCAAACAACGCCACAGTTTTGCCGCTGAAGTCGATTTCCTTGACGTCTTCCCAGAAGTCATCCCAGTCGGACTGGATCTGGCCAAAGTCCCAGGTTGGAATGCCGAAAATCAGCTGCTCATAGCCCGCGATTTCAAGCTGAGTAACGTCGGCGATATCGTGCAGGTCCACTCGATCTTCCCCCAGGCGGGCTACGATGCGGTGGGCAATGCCTTCCGTATTGCCTTCATCACTTCCGTAAAACAGACCGATCTTGCTCACGCTCACTCCTCAACTCTCCGGGGCATTCTGTTCCGGGCTCACTGACAACAGGTCCGGAACTGGCCCGGCGGGCGGGCATTTTCCCAACATTGGGCGGGTACAGCAAGGCTGTAAAAGGCGGATACGGTAGCGAAGCGGTGGTCCACAAAAAAAAAGCCCCTGTCTGAGCAGGGGCGCCAAAGGATGGTCAGCCGGCTGTTGGGGTGGACGCCGGCCAGCCAAGGATCACTGACTGCGGGGGTGAGGAGACGGTCAGCAACCCGTACTGACCAGATAGACGCATTTACTCGTCGTTTTGCTTGTCTCTCCAGCGCTGCATGCGCTTTTCATGGCGTTCCTTGCGCTCGGACTTGAGCTCCTCCAGCTTCGCCTTCTGCTCCGGTGTCAGGATGGACTCAAACTGCTCGCGCTTTTCCTGCATGCGCTGCATTTTTTTAACTTCGAGCTGACCGAGTTTAGCGCCCAGGCTATCCAGGGTTGCCTGATCCGCTCCAGACTCGATCGCTTCGCGCAACTGCTTGTGTACTTCGCGCATGGCTTCCCGGTCAGCCTTGCGTGCCTCTTTGCCCGCTTCGCGATTGGCTTTCAACTGAGCCTTCTGGCCTTCGGTCAGATCCAGCTCATCCGCCAGATGCTCGAACATCCGCTCCTTGTCGAAACCGCCCATGTGGTGGCCACGAGGACCGTGATCACCATCGGGAAAGGCCATGACCAGCCCGGAGGTGGTCAGCGCGCTGCCGATGATCAGGCTGCCTGCGAGTGCTTTCCATTTGTTCATAACGTTCATCCTCTCGTGATGCGTGGGGCGTTACCGCCGAAAAGTTCTGTTGGGTGTTTTCCGATTCGGTAAGTGCATACTAGGCTGGCGGACTGTAAACAGGGGATAAGTGCGGTAAACATTTGTTAAGAACGGTAAAACACGCAAAACCTTGCTCCTGCGGGGCATTGTCATACGCATATAATCGCCATATACCGAAATCCGATGAATGGAAGGTGGAGCCCTAATGAGCCATATCCTGCTGGTCGACGACGACACCGAACTCACCGAACTGCTGGAGGAGTTCCTGCGGGGAGAGGGATTTGATGTAACCGTCGCCAACGATGGCGGTCGCGGTCTCGAACTCGCCCGCAGCCACTCGTTCGACGCACTCGTTCTGGATGTGATGCTGCCGATCCACAATGGTTTTGATGTTCTGCGCAAGCTGCGTGAGGATGCCACCAACCCCGGCCACACACTTCCGGTGGTCATGCTCACGGCAAAGGGCGACACGGTAGATCGTATCGTGGGCCTGGAAATGGGGGCCGATGACTATCTGCCCAAGCCCTGTAACCCGCGCGAGCTGGCGGCGAGACTGCGCGCGATACTTCGCCGCGGCCGGTCTGAAACGAGCGGCCCGGACGATAACCTCAGCAGTGGCGCGCTACGCCTGCTGCCCCGAGAGCATTTGTGTCTGTGGTCGGAACAGCCTGTCAATCTCACCGGTGCGGAATTTTCAGTACTCAGGGTTCTGGTGGAGCACGCCGGCGAGGTCGTCAGCAAAGAAGTACTTACCGAGCAGGCGCTCGGCCGCAAGCTCATGCCCTACGACCGATCCATTGACGTGCATGTCAGCAACATTCGCAAAAAACTGGCGGAACAGGGGGCCAGCCGCGAGCTGATCATCAACATCCGCGGCGCGGGTTATATGCTCACTGGTGGGCAGGGCTGACCTATGAACAGCCTTTTTGGACGCGTGTTTCTCGGTGCGTGGCTCACCGCCGTGGTCATGGTGCTGGCGGCGGTGTACATAACCCATATCCGGGAGTTTGGAGACCCCAGCAGGAAAGACCGCTGGGAGGGCCCCCCGCTGTTCGAGCAGATCGCGCACAATTTACGTATCGCGCGCCGCAGCGGTTCGGATCACTTCGTCCACTGGCTGGAAGAACAACCGGAAGACGTCCGCCGGCGGATTTACGCCATCGACAGGTACGGTACGGAGGTGCTCGGGCGCCCCATACCCCAGTCCATGGCGCCGCTGTTCGAAGCGCTCAATTTTCGCAACCGCGAAGAGCCGGGGATGGTGGACAAGAAGCCGAGCATCGGCTTTTTCGTGCCCATACGCGGCGGTGAGAACCTGCGGGTGGTATTCATCGCCGGCAAGAGCAAGAGTGAACTGCTGCTGCGTTTCATACTGCGCAGCTTCTGGCCGATTCTGGTGCTGACCTCTCTGGCATCGGGCCTCGCCTGTTATCTGCTCGCGCGCTACCTGAGCAAGCCGCTCGACAATCTGCGCACCGCCACCCGGCGGGTTGCAGCGGGTGATCTCAGTTACCGGGTAACACCGACGCTGGGCAGCCACAGCCGTGAACTCGGCGAGCTGGCGGCCGACTTCGACTCCATGACCGCACAACTCCAGGAATCCATGGCGGAACAGCGCCGTCTGATCAAGGATGTCTCCCACGAACTGCGCTCACCGCTGGCACGCCTGCAGATAGCCCTGGGTATCGCGCGACAGAAGAATGTACAGGCGCTCGATCCGGAACTCGACAAAATCGGCAAGGCGGCCGACTACCTGGAAGATATCATTGGCGACATTCTGTCGCTGCCGGTCAGTGGCAGCGATGAGCGCACGCTGGACGACGTGGTGGAACTCAACAGCCTGCTCACCGCGCTGACCGAAGACCTGAAAGACGAGGCGGAGAACAACCGGGTCTGCTTCGATATGCGCCGTGTGGAGACCGAAATGCTGGTAGCCACCCGCGGCAGCTCATTGACTGCGGCGCTGGAGAACATTCTGCGCAACGCCATCAAGTACAGCACAGAGGGAGGACGCATTTCGGTGACGACCGGGCAGGAAGGTGACTGTGGCCAGATTCAGGTTACCGACAGTGGCAACGGTGTACCCGAGACAGAGTTGGAAGCCATTTTTCGCCCATTCTATCGTACCGACGAAGCCCGCAGCCGGGAGAGCGGTGGCTTCGGTCTCGGTCTCGCCATCGCCCAGCGCACTGTGGCCCAACACGGTGGCAGCATTAAGGCCTTCAACGCCCCGGGCGCGGGACTCTCGGTGCGCATCACCCTGCCGCTTCTGGATACCAGTTTCTAAGCAGGCGGGGAATCTGGTCCCCCAAATACGCCCACTGGCGAACCCTGGTGCCAGACAGTACACTCGATGGCGATATAAAACACGGCGCCGGGCCAGCGGGTCCGGCCATTCCGCTTTGGCAGCTTTGCGCACCAGAAGCGCCAACTGGCGGATCTGAACATATGGGCAATACCTAGGGGGACACACGCCATGCGCTGGATACTGTACATTCTGGTTTTTCTCGCCCTGCTGGTTCTCGCCGGCTTCCTCTTTCCGCGCGTAGCTACCACCGAGCGCAGCGTCTACATCACCAAGCCCCCGGAGGTGGTTTTTCCCTACCTCAACAACTTCCGCAACTTCAATCAGTGGTCCCCCTGGTACCAGATTGATCCGGATACCGAATACACTTATGAGGGTTTCCCGGAGGGCATTGGCGCAGTAATGAAATGGCAGAGCGACAACCCCAGCGTGGGCACAGGCTCGCAGACCATTACTGCCAGTGAACCCTATTCCCACATCGCCATGGACCTGGATTTCGGCGCCCAGGGCCAGGCCAAATCCGGATTCCAGCTGCAGTCGCAGGGCAGCGGCACCAACGTGACCTGGACGTTTTCTTCGGACATGGGAGGCAGCCCCATTGCCCGCTGGATGGGATTGATGGTGTCCAAAATGGTGGGCAAGTCCTACGAAGAAGGACTGCAGAAACTGAAAACCGTAGTCGAATCCCAAGACAATCCCGCGGGGTCTGCCGCACCTGACGCTAACAACGCAACGCCCGCAGGCCCTGGTGCCATTGAGCCAGGGGAGATAGACCCGGGCATGGAGAACGAAATCATCGAGGACGATGAAATCGACGAACCGGATAGCGATGGCGACGCGCTGGAAGAGTTCGAGCGGGAAGAACAGCCCTGAGCATGACCACACACTACTGACGCACTACTACAGAAAAGGCAGCCGAGGCTGCCTTTTCCATTCATGGCGGGCTTACTGCTCGCCGATTACTTGTGCGAACCGGGCCCCTGTCGCGAGCGCCCACTCGCATTCCGAGCACCACTTTTGGAGGGAGTACCGCCCTTTTGCGGGCCCTTTTTGCCTGGAGTGCTTTTGGCGGCCACACTTTTGCCCGCCGCGGGACCACCTGCCACCGGCTTCGCCGGCGCGCGCAGGGGCGCGGCGGCTGGCGCTTTGCGCAGTTTACGACGCTGTCGCTGCAGGTTTTCTTTTTCGGCCTGGGTCAGCGGCCGCTGGCCCAGCTTCGGCAATCCGGCAGTGATGCACAGATCGTCGATCTCCCTGGGTTCCATTTCGATCCACTGCCCCACGCGCACATGGGACGGGATAAACACACTGCCGTAGCGCACGCGCTTCAGGCGGCTTACACGCACCCCCTGGGACTCCCACAAACGGCGCACTTCGCGATTGCGACCTTCCATCACCACGCAGTAGAACCAGCGGTTACTGCCCTCGCCACCACTCTCAACGATATCGGTAAAACGAGCTTCGCCATCATCCAATTGCACGCCTTTTACCAGGCGCTTCTTCATTTCGTCATCCACCTGGCCCTGGATACGCACCAGATACTCTCGGTCGATGACTGAGGAGGGGTGCATCAGCTTGTTGGCCAACTCGCCGCTGTTGGTGAACAACAGCAGGCCACTGGTGTTGAAATCCAGTCGGCCGACAGAAATCCAGCGGCCACTGCCGAGGCGCGGCAGGCGGTCGTAGACCGTGGGACGCCCTTCCGGGTCGTGGCGGGAACAGATTTCACCAATGGGCTTGTTATACAGAATGACTCGCAGGCGGTTTTCATCACCGCCAGCAATGCGCTTGCCGTCGAATTCCACGCGGTCGTCGTCGGTTACCCGCTCGCCCAGTCCGGCCACTTCACCGTTGACGGTGACGCGACCCGCTTCGATCGCTCGCTCCATTTCACGGCGCGAACCGAGGCCCGCCCGGGCCAGTACTTTTTGCAGTTTTTCGCCCGCTGGCGCTGCGTCTTGACTCATGTATTGAGATTTTCCGGGAATTTGTTGTCATCTTCATCCAGCTCTTCTGCCGCTGAATGGTCGTGGGTTACCGGTGCATCAGCACCGGTCTCAAGGTCGGTTTCACCCCCGTCGCTCGGCGGTTCGGCGTCGTCCGTTGCCGTTTCCGGGGTTTCGGTTTCTTCAGCGTAGCGTTCCGCCGCTGTATCGACCTCTGCTTCTATTTCAGCCTCTGCCAGATCGCCCTCTGTCGACAGAGTGTCCTGCTGAATCTCCCCTGCGGCGCCGGTTTCAATTCCGGTTTCCGCCAGGCTCTCGATATCCTCACTAGCAATATCGTCACCGGCAGCATCATTACCGGCGTCCTCCTCACGCTCACCACCATCGGCGCCGCTGGCATCGATGCCTAGGTCCAGAACCGCATTCAGGCTGTCGATATCACGGATTTCCGCCAGGGTGGGCAGGTCGTCCAGACTCTTCAGATTGAAGTAATCGAGAAATTCACGGGTGGTGGCATAGAGCGAGGGTTTGCCAGGCACGTCCCGCTGTCCAACGACCTTGATCCAGCCGCGATCGGCGAGACTGCGCACGATCTGGGAACTGACCGCCACACCGCGGATCTCCTCGATATCACCACGGGTGATCGGCTGGCGATAGGCGATGATGGCGAGGGTTTCCAGCGTGGCGCGGGAGTAACGCTGCGGTTTCTCTTCCCACAGTTTGTTGACCCAGGGAGCCAGGTCTTCCGGTACCTGGAAACGCCAGCCACTGGCGACCTGGCGCAGCTCGTAACCACGCCCTTCACAGCGCTGGCCGATCTGCTCCAGCGCCTCCCGCAGTTGTGCGCGCTCAGGCTGTTCGTCTTCCTCAAACAGGGCCAGCAGGCGGTCTTCCGACATCGGCTGGGCCGCCGCCAGCAGCGCGCCTTCCACGATCCGGCAGAGTAATTCCGGGGTAATGCTCATGGTCTGGTGTTCACTCGCTATCAGCTGAACAGCGACGGCGTTGGCGCCGCGTCTGTTTCTTCAATGGATTCTTCGCCGGTGGCATCGCGATCCGCAATATCCCGCACAACCTCCGATGATTCGGCTCCAGGTGACTCAAAGGCCCCCTCTCCGGTCGCTGCCGGCGATTCCTCCTCCGAGAACGCCTCTCGCGCGTCAGCAGTGCCGAGATCCGCGTCTTGGCCGAAGTCATCCCGATCCAGGTCATCGTCGTCGGAAGGTCGCTGCACCTCGCCACGGGAGCGCACATGAATCGCGCCAAACGCCTCGTTCTGCACCAGTTCCACCAGGGATTCCTTCACCAGTTCCATCACCGCGAGGAAGGTGACCACGACACCCAGGCGACCTTCCTCGGCGCGAAACAGCGCTACAAAGGGCACAAACTGGCGGTGGCGGATTTTATCCAGCACCTGGGTCATACGTTCACGGGTGGAGAGCTTTTCCCGCTCCACCTGATGGCTCTCGAACATGTCCGCGCGACGCAGTACTTCGGACAGGGCCAGCAGCACTTCCTTCAGGTCTACTTCCGGCTCCGGGCGCGTGAGCTTGCGATCGGGGCCCGCGGCACTGGCCTGATGGGTGTCGCGCCCCATGCGCGGCAGCTCGTCCATATCTTCTGCGGCAGTCTTGAAGCGTTCGTACTCCTGCAGGCGGCGGATCAACGCAGCGCGGGGGTCTTCCCCCTCCTCTTCCTCCGCTTCCGGCGGGCGCGGCAGCAACATGCGGGATTTGATCTCCGCCAGCATGGCGGCCATCACCAGATATTCCGCCGCGAGCTCAAAGCGCATGGCGGTCATCATTTCCACGTAGGACATGTACTGGCGGGTGATGTCCGCCACATTGATCTCGAGGATATCGAGGTTCTGGCGGCGGATCAGATACAGCAGCAGGTCCAGCGGGCCCTCGAAGGCTTCGAGAATGACTTCGAGCGCATCCGGCGGGATATACAGGTCACTGGGCAGATCGGTGAACGCCTTGCCGGCGACCATGGCGAAGGGCATTTCCCCCTGGCGCGGGCCGGCAGCCGGCTCGGTGTCAGAGATTTGCGCAGCGGCATCGTCAGCCGCCGGTTCCTCCTCCAGCACCTCAACCGAATAGGTCAGCTCCGCCCCGGGATCAGCGTGCAAATCAGCGCCGGCCGCTGCGGACTTCTCCACTTCAGCCTCGCCGGGCGCGATACCGGTTGCTTCTTCTATGTCGTCACTGGACACACTGCAGTCCTAAGCCAAAACCAAACGGGCGATTATACATCAGGGTCAGCCGAGAATTTCATCAATTGCACCACAGCCCTGACGCACCAGTACCGGCTCGTCGCCAGTCAGGTCCACGACCGTGGTGGCCTCAAGGCCGCAGAAACCGCCATCGATCACCAACTCCACCTGGTGCTCCAGTGTGTCACGGATGTCGTAGGGGTCGGTCAGGGGCTGATCTTCGCCGGGCATGATCAGGCTGCAACTCATCAGCGGCTCACCGATGGCACTGATGAGCGCCTGTACGATGGCGTTGTCCGGCACCCGCAGGCCAATGGTCTTGCGCTTGGCATGGGCCAGTCGCCGCGGCACTTCGGAAGTGGCGGGCATGATAAAGGTGTAGGGGCCTGGCGTGTGGTTCTTCAGCAGGCGGAACATCTGGTTGTCCACCTTGGCGTAGCTCGCGAGCTCCGACAGGTCCCGGCACATCAGGGTAAAGTTGTGGTCCTTGTCCAGCTGACGCAGGGCGCGAATACGCTCCACCGCCACTTTCTCCCCCAAGCGGCAACCGATGGCGTAAGCGGAGTCGGTAGGAAAGACGATCACGCCGCCGGCCGCGACGATCTCCGCGGCCTGACTGATCAGACGCGCCTGCGGATTATCCGGATGAATCTGGAAGAACTGCGCCACTCTCATACCCCCTAGACGGAAAATATCATTGATCTGAAGTGGCGCCAGTTTGCCATAAACCCCTCTGCCAAGCAGCCGCCCATGGGGCTATCGCCGGGGCCGTTCCATACATCCGCGGCCAATCGCGGCGCGTTCAGCCCATGGCCGAACGCACGTTGGCACAGCGAGTGTTCGCTAACCGCGCCAAAGTGCCCAGACAGGCTCGACGTCCGCCGGCAGGTGTACACTGCCGAGCTCACGCCAGGGTTGGTCCGGCTGATGAAAGTCGCTGCCGAGGGATGCCCGCAGCGCTCGACCGCCGCTCCGCGACGCGCTGACCCTTTCCAGCAGCGCTAGAATTTCGCGGGTCTGCACCGGGTTTTGCTGCCCGCACACCACCTCCACCGCATCGCCGCCCGCCTCCTGAAACTCCCCCAACAGGGACTGCAGGCGCATGCGGGTAAGTCCGTACTTGAGGGGGTGGGCCAGCACCGCGGCGCCGCCCGCCGCGTGAATGCTGGCCACGGTTGTACCCATGTCCGGCCAGTCCACCGACACATCGCCGGTCTTGCCCGCACCGAGGTAGCGCTTGAACGCCTTGGCTTCGTCCGGCAAATACCCGGCCTCCACCAGCCACCGGGCAAAGTGCGGGCGACCGATCACCCCTTCTCCCGCGTGCTGGCGCGCCCCGGCCATTGCGCCGGAAAAACCGCGTTTTTCCAGCCGGGCGGCGATTTCCAGGGCGCGCGCATCACGCAACCTGCCCCGTTCGGCAATGGCGCCACCAATTGCGGCGGACTCCGGATCTACATTGAGCCCGACGACATGCACAACCTGGCGTCCCCAGCGGGCCGTGAGCTCGATGCCGGGCAGCAGAAAAATGCCCGCCTTCTCTGCAGCGTCCCGCGCCTGCGCGTATCCGGCGACAGTGTCGTGGTCGGTGAGCGCCAACAGCGTCACACCCGCCGATTTCGCCCTCGACACCAGCGCTTCAGGGCTTAAAATACCGTCCGACGCGGTACTGTGGCAGTGGAGGTCTATCTGGCCATTTACTGCCTCGTCGGCCAGACGGAGTCGCGATTGCGGCATGTCAGGGTCCATACTCAGAATTCATTGTTGGTTACCTGCGGATTCGAAAACCGCGTTCTGGGAAATGCGCGATTCATGGAACATTTACCCTGCAAGTCCACCCGTGCCGCCCGGCGTGCACGGCGGAACTGAGGGAACTGTCGCGAGAAACGGCTGTCTCACGGTCGTAATTGCGATCTCGGCAGCCTGACGCGCCGGACCGGCTCACCGGTTTCAGGGATAAGCCCCCGCGAGCGGGGAACCACTATCGCCACTGACAGCTGTATCGTCAGCCAGCGGGCATTATCACCGGAACAAACGATGACTGATACCAAGCACAGCCATACCAGCCCGTCGCAGCAGACCTCAGTGGTTGCCGACCGGAATGCCGAGACCACGGGGAACTCGCAGACCAAGCCACAGAAAGAGAGTCTGCTTGCCAATATTCTGCTGAATATCGTCATTCCCACCGTCATTCTGACCAAACTTTCCGGGGATAACTGGCTCGGCACCAAATGGGCCATTGTGGTCGCACTGGCGTTTCCACTGCTCTACGGCCTGCGCGATCTGCAGCGCTCCGGAAAAGTGAACTTTTTCTCCGCTCTCGGCATCATCAGTATCCTGCTCACGGGCAGCATGAGCCTGCTGGAGCTTGAGGCCAAATACATCGCCATCAAGGAGGCCGCCATTCCGGGCCTGCTGGGCATCGCCACCATCGTCAGCCTGTACACCCGCTGGCCACTGGTGCGCACCCTCGTCTACAACGACCGCATTCTCGATACCGCCAAAATTGCCCGCAGTCTCGTCTCCCGCGGTACCGAGACCGCCTTCGACCGTACGCTGCAGCAGGCCTCGTGGATGATCGCCGGTTCCTTTTTCCTGTCTTCGGCACTGAATTACATTCTCGCGGAAGTACTGCTGAAAAGCCCCCCCGGGACCGAGGCGTTCAATGAAGAACTGGGCAAGATGACCGCGCTCAGCTTCCCGATTATTGCGCTGCCCGCCACCGCCATCCTGATGCTGGTGTTGGTGTTTCTGTTTCGCCGAATTGGCAAACTGACCGGACTGACGCTGGAAGAAATTCTGGTCCAGCAATAATTGCGACTAAAGAAATCAAATACATAAAAACCGTACACAGGAAACAGAATCTGCCTATGTGGTATGCCATCATCAGCCAGGACGTTGAAAACAGCCTCCCGCTGCGCCAGTCAGTGCGCCCGCAACATATCGCGCGTCTCAATGATCTGAAGGATCAAGGTCGCCTGCTGATCGCCGGCCCACATCCGGCCATCGACAGCGAGGATCCCGGTGAAGCGGGTTTTACCGGCAGCCTGGTCGTCGCTGAATTCCCGTCCCTGGACGAGGCCAAAGCCTGGGCGGACGCCGACCCGTACATGGCCGCCGGCGTGTACGCCGCGGTGACGGTCAAGCCCTACAAACTGGTTTTGCCCTGAACCGCGGGCGACGCCGTCTTGCCGTCACCTGCCCATTGCTTTACCGCCACGACAACAATTATTCGACCCGATTTACCTCTGACCATGAACAAACTCCGCAACATCTTCGCCGCCACCCTGATTGCGCTGGGCGCCAGTCACACCCAGGCCATCAGCTCCGACCGCTACATCACCGACGAGCTGCACGTGCCTATGCGCTCCGGCCAGGGCAATGAATTCCGCATCCTTCACCGCGGACTGCCAAGCGGTACCAAACTGACCCTGCTGGAAGATTCTCCAGACACCGGCTGGGCCAAAGTGCGCACACCCGGCGGAGAAGAGGGCTGGGTACGCCGCCAGTATCTGGAAAGCGAGCCGGTGGCGAAAATCAAACTGGCCCAGGCGGAAGCGCGCCTGAACCACGTGGAAAGTATGCAGGGGGATCTCGGTGGCGAAGTGCGTCGCCTTGAAGAGGCGAACGGCAAATTGACGGCCGAGCTGCAGACCGCACTGGAGCGCGCCGATACGCTGGCTCGCGAACTGAAAGAATTGAAGTCCCTGTCGTCGGATGCAGTGGCACTCAACCAGCGCCATCAAAAATTGCTCAACCAACACGAGTTACTAAAGCAGCAGCAGACCATGGACAAGGCGGAAATCCAGCGCCTTGCCAGCAGCGAAACCCGCAAGTGGTACATGTATGGGGCCCTTTCTGTGTTCCTGGGCGCTTTCCTGGCGATGATCGCTCCGCACTTCCGCCCGCGCAAACGGCGCTCCGAATGGGCCAACTGATTTCAACTTTACGGCCTGTGTTTCCGTCACTATGAGCAGCGGTTAGAATTCCCGAACCGGCTCACAAGGCCCGGTCAACGACCGGGCCTTTCTGTTTTGGCGGTCAAGGACTGCCGATACAGGAATGCGTCCAAAAAAATATTCAAACAGGGATTACCGATATGAAACGCCTGTCGCTGTTCAAATCACTTGCCGCCGCACTGGTGCTCTGCCTGCCAAGCTTGGCCTCCGCTCTCAGCGAAAACCCGCGGGTGGTACTGGAGACTGACCTGGGTAACGTGGAGCTGGTGCTATATGCGGACAAGGCGCCGAAAACCGTAGAAAATTTTCTCGCCTATGTGGACAGCGGTTTTTACAACGGCACGATCTTCCACCGCGTCATCCCCGGCTTTATGGCCCAGGGGGGCGGTTACACCTTCGACTTCCAGGAAAAAACCACCCGGGACCCCGTCGTGAACGAATCCGCCAATGGCGTTTCCAACGCACGCGGCACCATCGCCATGGCACGCACCAGCGATCCCGACAGTGCCACCGCCCAGTTCTTCATCAACCTGGTGGATAACAGCCGCCTCGACGGCAGCACCGACAAGGCCGGCTACACCGTCTTCGGCAAGGTACTGCTGGGCATGAGCGTGGTGCAGCAGATCGCCGCCGAGCCCCGCGGCCAGTACGCGAGCTTCCCCGACGCGCCCAATACTCCAGTGCGTATACTGAAAGCCAGACGCGCCGACAGCGCCAGTGATTCCAGCTCGGCAACCGCCCCCATCGGAGACAGCAGCCAGTGATTGCTCTCAGCGTCAATCTCAACAAGATCGCCCTGATCCGCAATTCCCGCGAAGGCAACTACCCGGATGTCGTCGCCCACGGCCGCACCTGCCTGGATGCCGGCGCTCACGGCATTACCGTGCACCCCCGCCCGGACCAGCGACACATCCGCCCTCAGGATGTGCGCGACCTCGCCACACTGTGCGCCAGCCGCAATGTTGAATTCAACGTGGAGGGCAACCCCTTCGCCGGCGCCATGGGAAGCTACCCGGGCCTGCTACCACTGGTGCTGGAAACCCGCCCGCAGCAGTGTACTCTGGTTCCCGACAGCAACGACCAGCTCACCTCGGACCACGGTTTTGACCTGAACAAGGACGGCACGCGCCTGGAGCCGATCATTCGCCAGCTGCGCGACGCGGGTGTTCGCGTCAGCCTGTTTATGGATCCGGACAAAACCCAGATCGGCCTTGCCAGCGACGTCGGTGCGGACCGCATCGAACTCTACACCGGCCCCTATGCCGAAGCGGTAAGCAATCAGAGCCCGCAGCTGGAAAGCATTTTTGCCGCCCATTGCGCCGCCGCCGAACACGCGTTGCACCTGGGGCTGGGCGTGAACGCCGGGCACGATCTCAATCTGATCAACCTCCCCCGCTACCGCACGCTGCCCGGCCTGCAGGAGGTGTCCATCGGCCACGCGCTGACGGTGGACGCCATCAGCATGGGGATGGCCAACGCAGTGGCGGCCTACGTCAACTGCCTGGCAGGCAAGTAGCCCCCAATGTCGAGACTCCCCGCACTGAACATCATTGGCGCCGGTCACCTGGGACGCACCCTGGCCTGCCTGTGGCATCGGCGCGGGATATTTGCCATCGGCGGTATCTGTAATCGAAGCGTTGAAAGCAGCGAGGACGCACGGGCATTTATCGGCGCCGGTACCGCAGTGGCCGGGCTCAACGCCATGCCGCCCGCGGATCTGTGGCTGATCGCGGTCCCGGATGACCAGATTGCCACCACCGCGAAGCAACTCGCGCCGCATCTGCCGGCGGACCGACAGACACTGGTGTTCCACTGCAGTGGCGCCCTGCCCGCTGGCGCACTCACTGCCTGCACCCCGGCGGTTCTCGCCAGCGCCCATCCGGTCCACAGTTTCGCCGACCCCGAGCGGTCGCTTACCGAGCTTGCGGGCGCTACCGTGGCCCTCGAAGGCGAAGCGAGTGGCGTCACGCACCTGGAGAGCGCGTTTCGCGCACTGGATTGCCACTGTATTGTTCTGAGCCCGGAGCAGAAGCTGCTTTATCACACCGGCTCGGTGATGGCATGCAATTACCTGACGGTACTTCTCGATCTCAGCTTGCAGACACTTGCGGCCGCTGGTATCGACGGCGACACCGCCCAGAAAATGCTGGCGCCGATCGTGCTTCAGACCGCCAGCAACAATTTCACCCTGGGGCCGGAGCGCGCCCTTACCGGCCCCCTGGTACGCGGTGATATCGAGACGGTGTCGCGCCAGCTCAAGGCGCTGGAAAACCTGGCTCGGCGCGAACCGGAAAGTACGACACTGGCGGAAACCTACCGCACCCTCGGCAACGCCGCACTGCCACTGGCAAAACGCGCGGGACTGAGCGACACTGCGCGCCGCCAGATGGCCGCCCTATTTTCAGCCCACCTGAACGACACAGCACCGTGACCGACTCCCCCGACTACCTGAAAAAACGCGCATTTTTTGACAGCCTGCTCACCATCTACGGGCGCAAACCCGTACTTGAGGCGCTGGAAGATGACGCTCTGCCGGTCCACAAGCTGCACCTGGCGGACAGCAACCGCAGAGACCAGCTGATCAGCCGTATCGAACAGCTGGCCGCGGAGCGGCAGATTGACATCGCATACTGCGACAGGAAGGCGCTGTCACGTATTTCCAAAAATGCGAAGCAGGACCAGGGCGTTGCGCTGGATCTGGCACTGCCCCATTACGGCGATGCGGATACGTTCCTGAAGGAAAACCGCCAGCACCATTTTGAACTGTTGGCCCTGGACGGCATCACCAACCCGCAGAATCTGGGTATGATCATCCGCTCCGCCTGCGCAGGTGGCATCGACGGCCTGATCCTGCCACGCAAGGGCTGTGCGCAGATTGATCCGCTGGTGATCAAAGCCAGTGTCGGCACCCTGTTTAAAACCCGCATCCTGCGATGCGATCAACTGGCGCCGGTGCTGAGAAAATTTTCAGAACAGGGCGCGCGTGTCTGCGCGCTCTCCTCCCACGCCAATGACACGCTTCGCACCATCGACGACCGAAAGCCAACCATTTTCGTGCTCGGCAATGAGACGCATGGGGTAAGCCCGGCAGTGGAGAATGCCTGCACCCACCGCCTGCGCATTCCAATGCAGAATGGCGTGGAAAGCCTGAACGTAGCCATTACTGCCGCGTTGATCAGCTTTCGCCATCAATACTGAGGCAGGTATTTGTAGAAATTCCCGCCGCTCGACTGCCGTTCAGACGACAGTGTCCTCAATACAAGAACTTCCGCGCCATTAATTTGTTTTTTCGCCGCCGGCACACTGGAAAAGTCGTCGGGATCAACTAATAAGTAACGAGGAAAACAACGGATTTCCCCATCCGGTCATGAAAATTGCGCGACGGTACCCACGGAAGACATTCACACCGAAAACCGATTTCCAACTCCCGCTTCAAGCTCTGACTGAAAGACCAGCGCGCGGAACAAATAAACCATAAATCAAGGATGTTATTTATGCCTTTGCAACCTACGCCGATCAAAATGACATTGGGCGTCGTATTGGCCGCTTCCATGGTCACCAGTACCCAGGTAGTGGCACAGGAAGACCGCTATGTCGACGTTATGCCGTTTCTTACCCGCGTCGACACGGAACGCAACACTGACCGCCAGGCCGCGGGTCTGCGCGCACTCTACGGTTGGCAGACCAGCGGCAACTGGTTTACCGAGGTGCAACTGTTTGGCACGCAACTGGACGCGGACACCAACAGGTTCAAGCCAGCCCCGGTAGTGCCCTCGCCCTATGTGTACACCGGCGAGCTTATTCCCAGCAGCGAAGACGACCTGACCGGTCTTGGAATGGACGTTGTTTACAGCTTCAGCGGTCGCAACGGTTACGCACCGTTCCTGCTGGGTGGCTGGGGTGTTTCCAACAACAACACCAAATTTGACTACGGCCAGCAGGAAACCAACGCGTTTATCAACGTTGGCGTCGGGATTACCACTGGTGCCATCAGCAGCAGCGGGCTGAAAGCGCGGGCCGAAGTGCGCTACATGCGCGATTTTTTCGCGGAGGATTTCGATGACTGGCAGTTTGGCTTCGGCATCAGTATTCCCCTGAGCCAGCCACCCGCGCCCGCTCCGGTTGTGGTCGCGCCGCCACCTGGACCCGAGCCGCAAGTCGTCAATATCGACAGCGACGGCGACGGCGTGCTGGACCAGAACGACCGTTGCCCGGATACGCTGCCCGGCGCCAAGGTGGACGAGTACGGGTGCGTCATCAAAGACCAGACCATCACCCTGGAGAACATCCAGTTCGAGTTCAACTCGGCCAAACTGACCCCTAGAGCCGAGACCTCTCTGAACAAGGTGGTGCAGTCCCTGCGCAATCAGCCCAATACCCAGGTAGAAGTGTCTGGGCATACCGACAGCAAAGGTAACGACGGCTACAACCTGCGCCTTTCTGGTCAACGGGCGGAATCCGTACGCCGCTACCTGATTCAGAACGGTATCAACGCCTCCCGTATCACTGCGCGCGGCTACGGAGAAACCAGACCGGTCGCCTCCAACGACACCGACGCCGGTCGGGCACAGAACCGTCGGGTAGAACTCACGTTCCGCTGAGGCCGCCCGATCTCCGTGAAAGCGGCATCCGCTATCGGATAGCTGCCACCCGCGGAGGGTATGAGCCCAGACCTCCAGAGGCGCGACCTCTCAGTAGCACGAAAGCCGGCATCCGCCGGCTTTTTTTATTCACAATCCACAGAATCTGTGGATATGTCTGTGAGCAACCAACGGGAAAATGCCGCCAGCCCCCATTACTTGGTTGTGACAACAATATGAAGAAAATTTAACCAAAAACATTTTTTCCTTAAAAATCATAAGGTTGCAATTAACTTCAAATCAATCTTGACAAATTTACGATGTAACTGAAGTGCCGAAATCGTTCACCCTGCGCTGTGGAAAGCTTTTTCGTGTAGCCCTTATTGGCTACTGAATTTGATGCCAGATACAGAAGAAGTATCGGTGAGGAGAAGAGTGCACAGCATCGGGGCGAAGGTTGTACACAGCCGGTGCGCACGCGCCGACAGCGAGCACCGGCTGAGCAATCAATTGACGTCAGCGACGACGGGCAAACGCCGCCAGCGGGTGTGTGGTAGTAATGGCCATCTGTACGCGGTCGCCAGGCTTCCCGTGGACCTCGTGGCTGGTTCTTACCCTCAACTGGGCGCCACCCTGAACAGTAACCGCGTACAGACGGGAGCAGCCCTCATAGCGCACCCAGTCAATGACGCCATTGCCGATGGAGGATGGCACGAGAGAAAGGTCATCCGGACGCAGCAGCAGGTCCACTTCACCCTCGGCCGCATCAATGGGAATCCCCGGTGCCGGACCGAGCACCGTGCTTACCTGGTGCTGGCGCAGCTCGCCAGGAAGGAAGCTCGCCTCACCGAGAAAACCCGCGACAAAGCGGCTGGCAGGCTCGGCGAAGCAGACCTCGGGGGTATCCAGTTGCTCGAGTACCCCGCCGTTCAGAATGCCAACACGATCACCGACTGAAAGTGCCTCTTCCTGATCGTGGGTCACCCAGATGGCAGGCACGCCCGCTGCTTTCAGCGCCTCGCGGATTTCCCAGCGCAGATTGTCCTTAAGTGCCGCATCCAGGTTGGACAGGGGCTCATCCAGAAGAACGAAGGCCGGCTCGTGCGCAAGAGTTCGCGCCAGTGCCACCCGCTGCTTCTGCCCGCCGGACAAACGCGCCGGTTTGGCATCGCGCAACCGGTCGAGCCCCAGGAGATTCAACCAGTGATCTGCCAGTGCAGTATTGGTGAGACGGAAACAGACATTCTGCTCCACGGTGAGATGGGGAAACAGCGCGAAATCCTGAAATACCATGCCCACATTGCGCTTTTCCGGTGGCACCGACTTTTTCGCGTTCGCGCGCCAGCTGCCCAATTCGATCTCCCCATCCGAGATGGGAATCAGCCCCGCCAGCGCCTGGAGAATGGTGGTTTTTCCACAGCCAGTGGGCCCTACAAGCATCAGGACTTCGTCCTCTGCCAGGGCCAGATTCAGATTGTTCACCACGGCGGTTGCACCGTAGTGCACCGACAGATTGCTCACCTTCAGCATCAGGAATGGGGGGTCTCTGTAACATCAAATTCCGCCCGGCGCTCGCCGGACAACATCAGCGCGAGTCCCAGTGCCGACATCAATACCAGCAGCAGGCCGGGAATAGCGGCGCGACCAAAATACCCCGCTTCATACACCCGCCACAAGTAGGTGGCCAGGGTTTCGAAACCGGTGGGACCGAGCATCAGCGTCGCTGGCAGCTCGCGCATAGCCTCGAGAAACACCAGAGCGGCACCGGCCACCATCCCACGTACAGTGAGTGGCAGAGTGACTCGCTGGAATGCCTCCCGCGGACTGGCACCCAGTACGCGCGCGGCCTTTACCAGGCTCGGATCAAGCCCCTCCGCAGTGGAGCGCACCGAACCCACCGCCAGCGGCAGGAATCGCAGTACATAGGCCAGCACCAGCAATGCCAGTGTCTGATAAAGGAACGGCAACCGCAGGCCGATATACACGAGCGCAGTACCCATAACGATGCCGGGTACACCAAAGCCAAAATAGGTCATGCGCTCCATCAGGCGCCCGGCGCGACCGGCGATCGCCGCATGGGCCACCGGCACCGCCAGCACGACCGCAAATACAGCCGCCAGAAAAGAGGCGTGCGCGGAGTTCCACGCATAGCTGAGTTCAAATCCTTCCGTGCCCTCGCGGAACAGCCAGACGCCGAACACCGCCAGCGGCAGCACAATGGCCAACACCAGCACAGGCACTACCGACAGGGCAATGGCGAGGCGCTGCCAGCGCCCCGGCCACAAGGTGAGATGGCGCCCGGGCCTCTCGCGACTGCCGCGCACCCGGGACTCCAGAAACAGCACCAGGCCGACAATAACCAGCAGTTGCAGCGACAGCATCGCCGCCTGGCTGAGGCCAAAGGCGTTGTACTCGACGAAGATGACCCGGGTAAAGGTATCCAGGCGCATGATGGCCGGAGTACCGAAATCCGACAGGGTATACAGTGCCACCAGCAGACCACCGGCGGCGACACCGGTTGCCACCCGCGGCAGCACCACCCGCCACAGGCTCGCCGTCAGGCTCATCCCCAGGGTGCGCGCGGCATTAACCAGGCTCGCATCCAGGCTGAGCAGTGAGGCGCGTGTGGTGAGCATCACGAACGGGTAGGAATAGAGAATCATCACGATCGAGGCGCCCGCG
This sequence comes from Microbulbifer pacificus, assembly GCF_002959965.1. Lineage (NCBI taxonomy): Bacteria > Pseudomonadati > Pseudomonadota > Gammaproteobacteria > Cellvibrionales > Microbulbiferaceae > Microbulbifer > Microbulbifer pacificus. The sequence continues at coordinate 74,035 of NZ_PREV01000026.1, forward strand.
AGTCCATCCATCGCCGGCATCGGCAACCCGCTCAGGTTCTCGATCTCACCGCCGCGTCCAAACGCCGCGTACAGGGTAAATGCGCCAATATAACTGGGAATGGCGAGCGGCGCGGCGAGCAGGATGAGCCACAGCCTGCGGCCCGGCATCTGTACATAGGCGGTCAGGAGCGCGAGAGGCACGCCAATCAGGATGGCCCCGAGTACGGTGAACACCATCAGCAACAGGGTGTTGGTGAGAACCTTGAGGTTATGGGCATCAAACAGCTGCACCTCGTCCGAGGCGAGCCCGAACAACACCCCCACCGGCACCAGTGCCATCAGCGCGATGACCAGAGCCAGCGGGTAGGATGCCGGCCATTGCAACGGAGACCTCAGGGTCATAGAACCCCGACGCTGCGCATAAGGTTGAGCGTCGGGCGGAGATCCGCAAGTTGTGTCAGATCCACCTTGGGTGGGGAAATACTGCTCAGGGGAACCAGCCCCTCCGGCGGCTTCACACCGGTAACCAGCGGAATCTCGAAGGCCTCTGACGCCAGGTAGGACTGTACTTCCCGGGACAACAGGTAGCGGATGAAATTGACTGGCAGATTCCCGTCGCTAAGGGCCAGAATCCCTCCGGCATTCACCAGGCAGCCCGCGTCATTTTTGGTAAATGCGAGGTCTACCTTGGCATCGGGCTTGCCGCTTTTGAGACGCAGGGTGTAATAGTGGTTGGCGAGGCCGATATCCACTTCACCCCGCTCAACGCCCATAACCACCCCCAGCTCACCGGCGTAGTTCTTGGCGCGCTTGTTTATGGCTCGCAGCCAGTCCCCCGTCGCTTTGTCGCCTTGCAGCAGGCGCATGGCGGTAACGAAGGACTGAAATGCGGCATAGGCCGGCGCCCAGCCGATGGTCAGATCACTGTCCGCCAGCGCCATGATGCTGTCGGGAATCTGATCCGCGCTCAGACGGCCGGTGTTATAGGGCAGTGTACGGATACGGCCGGTGACGGGGGCCCACTGGGGATATTGAAACCCGGGTTTCAGTTGTGCCGTCAGCTCAGCGGGCAGCGCGCGCGCGAGGCCGGCATCTGCCACCAGACCGATGGCTCCGGAATCCACCGCCCAGAAAACGTCGGCGCGGCGCACGCCGGCCTTCGCCTCGGCCACGATCGTATTCGCGAGTGCCGCGGTAACACCGCGGCGGATCTGGAGGTTCAGCTTGGGATTGCGTTTCTTGATGGCCTCGAGAACATTTTCGTATAAACCACCCTCTCCGCGGCCGAGATACAGGGTGAGATCCCCCTCCAGCTTGGGCAATTGATCAACGGAAACGGCATTTACTGAGGTGTTCGCCACAGGGCCTGCAGCCAGAGCACGGGCTGCAGGCAGACAACCCAGCGCGCCGACCGCCGCCAGGCTATGCAAAAAAGCTCTGCGCTGCACGGTTATTCCTTACTGAAACTTGAGGGCGGGGAGCCGGCACCCCTGGGATACCGGCGCAGACTTAAAAGACGTCTTTACGTTTTTTTTCTGCTTCCAGCAGCAGGCTCTTGGCCTTGTCGAGCTTCGCCTGCATCGCCTCTACGACCTTGCGCACATCATCTACGCTGGTTTTCCCGTCCAGCGCCTTGGGCAAGGTCACATTGAAGTCTTTTTCCAGATCTTCCACCAGAGCCGCATCCTGTTCGATCAGCGCACCTTCAACACCCTCAAAACGGTGCAGATAGGTGTCGTGCACGATGGTGGTCGCCGCTTCCGGAAGTTTTTCCGCGTATTTGGCCACGACACGATCCAGACGGTGTTTGATGTCGTCCAGGGTCTCAGGCATGGTGGTGGGTTCGGCTTCGGTCGTCTGGATCTTGGCGAGGAGTCCCTTTTCCTGGAATTGGGATGCCAGTTTCACCGCACCCAGGCCCTGCCACAGCGCCTGGTTGAGCTTGACCTGCTCTTCCCGCACCTTGGCAACCGGCGCACCGGCCTCGATGGCTTGTTTCACACCGAAAATGCCCTGCCAGATGCTGGCGTAAACCGGGACGTAATTGGTCTCAATCGCCGAGTGGAAATCCACGCCTTCCCAATAGTCCACCATGACCTTGGTATCGGTGCCCTTCAGGCCGTTCTTTTCGTAGGTATCCACTACTTCGCCAAACTTGCCAACCAGCCAGTTCACCTCTTCGGAGTAGGTTCCCATATGGCCTTTGAGATCATTGACATGGTCACCGATGGCCCCGTTGGCGGATACCTGACCGGCGGCCATCCAGGCGCACAGGCCAATAGCGAGTCCCAGGACACGGTGTTTCCGAAAAATGTTGAAGGTTTGCATGGTCACTCCTGACATCTGATTTCCGCAAATGATATTCATTATCAAAGCTAAGATAAAGAGTCATCGTCTGTGGCTTGGCGCAGTTCACCTTGAGCACTCGCTAAGCTCGGCTATCGTTGGTACTGACGCGCCGCCCGGAAAATCAGATCAATGGGCTTTGTTACTGCGAGTACTGGTGGAAACGATAATCTCTCCACCATTTCTGTGCGGCGGGATGCTACCAGTCTGGGGCGGGCTTTTCACCTGTTTCGTCCGGGGGGCGGTTTCGTCGAACCAACATCTTGCTCAACATTGCACCTGTCCGCTGGGCGCGATCCGCCAATATAAAGCGGCCAAAGAGCTGGTATAGTCTCCCCCCTCAGCGTTCTACCCACTCACCCGAATAACGACCGATGACCGATGACTGATGAAGAGTGCCGCCCGTTGATCATCAGGACCAAAGCCACCTTGCGGCACATCGTATACGGTCTGCAGATGCGCCTGATCCGGATGCTCCCGCGACGAATTCCCATTGCCTTCAAGCTGGCGTTGGTCATGACCCTGCTCCTGGTGCTGGGGATGAGCAGCCTTGGCCTGTTCATCAGCAACAATCAGAACCAGCTGATGCGCACTCAGCTGCACGACTTCGGCAGCACCATGGCGCAGCAGCTGGCGAAACTGGCCAGTGAGCCGATCCTGTCCGAAAACCAGCTGAACCTGCGCATGCTGACCACCAATCTGGGACTGGACGGCAAAGTCCTCGGCGCCGGTATTTACGCGCACAACGGCGAGTTGCTGTCGGCCGCCGGGCTCCAGCCCGATCTGTCCGGCATCACGGTTGCGGCGGAGAACATCACATCCCGCTCCTGGCTGCGGCAGGCTGCAAACGGCACCACGGAACCCCTGATCAGCTTTATCGCACCGGCGGTTTACCAGGGCGTCCGGGTCGGTACCGTGGTGATCACCCTGTCGGCGCTGCCGATGGATCAGGCCGCGAGCGGTGCGCGCAAGGCGATTCTCTACGCCATTCTGACGATGACCGTCCTCGCCTCTCTGTTGTCCTACTGGCTGAGCCGGCGCCTGTCACTTCCCATCCATCACCTGATGAAAGCCACACAGGCCATAGGCCGCGGTGACCTCGCGACTCGTATTGAGCAACAGCGCAACGATGAGATCGGATTCCTGTTCGAGGGCTTCAACAATATGGCCGCCGGCCTGCTGAAAAAGTCCCAGGTGGAGCAGGTATTTTCCCGTTACGTGTCAAAAAACGTCGCCGACAAGGTACTCGCCAACCTGGACGAGGTTCGGCTGGTGGACCGTCCGATCGAGGCCACGGTACTGTTCGCCGACATTGTCGGCTTCACCGCAATGTCGGAGAAATTGCAGCCTCGCCAGGTTTCCGAATTGCTCAACGAGTACTTCTCGTACATTTCCCGTGCCTGCTCTCTGTACGGCGGCGTTGTCGACAAGTTTATCGGCGACTGTGCCATGTTGGTGTTCGGTGTCGTGGAAGACGATACCGACCACGCGTTCAACGCGGTCAGCTGTGCGGTGCTGATCCAGCAACTGGCGGCACAGCTGAACGAACAGCGCCGCAGCGACGGCCGCCCGGAAGTGCGCTTCCGCATTGGCGTCAACAGCGGTGCCATGCTCGCAGGCAATCTGGGTTCTGACGAACGGATGGAATACACCGTGGTGGGCGATGCGGTCAACCTGGCATCCCGGTTGTGCTGCGAAGCCGAACCAGACCAGGTCGTCATTCGCCGACAGCTGTTCACTCTGCTGCAGCCGCGCATTGTTGCGCAGGCCGGGCAGACCCTGCCGATCCGCGGCAAATCCACGCCGGTGCAGATCTACGCTGTGCAGGATATTCACGGCGATGGGCGCCCGCAGCTCGAGGCCAACCTGCACCATCTGCTGACGGCAAATAGCGATGGGCAACGTCAGCGTGCGACCGATCATGCGTGAGCCCAGACGGACGCGCCTGTGGCTTGCGGCGAGCCTGATTCTGCTGCCGCTACTACCGGCCTGCAGCCTGACACCGGCATCACCGTCGCTGGAAGGATTTTCAGCAGACACGCTGCAGCAGGTCCGCCTGCAATCTGCCGAACTGGAGCAGCTCCAGAAGCTGGATGGCGTAACGCCGGCCCAGAGACAACATATGCAGCAACTGCAACGCAGCCTGCAGCAGTTCGAGCGCGATGTCCTCCGTAGCGCCGAGCAACAGCAAAAAGAAGGTAACTGGCACGGGGCTGACCAGGTGTTGCAGGGGGCGGCCAAACTACTTCCGGCCAGCCTGGTGATCACCAGCGCAACCCGACAATTGGCCATACAACGCCAGCTACAGGAAGAGCGTGTTCGTATGGAGCTGGAAATCCATCGGGGCGAACAGCTGTTGAAAGACGCGGAGTCCTATCAACGCCTGCAGCAGCTCGTGGGCCCCGGCGCACTCACCTGGCTGGAGCTGAAAAATTACCATCGGCAGCGCCGCGCAACCGCTCAAAATCTGCAACAGTTTGCGCAGAAAGCCTTGCTGCGGGAAAACCGCGAAGACTGGGTACTGGCTCGTCAGGCGCTGACCATCGCACAGGGGTTGTACGGCGATGACCTGCGCACGGAAACCGGCCTGCGCGAAAACCTCGAACGGGATCTCGCCTTCGCCACGCGTCAACTCCGCCCGCCGGCACCACGCCCAGCCAGAGCGAAGCCGCAAAAAAATCACCCGATACCGGTGGAGAATGTACAACAGGCCCTCGACGCCGGGGACCTGCTCAGTGCCAGGCAACAACTGGATCAATTGCTGCAGCGTGCGCCACAGCACCCCCGGCTGGTGGCCCTGCAAACACAGTATCAACAACAGCTGAACATACGCGTGAAGACCGCGCTCAAACGGGGCAACGACCTGTACAGTCAAGGGGAAATCGAACGCGCCCTCAACGTCTGGCGCGAAGCCAGTGCGCTGGCCCCGGATAATATGGAGTTGCTCGGCAACATCGCCCGCGCGGAAAAGGTACTGGACAACCTGCGGGCCCTGTCGGCGCCCGCGGGCTATACCCCCTGACAGCCTCAGTCCTTGACGCAATCCACGCAATAGCGCGCCTTGCCGTCTTTCACCTCCTTCACCAATCCGTGACAGTCGGTTTCAAAACCGGGGAACTGCTCGTTGAAGGTACGCGCAAAACGCAGGTAATTGACGATGGTGCGGTTGAAGCGCTCACCCGGAATCAACAGCGGAATACCCGGCGGGTATGGGGTCACCAGCATGGCGGTGATACGCCCTTCCAGCTCCTCGATGTCGACCCGCTCCACTTCGCGGTGGGCCATTTTTGCCCAAGCCTCGCCCGGGCGCATCGCCGGTACCATATTGCTCAGGTACATCTCGGTGGTCAGACGCGCGACATCGTGCTGCGCGTACACGCTGTGGATGGCGTTGCACAGGTCACGCAGGCCCCAGCCTTCGTAGTGCCTGTTCTTGGCCAGGAACTCCGGCATGCAGCGCCACAGCGGGCTGTTGCTGTCGTAGCAGTCCTTGAACTGCTGAAGCTCGGTCACCAGCGTATTCCAGCGGCCCTTGGTAATACCGATAGTGAACATGATGAAGAACGAGTAGAGGCCGCACTTCTCGACAATAATGCCGTGCTCCGACAGATACTTGGTGAGGATCGCCGCGGGAATACCCCACTCGTCAAAGTTGCCGTCCAGGTCCAGCCCCGGGGTGACGATGGTCGCCTTGATCGGATCGAGCATATTGAAGCCTTCGGCCAGATCGCCAAAACCGTGCCAGTTGTCACCAGCACGCAGCATCCAGTCCTCGCGCTCGCCCATGCCTTCCTCGGCAATATGATCCGGGCCCCACACCTTGAACCACCAGTCGCTGCCCCATTCCTCATCGACCTTGCGCATGGCGCGGCGGAATTCCATCGCCTCGGTGATGGATTCCTCCACCAGTGCAGTACCGCCCGGAGGCTCCATCATCGCCGCCGCCACATCGCAGGACGCGATGATCGCGTACTGGGGCGAGGTGGAGGTGTGCATCAGATAGGCCTCGTTGAACAGGTCCCGGTCGAGCTGACGGCTCTCGGAATCCTGCACCAGGATCTGCGACGCCTGGGAAATACCCGCCAGCAGCTTGTGAGTGCTCTGGGTCGAGAACACCAGCGATTCCTTGCAGCGCACACGGCCCTCACCGATGGCGTGGTAGTCGCCATAGAAATCGTGGAACGCCGCGTGGGGCAGCCAGGCCTCGTCAAAGTGCAGGGTGTCGATCCTGCCATCCAGGGCTTCCTTGATCTCCTCGACGTTGTACAACACACCGTCGTAGGTGCTCTGGGTAATGGTCAGCACCCGCGGCTTGGCGTCGTTGTCTGTGATAAAAGGATTCTGCGCAATCTTTTTCTGGATGCTTTCCCAGTCGAATTCACTTCTGGGAATCGGGCCGATGATGCCGAAGTTATTGCGTGTCGGCATCAGAAAGATCGGGATGGCTCCGGTCATGATGATGGAGTGCAGGATCGACTTGTGGCAGTTGCGGTCCACCACCACGATATCCCCGGGCGCCACGGTGGAATTCCACACAATCTTGTTGGACGTAGAGGTGCCATTGGTGACGAAAAACAGGTGATCCGCGTGGCTGATACGCGCGGCGTTGCGTTCACTGGCGGCGATGGGGCCGGTGTGGTCCAGCAGCTGGCCCAGCTCGTCTACCGCGTTACACACGTCGGCGCGCAGCATATTCTCGCCGAAGAACTGGTGGAACATATGTCCCACCGGACTTTTCAGAAAGGCCACACCACCGGAGTGCCCCGGGCAGTGCCAGGAATAGGAACCGTCAGAGGCGTAGTGCACCAGCGCGCGGAAAAATGGCGGCGCCAGATTTTCCAGGTAGGCACGCGCCTCGCGTACCACATAGCGGGCGATGAACTCTGGCGTATCCTCGAACATGTGAATAAAGCCGTGCATTTCCCGCAGGATATCGTTTGGCAGGTGGTGTGAGGTGCGCGTCTCGCCATAGAGAAAAATCGGGATGTCCGCGTTGCGAAAGCGCAGTTCCGCCACGAATGCACGCAGCCGCGACAGGGTCTCGTCCTGGTTGGCTTCGCTGAATTCATCGTCATCGATAGAAAGGATGTAACAGGAGGCGCGACTCTGCTGCTGAACAAATGACGTCAGGTCGCCGTAACTGGTCACGCCCAGCACCTCCATTCCCTCCGCTTCGATCGCGGTCACCAATGACCGGATTCCAAACCCGGAGGAGTTTTCCGAGCGGAAGTCCTCGTCGATCACGATGATGGGGAACTGAAAACGCATGCTCTCTCTCCGGGTGGGTGGTAGTGGGAGATGTATAAGGTGGTATTGGATGGCTCTTTTTCGGCGGAAATGTATGCGCGCGCACAGGTGCTGTCCAGCCGAATTCAAACGTCGCCGGCGATATTGTAGTGGTGCTTGATACCCTGCGCCCTGCCCGCTTTCACGCGCGGACAACAAAAAAGCCCGGCACACAGGACCGGGCTTTTGGAGCGAGGCCGAGGGCCTTAGGCCGCCGGGGCCTGGGTGCGGTTCTTGTAGGAACCGTCGCGGGTATCGATTTCGATCCAGTCGTCGATTTCGCAGAAGTCCGCCACCTTGACCTCGGTACCGTTGCGCAGCTTGGCCGGCTTCATCACCTTGCCGGAGGTGTCGCCGCGGGCGGAGTTTTCGGTGTAGGTGATCTGGCGCACGATGGTGGTCGGCAGGTCCACAGAGATCACTTTGCCGTCAAAGAATACCGCCTCGCAGATGTCGGTCATGCCCTCTTCGATAAACGGCAGGACGCTCTCCAGGTCTTCGGCACGCAATTCATAGGTGTTGAATTCCGGGTCCATGAAGACATAGTCCTCGCCATTGATATAGGACAGAGTCACTTCCTTGCGATCGAGGATGACCGGTTCCATTTTGTCATCGGCCTTGTACACGGTCTCGGTCTTGGAACCATTGATCAGGTTCTTCAGCTTCATCTTTACAATGGCGCTGTTGCGACCGGATTTGGTGAACTCGGCCTTCTGGACCAGCCAGGGTTGACCGTCGATCAGGGCCACACTGTTGGCCTTCATTTCTTGTGCGGTTTTCATAGGAGTATGAGTATCCGGAATAGGGATGGGGATACCTTTTTCAGGTGGCGCATCATATCCAATTTCGGGAAAAACGCACTAGTGCCGATGCAAGATCCGGATGGCGGGCCTGGGTTTCGCACCAGTGTTCGGCGTGGCCAGACAAGGCTTGCCAATGTGCCTGTACCGCCTCCCAGGCAGCTCCCATATCTCCCCGCCCATTCCAGGCATGCCACATGTCCCTCACCGCGTTGGCGGCTGCCGGCGTCAGCCCATCGCAGTACAGATTCAGAAAGGCGTCCAGCTTGCCCCAGTGGGCCCCCTCCTCCTGCGGGTAAATGTGCCAAAGCAGTGAGCGGCCGGCCCACTGCGCCCGCACGAACGAGTCCTCCCCCCGTACCGCATTGAAATCACAGCTCCACAGCAACAGGTCGTAGTCGTACTGGCTGAGAAAAGGCAGCAACCGGACCTGCAGATTACCGCGTCGCCAGGAATGTTCTGATGCCATGTCCACAACACCGAGCCAGCGCCGCAGGTCCCCTTCGACACGCCCACGGGGCACCAACAACAACGTCGGCTGGCTCCCCTCCGCCATGACCTCCAGCCAACCCGCCAGCGCTGCGTTCTCGTAGGCAAACAGGGAGATCAAACGGGTGTTGTCCGGCTCGCAGACACCGAGCCTGGCGAGAAAGTCCTGACGCACCTGAGGCGATGCCTGAAACCCGCGCCGACGCGTCAGCAGATCGCGCTCACGCAACAGGCCACCGGTACCATCCGCAAAGCCGGGGAAAAAGAAGAATTTCCGCAATCCTCCACCCTGTGGCGAAGGCAGGGTATGGCAGCCTGGGACCCAGTCCTCGGCACTGAGGTACTCGAGATTCAACCACAATGACCCGGCCTGGCGAGCGGCCATGGATGAGACATATCTCGCGGGCAAATTGCAGGCGAAGGCTTCGATGACCACATCGGCCACCTCCTCCGATGGAAATACCGCAGGCCAGTGGCAAATCTCCACCGCCTCAACATGCTGACGACTCAATGACACATCTGCCGCAGGGCACAGCCGCTGAAAGGCGGCTGGTTCATCCACCCACAGACGCACGGCCAGACCGTGCTCGACCGCCAATTGCCGGGCCAGGCGCCAGGTCACGCCGATATCGCCGTAGTTGTCCACGACGCTGCAAAAGATGTCCCAACGCTCGCTCATTGATCGCCACTGGCCAAATGGGGCAAGCACAATAGTCCCCGGCCCATAAGACGTCCAGCCTCACGGCGCGAACCAAGCACGCCCTACCCGCCTCAAGCCGCGCCGGTATGTATCGCCATCAAGTTCACATAACGCAAACGAGCCAATTGCAGAACCTGAGACCGCGCTTCAAACCAGCAGCCTGCAGAATAAAAAACCTTACAAGCGCCAATTGGCACAAATATCCACTCAAAATTGAGAACATCTGGAAACAAATACCTGGATCACCGCTGGCATCCACAGAAAATTGGGGCTATCTTCGTTTACGTACAGATGACAACGCTATCATTTTTTTATGACAGCGCTGTCTGGATGCGTGGCAGGTAATCCGTGTGATTGTTGTCGCGCCAGAACGGGAAGAAGTCACCGTGGTATCCCGTCGGCTGCCAGCACAGCAATCTGTACTTCTCGATAACGCTCGCTGATGCAGTAGGGAGCATGCAGCCGTCAGGTCGCGGCGGGGGGATTCGCGGGGAAGTTGCGCATTGATTCGCCGTTGGCCATCCCGGCTGCAAACCAGGACATTCAACTCCATTAAACGGTGATCAAATTGAAAATAATAAAGTCTTTACAACTGGCGGCAGTGACGCTGCTCAGCCTATTGGCTGGGCAGGTGTTCGCCTACGATTGCGGCGGTCTTCAGGTGTACGTGGATGGCAGCACGTACGACACGGGTAACATCGTGCAAAACAATTCCGTGGCCTACAGCTGTAAGGTGGGCGGCTGGTGTACGGTCGGGGGCCCCTATGCACCCGGTGAAGGCTGGGCCTGGACCGAGGCCTGGACCGATCTGGGCGCCTGTACCGGAAGTTCCTCTTCCAGCTCGTCATCCAGCTCGTCATCCAGCTCATCTTCCAGTTCGTCCTCCTCCAGCAGCTCGTCTTCCGGCGGCAGCTCCAGTGGCTCTTCCAGCTGCGGAGGCCTGCCGGTGTGGGATGCGGCCACCGTCTATGTAGGTGGTAATGCCGTACAGCACTCGAGTGTGAAATACACCGCCAAGTGGTGGACCCAGGGGGACAACCCCAGCCAGAGTGGCGAATACGGCGTTTGGCGTAACGATGGCAACTGTTCGGGCAGCTCATCCAGTTCGTCAAGTTCATCCAGCTCGAGCTCCTCGGGGGGTTCCTCCTCAGGCGGATCGTCCAGTAGCTCTTCCAGTGGCGCCTCCTCCAGCGGCGGCAGCCGGTTGGGTGGCTATTTTGTGCAGTGGGGCGTATACCAGCGCAATTACCATGTGAAAAATATCGTCACCAGCGGATCCGCCGAAAAACTGACTCACATCTACTACGCCTTCGGCAACGTGCAGAACGGTCAGTGCACCATCGGTGATTCCTATGCCGACTACGACCGCTTCTACAGCGCAGCGGAAAGCGTGGATGGCCAGGCTGATACCTGGGACACCGGCGCACTGCGCGGCAGCTTCAATCAGCTGCGCAAGCTGAAGCAGATGTACCCACACATCAAGGTGCTTTGGTCCTTCGGTGGCTGGACCTGGTCCGGCGGTTTCGGCCAGGCCTCACAGAACCCCCAGGCCTTCGCGGACTCCTGTTACAACCTGCTGCACGACCCGCGTTGGAACGGCGTATTTGACGGTATCGACCTCGACTGGGAATACCCGAACGCCTGTGGCCTCAGCTGTGACACCAGTGGCTTCTCTTCACTGACCAACGTGATGTCGGCCATGCGTGCCCGTTTCGGCAACGAACTGGTAACCGCGGCTATCACAGCCGACGGCACCGCCGGCGGCAAAATTGATGCGGCGGATTATGCGGGCGCTTCCCAGTACGTCGACTTCTTCAACGTCATGACCTATGACTTCTTCGGCGCATTCGATGCGGATGGCCCCACCGCGCCGCACTCGGCCCTGTACGACTACCCGGCAATTCCAAATGCCGGTTTCTATTCCGACAGAGCCATACAGGCACTGAAGAACAAGGGCGTGCCGGCAAGCAAGCTCAATCTGGGTATCGGCTTCTACGGCCGTGGCTGGACCGGTGTTAGCCAGTCTGCTCCAGGTGGTTCCGCGTCCGGTGCGGCGGCGGGCTCCTATGAGCCGGGCATTGAGGACTACAAAGTTCTGAAGAACACCTGCCCGGCCACCGGACTCGTTGCCGGTACCGCCTATGCCTTCTGTGGCAACAACTGGTGGAGCTATGACACGCCCTCCACCATCGCCGGCAAGATGCAGTACATCGCCGATCAAGACCTGGGAGGATCGTTCTTCTGGGAACTGAGTGGTGACACCGGCAATGGCGAACTGATTGAAGCCATGCACAGTAATCAATAAGTTGAAGTGAAGTACTGCTCTGCGCGGCCAACTGGCCCGCAGAGCAGATTTTCCGTTGACGATTGTCAGCGGCGAGGAAAGACCGAGAGCATCAAACCCCAGGAATCCGACCGGCGCACAGCAAGATAGACCCGCCGCCCGGCGTTGGATTCAGACTGAAATTACTCCCACTCAATCGTTGCCGGCGGCTTGCTGGAAACGTCGTATGTCACCCGCGAGATATGTTCGATCTCGTTGATGATACGGTTGGATACCTTCTCGATCAGCTCATAGGGAATGGGACTATTGACATATTGGAGCTATTTGCAGCCGCTTAAAGTGCAAAATATCCGAACTATTGCAAGATCAATAGGGATTGATCGGTGCATTCCCAGGTGCTAAACAAATGTCAATCCAAGGGCAATGAGTGCAAACACTACCATTCCGATTTGCTTATGGCAGACTCCACCGTTTGAGATCGTGAAATCTAGGAATCCACATCCATAGCCGGGTTACCTGTCATGAAGACCGAGATCTAGCTTCGTTCAACAAGTTCGATAAGGCGCAAATAACGTGGGTCTGATGTCAGCTCAGGTTCGGTTTCCTCAATCAGTGCTAGTACCGTCGGTAACTCGTATGGCGGACGGGTAAGGACCTGAGGTGTAACCCTGCTCATCAAATCCAGCGTCGCTTCAGGGAATAGAGCTGTAATCGGCCTTACATCACTGATCTCTTGGGCGAACCGGTAGAAGGGATGGTCAATTGTCTCTACCGGCACCAAGAACTTCTTTACCGCTTCGTAGACGGTCGGGAAGCTATCGCCGGTGTTATCAAGCAGGCGGATCCACGCCTTCATCGATGCAGAGGTCCTGTATCGGCGTTCTCTCGGCCAGTCCTCGTTGATTAAGGGGACGACAAGTTTTACCCAGCCATTTTCGTTTTTCTGCCCAACCCGCCCCAACCAGAAAATGAACCGGTTCCGGGTATCGTCAGACATCGCTCGTAAGACTGAACGCATTTCACGTCGTGAAAGGCCGCCCGGCTCATCTGAATGAAACACCCGCATGTAGCCTAGCCATTCGGCGGCTACCTTTGAGAGGTCGCGATCCCATGAAAACCCTTCGATCCACGGAAAGAGATAAAGCAGGCTCGGCTTGATGATCTCCGCTAACGGCGAGCAAGGCACTCGGCCGTGAAGAAATCCATTCCAAGCTGGTTCCGCGGCTGAATGCTCTAAGGCCAACATTGGAATAAGGTGTTTCCTGGTCCAGGCAGGATCGACAAACATCAGCCAGTTCAGCTTGCTGCACGCTATCGATACGGCATGATCTGAACCCTCACCCGGTGCTGCAAATAGGCGTTCGATACGAGACTTGATGTGATCTGGTATTAGTGACCCGGCCTCCTGTTTCTCCCCGGGTACCGCATGGAAAAGTGCCTCCGCACACATCCCGATGGGGCCATTGATCGCATGGCTGAACGTACGCCGGGACCGTTGAATGACTTTTCCACCTTGGCGGACTTCGCCAAGACCACTCTTAGTGACATTTACTCCGCCACTCAGGATGCCATCAACGATGTGATCGTAGACATCCCAACCGAGATCGTCATCAAACTCAAGGACCGCGACCAAATTCTGTTTGAGCCATCGACCCAAGGTATAGCGCAGCTCAGCAATGACCTCTTGTGGGAGTCGCGCTATTCGATTCAGGAATACCTGTCTCAGCCTGGGCGAAATGTTTGCTGGAAGATCATTGATCATGGACGACCAGAACGCCTCCGGATAGTCGCCAGACCTTCCCGCAATCGTCAACGCGGACAACGCCTTTCGCGGATTGGCTTTCACCAAACCAGTGAAGGGCCGCTTCTCAGTGAAGCTATCAAAGTCACGCTTCAGGTCTTCCTTTGCCCTGGCGACCACGTCGCTCACGGGGAGGTCTAAAACCGTATCTGGGGTCTCGTCCGTACCGATCCACCCTCCGCGAGATCCCCATTCGATCACCGTCGAGTTCGCTCGACCGTCGCTCCATTCAGGAATGCCGCTGATCATCTCGGCAAGTCGTTCACTGCGATCTACCTTCAGTTCACAACCCTGTAGCTCAAGATACCGGGCGTATCTGGCGGCGCACTCATCCCGAAATTCAGGGAACTTCTCGTCAGACCAGTGGGAAAGCTTATCGGGGCCGGCCAAGATGCGGTCGGTGAGTTGATTTTGATTCTCCTGGGAGAACTCTCCCCATCGGTCCACCAGTAGGAAAAGAAGCTCTCGGGCCACGTCGGTATCCCAGAATGTCTCCTGGTCTAAGGACAAGACTTCTTCGGCAACATGGTCGGCCTCAAAGGCGTCTACTTTGCTGAACGCATACAGCTTTAGCTTCCGGAAAAAGAACCGGTCTGTCGCAGGCCAAGTCGTTGCATGTGCATTCGCCAGTTCTGGCCACTTGGCAACCATTCGGTCAAAAAGTTGGACGAACCAAGTCACGACCTCCGCGGCATCCGAGATGTGTTCTTTTCCCTCAACCGCACGGCCTGGATAGCAGGTCGGTATCCGGAAATAGACAGTCTCGATATCCGTTAGTAGCCCTGAGGCGACAGTTAGCTGTTCCTCCAGGATGCCAAATACCTGTGGCAATAGATCATCGGAGACATCTAAATCTTCATTGTGCCGCTCAAGGAGCACGATTTCCCACTGACCTAGGTCGTCGAAATGAATTTCCTCCCAGGGTACACAAGGCGGCCTGGACTGCCTCAAACCATACGGTGGTTTGATCTCCAATCGCGGCGCCGCGACCCTCCGGAATTCTCGCAGGACACTGGCTGTCCACCCCTCCGCATTGACCCGTTTCTTGAAGTCGAACCAGTCGCCATTCCACTGGCGATTGCGAGGGTCTCGATGGTGTTCGAGGATCAGGCTCCAGATATGGCGAGCACGCTCGTGCAGAACCACCGAGCGTTCCATTTGCCACTCGATCTGTTGCAGCAGTCGCGGATGCAGTCCGTTCTGCCGAATGGCCCACCAAGCCAGCACCGGGCTATCGATGGACTTGCTGAGCCAGTTGATAAGGTGGCCCAGCCTTATCGGGGTCGTCTCGAAACCTTCAGCCTGTCGTCCGCCCAACCGATGAGAATCATGCGGATTGTCGTCTTCATAACGCCAGACAAGGAGATTGTCGTTACTGACACCCAGTCTGCGATCATCGTCAGAGATGTCCCTCAGATCGTCATCGAGTCCATAAGCGGCCCAGGGATCGAAAACTTCAGCACCGTCGCCATAGCCGCCACTCTGTTTGGCTGATCGGACATTCGCATCCAGTACACATACCCATTCAGGATGCGGTACCGGATCAGCCTCCGAGAACAACTTCGCTCCCTGCACTGTGCGAAGGACATGAGCAACTTGGCCTCGCTCATGAGAGGCCAGATCCTTTGGGTCCTGCTGGCATTTAGCGATTATGGATGCACGCCATCTGCGCGGATCATCGGCCCGGTCGGCCCAGGCTTCCATGCTCCTCCACAGGTCCGGATGATCGGAATAGGCTATGGCTGTGACACCTCGGTCACGCCACTTGGCTTCGATCTCCTCAGGACGTCCACGGTCAAAGGCATACAGCCTAGACCGGTCATATTGGCCGTCATGGTTAAGGCCCTGAAGAAGATATTTAACTGGTGGGTCTTCCGCCTGATAGCCAACCAAAACCACGGTATATCGTTCGAGAAGATGCCTAATGAAGTTGGTGGCCCATGCTTCTGAGAGGTAGGCACGTCCGAAGTCTGCGCTGCTCAGTACGTAGGGGTGACTTTCCGAGGCTACTTCCACCAGGCGCCCGTGTAGATACGTGATTCCCTCTATCTTCGATCCAAAGTTGAGGTCGGGAAAAGCAGGCGGCACATGCGGGACCAGATGCTCTCCTTGCTGCCCTGCCTCGAACAATCGGTCGAAGTTAGTCGTAACAATCTGCGGCACACCGCTCTGGCTCGAAGAGATCCGTTTGATCAGACCGTGCTCACGTCCAAAGTCTTTGATCTCTAGGGGAACACTCAGTCGCTCTGTGACCAGAGCGTTAACTTCATCCTTGCCATATTCAAGATGGAGAAGGTTGAAGATTTGGTCGAGTGGGACATTCGCTGCAGATGGATCGTCCAGATGCGGCCGAAACGCGGTCATGATTTCCGAATCTGCTGGCGGGTCAAAAAACTCTATGACGTGCTGAGTGAGGCCGACAAATGTTGGCATTCCGGATGGTGATGAAACTCCGGCGCCGCACAAAAATACCACTCTGCCAGCATCACATCGTTCAAGGAGGAGATCCGGGATAGAGGGACCATCGGCAAAAAACCTCATACACAGCAACGCCTCTTAACATCGTGGATTTTCAACCGAGCACACCATAGACAATCACCCTTTCGAAGGAGCGTTTATCTACCTATGCGGCGCGGAGACCGCGTGACCGTGCAGTTGACAGATAGTACCAATACGAGCCCTAGAAAATAAACTGACTCCTCTTGATAAAAGACACAAGAGCCCAAGAGAAGATTGCGATGCAAACGATTGAGAAAAGAAAAGGCGCCACAAGGGCGCCTTTTTTCAATATTGGCAACGAGGACCTATTCCCACTCAATAGTAGCCGGCGGCTTGCTGGACACATCGTAAGTCACACGAGAGATATTCTCGATCTCGTTGATGATGCGATTGGACACTTTCTCGATCAGCTCATACGGCAGGTGCGCCCAGCGCGCCGTCATGAAGTCCACAGTTTCTACCGCGCGCAGCGCCACCACATATTCATAGCGACGGCCGTCGCCCACCACACCCACGGATTTGACCGGCAGGAACACCACAAACGCCTGGCTGGTTTTGTGGTACCAGTCCGCCTTGTGCAGCTCCTCGATAAAGATCGCGTCCGCTTCGCGCAGGATATCTGCGTACTCTTTTTTCACTTCACCAAGGATACGCACGCCCAGCCCCGGGCCCGGGAAGGGGTGGCGGTACACCATGTCGTAGGGCAGCCCCAGCTCCAGGCCGATCTTGCGCACTTCGTCTTTGAACAGTTCGCGCAGCGGCTCCACCAGTTCAAACGCCATGTCTTCCGGCAGGCCGCCCACATTGTGGTGGGACTTGATCACGTGTGCCTTGCCGGTTTTGGCGGCGGCGGATTCGATCACGTCCGGGTAAATCGTGCCCTGTGCCAGGAACTTCACGTCCTGCAGCGCGGCGGCTTCCTTGTCGAAAATTTCGATGAAGGTGTTGCCAATGATCTTGCGCTTGGCCTCCGGCTCGTCCACCCCGGCGAGGCGGGATAGGAACGCGTCTTCGGCATCAGAGCGGATCACGCGCACGCCCATGTTGTCAGCGAACATCTGCATGACCTGATCGCCTTCGTTTTTGCGCAACAGACCGTTGTCCACGAACACACAGGTCAGCTGGTCACCAATGGCCTTGTGCAGCAGCGCCGCCACTACGGAGCTGTCGACACCGCCGGACAAGCCCAGCAATACTTTTGCGTTACCCACCTGTGCGCGCACCTTGGCGATAGAATCCTCGATGATGTTTTCCGGGGTCCAGAGTTTTTCACAGCCGCATAGCTCGATCACGAAGTGTTCGTAAATGCGGTTGCCCTGCAGGGTGTGGGTCACTTCCGGATGGAACTGCACCCCGAAGAAGTTCTTTTCCGCGTGGTACATACCGGCGATCGGACAGCTCGGCGTGGAAGCCATCAGCTCGAAGCCTTCCGGCATTTCCACCACCTTGTCGCCGTGGCTCATCCACACGTCCAGCAGCGCCTTGCCGCTGTCATCCAGGTGGTCCTTGATGTCGTGCAGCAGCGCGGACTTTCCCTCCACGGTGACCTGCGCGTAACCGAATTCACGCACATTGCTGCCTTCCACCGCACCGCCCAATTGGTGCGCCATGGTCTGCATGCCATAGCAGATGCCCAGCACCGGTACACCCAGTTCGAACACCGCCTGCGGCGCGCGCGGGGAGCCCTCTTCCGGCACGGATTCCGGGCCGCCGGCAAGGATGATGCCTTTCGGCGCGTATTCGCGGATTTCCTCATCGCTCATATCGAAAGCGCGGATCTCGGAAAACACGCCCAGTTCACGCACGCGGCGGGCGATCAGTTGGGTGTACTGGGAACCGAAGTCGAGGATCAGGATTCGGCTGGAATGGATGTCTTGGCTCATGGCTTACTCGTAACGGTTTTATAAACGGCAAACGGACCTATGAGGTCCGTTTGCGGTTCACTTTCAAGTGCACTTCTAGTCTTTTAACCGGGGCCAAACCCCAGCTGGGATTTGGTCTGTCAGCGGCCGCCTACGGGGTAGTTCGGCGCTTCCTTGGTGATCTGCACATCGTGTACATGGGATTCCCCCATACCCGCAGCGGTTACCCGTACAAACTGCGGCTTGGTGCGCATGGTTTCCATATCCACACTGCCGGTATAGCCCATCGCGGAGCGCAGGCCACCCATCATCTGGTGCACGATGGCGGAAATCGGGCCCTTGTACGGCACGCGACCTTCGATACCTTCCGGCACCAGCTTTTCCGCGCCCTTGCTGGCATCCTGAAAATAGCGGTCAGAAGAGCCCTGGGTGCGAGACATGGCACCGAGGGAGCCCATGCCGCGGTAGGATTTGTAGGTACGCCCCTGATACAGCTCCACTTCACCCGGTGCCTCTTCGGTACCGGCAAACATGGAGCCCATCATTACGGAGTAGGCACCGGCGGCGATGGCCTTGGAGATATCCCCGGAGAAGCGGATACCACCATCGGCGATCAGCGGCACGCCAGTGCCCTCCAGCGCCTTGGCGACTTCGGCAATGGCGGAGACCTGGGGCACGCCGATGCCGGTTACGATACGTGTGGTACAGATGGAGCCGGGGCCGATGCCCACCTTGACCGCATCTGCACCGGCTTCCGCCAGGGCAATCGCGGCTTCCGCGGTAGCAATGTTGCCGCCGATCACATCCACCTGTGGATGCATTTCCTTGATGCGACGCACGCGATCGATCACGTTCTTGCTGTGACCGTGGGCGGTATCCACCACCAACACATCCACGCCCGCTTCCACCAGTGCCGCCACGCGGTCATCGGTGTCAGGGCTGGTGCCAACAGAGGCGCCCACACGCAGGCGGCCGTCACTGTCTTTACAGGAATTGGGGTACTTCTCGGCCTTGTTGTAATCCTTGACGGTAATCAGGCCCTTGAGGTCGAACTTGTCGTTCACCACCAGCACTTTCTCGATGCGGTGCTTGTGCAACAATTCGCGCACCTCTGACGGAGAAGCGCCTTCGTCACAGGTTACCAGGTGCTCTTTTGACGTCATGATACTGGCAACAGGCACATCCAGATTGGTCTGGAAGCGCACGTCACGGCTGGTGACGATACCTACCAGGCTGCCCTTGTCCATTACCGGCACACCGGAAATATTGTGGTGGGTAGTGAGCGCGATCAGCTCACGCACCGTGGCGTCGGCTTCGATGGTAATGGGATCTTTCACCACACCGGCTTCGAACTTCTTCACCGCGCGTACCGCGAGAGCCTGTTCCTCGATGGACATGCTCTTGTGAATGATGCCGATACCACCTTCCTGCGCCAGCGCAATGGCCAGACGCGACTCGGTCACGGTATCCATCGCGGCGGACACCAGCGGAATATTCAGGGTGATATTGCGAGACAGCTTGGTTTTCAGGGAAACATCCTTCGCAGTAACCTCGGAGTAACCGGGCACAAGCAGGACGTCGTCGAAAGTGAGGGCTTCGCGCGCGATGCGCAGAGATTCAGACATGGACACTCAAACCTCAAACTGAGCGGGAATGGGTATCGGCGCGATTATAGCCGCATCGCTTGCGGAAACAAAAGACTATTTTCCCCAGATTGGCAAAACTCTTTACCCGAGCGGACTTCCTTGCAATATTGGCCGCCCTGACTGGACCGTTTGAGAACGAGATGCCTGATTCCCCCCCGGTTACCCCCCTCTCCCGCTCTCCCCTTCCCACCGACGGCCGTCCCGTCCTGACGGTCAGCGATCTCAACCGGGAGGTGAAGCAGTTGCTGGAAGGCAGTGTGCCACTGTTGTGGGTGAGCGGGGAGATCTCCAATTTTGCCGCCCCCAGCTCCGGGCACTGGTACTTTACCCTCAAGGACGCCCGCGCCCAGGTGCGCTGCGCCATGTTCCGCGGCCGCAACCAGATGGTCCGGTTTCGCCCCGCCAACGGCCGCGAGATTCTCGCCCGCGCCCGCGTCAGCCTGTACGAGGGCCGCGGCGAGTTCCAGCTGATCGTCGAACATATGGAAGAGGCGGGATTCGGCGCCCTGATGCGTCAGCTGGAAGAATTGAAAGCCAGACTGCAGGCCGAGGGCCTGTTCGATCTCGCGCGCAAAAAAGCCCTGCCCTACCTGCCCGCCACCATCGGTATCATTACCTCCCCCACCGGCGCCGCCGTGCGGGATATGATCCAGGTGCTCGGACGGCGCTATCCCGCGGCAAACATCGAATTGATCCCGGTGCAGGTGCAGGGGCAGGGAGCGGCACAACAGATTGCCCGCGCCATCGAACTGGCCGGCCGTCTACAGCGCCACGACCTTTTAATCGTTGGCCGCGGCGGCGGCTCGCTGGAGGATCTGTGGTCATTTAACGAAGAGATCGTCGCGCGCGCCCTGGCGGCCTGCCCCATTCCCACCATTTCCGCGGTCGGTCACGAGACCGATACCACCATTGCCGATCTGGTAGCGGACGTGCGCGCCCCGACGCCCTCCGCCGCCGCGGAAATTGCCAGCGCCAACGCCGCCGCACTCAGCGAGGAAATTGAGAGTGTCCGCTGGCGCCTGACACGAGCAACGGACCTGCTGCTTCGCCACTTGCGCCAGCAGGTACAGGTCGTGGGGAATCGCATCCGACACCCCCGCGAGCAGCTGCAGAACCGCGCACAGCGCCTGGACCACCTGGAAATACGTCTGCGCACCGCCATACGCAATCGCACCAATGGCCATACCCTGCGTCTGGAGCAACTGCGACGCGCACTCACCCAGGTCCATCCCCGCCATCGTATAGAGCGCGCTCAGGTAGCGCTGGCGCAGCATACTCACGGCCTACACAAATCCGCCCTGGCCCTGCTACAGCAAAAGCGGGAAAAAGTACTCCACTCCGCCCAGCTCCTGCACAGTGTGAGCCCACTTGCGGTGCTTGAGCGCGGCTACGCCATTGTTCAGGGCGACGACAAGCAGATCATTCGACGCGCCAGGGACACGTATTCCGGACAAAGAATCCACACAAAACTCGCCGAAGGGGAAATTACTGCAATTATCGAATAACGAAAGTATTTTTTTCTCTTGCAACCATATTTTGCATCATCACTCTACGATAGCCAGATCATTTTTCTCGCGGAAGGTGGAGTAATTCATGGGTGCGAAAAATACCAAGCGGTTTCTGCTGCTCACCGTGATGATTGCCGCTCTGGCCACGTTGTGCGGCGGATGCGAAAAAAAGCAGAGTGAGGAAAACAAAACAACCTCACCCAAAGAATTCACCACAGAAAAGGATACCCGCTTCGAAAATTACACAGAATCGGGAGACCTCGCGGCCATTAAAAAACGCGGCTCTATCCGCTTTGTCACTCTTGCGGCCAATCGGGATGACCTGCTCCCTCGCGCCACCATCGTTACCCAACTCCAGTATGAGCTGGCTACGGATCTTGCCAGAAGGCTCAAACTCACCCCTCACTGGCTGGCCGCCGCATCGCCGGAGCAGGCGCTGCAGATGATCAAAAACGGACGAGCCGATGTCTTCGCCGGCAACCTCACCCGTACCGAAGAGCGCGAAGAAAATTTTGATTTGTCGGAAACCATCGCGCGAGCCCGGCAACAACTGGTGACCGGCATTGACGGCCCAGATATCAGCGACCCGTCAAAGCTTGGTAATTCCGTCATTTTGGCCCTGGAAGGCAGCACCTATGCCATCACCGCCAAAGAGCTCCAGAAAAAAAATCCATCGGTCAAGGTTGAGGTGCGAGCTCTGCGCTCGGAAGACACCATCGACCATTTATTGGACGACCTCAACCAACAGAAAGACTTGATCACCATCGTTGACAACAACCTGATGGAGGGCGTGAAAAGCTACCGAGATGATTTTAAAACCGGCGCTTTTGTCAGTGGAGAAGAGGACATCGTCTGGGCGATGCGTAAAGATTCCCCTGAACTCAAGCTGCGCGTTAACAACTTTCTGACCAAAAAATTGATTTCTGCACCCAAGGAGAGAAAGTCGGACTGGGCTTCCATCAAGAAATCCAAAGTCATCCGCTTCCTTACCTACAACGGCCCCACGAGCTACTTCATGTGGAAGGGCACACTGATGGGGTTCGACTACGATCTGGCGAAAAAATTTGCCGACAAGCACGGCCTGGAACTGGAGCTGATCGTGGTGCCGCACGACCAGGAACTGATTGAATGGTTGAAGGCCGGTCGGGGAGATTTTGCCGGTGCGTCTACAACCATCACGGACCGGCGCAAAGCGCAGGGGGTTGATTTCAGCACCCCCTACCTCGAAATGGCGGAACAGATCCTGAGCCACAGTGGCAAACCGGCCATCAATAGCCTGCAGGATCTCAACGGACGCACACTGACACTCCGCGCCTATACCATTTTTGAAGACATAGCGAAGAAACTGCAGCAGAGCGGAATCCGCGTCAAGATTGAAATTGCAGACCCGGAGGTAAGCTACGAACGCATCATCAATATGGTGGCGGAGGGCGAGGCCGATGCCACCATTGTTGATGCCAGTGCCGCGGAAATCGGCGCATCCCTTCGCAGTGATCTCTCGGCGGGGCCATTGGTCAGCGAACCATTCCCGCAGGGATGGATGGTCGTCAGAGGCAATGACACGCTGCGAAAAAAAATCGATGCGTTTATTACCGAATTTCGAAAAACCGACGACTACAGCAAAAAAACAGCCTATTACTTCAAACCCAATAAAAGAGTCAACGACAAGATCGCGGAGCGGGTACGCCCGGGAGGTGCACTCTCCCCTTACGACAAGCTGGTAAAACACTCTGCCAGAGAATACGAATTCGACTGGCGCCTCATCGTGGCACAGATGTGGCAGGAAAGCAGCTTCAACCCGAAAGCGGAGTCTCCCGTCGGCGCGCAGGGCCTGCTACAGGTTATGCCGCGCACCGCCGAGGAAGTCGGTTACCCCCCGCCACTCTTCGAGCCAGAACGTGGCATTCAGGCGGGCGTGAAATACCTGAACTGGATTCGCGACCGCTTTCCCGGGGATGTCAGCCTGGAGAACCGCCTGTGGTTCTCGCTCGCCGCCTACAACGCGGGCATCGGTCATCTCTATGATGCACAGCGGCTGGCGAAAAAACTGGATCTGGATCCTGACATCTGGTTCGACAACGTCGAGGTAGCCATGCTCAAACTGTCAGAGCCACGCTATTTCAAAAGCGCGCGCTATGGCTATGCCCGGGGCGCCGAGCCGGTGCAGTACGTGCGTAATATCAGCAAACTCTACCGCGCTTACACTGACCTCACATCTGGTGAGGTCGCGATGTTACGTCTGCTGTATACCCCGAAAACAGATTTTCCCGGCACGAGAGAATTACCGGACACAATCTACCCGCCGCTCAGATCTCCAGAACAATCTTGCCAATATGATTACTGGATTCCATCAAACGGTGCGCTGCCGCTACATCTGCAAGCGGAAATGTTGCCGCAATCTGCGGACGGATTTTGCCGGTCGCAACCAGTGGCCACACCTGCTCCAGCAGGTCTCGTGCGATAGCGGCTTTCACCTCTGGCCGCTGGGGGCGCAGAGTGGAACCGGTCAAGGTCAGGCGTTTCAGCATAACCGGTAACATGTTGACTTCAACTCTGGCACCGGCAAGAAACGCGATATTGACAATGCGTCCGTCTTGAGCAGCAGCCTGGATATTGCGGTCGACATAGTCGCCCCCCACCATATCGAGAATCACATCGGCGCCACGATTGTTGGTGGCCGCCCGTACCTCAGCCACGAAATCCTGTTCGCGGTAATTGATGGCGCGCTCAGCGCCCAGCTTTTTACAGGCCGCGCATTTCTCAGCGCTGCCCGCGGTAGCGAATACCCGTACGCCCAGGCTGACCGCGATCTGGATGGCGCTGGTGCCGATACCGGAAGAGCCGCCG
This sequence comes from Microbulbifer pacificus, assembly GCF_002959965.1. Lineage (NCBI taxonomy): Bacteria > Pseudomonadati > Pseudomonadota > Gammaproteobacteria > Cellvibrionales > Microbulbiferaceae > Microbulbifer > Microbulbifer pacificus. Next base: position 98,084 of record NZ_PREV01000026.1, read on the forward strand.
TGCACCAGTAATGTCTCACCCTGTTTGAGATGCGCACGGTGAATCAGGTTGCTCCACACCGTGAAAAACGTTTCCGGCAATGCCGCGGCTTCAACCGCCGTCAGTCCCTCCGGAACCGGCAGGCACTGCGCCGCAGGTGCCAGTGCATATTCCGCGTAACCGCCACCGTTGGTAAGGGCGCATACCCGCTCACCAACCTGCCAGCGGGTCACCCCCTCGCCGACGGCCGCGACCTGGCCTGCGACTTCGAGCCCAAGCACCGGAGAAGCTCCCGCTGGTGGTGGGTAGAACCCCGCGCGCTGGACGACATCCGGGCGATTTACACCGGCGGCTTCGACACGGATCAGCACTTCACCCGCACCGGCCACCGGCACATCACCTTGCGCGAGCTGCATTTTTTCCGGACCGCCGAACTCCGGAAGATCTATGTAACGCATAGGGTTCTCCCCGCTCCTGTTAGAGAAACCTGAATCCTACAACATAAAAGGCCCGGCATAGCCGGGCCAAACAAGACGGAAAGGGACGAGTTGTCGTCTAGATTTCGTAGTTCAACTCAATACCCACGATACGACCGCGGTTGAGCGGGGTGAAGCTGGCACCCACACCGCCCATGGACGTAGGCAGCTGGGTATCGTTGCCCTCACTGACCTCATCCAGCATATTCTTGCCAAACAACGCCACACGATAATTGCCACCGTCCGGTTCGATGCCGATGCTGAAATCCACCATTTCCACCTCGCTCAACATACCGAGGTTGTTGTCGGTATAGGCGGAGGCGTCGCGGTGGTTGTAATTGATACGTGAGGTAAGCGCGCCCCAGCTTCCCAGCTGCAGGTCGTGCACCATGCCAACGCCGTAAGTCCAGGGAGCGAGGCGCGGAATTTCCAGCGCGTAATCCGCACCATCCACCACGCCGTCACCGCTGATATCCAGCCACACATCGTCGTACTCGCCATCAACATAGCCCAGGTTCATGGTCAACAGCAGGTTCTCGGAGGCTGCTGCCATCAGTTCAAACTCGGCGCCGCGAATGGTGGCGTTGGCAGTGTTACGGATCAGCTGCGCCACACCAGCGGGCTCAATCGGCAAGTTAACCTCCCGCTGCATGTCGTCGATGGTGTTGTGAAACAGCGCCATGTTGGCTTTTACGCGGCCGTCCAGCCACTGTAATTTAGCCCCAAGCTCGAAACTGTTCTGCTCTTCCTGGTCTGTCGGCCCCGGCGATTCCCCTGGCACGGTGTTACGCATGTTGTAGCCACCACTGCGGAAGCCCTTGGTCCATACCGCGTAGCTCTGGGCGGAGTCACTGATTGCCCACTGCAGGCCAACTTTCGGGGTAAAAGCACTCCACTCTTCAGTATCGCTGAAATCGTAGCTGTAACATGCCTCGCGGTCACAACCACCACCGGGCGCAATAGAAGCAATATCTGCGTCCTTTTCCTCTTTGGAGTAACGGCCACCCAGAGTCAGTACCCAGGACTCATTAAGATCGATATCCGCCTGGGTAAATACCCCCACAGCGGTGTGGTCCTGAACACCCCCGCCAGCCATAACCAGAGAACCACCCGAAAAGCTACGTTGCTCAATATATTCCAGGTCCTGAGTAAACCAATACACGCCACTGGTAACGGAAGTGGAACCAAAGCGCCCCGAGTAACGCAATTCATTACTCAGTTGGTTCTGGTCGATCAGACTATAGGAGTGGAAAATAGGCAACGGCAGAGAATCAATATCACCAACACCGGATGTCTCATAGTCACGCCACGCCAACACATTGGTGATGGTGCCGTTGCCGAAGGCGACATCCTGGTTGTACTCGGCGATCGCCTGACTCCAGTCGGTCTCCGCCCAACCTTCCTCGTCGATGGCAAGCTCAAAGGAATCCTTACTGTTATCCCAGTCGGTTACACCGACAGAGGCAGCAATGGCTTGGGCGGAATCGCCATGATTGATACCGGTTATCCCATCCGCATCCACATGGCCACTTTCCAGGCGTACGATCAAATTCGCGGTCTCGCTCAAATCGACGGTAAAACTCGGACGCACGAACCAGGTTTCAGATGCACCGAAGTTGTCATTACCGGTGGCCTTGTTTTCGAACCAGCCCTGATCGTCGCTGTAATAGGCGGTCAGGCGCCCGTTGACACTGTCGCTGATCTTGCCGGAAACGGTACCCGCCAGATTGGTTTCCTGCTGGGCGGTGGTGGAGAAACGCACCTTGCTGGTGAATTCCTCGGTGGGCTTGGCGGTTTTTACAACCACCGCACCACCGGTCACATTCCGACCGAACAGCAGCCCCTGCGGGCCACGCAGCACCTCAATACCCTCCAGATCGAACAGATCCAGGATCACCCCGGCGTTGATCCCCATATACATGCCGTCCACAAACACACCAACGGTGGGGTCGATGGAGGGAATAGAACTGTTGACGCCGAGACCACGCACCGTGAAGTTGGCGGTACTTTTGATCGTACCGGCGTCGTCCATCTGCACATTGGGCATTTTAAACGCCAGACTTTCCAGATCGCGGGTCTGCAAGGCTTCCAACTGGTCGCCAGAGTATGCGGTAGCCGCTACCGGCACGTCCTGCAGACGCTCCGCATCGCCGCGTTTGCGGGCGACAACCTGTACTTCCTCCAACAGGGTGTCGATGGAATTTTCCATGGCATGAGCCGTACCAATACCGCACGCCAATGACATGGCGGCGATGGAGCAGGCGGAGGTTAGAACCAGATTCCGGCCTTTTCCATTGGTTCCGGCACTGCTGTAAGCCAAGCGAAAGGATTTTGGGGTAAAAGCGTCAGATGGGCTTCCCATGTTTTCTCTCCATTGCATCAAGTTATTTTTATGTATTTTCCAGCAACAGACTCACCGCGACCGGTACTGCTTATTACGCGACATCCATATTTCGCGACCCGATCAGTTACCGCGCTGTTTTTCCGCCGACACCCGATGACGGGCGCCGGCAGAGCAAAGACTACAAGAGGTCTTTCCGTTACAAAAGTTTATTTTTTCGAGCAATGTATTCCACGGCTCCCCGAAGGTCAGGAACATCACTCACAGAAAAGGACAAAAGTGCATTACCTCCACCGTCAACGCGATGGGTACCGGGCATTTGTTTCCTAAATTCTCCCTGCACCCTCGGCTCAAACTATGGGGTGAGCCATTGATCCGATTGGTAACAGCTTCAAGGCCCGCTACATTGCCTCAGGCAATAGCAGGTATCCATGCCGCGAATGACGGGAAAAATTCAATCATGGACTCAGTCGCTCAATCTGCCACTCCCCATCACCCATAGAGCGATACACAAAGCGGTCGTGAAGACGCGAGGCGCGCCCCTGCCAGAACTCCACTGCGTGAGGGACCACACGGTACCCCCCCCAGAACGCCGGGCGCGGCACATCCTGACCGGCAAATTTTTCGTGAAATGCTTCGAAGCTGTCTTCCAGCACCTGGCGGGACACGATGGCATCGCTCTGGTGGGATGCCCAGGCCGCGATCTGGCTGTCCCGCGGCCGGCTGCGGAAATAGTCGTCCGCCTCCGCATCCGTCAGCGACAGCACGTCACCGCGCACAATCACCTGGCGCTCCAGAAAATGCCAAGGAAATAACAGGGACGCCTTGGGATTGGCCGTAATATCCCACGCTTTCTGACTTTTCAGGTTGGTATAAAACACAAAGCCGCGCGCATCGAACCCCTTCAGCAGCACGATCCGCTGCGACGGTTGCCCGCTCGCGTCGGCGGTACTGAGGCACATGGCGCTCGGGTCGGAAATATCCGCCTTCACCACCTCTTCAAGCCAGGCGCGAAACTGGCTGATCGGATCGTCCGCCAGATCACCCCGCTGCAAGCCGCCCTGCAGGTATTCCCGCCGCCACTGGCCAATGTCCATCGCTGTCATAACCTTCCCTTTCCAGATACAACAATTACCACTGCTACAACTTATGAAACGGATAACTCCGGCTAGTGTACGAAGTTACCTCGCCAATCCCAATTTGTCCCTGCGCGATAGCGCGTTACCCGTGCCGGCGCAGATGCTCCTCGCGGCTCTTGCGGTAATTCACCACATAGGTGCGACTCATACGGTCGTGCAACAGGTTGCCGCCAAGAAAACAATTGATAAACCAGCCGATCTTGAGAGTCGGCACGGTGAGAAGAAAGCTGGCCGTCCGCCACAGACCACGAAGGTACCCCACACGCTGGAAGTCCCTGTCCATTACCCGGTACCCCAGCAACCACTTCCCCGGCGTGGTCTGCCATTGCGAGCACTCCGCCAGCCACGACAACAGCAGGTAAACCGAGCCAGAGAACAGCAGGCCGGAAAATGTGGCATCCGACTCTGTTTGCCCGGTGACTTTCATGATCACCGCCGTGGCCAGCACCCCGACCATCAGGTGAACCAACCCGATGTCCAGAATCACCGCCACTGCGCGCCCGAGCAGCCCACCGAAAAAATACTGCTCCAGCCGCTCCTGTAGAACCCGGGCTTTCTGACGCACCAGTTTGCTGCCGCCGCGAATCGCCGAAGCGGGGTCCGCATCACGAGGGTCGGTCTGCAGAGCATCAAACAAAATGTCCGCGAGCTCTTTACCGAAACGCGCATAATAAGTTTCCACGGCGCCCGACCAACCGAACAACTGATCGCAGTACGCAAGTACATTATCGGTAATAACGGTGCGGTATTTCTCCTTCCCTTTACCCTTGGCTTCCGCCGCAGCCAGATTGAAACGGGCAAAACGCTCGAACACCGCAAGGCCGAGATTCCAGTTGTACTCGTCCTCCAGCATGTAAGGGGACTCGACGAGAAAATGCCAGCGGTTTTCCAGGTTGACCCGCAGCGGGTCTTGCAGGGCCTGCTCTACCAGCGCCAGTACCCGGTGATATTCCTCAATGCGCAATTGCCGGGCAGCGTCTTCTTCCGTAGACGCCTCATCATCGTCCGCCTTTGTCACCACGGAGACCGACGCCTCGCTTTCGCGGTTTGGTGCAGAATCCGCATCTTCCCCGACTGGGGCTGACACCGCAGTAATCTCGCCCAAAGTCCCTGATGGTGGCATTTCCGAACTCGCCGCCACCGTAGAAGATTCTTCGGCCGCGAGCACTTCCGGCACCGGGTCGACCAGTTCCGCTGTATTCCGCTGGCGCCGCTCCGCGCTGGCCTGGGCAAGTCTCAATGCCTGTTTATAGGCGCTGTGCAACTGCTGAAACGCTTCCGGTCTTTCATCCGGCCGGTTCTGCTTCAGTTTTATTGCATAGGCGCGCTTGATCGCGCGCGGGTCGTCACAGGGCTCGATACCGAGAATCGCCCAGGAATTCATCAGATCCAGTCCTCACCGTCGAAGCGATCGAGAAAATCCCGCAGACTCGCCTGGGCCCTCTTGATTTCCGCCGGGTTTTGCCCGTTGAGCACGCGGTCGAACTCACCCAGGGCGCGGGAAATGATCTCGCGCTGTTGCCCCAGGCTCGCTTCGTACAAACGCTCACCGCGCGCGATCAACGCGCGATTGGCCTCGTCCTCACGCGGATGGAATTTCAGCGCCGCCAGCTTTTCCAGTGCTGCGGCCTTTTCCTTATCGTTCAGTGCGCCGGGAGTAAATTCGATCAGTTTGTTGTAGGCCTTACCGGTGGAAACCACGGTAACATCCACTTCCAGTAAACCGTTCATGTCATAGCTGTAACGGATATCCACGGACTCCTTGCCGCGCGGGCCCTTCGGCACCGGCACACTCATCTCCCCGAGATAGACATTCTTTTTCACCAGACGGTTCTCGCCCTGGTAAACATCGATGCGCAGTTCCGTCTGGTTGTCGCTGGCGGTGCAGACCTGTCGCACCACACTCACCGGCACGACCGTATTGCGCTCGATGATCGGCAGAAAGTATTCGCCCTGGTCCGGACTGTCTTCATTGATGATGCCGGTACCGAGGGTGTAGGGGCAGACATCCGTGAGCACGATGTCATCCAGCGCGGCATTGCGGGACTTGAGCCCCGCCTGTATCGCCGCGCCCATGGCCACCACGGTATCCGGGTCGAGATGACAAGACGGCAGGCGCCCGAACATGCGTCCCACCATGGAACGGAACAGCCCCATACGTGTGGAACCGCCCACCAGCACCACGTCGTCGATGGACTGGGAGGGCATGTCCGCGTCGCGCATGGCGCGCTCGATCGGACGCTTGGCCCGCAACAGCAGGGGTGTGGCCACCTTTTCAAACCACGCGGAGGTCGCCTGCCACTGTATTTTTTCATGGCCGAGGTCGAGTTCGATCTGCTGTTCCGCCGACTGACCGATACGGCGTTTTACGCTCTCCATCTGCATATACAGATTCTGCTGCTGCCGGGGGGACAGCGCGCTCCGGTCAATATTGAACTCCTTCAACACGCTGTCGATCATCGCCTCGACAAAATCCTCGCCGCCGAGAAAGTTGTCGCCGGCACTGGCGTGCACCTCCATGATGCCGTCGAAAAACTCGAGAATGGACACATCAAAGGTGCCGCCTCCCATATCCAGAATGAGGAAATTGCCCTCGCGCTTGTCGTGCAGGCCATAGGCGATGGCCGCCGCAGTGGGCTCGTTGATCAACCGCTCCACCTTGAGGCCGGCAAGCTCGCCAGCGAGCTTGGTGGCGTGACGCTGGTTGTCATTGAAATAGGCAGGCACGCTGATCACGGCCTCGGTAACGGGTTCACCAAGATAGGCTTCGGCGTCCTCCTTCAATGCGCGCAGTACCAAGGCGGAAAGCTCTGTGGCGCTGAACATCTGGCGGCCGAGCTTGACCTTGTGATCGGTGCCCATCAGGCGCTTGAATGCGGCCACGGTGCGATCGCTGTGGTTGATCAGGCGTTCCTTGGCGGTACGCCCCACAACCAGTTCGCCGGCATCATCAAGACCTACGACAGAAGGTGTGAGCACCTCGCCGAGACGATTGGGAATCAGCTTGATTCCATCTTCCGTCATGACACCACAGGCACTGTTGGTGGTTCCCAGATCGATTCCGACAATAGCCATTGTTCCCCCTGAACTAAAAACCGGCTTTTCATTATTTTTCGTGAGCGCGCATTGAAGCATATTTTCAACCCGCCCAACTACGAGACAGGGCACAGCACCGGGCACTGGACAGTCCCTGCCCGACCGATCCCGGATCAGCCCCCAGCCGGTCTCGCCCGCCGTACCGATCTCTGCTCAAAAACAGAAATATCCTGTCGCCCACGCCACTCTGGCTCAATTTTCCTGCGTTTTTTACCGTGGGAATGCAGACTCTGCTGCCGCTTGCAGTGCCGGCAGCCCGCGACTAGGCTCCGACCAACCACTGCGCAAATCTCAGGTATTCGCGGAGATTTGACGGCAGAAGAAAAAAGAACAGTAGGACCGACGAATGGCCAGTAATCCTTCACAAGCCAATCCCAGCTGCGCGCAGACCCTGATGCACCTGCTGCGTCAGTACCACGTGGATACGGTGTTCGGTATCCCCGGTGTACACACCATTGAACTTTACCGCGGCCTTCCCGGCAGTGGCCTGACCCATATCACGCCGCGCCATGAACAGGGGGCGGCCTTTATGGCGGACGGTTATGCCCGCGCCAGTGGCAAACCCGGCGTGTGCTTCCTGATTACCGGCCCCGGCGTCACCAACGCCGCCACCGCCATGGCCCAGGCGTATTCTGACTCTATCCCCATGCTGGTGATCAGTGCGGTCAACCGCCGCGAAGACCTGGGTACGGGACGCGGTCGCCTGCACGAACTGCCGCGCCAACAGGATGTGACCCGCGGCTTCTGCGTGTGGCAGCACGCGCTCACCAGCGCCGAGCAATTGCCCGAAGTACTGGCGCGCGCCTTCCAGGTGATGCATGCACCGCGCCCGGGTCCGGTGCATATCGAAATCCCCATCGACCTGTTTCCCGCGCCCATGCGGAATCCGCTCACGCACTACCGCGCGGTCAATCCCACGGCGCTGCCGGCGGCCCCGGCCGAAACCATTGCCACTGCCGCCCAATGGCTGGCAGAGGCCCGTTCCCCGGTTATCCTGCTGGGTGGCGGTGCGCAGGCGGCCAGTGCTGAGGCCACTGCGCTGTCGGAAAAACTTGCCGCTCCGGTGTTCCTGTCACTCGCGGCCAAAGGGATCGTCGATGAACGCCACCCGCTGTGCGGCGGCGCCAATCTGAGCTTCAGCAATGTGCGCGAACGCGTCGAAAACGCAGACGTGGTACTGGCGGTGGCCACGGAGCTGGCAGAGACCGACCGCAATCTGGTGCGGGACAATTACCGGTTCAACGGCAAACTGATCCGCGTGGATCTCGACCCGGCACAGCTGGTGTGCAATGCCAATCCCGATCTCGCCATTTGCGCGGATGCCAGGAACGCGCTGGCACAACTGTCAGAATCGCTGCCCGCAGCAGACCCTGAGCGTCAGCAGCACACCACCGCCGAAGTGGAAGACCTGTTATACGGTTGCCGCCAGGAGTGGTGGCCCGGCTCCGAAGAGCGTTACCCCTGGGTGCGGGCGCTGCGCGACGCGCTGCCGGAGGACGGCGTTCTTGTAACCGACTCCACCCAGCTGGCCTACAACACCAATCATGCACTGAAACTGTTCCAGCCCCGCAGCCACATCACCTGTACCACCGGTTATGGCACCCTGGGTTTCGCCCTGCCCGCCGCCATCGGCGCTGCCCTGTCGAGCCCACGCCCGGTCATCGCCCTGATCGGCGACGGCGGCATCATGTTCACTCTGGGTGAACTGGCCGCGGCGGTGGAACAACAGCTTGCGCTGCCGATCCTGGTATGGAACAACAGCGGTTACGGTGAGATCCGCGATTTTATGGATCAGGCCGTCGTGGAGCAGGAAGGTGTAAACCTGCGCGCGCCGGACTTTGTGGCCCTCGCCCGCGCCTTCGGCGCCGAGGGTTGCCGTATCAGCAAACCGGAACAGCTGAACTCAGCGGTGTTGGAAGCGTTTGCGCGCAAGGGCCCAACGCTGATTGAAATTACTGCCCCGGCGTAAACGGAAATCGAAACTCCAAAACGACAATGAATAGTACGGCGAAGCAACCATGACAGACCTGAAATCCCTGCCTACGAAAAAGCTCTACATCAACGGCGAGTGGCGCGACTCCAAGGGCGGCAGCCTGCACCCGGTCATCAACCCGGCCACCGAAGAAGCACTGTGCGATGTGATTCAGGGCACCCTGGATGATGTGGACGACGCCGTGGCCGCGGCAAAATCCGCCTTCAGGGATTGGCGCCACACCCGCGCCGCCAAGCGCCAGGCACTGATGCACGCCATTGCCGACGGTATGGAGGCGCGCAAGCAGGATCTTGTCGCCGCCGTTTCCACGGCGCTCGGCTGTCCCCCGCATATCACCGAGTGGCTGCATATCGACGGCCCGATCTATGCGATGCGCTTCTACGCCGACCGCGCCGCAGTGATGGAAGAGACGGAAAAGGCGGGCCATTCGCTGGTGCTGAAAGAGCCGGTGGGCGTGTGCGGATTCATCACCCCCTGGAATTACCCGCTGCATCAGTTCGTCGGCAAGGTGGCCCCGGCACTGGCCGCCGGCTGCACCATGATCCAGAAGCCGTCGGAAATCACGCCGCTGCAGGATTATGTGATGGCGGAAATTATCGATGCCGCCGGCATACCCGCGGGCGTATTCAACCTGGTGCCCGGCGCCGGGCCAGTTGTGGGCGCGGCGCTGTCCAGCCATGCAGATATCGACATGATTTCGTTTACCGGCTCTACCCGCGCCGGCATTGAGGTGGCCCGCGCTGCGGCGCCCACAGTCAAACGCGTGACCCAGGAGCTGGGCGGCAAGTCGCCGTTTATCATCACTCCGGATGCGGATCTCGAAGCCGCGGTGCGCTGGGGCTGCGAGGATGTCTTCATCAACAGCGGCCAGACCTGCACGGCGCTCACCCGTATGCTGGTACCCGCGGAACGCTACGAGGAGGCGGTCGCGATCGCCAAGCGCGTGGCGGAAGACACCGCGATGGGTACCGACGGGAACGCCTTCATGGGCCCTCTCTCCTCCGCCCGCCAGCGCGATATCGTGCGGGGCTATATCCAGAAAGGTGTGGAGGAAGGCGCACGTCTCGTCACCGGTGGTGTGGAGGCCCCGCAGGGTTTCACCAAGGGTTTCTACGTCAGTCCCACGGTATTCGCCGATGTGGACAACGATATGGCCATCGCTCGCGAGGAGATTTTTGGTCCGGTCACCTGCCTGATTCCCTACAAGGACATGGACGAAGCCATCGCCATCGCCAACGACACCCAGTACGGACTCTCCAGCGGTGTGTGGGCCAAAGATGCGGAGTCGGCAATGCCCGTCGTGCGCCGTCTGGAAGCCGGGCTCTGCTTCGTCAACGGCGGTGAGTTCAATTACGACGCACCCTTCGGCGGTATGAAGCGTTCCGGCAACGGGCGCGAATTTGGCAATGCCGGCCTGGACGAGTTTATTGAACTGAAATCCGTACAGCTCCCCGCATAAAAAACTGCCGCGTCGTCTTTATTGGCGGCGCGGTTGACTGCCCGTTCCCCCCTCGCTATCTTTGCCCGCGACATCAAGAGAGTGGCTGACGCCAACGCCAACCTGCCTGCCGGGGCAAGGTGGTTTCTCTTCACAGTCCGTAACGTTGCGTACGACTGTGCAGGGGATGGGGCTCTTGCTGGCAACCGAAGATTTCGGCCCAGCTGTGCAATCCAACCGGATGCGATGATTTTTTGTGGATGTGCGCCACAGATGCATCGCCGCTTCCGCCGTCAGCCCTCCATACATTTTATTGGAGGGAACATGTCCGAATTCACGCTATCCAGCACCGACGTTATCGAAATCCAGATTGCCCCCCAACGCAGCCGAACGGCCGTCCGGGCAGTCAAACGCAGCGATCGACAACTGCTGTGGCAACTCTTGTTCGACTCGACGGAAGACGCGCTGGCCTTTGCAACCCACTGCCGTGCCAGCGACGCACCAGTCACGGCCCACAAAGCCTGTGAACTGGCGGTGTGACCACTAGACTTGTGCCACCAGCACCTGTCGACCAAATCCATAGGGAGCCAATAACAACGCCATGTCCAAGCCCGAGCACTTTTTCCAGCACCTGCGCGACGAACTGAAACAGATCGAGGCCGACGGCCTCTACAAGCGCGAGCGCATTATCACCTCCCAGCAGGCTGCCGAAATTCAGGTCAACAACGACACCCAGGTACTGAACTTTTGCGCCAACAACTATCTCGGACTCGCCAATCACCCGGAGCTGATCCAGGCTGCCAAAGATGGCCTCGACCAGTACGGCTTTGGTATGGCATCCGTACGTTTTATCTGTGGCACTCAGGACATTCACAAGGCGCTGGAATTCCAACTGTCGGAGTTTCTGCAGACCGAAGACACCATTCTTTACACCTCCTGTTTCGACGCCAATGGCGGTCTGTTTGAAACGTTATTGGGCCCGGATGACGCGATCATTTCCGACGCGCTGAACCACGCCTCCATTATCGACGGTGTGCGCCTGTGCAAGGCCAAGCGCTTCCGCTACGCCAACAACGACCTGGCGGATCTGGAAGAACAGTTGAAGGCCGCCGATGCGGCCGGAGCCAGAACCAAACTCATCGCCACCGACGGCGTGTTTTCCATGGACGGCGTGATCGCGAATCTCAGGGGAATCTGCGATCTGGCGGACAAATACAATGCGCTGGTGATGGTGGACGATTCCCACGCGGTGGGTTTCCTCGGCGAACACGGCCGCGGTACCCACGAGTACTGCGGCGTGATCGAGCGTGTAGACATCATTACCGGCACCCTGGGCAAGGCCCTCGGCGGCGCCTCCGGTGGTTTCACTTCCGGTCGCAAGGAGATCATCGATCTGCTGCGCCAGCGCTCGCGCCCCTACCTGTTCTCCAACTCCGTGGCACCGGCCATCGTGACCGCGTCACTGAAAGTACTGGACATGCTGATCGAGGGTGGCGAACTGCGCAAACAGCTGCAGGACAACTCCGCCTATTTCCGCAAGCGTATGACACAAGCCGGGTTTACCCTCGCAGGCGCCGACCACGCCATCATCCCGGTGATGATCGGCGACGCCGCGCTCGCACAGAAGATGGCCGACAAGATGCTGGAAAAAGGCATTTACGTGGTGGGCTTCTTCTACCCGGTAGTACCAAAAGGCCAGGCCCGTATCCGCACCCAGATGTCCGCCGCCCACACCCGTGAGCAGCTGGACCGCTGTATTGATGCATTTATCGAAGTCGGCAAAGAGCTGGAAATTATTTAAGCAGTACCATGAAAGCACTATCCAAACTCAAATCTGAACCCGGCATCTGGATGACGGATGTCGAGATCCCGGAACCGGGTCACAACGACCTGCTGATCAAGATCCGCAAGACCGCGATTTGCGGCACCGACATGCACATCTATCACTGGGATGAGTGGTCGCAAAAGACCATTCCGGTACCCATGGTGGTTGGCCACGAATACGTGGGCGAAGTGGTGGGCATGGGCCAGGAAGTGGCCGGCTTCAAAGTTGGCGATAGGGTTAGTGGCGAGGGCCACATCACCTGTGGCCACTGCCGTAACTGCCGCGCCGGCCGCCGCCACCTGTGCCGCAACACTTACGGTGTGGGTGTAAACCGCCAGGGTTCCTTCGCGGAATATCTCGTTATTCCCGCACTGAATGCATTCAAGATTCCGGACAACATTTCCGACGAACTGGCGTCCATCTTCGATCCGTTCGGCAATGCGGTGCACACGGCGCTGTCATTTGACCTGGTTGGCGAAGATGTGCTGATCACCGGCGCCGGCCCCATTGGCATCATGGCCGCCGCTGTTGCCCGTCATGTGGGCGCGCGCCACGTGGTAATCACGGACATCAATGATTACCGTCTGGATCTGGCAAAAAAAATGGGCGCGACGCGCACCGTGAATGTCAGCCGCGAAAAGCTGCCGGACGTGATGAAAGAAATCGGCATGACCGAAGGCTTCGACGTGGGTCTGGAGATGTCCGGTGTGGCCGTCGCCTTCCGCGATATGCTGTCGGCGATGAACCACGGCGGCAAGATTGCGATGCTGGGTATTCCCCCGGGCGAGATGGCCATCGACTGGAGCCAGGTGATTTTCAAGGGCCTGATCCTGAAAGGCATCTACGGCCGCGAGATGTTCGAGACCTGGTACAAGATGGCAAGTCTGATCCAGTCCGGCCTCGATCTGTCCCCGATCATCACCCACCAGTTCCCGGTGGATGAATACCAGAAAGGTTTCGAGACCATGGGTTCCGGTGAATCCGGCAAAGTTATTCTGAACTGGCAGTAATTAGCTTTGTAGCGAGCACCGTGTGGTTCTAAGCAGGATATGTGGCGGCCGATCACCGGGTGGAGCATTTCGAAACCGCTGTGAATACATCCCTGTACGCTGCGTCGCAAACATTCCTGTTTGCGACGCTTTCGAAATGCTCCACCCGGCGCTCGGCCTTCAATTCGAACTACCCGACTTCGTCAGCTACAAAGTCAAACTTCTTACGAAGTTAAATGATTCAACGCGAAGGGCGGGTGATGGGGATCCGTTTTCAAAAGCGTCGGCGACAGGGACGTCGCCGACGCAGCGTACAGGGAGGTATTCACAGCGGTTTTGAAAACGGATACCCAGCGCCCGGCCGCCACAGGAACAAAAACAGAGCACCCGACCCAAACCACAGAACCTGAAAAGAGCACCCCAAAACCACAGGAGCAAAAAATGCTCAGAGTAATCGGCGTGCTCCTCTTCGCCCTACTGCTATTGGCCATAGCGGCCCACCTCTTCTACTCCCGCAAGGCGAAAGAAGAAGCAACCAGCCACACACGAACCTTCCCCATCTACTACATCGCCAAAAACGCTATGATTCCAGCTTGCGAATCAACCGCGTACTCGTAGTCCCCTGCACCAGCAGCGAAAACAACACCACCCCGAACACCATTGCCTGCACCAAAGGCGAGTACGGCAAATCTGTCGGCAATGAAAGCACCAGTGCTACAGCAATTGCACCGCGCAAACCACCCCAGCTCAGAATCAGGCGCCAGTCTTTGGTAATCGGCGGGCCCACATAACGTGCCAGCGGCGCGACCAAAAACACCGCAAAACCGCGCGCCCCGATCGCCGCCACAATCGCGACAATCATCGCCAGCCAATACTGCGCGAACATATCAACGGTGATGACCAACCCCATGATCACGAAAATCAGCGCATGAAACAGCAATCCCAACCACTCCCAGGTCGGCGCCGCGTGGGCGAGGTAGGTCTGCTCCTGCTCCCGCAGGCAGGCGCGGGCGACGATGGCGCAGATCATGACGGAAAGAATGCCGGAAACACCCACCACGTGTTCCGCCAGGTAGAAACTGCCGAACGCCGCCAACGCCAGTACCACCAGAGCCGCGCCGGCGGAACCGAGAAACAGAATGGTGATGGCGGTCAGCAGGCCACAGATCGTACCCACCGCCAAACCGCCAAAGAAAACCACCGAGAAATACAACGCAAAATTGCCCGCACCACTGATGGCCTCACCCGTGGCAACGGCCCCCTCCATGGCACTGTTCGTGGCAATACCCAGCACAAAGGAAAACAGCACGATTGCGACCACATCATTGAACAGACTCTCCCCTTCTACCACGGTCAGCAATTCGTCGTTGGCACCGGTCAGCCGCAATCGAGCGACGATGGAAGCCGGGTCGGTAGCAGCGAGAATGACGCCGGTGAGGAGCGCGGCAAGCCAGGGAAAGCCGCCCGGCTGGTACACCCCAAAATACACCAGTACTGCGGTCATCAGCACACACAGCAATACGCCTACCGTCGCCAGTAACAGTGCGGGCCCGAGCCAGCGGAACAGGATATCCGGGTCGATCTTCCATGCGGACTGGAAAACCAGCACCGGTAAAATCACGAAGAACACCAACTGGTGCAGATTTTCCGCGCGCAGGTTGGTGTTGTAATCAAACACCGGCAGCAGTATGCCGGCGAGTACGCCGGCAATCAGGCAACCGAGGGTGTCGTCGCGCTTGAGCAATCGCGCAATGCCGAGGCCGGCAACGGCAGCGAGGGCCATGTACAACCCCTGTCCGACCAGTGTACTGACACTTTCCACAGCTTGCTCCCGCCAATCACTGGTTATCGCGATCGGTGGCGATCACGGATTTGGGTTTTACTTCCGGCACCAGATCGTTGAGCGGAACCGGCACGCCGCGCTCATTGATAATTTCCACATGGGCGCGCCGCAGTAATCTGGGCTCGGGTACGCCACAGGAGTGGGCGATGGTACCCACCTCGTATTCCATATTGCGCGCGTAGTGATATACCCGCTCTGCCTTGTCCATCGGGTCCAACCCCTGCTGCAGATCCGGGTTGTGGGTGGTGACGCCGGTGGGGCAGGTATTCTTGTTGCACTGCATGGCCTGAATGCAGCCGAGGGCAAACATGAAGCCGCGCCCGCAGTTGACGAAGTCCGCCCCCATGGCGAGTGCCCAGGCCACCATGGAGGGGGTGAGCAGTTTGCCGGCACAAATAATTTTTACCCGTTCGCGCAGTCCGTATTGTTCGAGAAGATCCACCACCAGGGGCAGACTGCGATTCAACGGCAGGCCCATGTAATCCATCAGGCTTTGGGGCGCGGCGCCACTGCCACCGTCGGCGCTGTCGATGTTGATAAAGTCCGGCGCAGACTCAATGCCTCGCTGCTGAATCGCTTCGCACAGGTCGTGCAGCCAATCGCTTACGCCAATAACGCACTTGAAGCCGACGGGCTTGCCGGTGACTTCGCGGATATGGTCGATCATATCCAACAAGCCGTTCACGTCGCGGATTTCCGGATGCCCGTTGGGGCTGATGGAATCCATCCCCACGGGAATACCGCGCACGTGGGCAATTTCCGGTGTGACCTTTATCCCCGGCAGTATCCCGCCCTTGCCCGGCTTGGCGCCCTGGGAAAGTTTGAGCTCAAACATTTTCACCTGTTCGTGGGCCGCCACCTCTCGCAGCTTGTCGTCCGACAGATTGCCCTCCACATCGCGCACACCATATTTGGCGGTGCCGACCTGAAACACGATATCGCAGCCACCGGAGAGATGGTGGGAAGAAAGCCCCCCCTCACCGGTATTGAGCCAGATACCGGCCTTGGCGGCACCTTTGGACAGCGCCGTCACCGCCGGCACCGACAGCGCACCGAAACTCATGCCGGAGATGTTGAAAATGGAACGGGTGGTGTAGGGCTTGCGGGCCACCCCCTCTCCGAGGGTGACTTCCCGCGGCGGCACCGCGTCCTTGGTGAGAGTGGGAAATGGATGATTGAGAAATACGATGTCGCCTGGCTGGTTCAGCGGCCTTGTGGAACCGAACGCGAGGGTGGAATCCACATTCTTTGCCGCCCGGTAAACCCAGTTGCGCTGGGCACGGTTAAAGGGCATTTCCTCGCGATCGAGGGCATAGAAATACTGACGGAAAAACTCGCCCAGATGCTCGAACTGATAGCGAAAGCGCCCCAGTACCGGAAAATTACGCCGGATCGCCTGCTTGGTCTGGCTCACATCCGACAGGTAGAGGTAGATGACATACAGCACCAGTACCACCAGCCCGAAGGCAAACAGCATCGCAAACAGCTGCAACACCTTGACCGCAAACCCGTATATCGCGGCCACAGCCTGAAGATCCATTTCCTAGTCCCTGCTCTGATGGTTGATATGGCAAAACGTGAAACTGCCAGGTCATTGTATGCGCTGCGCGGATGGCTTGCACAGTCCCGCGCACGGCAATAAACTGTATAAACATACAGTCTTCGCAATTTCCATACAGCGAGCTTCCCGTGGCCAACGACGATTTCAACAATCCCACCCGCCTGCACAAGGGCCGCGGCGCCATCAGCAATCTTGCCGGACGTTTCGTGGATCAGATCAGCAGCCGGGAGAGCGACGGATGGGAGCGGGAACTGGAACCGTTGGAGCGGATTGAAACCGTAGCCATCGAAGAGAAGGCCAAATCCATCATCTCCACCAACGGCTCACCGGACATACCCTTTACCCAATCCATCAACGCCTATCGGGGTTGCGAACACGGCTGTATCTACTGCTACGCGCGCCCCGCCCACGCCTATATGGATCTGTCCCCGGGACTCGATTTCGAGACACGCTTGTTTTACAAACCCAACGCGGCGGAATTGCTGGAGCAGGTACTGCGCAAGAAAAACTACCAATGCAGCCCCATCGCCATGGGCACCAACACCGATCCCTATCAGCCGCTGGAAAAAGACAAACAGATCACCCGCCAGATTCTGGAAACCCTGCAGCGACACCGCCACCCGCTGACCATCGTCACCAAGAGTCAGCTGATTGTGCGCGACCTGCCGATACTCGCAGAAATGGCCCAGGACAATCTGCTGCATGTGGCCATCAGTGTGACCACGCTCGACAACGACCTGAAACGGAAGCTGGAACCGCGCACGGCGGGGCCAGCCGCGCGTTTGCGCACTATCGAGACCCTGAGCAGCGCAGGCATTCCCACTGCGGTGATGGCCGCCCCCATGATTCCCGCGCTCAACGACGCGGAGCTGGAGAATATTTTGAGCGCTGCCCACCGGGCCGGCGCCATCCAGGCCGCTTATATTCTTTTACGCCTGCCATTTGAGGTAGCGCCGCTGTTCCGCCAGTGGCTGGCGGAACACTACCCGGAGCGCGCGGCCCATGTGATGAGGCTGGTACAACAGAGCCGTGGGGGGAAAGACAACCAGAGTGCGTTCGGCGAGCGCCAGCGCGGCACCGGTGTATTTGCGCAGCTGTTGCGACAGCGCTTCAAGGTGCACTGCCGCAAGCTGGGGCTGAATGAGAAAAAGCTGGCGCTGGACTGCAGCCGGTTTACCCTGCCACCGCAAGCGGGGGACCAGCAGAGTCTGTTTTAGCAATTACATCGCGCGCTGGTCTATCCGCTTGCGAAATTCCTCGGCACTTTCCTTGCGTTCGGAATAGCGGTCCACAAGATAGTCGGCGCGATCCCGCAACAACAGAGTGAATTTCACCAGCTCCTCCATGACATCTACCACCCGGTCGTACAGGGACGACGGTTTCATCCGGTCGTTGTCGTCAAACTCCAGCCAGGCCTTGGGTATCGAGGACTGGTTCGGGATGGTAAACATACGCATCCAGCGGCCCAGCACGCGCATCTGATTGACCGCGTTGAAGGACTGCGAACCACCACTGACCTGCATCACCGCAAGGGTCTTGCCCTGGGTCGGGCGGATACCTTGCATGGCCAGCGGTATCCAGTCGATCTGCGCCTTCATAATGCCGGTCATGGCTCCGTGACGCTCGGGGCTGCACCACACCATGCCATTGCACCACTGCGCCAGTTCACGCAGTTCCTTTACCTTGGGATGATCCTCCGCCGCATCGTCCGGCAGTGGTAACCCGGAGGGATTGAAGGTGCGGGTTTCCGCACCAAAGTATTCCAGAATGCGCGCAGCCTCCTCGGTGGCCAGACGGCTGAAAGACCGCGGGCGCAGCGAGCCATAAAGCAACAGGATTTTCACAGGCGCAGCGCTCCGCTCCGGCGCAAAGAGTTTTTCCTCGTCAATGGCTGTCAGGCACTCGGCATCTATGTTCGGCATATCGTTCAAGGACACAACTTACTCCTCAAAGTAGTGGCGGGTTCTGTTGGCGAATGCCACCAGGCTCAGCATCACCGGCACCTCCACCAACACACCGACCACGGTGGCCAGCGCGGCGCCGGAGTTGAGGCCAAACAGGGAAATCGCTACGGCAACCGCCAGTTCAAAAAAATTGGAGGTGGCAATCATGCAGCCCGGCGCCGCGATGTTGTGCGGCAGCTTCATCGCACGGGCCGCACCGTAGGAAATCGCAAAAATACCGTAGGTCTGAATCAGCAGCGGAATCGCGATCAGCGCGATGGCCAGCGGTTTGGCAAGAATGGTTTCAGCCTGGAAGCCGAACAGCAGTACCACCGTCGCCAAAAGGCCGGCGATGGAAATCGGCTTTACGGATTGCAGAAAATGGTTCAGCCGCGAGTGATCCGAACGTGAGTCCAGTGCTCGACGGGTCAGGATTCCGGCAACCAGAGGAATCACCACATACAGGAGCACCGACAGCAGCAACGTATCCCAGGGCACCGTCACATTGCTCACGCCCAGCAGAAACGCCGCCAGCGGCGCAAAGGCAAAAATCATGATGACGTCGTTAACCGACACCTGCACCAGCGTGTAATTGGCATCGCCGCGGGTCAGCTGGCTCCACACAAACACCATCGCGGTACAGGGCGCGACGCCAAGGAGAATCATGCCGGCGATATATTCCGTCGCCGTCTGCGGGTCCACCAGATCTGCGAAAATCACCCGGAAAAACAACCAGCCGAGCGCAGCCATGGTGAAGGGTTTGATCAGCCAGTTCATCACCAGCGTAAGAAACAGACCTTTCGGCTTTTTTCCGATATCGCGGATGGAACCGAAGTCCACCTGTACCATCATCGGGTAGATCATCAGCCAGATGAAAATGGCTACCGGAATATTGACATGCGCCACTTCCATAGCAGCGAACCAGTGAAACAGCCCGGGAAACAGGGTACCTAGCAGTACACCCGCAACGATGCACAGCGCCACCCAGACGGAAAGATACCGCTCAAACAGGCCCACGGTTACTGCACCTCTGCGATGTGAATTAGCGCCTGCTGCAGTGCGTCACGAGACAGGTTTTGTTCCTGCAGAGACAGCAATCTCTGTACGCGCCGTTCGATGGTTGCCATCACCACGTAAAACGCCTCGCGAATCTCCGCTTCACTGCCATCCAGCTTCGACGGATCCGGCAAACCCCAGTGCACCTTTACCGTATCGCCAAACCACACCGGACAACTCTCACTGGCGGCACTGTCACACACGGTAACGACGATGTCCGGCTGATCGCTTTCAAACGCATCCCACGACTTGCTCTGCAGCCCGTCGGTACTGATGCCCTTTTCTTTCAGGTAGCGGATCGAAAGCGGATGCACGGCACCGCTCGGCTGGCTGCCGGCACTGAACGCCTGAACACGGCCCAGCCCTAGATGATTGGTGATTGCTTCGCTGAGGATGCTGCGGCAGCGATTGTGGGTGCAGATATACAGAATCTTCATGTTTTCGGACTCGGGAAAAATGTCAGCAACAGATGGGACGATCGACCATCGCCTTGAGATTGTTTTGCAGAACCGCCAGCCACTCAGGTTCGTCGGTCAACACGGAGTCACACACCGCCCTCGCCCACTCCGGCAGCGAAGGGTGAATGGCGTAGTAGACCCACTGCCCCCGGCGGGTATCCTGCAGCAGCCCACAATTGCGGAGCTGCGCCAGGTGACGGGAGATTTTCGGCTGGGATTCTTCGAGTGCCGCCATCAACTCACACACGCAGAGCTCGCCTTCCGAAAACATCAACAACACCAGCCGCAGACGGGTCTCGTCCGCCAGGCATTTGAACAATTGCACCGGGGTTATCACTGTGCCTCCCTTTCCACGGTTGGATCACGAGGCATTATATATGGATATCCGTATATGTAAATCCAAAAAGACACGACCTAACGCCCGGGCTGTTACAATGCCACCTCACCTGGTTTCAGCGAAAAGTGATCCACCGTGTCCGACTGGTTTGTCTATATGATCCGCACCCGCTCCGGCAGCCTGTATACGGGAATTACCCGTGACGTGGCGCGTCGCTTTGACGAGCACAGCGGCAGCCCCAAAGGGGCGAAAGCGCTGCGCGGGCGCGGCCCGCTGACACTGGAATTTCAGCGGGCGGTGGCGGACAAGTCGGAAGCGTTAAAGCTGGAGCTGCAGATCAAGAAGTGGTCCAAGGCCCGCAAAGAAGCCTTGGTTGCGGGAAAGATCGAGCTGCCTACCCCGGAACCGGTGTAGGCCCGATCGCGAACGGACGGCATCCTGTGCCGGCCCGGCCATCAATCAATCAATCAATCCAGAATGATATGCGGCAGGAACCGGGAGGAATCCCTGGTAATCAGGGTTGCATCTTCACGAATACAGATTCCCGCCGCGCGGTCGCCCACGACCCAACTGCCGACCATAGCATAGGTATCCGCGTTACGGTGTTCGTCGCGGAATTTTGGCAGCGCCTGAAAGGCCTGCCGGATATAACGCCCGTCAGCGTACGGGCCTGCCGCCGATATTTCTTCACCACCACCGGTGATCAGATCCACATTTGCGCCCTCGCGGGAGAACAACGGCTTGCGCACCCAGCCCGCGGCCATTGGCTCGCTGCTGGCGGTTTCAAAAAATGCCGGCAGCAAGTTGGGGTGATCGGGATAACGCGACCACAGCAGTGGCAGAATGCCCTTGTTGGACAGCAGCATTTTCCATGCGGGCTCGACCATCTGGGTATTGGCGGCGAGCGTGGCGCGGCCGAAATCTTCCCGCACCATAAATTCCCACGGGTAGAGTTTGAACAGGCCCTTGATCGGATGGTCATCCAGGTCGACAAACTGTGGATTTTCACCCTTGGCATCGGTGAGTACGCCGATATCTTCCAGCGCGATATAGTGCACGTTCCTTCCGGATTGCGTGGCGATATCCATCAGATAATTGACGGTGCCACGGTCCTCCGCATTGTCGCGCACACTGGTGAAAAAGAACGGGGTCGATAACTCCAGCTCGATGAACGCCTGCTCGAGCTTATCCTGCAGGGAATTGAACTGGTCCGCGCGCGCGGGCAACACCCCATTCCTGATCTGCTCCTCCAGCCACACCCACTGGAAAAATCCGGTTTCAAACAGCGATGTGGGCGTGTCGTAGTTGAGTTCGAGCAGTTTCGCGGGGCCGGTGCCGCTGTAGACCAGATCCATGCGCCCATATAAATGCGGCTCACCGCCATTCCACGAGTTCCACACATAGCTCCAGTAATCCCGCGGGATATTGAGTTGGGTGAGCATTTCCTCGCTGCGGGTGATATCTCCTACCATATCCATCACCATCTGGTGCAGCTCTTCCGTGGGCGCTTCCAGATCGTCTTCCACCTGCTGCAGGCTGAACTGGTAATAGGCGGTTTCATCCCAGTAGGGCTCGCCGTCGAAGGTGTGGAAATTGAACCCTACCTCCTCGGCATAGGTGCGCCAGTTCGGGCGTTCGGCGACGCTGATTCGCTTCATACTTTAACCGCCGTAGCTGCTGCGGGTTGCCGCCTGTTGTCCGAACCCCCCGCGACGCACCAAGCTCCCGACCCGGGGCTGCACCTGCGAAGGCCTCAGGGAGACGGGGCCGGCACCTTTTGCCACCGGGGTATTGTGGGCGGTACGGTAAGTGCCGCGATCATCGCGGGACTTGTATAGCGGTTGCGTGGGCACACCGGCACCGGCGGCACTCTTGTTGCCCGCAGCGGCGGTATTGGTACCTGAAGTGGCTGCGCCCGGCTGGAAATTGGCACCGCGATTCATCATCTGACCGGCGAGATAGCCCATCATCATCGGCATAAAGAAACTGTGCCCGGACGCGGTCTGCTGGGGTGCGGTCTCACACTTGCCATCGCCAAAGTCCGCTTCGCACTCTTCCTTGCTCACGTATTTGGGCGCGACCTGCGGATGCAGCGCCTTGGCCTTGGCGTATTCGGCCTCGCACTGTTCGGTGTTCCACCCTCCGGCACTGCATTCCTCCGGACTGCTGTACACCATGCCCTGCACTTCTTTTTCACAGCCGGCGATCAGCAGGGTTGCGACAGGAACGGTCAACACCAGTGCGGCTTTTTTACTGCGTTTCATAATTTGCGTCCTGTATCCGTTAATAGCTCATGCACGCGGCATTGATCAGGCCAACGGCGATTGCCACCGTCGCGGCAAAAATTCCGGAGGCCATCTCACCCTGATCGATACGCTCGGACAATTGCTTCAACACCATGCGCAGCACCGCAAAGGTGAGCACCTGGACAATCAGTGCCACCGCGCCCCACACAGCGCAATCCAGCAGCGACAGGGAGTTGGTAATCGCACTGGAAAGCGGTAGTGCAAAACCGATGATCGCCCCACCAAATGCCAGCGCCGCCGCGGAGTTGTTGGCACGGATCAGCGTCATCTCCGCGTGCGGTGTCATCCAGGTGTAAATGCGCACAAATATCAACACCAGAACAATCGCCACCGCGAAATAGGCCAAAAAGGGTGGAATACCATTCAATGATGACAGTGTAGTGGCGAGCATGACCTTGTCCTTGTTTGATTGCGCTAACGAGCGTGTGAAAAAAATTTGCCGAATTCTGACACAGATCCGGAAAAAAGAGGGCGGCCCCGGCGCATAAATTCAACCAGAGCAATCCGGTCAAATCTGCTGATACAATGCCCGCCTTCACGACCGCTCCCACCCCGCGATTTCAGGAATCCCATGGAACTGACCCTCACCCTGCTACTGGTATTGTTTGCTGTTGCCATGTTCGCGGGCTGGGTGGACACCCTGGCCGGAGGTGGCGGACTGCTGACACTGCCAGCACTGCTGCTGGCCGGTGTGCCGCCGGTTACCGCGCTTGCCACCAACAAAAGTCAGGCGGTGATCGGCACGCTGACCGCCACCACAACCCTGTTCGCCAAAGGGCATCTGCGCGAACGCAAACTGATATTGCCCGTTGCCACCGCAGCGCTCGGCGCCGCTCTGGGCACCTGGCTGATCCAGCGCATTGACACCAGCTGGCTCAGCTGGGTAATCCCCGTTTTGCTGCTGTGCGTTGCACTGTACGTGTGGCTGACACCAAACCTCGGCAACAGTGAGCGCCAGGCCCGCCAGAGTGAGCGGCAGTGGGCACTCACCTGCGTGCCCGCCGTGGGTTTCTACGATGGCGCCTTCGGGCCTGGTACCGGTACCTTCTTCGCCGCCGCCGGCGTCGCCTTTCGCGGCCAGACGCTCCTTACCGCCACCATCCGTGCCAAGCTGTTCAATCTCACCACCAATGTGGTTTCCGTTGCGCTGTTCGCCGCCGGCGGCAAGGTGATCTGGACGATTGGCGCAACCATGATGGCAGGGCAGATGATCGGTGCCATCATCGGCAGCCACACCATGCTGGCCGGCGGCACCCGCCTGATACGCCCGCTGGTAATCACCATGTGCATACTGATGAGCCTCAGTCAGATTGCACAGCACCTGGGCCTGCTACAGCTGCCGTAACCGGCCCGCCACACCCCGCATCAAAGGCCGGTATTGCGAATCGTGCAGGGCAAAATCTTCGCCCCGGTGGTATTCTTGCCCGCTCAAATACAACCCATCTGAACCGTTATGTACTACTCACTCGGCGACCTGCTCTGGCTGTTTCTGCTGGCCCTGGCGGGCTGGTATTTCTGGTCCGGCATGGCGGCCAAAGACCGGGTGCGCCGTATCGTCAAGGCGCACTGCACCGATTCCGGAATTCAACTGCTGGACGACACGGTCATGCTGGTGCGCACGCGCCTCAAGCGCGATAAAAGCGGTCAGGTGCGGCTGCTGCGCCAGTACGAATTCGAATTCACCTCCACAGGCGAGCGCCGCTACAGCGGTATCGCAGTGTTGCACGGGCAGCGGGTCAGCCAGATCCAGCTTTCGCCCTTCCACCTCGCCTGACCTTCCTTTCAAGGACTCCCATGCAGACTCCTGTGCAAAAAGGCATCTACCGGCACTACAAGGGCAATCTCTACCACTTGATGGAAATCGCCACTCACAGTGAAACCGGGGAACAATTGGCGATCTACCGTGCTCTGTATGATGACTTCGGCGTGTGGGCCCGCCCGCTGGCGATGTTTGTGGAGACGGTCGAAAAAGATGGGGAGACCATCCCCCGCTTCGCACTGGAACAGCCCCTGGACTGACACCCTCGCCCCAAGAACAAATACGGTCCCTGCGACCACACAATAAGGACAACAGGTGAACAACAAGCAGATCCTGATCTACGGTGCGTACGGCTACACCGGCGAGCTGATCGCCCGCAAAGCAGTCGCCAGGGGCCTGAGGCCCATTCTGTCCGGCCGCAGTGCAGCGAAACTGCAGCCGCTGGCCAACGAGCTGGGACTCCCGGCCATCGCCGTCAGCCTCGACGATGAAGACGTGCTGGCACGTACCCTGCAAGACATCGCGGTTGTCATCCACTGCGCCGGCCCCTTCTCCGCAACCGCCGAACCGATGATGCGCGCCTGTATCAAAAGCGGCACCCACTACCAGGACATTACCGGCGAGATGGCGGTGTACCAGCAGGCCCACGCGCTGCACGCGGAAGCCAAAGCGGCGGGCGTGGTGCTGTGTCCCGGCACCGGATTTGACGTGATTCCTACCGACTGCCTGGCCATGGCACTGCACAAGGCCATGACCAGTGCCACCCACCTGACCCTGGGGTTCGACTCGGATTCCGGCCTCAGCCCGGGCACCGCCAAGACCTCCATCGAGAGTATGGGCGTAGGCGGCGCGGTGCGCCGCAACGGCAAGATAGAGGTGATCCCCCACGGCGAACTGACCCGCAAGATCAACTTTGGCCGCGGCGAGAAATTCGCCGTCGCCATTCCATGGGGCGACATTGCCACCGCTTATTACTCCACCGAGATCCCGAATATCGAGGTGTACATCCCCATGAGTCCGCGGCGCGCGAAGAAGATGCGGGGCCTCAATAAATTCCGCTGGCTGCTGCGCATGAACTGGGTGCAGAAGTGGCTGAAGAGCAAAGTCGATAAGAGTGTGCGGGGGCCGACCGAGAACCAGCGCGCGGAGCAAAAGACCTGGGTATGGGGTGAGGTGCGCAATGACCGCCGCGGCGAACGCCGGGTGGGTCGCGTAGTCACCGCCAATGGCTACGACGTGACCGTGTACGGCTCGCTGGCGGTAATGGAGCACCTGCTCGGTTACGAGGGCAAAGGTGGCTATTTCACTCCCTCGAAACTCTGCGGTCACCAGCTGGTGGAAAAGCTGCCCGGCTCCGGCGTAATCAAGATCGGGATCGACTGATCTACTCCCTGCAGGAGCCTGAACCTTCGACTGCGAGGCAGGCTCCTACAAGCCCCTCCGAGACACCCGAATCAATACCCGCCACATCGCGCAGATTTCACGGATCTGACATATTTCGGTCAAGTCCGCGCAACATTGGCTTCGTACTTTTAGAGCATGCGAAGCCTACCTATCACACTGAAAACGGTCGATGTCTCCCTGGTTCTGCGCATGGCGCAGCGGGCGACACGACCGGCATCACGCAGGAACTACCTGCTGCTGTCCCGGTCTGCCGATGGCTGGTTGTATCTGCTCTCGCCACTGGCCATTCTACTGATCGACACGCTGATGGCCCTGCAGTTCCTCTACACCTGCGGCGCGGCCTTCGCCATTGAGCGCTCGCTCTACTGGACCATCAAGAACACCACCAAGCGCAATCGCCCGCCGGAAGCCATCCCGGGGCTGCGCTCCATCATCGTCGCCAACGACCGATTCAGCCTGCCTTCGGGGCACACCTCCGGCGCCTTCCTGTTTGTGACCATGCTCAGCCAGTGCCTGAACCCGCTGTGGGCGCTCGGTTACTTCTGGGCCGCGGGCGTTGGCACCTCCCGGGTGGGACTGGGCGTGCACTACCCCACGGACGTGTGCGCCGGTGCGCTGCTCGGCACCTGTGTCGGGTTCGCGGTCAGCGGCACACTGCTGTAACCGCTCACCCCGGATTCCCTACCCTCTGCTCAATCGGAGAAGCATCTTGAAAATACTCTACGGCGTTCAGGGCACCGGCAACGGCCATATCACCCGCGCGCGCGCCATGGCGGAAGCCTTCCAGAAGTTTCCCGAGCTGGAAGTCCAGTGGCTGTTCAGCGGCCGCCCGCCGGAGAAACTGTTCGCCATGGAGGCGTTCGGCGATTACTGGTGGCGCGAGGGGCTGACCTTTGTACACAGGGAAGGGAAGATCGACCAGATCGCCACCGCCAAACAGCTGAATGTCAGCCGCCTGCTGAAAGACATCCGCGAACTGCCGGTACAGGACTTCGACCTGGTCATCAGCGACTTCGAGCCGGTCACCGCCTGGGCGGCAAGAAAACGCAAACATCCGAGCCTGGGCCTCGGCCATCAGTATGCGTTCAACTTCGCCATCCCCACCCCGCGCTTTGGATGGACCGCCCGTGCGATCATGAAACTGTTCGCTCCGGTCCAGGTGAGTCTCGGCATGCACTGGCATCACTTCGGCCATCCCATCCTGCCACCGATCGCCCAACCGCACGGGCACACCGACGCGGCCCAGCGGGACCACGTACTGGTGTATCTGCCGTTCGAGCACGCGGAACCACTGCTGCACCAACTGGCGCAACTGCCTCATTCTTTCATCGTGTACGGTTTGCCCACCGATCTGCCGGTGGCGGACAACATCGAACTGAAGGCACCTTCCGTGGAAGGCTTCCGCAACGACGTGGCCACCTCCCGCGCGGTGATCTGCAACTCGGGCTTTGAATTGATTGCAGAGACGCTCACCCTCGGCAAACCCATCCTTTCGCGCCCGCTCAAGGGACAGTTCGAGCAGGAGGCCAACGCCATGGCCCTGCAGGAACTGCAACTGGCGAAGGTGGTGAAACAGATAGATGCGATCACCGTCGGCCGCTGGCTGCAGGAGCAGCCCCGCGGTGTGCACATTGACTGGCCGGATGTGGCGACCACTCTCGTGCAGTGGATTGCCGATGGCCGCAGCGAGAGCCAGCAGCAACTCTCCTCGCGCCTGTGGGCCGATGTCGTACCCGGCCGCGCCGGTGTGCGAAAGACCAACACCCTGGCACCGCGTCCTGCGGAGCCGGCAAAGGATATCGAAGAGGATATCGGCGGTATCAAGGGCGGCGAGAGCACCTGATACAAGCGCTCATTCGCATACCCCCGGTTCAGGTGGCCACCGATTTCAGAAAGATCAGTGGCCATTACCTGGAATGTCATTGCCCGCACGCTCCTCACTCCCTACCCTGACCCGGTACCTATAAGACAAAAAGCGGAGTGGTTATGAGCGAGCAGTATCTGAACGACCGGGATATCGAATTCCTGCTGTACGAATTTCTCGATACCGAGTCCCTGCTGCAACGTCCCCGCTACGCCGAGCATTCCCGCGAAGTGTTCAATGCGACCCTCGATACCGCCAAAGCCATCGCGGAAAAGTACTTCGCAACGCACTACACCAAGGGCGATGCCTGTGAGCCCAGCTTCGATGGCGAAAAAGTCACCCTGATCGACGAAACCCGCGAGGCGTGGAACGCGTTTGCCGAGGCGGGATTTCTCGCCGCTCACTACGATTTCGACGAAGGCGGTATGCAGCTGCCGGAAATCATCCTCCGCAGCGCCATGGCCTATATCAACGCCGCCAACGTGGGTACTGCCGCCTACCCGTTCCTCACCCTGGGCGCAGCCAATCTGGTGCGCAGCTTCGCCAGTGACGAGCTCAGACAAACCTACCTGCCGCCGATGATGGACGGCCGCTACGCCGGCACCATGGCACTGACGGAACCGGACCAGGGTTCCGCGCTCGCGGACATCCGCACTACCGCCACCCCGGCGGAAGACGGCAGCTACCGCCTGCGCGGGCAGAAAATGTTTATTTCCGGCGGCGACCAGTCCATCACCGAAAACATCGTGCATATGGTGCTGGCGCGCATCAAGGATGCACCTCCCGGAGTAAAGGGAATTTCCCTGTTCCTGGTGCCGAAATTCATTCCCGCGGACGATGGCAGCGGGCCCACCCGCAACGATGTGCAGCTGGCCGGATTACTGCACAAGATGGGTTATCGCAATACCACCTCCACGGTACTGAGCTTCGGCGAAAGCGGCGGTGCCATAGGCTATCTCGTGGGCGAACCGCACAAGGGCCTCAGCTACATGTTCCAGCTGATGAACGAAGCCCGTATCGGCGTCGGCACCGGTGCCGCGGTGCTCGGCTACCGCGGCTACCAGCACGCACTGCAGTACGCGAAAGAGCGCCCCCAGGGTCGCCTGCCCTCCAATCGTGATCCGCAGTCCAAACAGGTACCGATCATCCAGCACGCGGACGTACGCCGCATGTTACTGATGCAGAAAAGCTACGTGGAGGGCGGCCTCGCACTCTGTCTCTACGCCTCCTCCCTGTTCGAGGACGTCCACAGTGCGGAGACCGAAAATGAACGGCAGCAGGCCACGGAACTGCTGGACCTGCTTACCCCCATCGTCAAATCCTGGCCGTCCAAGTATTGCTTGAAAGCCAACGACCTCGCGATCCAGGTGCTTGGCGGCTCCGGCTATATCCGCGAATATCCGCTGGAACAGCTCTACCGCGACAACCGCCTGAACCCGATTCACGAGGGCACCGAGGGTATTCAGGCCATAGACCTGTTGGGGCGCAAGGTACCGGCAAAGGGACTCACCGGTTACAAAATTCTCGCAGGGGAAATCGGCAAGACCATCGCTGCCTGTAGCGAGGATGCCCAGCTGCACCCCCTCGCACAATGTGTCAGCGACGCCCTCGACCACCTTCACGGCACCACGGAAAACCTGCTGGGACAGATGGCCGCCGATGCAGACCTCGGCCTCGCCAATGCCGCACTTTATCTCGATGTTTTCGGCCGCGTGGTGGTGAGCTGGATCTGGCTGCGCCAGGCACTGATCGCATCGCAGAGGCTCGGAGCCGACAGCCCGATCAGCGAGGAAGAAGAGAATTTCTATCGCGGCAAACTGCAGGCCGCGCGCTTTTATATCGAATGGGAACTGCCGGAAATCAAACCGCAGCTGGCCCTGCTGGAAGTCGGCAACCGTGTACCGTTTGATATGCAGCGCGACTGGTTCTGAGCCGCCCCCAGACAACCGCAGCCATTAAAAAAGGGACTGAATTCAGTCCCTTTTTTATCTGACAAGTGTTATCAGGCAAGCGCCCTGGCGAACGCCTACAGATTCGCGATCTCAATCATCATCGCTGTGTACATTTTCAGATTCAGGCGCAACTGGTCTACGGTAATGAACTCGTGTTCCGAGTGGCCGGTGTAGGCCTTGCCGGGCATGGACGGCCCGAAGCTCACCGCATTCGGCAGCAGCTTGGCATTGGTGGAACCACCAATCGATACCGGGCCCGCATCTTTGATACCGGTGAAATGCCGGAACACCTGCAGCAGCGGTTCCACCTGCGGCGCGTTATCCGCGCGGTAGGGTTCACCGAGATGCACGCCGACGTCCGCCATCTGGATACCGGTCTGTTTCTGCCAGCGGTCGATAGCACCGTGGATCTGCTTGTCCAGCAGCTCGGCGGTTTTACCGGTGGGGCGGCGCAGGTTCAGGTAACTGGTGAGCCCTTTGTCATCGGCCTTCACCATCGTCAGAGCGCCGGTCATCGGCCCCATAAAGTCATCGCGGTAGGCAATATCGCCGAACTGCTCGGCGACGATACCGGTACCGATCAGATCGTTGATATAGCGCACCATGGCACCGGCGGCATTCGCCGGCCAATCGCGGTTACCCAGTGCATCCGCCAGGAAGGCAATGGCATTGACGCCGTGTTCCGGCTCGGAACTGTGGGTGGCCACTCCGCGCGCGGTGATTTCCAGCACATCGTCCTTTTGTGTGAACTCGAATTTCACCTGTGGATGCCTGGCGGCACGCGCGCGGATGCTGCTTTCCAGTTCAGCGGTCGGGTTGACGATGCGGGCATGGGCCTCGTCCGGAACCTGGCTGCGGAAATAGCCACCGTGGAAGTCGCTCAGGTAGGGCTTGTTGCTGTCCGCCACCGGCACATCGGCAAAGGTCGCGCGCACTTCACTCCAGCCCTTCTCCGCAGTCACCACCGGGTAATTCGCATCGATGGTGATGTTGTAGGCAGGCATGTCGTAATCTTTCAGAAAGGCCTCCAACGGGCCCCAGTCGGACTCCTCGCCTAGGTAGACGATCAGTTCCACGCGCCGCTGCATCGGCACACCCTTGTCTTTGATCGCTTTCATCGCATAAAGCGCAGTGGCGATCGGCCCCTTGTCGTCCTCGCTGCCGCGGGCGATCAGCTTGCCCGGCTCGCTGGTGCGATCCAGCTCAAACGGGCTTTTCTTCCACTTGGCCGGGTTGGCCGGCTGCACATCGCCGTGGGTGACAATACCGATTTTTTCCTCGCCCTGGCCCAGCGCCACGATCACCACGTAGCCGTGGTCCTCGCACTCAAGCCCCAACCCCTGGGCCTTGCCACACAGGGCGCGCTTGAAGCCGGTGAACTCGGGGTTTTTCTCCAGCGGCAGGTCTTCCCGCGCTACGGTCTTGAACTTCACCAGCTCGGCGAGGGTATCGGTCATCGCCGCCTCGTACTGGTCCACCGCATAGTCCGCGGTATTCTGCGCTTCCGGCGAAACACTCGCCATCGCAGTCAGCGGGCTGAACAGTAGCGGAGCCGCAATCCGCGCAAGTTTGGATCGGAAATTCACAGGGCACTCCATGGGGTGGGAAAAAGGCGGATTGTACCGCCCCAGCGGAAGTAAATCCCGCTCAACGCGGTGCGGCGATGGCCGGTTGCGACCTGCCGAAAGCGCAGAAGCCTACCGCGTGAGAAGCATTGCCGTGCAAGGTTACAGAGCCTGCCGCGCCTGCTCCCGTTTCAGGTGCGCAACCGCCTCTTCCATGGTGGCCACCCAGTAGCGCTCCGGGTGCGCCGCCAGGTAGTCGACCAGTGCTTTATGGGCCTCGGAGGATACGGTGATGTAGTCGCCGCCCACGCCGTGGAACATAAAGCCTACCAGGCTGTGGTTTTCCCGTGCGGCTTCCACTACGGCAATCAGTTCCTCCGCACTTTTATCCGCGCCGTCGAACGATGCTATGCGGTAAAAGTCGCCGTCGCTGAGCTGGTGCTGACCGTCAGCGGAGAACAGCCGTGCGGCGGGCACGAGTTTTTTCAGTTCGGGAATCACATCCTCGCCACCGGCAGTCATGTCGCCACAGGGATAGGCAAAGGTGCGCTGCTTTTTGCCGTCGATGGCTTCGAGCATGCTGTTGGTGGCCTGCACTTCGTCGACGAACTGCTCCAAGGTGTAGTTATCCAGATCCTGCCAGGACTTTACCCAGCTGCGGTTGGAAAGGGATTTGCGGCACGGGTGGTAGAGCATGTGGTTGCCCAATTCGTGCCCGCGTTCGGCGGCACGGCGCCATTCGTGCAGACGCATACGGATGGAGGGGCGCGCGCCGCTGAGGTAAAAGGTGCCGGGGAGTTTGTGTTCGTCCAGTTGCGGGATGGCGATGTCGAGGTGGGAATCCAGTGCGTCGTCGTAGGTGAGCACCACCGCCACTTCCGCACCACCGGGCCAGGGGGAATTATTATCCGCGGCCGTGCTGGGTGCAGCGACGCCAGTTGCGAGGGCCGCAAACAGTGCGACGCTGGAGAATTTCCTGATGGATAGAGAAAACATAAAACATCCCTTTTGTTTATTGTTGGTTTTGTTTTTCTACAGCGTAACCCGCAGGGTAAGGCCCCCGAGATCCGCCTCGCCGCGCTCGGACATGGGCACAATGACGATCTCGCCGTGGTAACTCTCCACAATATCCACCACCACCGCAAGCCCGATACCCTGTCCCTGCTGTTGCTGATCCGCGCGCACGCCGCGCTGGACCACCTGTTGCCACTGGGTTTCCGTGAGTCCGGGGCCGTTGTCGGCCACCACAATCTCCAGCCCGCGTCCATCCGCGGTATTGGCGATTTTTGCCAGCAGTTTTCCGCCACCGTACTTGTAACCATTGTCCAGCAGGTTGCCGAGCATCTCCATCAGGTCACCCTCGTCACCGTAGAACAGCACCGATTCATCGCACAGCAGTTCTGCGTCCACATGTTTCTCGCGGTAGACCTTATCGAGCGCGGTCAGAATTTTCTCCACCAGTGGTTGCACCGCCACACCGCGCAGGATGGATTTGGGGGAGCTCGCCACTGCGCGCTTCAGCTGGTAGCTGATGATGCTGTCCATACGTTGCACCTGTTCCGCCAGCGCCGCCTGGGCAGACCGCGGGTCGGATGACAGGTCCATGCCTTTCAACACGGCCAGCGGGGTTTTCAGGCTGTGGGCGAGATCGCCGAGGGTGTGCCGGGTCTTCTCCCGCTGGCGGCGCTCGTTTTCGATCAACAGGTTCAGGTTGTCGGTGAGGGGTACCAGTTCCCGTGGGAAGCTGCCCTGCAATGTGTCACTGCCCCCCTGCTGCATCTCCTTCAGCGCCCGCGTCACCCGGCGCAGCGGTGCAAGTCCCCAGCGCAACACCAGCAGCTGTACCGCGATCAATGCCAGTGCGCCGATGCCGAGCCAGCGCCACAGGGTATCGCTGAACTGCTGGACCTGGGCGTGCAGCGGTCCCGCATTTTCCAGAATGACGAAGGTGAACTGCAGTTCGCTGTCGAGCCCCCAGGCAATGCCCTGGCGGAAACTGCTGAAGCGGGTATCGAGCCCCGGCAACTGGATCTCGGCGAACGCCTGCTGCCCCTGACGAAGCGGCAGTGGCAGCGACATGGTGGAAAAATTGGGCAGGCTGAGCGCGGACTGGGAGCGCCAGATCACACGGCCACGGGCATCCATGACCGCACCGATCAGGCCGGAATCCGGCTGATTGAAGCGCTGCTCGGGCAGGTTGAACGGCAGGTGCAGGCTGTCGCCATCCGGCTCCGCTACCACCAGCAGGGTATAAATGTAAGCCTGCAGTTCACGCACCTTGGCCTCATCCAGGGAGGTGCGGTACGCCCGCTCCAGCACACCGGAGAGCACCGCCAGAAACACCAGCAGTACCAGCGTGGCCATCAGCGACAGACGGCCCGAAAGAGAGTGCAGCCAGCGGGTCAGCAACGAATCAGCTCACGGCGGAAAAACGGTAACCGCGCCCGCGCAGAGTCTCAATGGGCTTCACCCCACCGGCGGCATCCAGTTTCTTGCGCAGACGACCGATAAACACCTCGATGACATTGCTGTCACGGTCGCAGTCCTGCTCGTAGATGTGCTCGGTGAGGGTGGTTTTCGACACCACTTCGTCCGGGTGCAACATCAGGTATTCCAATACCTTGTACTCGAACGACGTGAGTTCCAGCTCGCTGCCGGAGACCTTCACCCGCTGCGCACTGGTGTCCAGTTCGATGGGACCAGCGTTGATCGTGGGGGAGGAGAATCCCGCGGAGCGGCGCACCAGCGCATTCAGTCGCGCCAGCAGCTCCTCGGTGTGAAAGGGTTTGGTGAGATAGTCGTCGCCGCCCGCCTCCAGACCGCGCACGCGCTCCTGCCAGTGGCCGCGCGCAGTGAGGATCAGGATGGGGAAGTGGCGGGACTCCTTACGCAGGGTTTCGATCACGGCAATGCCGTCCATTTTCGGTAACCCGAGGTCCATCACCGCTACGTCGTAGGGGTATTCCCGCCCCAGGTACAGGGCCTCTTCACCGTCCGGTGCCTCATCGACGGTGTAACCGGCCTTGCGCAGGGATGCGGCCAACTGTTCCCGCAGGGCGTACTCATCTTCCACCAGCAGTGCGCGCATAAAAAATCCTCAATTGCATTGATGCGGAATGTCCGTGCGGACGGGGTCAGCCGGAGATCTGCCCGGTCTCTTTGTCCACGAACACCACATAGACCTGGCTTTTGTCGGAAAGTCCCTTGACCCGGTACATGGCGCGACCATTGCGCTGCACTTCACTGATGGCCAGTATCTTGCCGCCGTAGCGGCGCTTTACCAGGGATGCGGCCTGGTCGCGGGAGATGCCTTTGTTCTGCATGCGGATGCTGGCCAGCGGCTGCAGCTTGCCCCCGTGGCGTTCGATCTGCACTCGCGGCAAGGGATTCCGCTCCCCGTGGTGTCCTCCAACCGGCAAACCACCACCGGATGGCCCTGCGTACAGCGGCGCGGCCAGTAGTGCCGCCAGTAGGCCAGTCACCAGTAGCATCGCCGCCTTTACCCGGGGGGCTCTGGGGGTCGCGGGAAGTTTCACAATGCAGCTCCTGTTGTTCTGAAAGCAGTGATCCGTAAACACCGGTCAGCAATCATCACAATACCGGCGTCACATCTACGCGAACCCGGATTCTATCCCCAGGATGCTGGTTCGTGCGAATCAGATATGTCTGGCCGTTGTACTGGTAGTTGACGTCGTACCCTACCAGCTCGCGGCGGGTGTTGACCTGCTCCACCACCTGGCAGCGCTGCTGGGTGCCGTACTGCACCGGTGCATTGTGGCTGCTGATGGCGTTACCGATCACTGCGCCGACGGCGGCGCCGGCTACCATGCCGGCGCCTTTGTTACCGCGATGGTAGTGGCTGTGGCGGCCCCAGCCATGGCGATAGCCACGCGCGGCATCGCGCCCGACGGCAGCGCCGATCAGGCCGCCGATGATGGCGCCCGCTGGAGAAGGTTGCTGATAGGTGACCGTCTGATCCCAGCACTGGGTACGGGGCTCCACCACCTGAATATCGTTGTAGACAGGAATCACGGCGGTGACAGCGGCGTAGTCGTAGCCGTCGTCGGGATAGTAGCCGCTATCGCCAGCGGCTACATGGGCACTGACCCCGACCAGGGTGGCGGTCAGCCCGGCAAAGGCCAGTTGCTTGCAGAGTTTGTGAAGATTCAACATGTTCAGTGCTCCCTGAGACCCGGTTTGCGGTGATTGCTTTGCCCTGCCCCGCCGATATGCCCGGCGGGACGGTCACCTTTTTCCGACCTGATCAGGCCGATGGGAGCACTTTACGTGGACCTGGCTGAATCTTTCCTGAACTCCGGGGAACTTTTCGCGCTTGTCAGGGGTAATCAGCGGTTGCGGCTCGATCACTGGTCCGCTGACTGACGCCGGCGCAGGCGCTCTTTAAAGCGCTCCCGCTGCTCCGGTGTAAGGTTGCGCCAGCGCTCGCGCAGCCGCTGCTGCTGCTCCGGCGTCAACTGACGGAAACGCTGACGGGCTTCACGGATTTTCTGACGCTGCTCCGGCGGCAGGGCTCTGAAGCGGGTGTAGGTTTCGCGCAGCCTGGCGCGTTGCTCCGGCGTGAGGTCGCGCCATTTGCGAAATTCCCTGCGCGCCTGCTGGCGCTCAGCATCGGACATCTGCGCCCAGCGATGTGCGCCCTGCTGGAGACGTGTGCGCTGCTCCGGGGTGAGCTGATCCCAGCGGGATTCGAAACGCTGCAACAGTTGCCGCTCACTCTCGCTGAGTGCCTGCCATTCCGGTGGCTGGGCGATGGTCATGGGACTCAGGCCCAGAGCCAGTAGCAACAGCAAACCGGAAAACAGTGGCCGGCCGCCCGGATATCCATTTCCCAGGTTTGTTTTACGGTTTGTCTTGTTCATCCGAACCCCCTTCTGCCCCGCGCGGCAACTCACCCGGCGCCATTGCCGCCGCGGCGCCGCTCATCGGTTCACCACTTTCCAGTATCTGTTCCAGTTCCGTCGGCGCCACGAATTCCCCCGCGTCGTCGGCCCACTCCGACAGAAGCAGCAGGAAGTCCTCCTCCAGGGCCTCATCGGCAAACACGGGGGATACCAGCCACAAAAGTCCGACACTCAGCGCGAACAGGCGGCCCCGCCGCGTTGCATCAGGATGCGCGGTCATCCAGTGCCTCCTCGGCCAGCCACTGGTAAAACTCCACATCCTCGATCATTTCCAGCTCGGCCTCCTCATCCAGCAGCCAGACGTCTGCCAACAGGGTGCTCTCTACCGCGGCGACATCCGAGCCACCCCGCCCCGGCAGCCACAACGCCAGCGCCAGGGCGGCAGCACACACACCGCCCAATGGCAGCCACAGCCCGGCTAAACGTTGACGCTGGTCCAGCGCACGGCTGCGGGCTCGGCGCAGGCGGGAGAGCGTTTCACCATCGAGGTTTCGCTCCCGTCGCGCCAGTGCCTCACGAGCGGCGCCGGCAGCGAGCGCGTTGCGACGCGCGCGCTCGGAATTTTTATTCGCGCTCATCGGACATCCTCCAGCAGTGGGCGCAGGGCCTGCAGGGCCCGGGAAAGGTGGGTTTTTACACTGCCGCCACTGCAGGCCATGGCCGCGGCGGTTTCAGCGATGTCGAAGCCTTCCACACAGCGCAACAGAAACGCCTGTTGCTGGCGCAGAGGCAAAGCGGATACCGCCTGCTCGATCGCGGCGAGGGTGCGTTCGGAAAACACATCCTGCTCCGGACGCGCGCCGTACAGGTCGGGGAAATCAGCGGGTTCGAACTCGTCTTCTTCGCCGTCGTCCGCGGCGACCCGCTCGCGCAGCAGCTGCCAGCGGGAGATGGTTTTACGGCGGCGGTGCCAGTCGGTAATGCGGTTATTGAGGATGGTGAAAAACAACGGTCGCCACTGCTCGCGCGCCTTGTGGTGGTAGCGGCGCACCAGCGCGAACATGGCGTCCTGCACGATATCCAGTGCGTCGTCGCGGTGACCGACCCCCATCATCGCCATGGAAAATGCCCGTTTTTCCACCGAAGCCAGAAACTGGTCCATTGAATCCATGAATGCCGCTGTTGCGCGCCCTTTGTCCGAGGGTTCTTCTAATGGGTGTACCCCTGTTCCGCAAGGAAACAGGAGTCACGCTCTCATTCCACCGCCAGGGGTTACTTGCGCACGCGCTCGCTGCGGCGGTCCATCCGACGATCGACACCCTCGCCCTTGCGATCGAGGCGACGGTCTATGCGTGTCCCTTTGCGGTCCAGACGATTGTCGATGCGGTCCCCCTTGTTATCCAGGCGGCGGTCGATACGGTCGCCTTTCTTGTCGAGGTGGGTCGACAACTTGTCGTTGCCGTTGGCCGCCGCGTGATCGGAGGCGCGATCGAGACGGTTGTCGATACGGTCGCCCTTGTTGTCCAGACGATTGTCAATGCGGTCGCCCTTGCGATCCAGGTGATTTTCCGCAATGTCACCGCGACGGTCGAGGCGGTTTTCGATACGGTCGCCTTTGTTGTCCAGGTGCTCAGACAGTTTTTCACCGTCTTCGGCCCAGCCGGCGGCGGCGAAAGACAACAGCGCGGCCAGCAGTACAGTCTGTTTTTTATTCACTTTCATTTTTTGCTCCATCTTGTCGTGAAACGATCTGATTGGGGAAAACGTCAATGTTCACCAATCAGAACGTGCGGCCCCGGGAATCGGTTGACATGTGGATACAAAAAAATAAAAAAATCAGCCGGCGGTGCCGTGCGCGGCCTCCGGGTCGTCTCCATTCCCCAGCCAGCGCTGAGTCAGGGTACCCGCGGTCATGGCACCATTCACGTTCAGTGCCGTGCGCGCCATATCGATCAGCGGTTCGACGGAAATCAGCAGTGCCGCGATCTGCACCGGCAGCCCCATGGTGGGCAATACCACCAGCGCGGCAAAGGTGGCACCGCCACCGACCCCGGCGATACCAAAGGAGCTGATCACGATCACCGCCACCAGGGAGGCGAGCCACACCGGGTCGAACACGTTGATGCCCATGGGTACCGCCACCATGACCGAGAGCATCGCCGGGTAGATACCGGCACAGCCGTTCTGGCCGATGGTAGCCCCGAAGGAAGCGGAGAAATTGGCAATGGCCGGGGAATTTTTCAGCTCATCGATCTGGGTTTCCACATTCAGTGGAATGGTGGCCGCGCTGGAGCGGGAGCTGAAGGCAAACACCAGCACCGGCCATACCTTGGCGAAGTAATGTAGCGGGCTTATCCCGTTCACCAGCAGCAGCAGTGCGTGCACCGCGAACATCAAGGCAATGGCGACAAACGACGCCACAACAAAACTGAACAGATTGAAGATGTCCGCCCAACTGGACTTGGCCACCAGTGCCGTTACCAGCGCCATGACCCCGTAGGGGGTGAACGCCATAACCAGCCGCACCAGCTTCATGATCCAGGCCTGCGCCACGGACACGAACTGCTCGATGATGGCGCCCTGCTCGGGGCTGTCCCGGCGCACTGCAAGCGCGGCCAACCCCAGTAACACAGCGAAAACCACCACCGCAATCACCGAGGTATCCCGCTGGCCGGCGAGATCGGCAAAGATGTTACGCGGAATAAACGAGGTGAGAATTTCCGGAATGCTGAGATCACTCACGCGACCGATGCGCTCGTTCAGCACCTCGACCCGCGCGGCCTCCCGCGCCCCCTCCACCAGCCCCTCGGCGGTAAGTCCGAACAGATGAGCGACCACGACACCGATCAGCGCGGCAATGGCGGTGGTGCCGAGTAATACCGCCAGCACGGATACGCTGATCTTGCCGAGGTCACTGGTATGACTGACCTTGACCACCGCGGAGAGAATGCACACAAGAACCAGTGGCATCACCAGCAGATGCAAGAGGTTGACGTAGCCCTCCCCCACCAGACTGACCCAGTCCAGTACAAAAGGCAGATTCACGCCCCAACCTTTCGCCAGGTGCATCAGGCCGCCAAACAGCACCCCCAGCAGCAGACCGGCGAAAACTGCCGGCGCCAGGCTAGTGCGGCTTCGGTGCCAGCGCGCCAGCGGCCACATCAGGAAAAAGAAAAACGCCAGGAGAAGCAGAGCACTCAATTGCATTGGGTGTGAGTCCGGATTTTCAGATTTGCTGAGAAATAGTTGGCGGCATCCTAACAGTTGGCGTCTTTTTCCCTTAAAGACGCTTTGGTTATAGCACTAGAAGTGAAACGGAAAATCCGCCGCACTCGCGCTCAATCCTGCACTTCCGCCACCGCAGCCGCCAACGATTCCGCCGTCTGCGGGCCCACCAGGGTACGTCGCCAGTGCCCGGTGGTGTCGATGATAAAGGTGGAGGGCAATACCTGCGGTATGGGTTGCCCCCAGCGGCCCTCAGGCGCCGCCGCCAGCAGCGGAAACTCGATGGCAAACCTGTCCGCCTGCAACCGGACCTGCTCCGCCGGCAACTGATCAAAATTCACGCCGAGTACCAGTACCTTTTCCCCATGCTCACGATAGAAGGCGTTTAGCTCGGGGATTTCCTCCCGGCACGGCGCGCACCACTCTGCCCAGTAATTCACCAGCAAAATTTTGCCGTCAGTGGAAAGCGGTTCGCCGTTGAGGGACTGCAACCCACCATCGACACCGTCGCAGCCGCCACAGCAGATTGCAATGCACAACAGCGCAACGCGCCGTGCGGCCGGCTTAAGAATTTGCGGTGCGGCTCGAAGGTTTGACACGGGCATTGCGGTTGCTTCCCTTGCTGGCTGGATTGTTGTCACTGTTGTTACTGGCATCCTCCGCCACCGGTTCCACGGACTTTTCCAGCATTTCCGTTGCCACGGACTGGCGGAACAGGTCACCGAGGCTCTGGGAGAGATGCTCACGGGAAAAGCCCCGCGCCTCGCGGAAGCGGGCGTCCACTTCCCGGAACCAGGGGCGCGCCGCCAATTCGCGGTGGCCGCTCTCGGGTACCGGCGCCGGGTGCAGCCAGTCGAGCATCTGCTCCAGGGTTATGGAATCCAGATCACGTACCAGCACGTGGTCATTGCGATCGGTCTGCGCGATCACCTTGTTGGACTGGAGGATTTCACGGATACGCCGCCACTGTGCCGGGCGGATGCCCGCGCGGGAAATATCCTGCTCGCTCACCGGCAGGCCCTTCTGGTAATTGCTGAAAAACTTCGACATCAGCACCAGTGTGGCCACGAGATCCGAATAATTACGCCCCTGCGCGGCGGCGTGATACGCCGACAGTGTCCGTACCAGTACGCAGCCCGCCAGTACGATCATCCACAGGGTATAGATCCAGATCAGAAACAGCGGCACAAAGGCAAAAGCACCATAAATCGCCTGCACCGAACTGCGCGATACGATGGCACCAAACAGATACTTGGCGGCCTCAAACGCGATCGCAGTGATCACACCGCCGGCAAGACCGTACCGAAGCGGCACCCGACAATTGGGTACCGCCACAAACAGCAGCGTGAACGCGACCGCGGTAAAAATGAACGGCAACACCCGCAGCACGACGGGCAACAGGCCGAGGCTGTCGTTCTGGGCGAGAAATTTCTGCGAGAAAAGATACGTGGTGGCGGCCATGCCGGCGCCGAGCAGAATCGGCCCAAGGCTCAGAATGGCCCAATACAGCAGAAAACTGGAAACCCCCTTGCGCCCCCGGGGAATATCCCAAATGGCGTTAAAGGTGGTCTCGATATTTTTCAGCATGAAGCCAGCGGTCAACAAGAGGATGGCAATACCGGCACCGGTCAGCCTCTGGGCCTGTACGGAGAAGTTGTTGATGTACTCCTGTACCTCGCGCCCGCTCTCCGGCACGAAGTGGGAAAAGATCTGCTGCTGTATTTTGCTTTCGAGACCGGCGAAATCCGGAAACAGTGACAGCATGGCATAGCTCACCGTCACCAGCGGGACAATGGCGAACAGTGTCATATATGTGAGTGCAGCGGCGTTCTGCCGGCAGTTTTTATCGTTGAACACCGTCCACAAAGAGGTGAAGAAGCGACGCCAGCGATGCACCATTTCCGTCATGGGTCTTCTCAGCTTGTTATACGTTTTGTCATATACGGGCCAACGCCGGATTATTCGATGAATCCTGCGGGGAAAACCGTGCAGTTTGTGCAGATAGTGCGCCATACCTCAGCGTAGACGACCAACCGCAGGCTGCTAGAATACGCCAAACCTTAACAGGATACCCTTTCGATGTGGACGATCTACCATAACCCCCGCTGCTCAAAATCCCGCCAGACCCTGCAACTGCTGCAAGACAACCAGATTGAACCGGAAGTGGTGCTCTATCTGGAAACCCCACCGGATGCCGCCACCCTGAAATCCCTGCTGAAAAAACTCGGCATGAGCGCCCGCGACCTGCTGCGCAAGGGTGAAGACGCCTACAGGGAACTGAATCTCGGCGACACCAGCCTGGAGGAGGATGCGCTGATCGCCGCCATGGTGGCCAATCCAAAGCTGATCGAGCGCCCGATCGTGGTCAGGGATAAGTCAGCAGTGCTCGGTCGCCCGCCGGAAAATGTGCTGGAACTGATCTGATGAGCGCTTCCATGTCCTCCGAGCCCTACGTACTCATCCTCTATTACAGCCGCAGTGGCGCCACCGCCAAAATGGCGGCGGAACTTGCCCGCGGCGTGGAAGAAGCCGGCCTCAGCGCGCGCCTGCGTACCGTGCCGCCGGTCTCGCCCGATACGGAAGCCAGCCTGCCGCCAGTGCCCGACAGCGGTGCACCCTACTGCAGCGCCGATGACCTGCGCCACTGTGCCGGCCTGTTGCTCGGCAGCCCCACCCGCTTCGGCAATATGGCCGCGCCACTGCGCCACTTCCTCGACCAGACCAGCGACATGTGGCTCGATGGCAGCCTCACCGGCAAACCGGCCGCGGTTTTTACCGCTACCGGCAGCCTGCATGGTGGCCAGGAAAGCACTCTCATCTCCATGATGCTGCCACTGCTGCACCACGGCATGCTCATCGCCGGTATTCCCTACTCCGAAGCTGCCCTCATGCACACCACCACAGGAGGAACCCCGTACGGCGCCTCCCACTGGGCGAGCGGTGGCGCAAGTGAACTCAGCGGCGATGAAATCACCCTGTGTCGCGCCCTCGGCGCCCGTGTCAGCACGCTGGCACAGAAGCTGGGAGAGTAAACGTGGCAAAACAACCCAAAACCCTCGACACCGCACAGGTGGCGCGCAAACTGGACATCGCCCGCACACTCAACTGGATCTGCTACGCCGGCCTTCTGCTACTGTTCGCAGTGAAGACACTGATCATTGATGGCAACGTAAAGTGGTGGCTGCTGCAGACGGTCCCACTGCTGCTGGTATTACCCGGTATGCTCAAGCGCCAGCAGCGCAGCTATTTGTGGCTGTGTTTTATTCTGCTGTTGTATATCACCGCCGGCATCGTCGATGTAATGATGCCTACACGCGGCTGGCAGCATGGCGTCCTGACCGCCCTCAGCCTTATTCTGTTCGTTTCCGCAATGATGGCCAGCCGCTGGCAGGTGCAATTGCAGAACGCAAAGACTTAACAGATCGGCTTGCAGAGTTGAATTTTCCGAGAAGGCGTCGCCACCGGGCCAGAAAAGAAACGTTACAGACCGACAACAAGGAGTTCAGGTTTGACTGAATCAACACGTCACCGCGGCCCCATCCGCCGCTTTTTCGGAGCCATCGGTGGTGCCATCACCTGGCTGCGCCGGGTATTTACCAACCTGCTGTTTCTGTTGCTGCTGCTGTTTATCGGCGTAGTCATTTTTGGCGGTGAAGAACGCATCACCGTCCCCCAGGGCGGCGCGCTCAAGGTGGCGCCCGGTGGCTACCTCGTCGATGAACTGAGCCAGCCCAGCGGCGTACCCGCTTTCCTCGGCGGTCCCTCCGCGCCGCCGGAAACCCGCGTCAAAGACCTCGTCGACGCCATCGACCGCGCCGCCAGCGATACCCGCATTGCCGCGCTCGTACTGGAGCTGGACTATCTCGGTGGTGCCAGCCTCAGCAAACTCGAAGAAGTCGGCGAAGCCATCCAGCGCTTCAAAGCCAGCGAAAAACCGGTCTACGCCATCGGCGACAATTTCACGCAAGGCCAGTACTTTCTCGCCAGCTATGCCGACAAGGTGTACATGAATCCCATGGGTTCGCTGCTGCTCACCGGTTTCGGCAGCTACCGCAACTACTACAAAAGCGCACTGGATAAACTGAAAATCAACTTCCATGTCTTCCGCGTGGGAGATTACAAGGACTTCATCGAACCCTACACCCGCGACGACATGTCCCCCGCCTCGCGGGAAAACAACAGCCGCTGGCTGCGCCAGTTGTGGAGTGAATACACCGAGCAGGTGACGGGTCTGCGCAATCTGCCACCGGAATCCATCGACAACTACATCGCCGACCTGCCCCAACAGCTGCGTGCCGAAGGCGGCAGCTGGGCCGATGCGGCACTCGCCAACAAATTCGTCGATAAACTGCTCACCCGCCGCGCCGCCATCGCCGAAGTGCAGGAGCTGGTGGGTGTAAGCAATGACGACAAATCCCAGTACAAATCCATCGATGCCATGGATTACCTCCGCCACACCAAGCTGACCAACCTGCCGGACCCACGCCATAAGATCGACAAGATCGGTCTGATCAGCGCCGCCGGTGCCATCGTC
Source organism: Microbulbifer pacificus (assembly GCF_002959965.1). Classification (NCBI taxonomy): domain Bacteria; kingdom Pseudomonadati; phylum Pseudomonadota; class Gammaproteobacteria; order Cellvibrionales; family Microbulbiferaceae; genus Microbulbifer; species Microbulbifer pacificus. The sequence goes on from NZ_PREV01000026.1 coordinate 142,029, forward strand.
GACGGCGAGGCCCCCGCCGGCCAGATTGGCAGTGAGACGCTCGGCAAACTGATTGCCGAAGCGCGCGAGAAAAACGTGAAAGCCCTGGTGCTGCGCATCGACAGCCCCGGCGGCTCCGCGTTCGCCTCCGAGGCCATCCGCCAGGAACTGCTCGCCACCCGCGAGGCGGGAATTCCCGTGATTATTTCCATGGGCAGTGTCGCCGCTTCTGGTGGTTACTGGATTTCTGCCGGTGGTGATCGCATCTGGGCATCCCCCTCCACCATCACCGGATCCATCGGCGTGTTCGGTGCCTTCCCCACCTTCGAGGATTCCCTGGAGCACCTGGGTGTGTACAACGACGGCGTCGGTACCACCGAGCTCGCGGGCACCATGCGCCTCGACCGCGCTCTGCCGGAAGCCGCCGCCGATATCCTGCAACAGGGCGTGGAGCACACCTACGCGAAATTCCTGCGCCTCGTCGCGGAGGCCCGCCACAGCACGCCACAGGAAATTCACAAAATCGCCCAGGGCCAGGTATGGACCGGGCGCATGGCCCACGAACTGGGGCTGGTGGACGAACTGGGGAATCTGCAGGACGCCATCGCGGATGCTGCGCAGATTGCCAACCTGGAAAAATACGAGGTACTGGAAATCCAGCGCGAGCTGAGCCCCAGCGAAAAGCTGATGCGCACACTGGCGGAAAATGTAGATGCGAGGATCGCCGCCAGCGTGGAACAGAACCTGCCTCTGGGTGCCTGGCTCAGCGGTCTGCAACCGGCACTGCAACCATTCGCGGAGCTGAAAACCTTCAGAGATCCGCGCGCGTTGTATGTGCGCTGCATGAGCTGCGTCGCACCCTGACCGCCCCCGGCTCTGTCGCCGCTGACCGCAATGCCTGCATCGTCAGTGGGACAGAGCCCGCCCTCCTCCTGAACGCCCCTCGATCGCCTCTCAGTCTCCACACCTCTGCGATATCCAGAACGTAGACCGATTCACTTACGGTTCAGACGGCGATTGGTAGTATCCCCGCCATATTGATAAGCAACCGTCACCGGAACCGAACAATGAAACAACGTTCAACCGCCATCACCGCCCTGCTGTGCGCGAGTCTGTCCATGTCACTGTACGCCGATCCGCCCGAAGGGCGCGGCTGGAAGAAAAACGACAAGCACCACAAGCATGAGTACAAAGAAGAGTACTGGGACGGCAACTGCAAGGTGGAACGCAAATGGAACGGTAAAGGCGACTACAAGGAGGAAAGCACCTGCAAGGCACCGCGTCATGCTGACCACCATCACCACCACGATCGCCCGGTGCGCGTCGTCGTATTACCGCCCTGGTTCAACCAGCAAGCCCCGGAACCGGAGTACCGCCCGGAGTGGCGCCCCACCACACAGACGTCCGCCACCAGTTGCAATAGCGACAAAGTGGGCAGTGTATTGGGCGGTTTGATCGGTGGCGTAATCGGCCACCAGATCGGTGACGGCCGCGGCAACACCGCAGCGACCATTGGCGGCGCCATCGCCGGTGTGCTGATCGGTGGCGAAGTGGGCCGCCGCATGGATCAGCGCAATCAGGCCTGTCTGGCCCAGGCGCTGGAGTTCTCCCCGGAGGGCGAGAGTATCCGCTGGCAGAATGCACAGGGCGGCGAGAACTACACCGTTATTCCCGGCGCGGTGGAACAACGCGGTGATCAATACTGCCGCACCTTTACCGCGGCCTATGATGTCAGCGGTGACTCCCGCAGCACCCAGGGCGTTGCCTGCCGACGTCAAGACGGCACCTGGGTCCGCGCCAACTGATCACCGACCTGTGCTGCCGGCCTTACGCCGGCAGCATGTTTTATCGGATTCCCTTCTTTTCCCCGTCTGGCCGAATCTACCCGGCCACCAAGAGCACCAATCCGGTGCACACGAGATTGCTTTCTCCAACCAGCTCCCCACACCGGGGCACGAGAACAATAACCGGGCGCCAATCCGACCAGCGCAGGCACCGCCGTGGCTCACTTTCCCGCGACTGGCACTATTTTTGGATTACCTAACCGAAAAGACGCACAGTTTCGCAGCGTCACCCGATGAATCAGCCCGCGAGTCCGAATGACGCAGACAATGCAGTCACAGGTGCAATGGCTAATCGCCACAGACCTGGACGGTACACTTCTCGACCATTTCACCTATTCCCACGGCGCAGCTGACAGCACGCTGCACGCGCTCGAGGCGGCCGGAATCCCGGTCATCCTCAACAGCAGTAAAACCCGCGATGAAATGCTGTCGCTGCGACAATCCCTGCACAACCGCCACCCGTTTATTGTCGAAAATGGCTCGGCGATTTTCATCCCGCAGGGCTACTTCCCACGGAAACCTGAGCACGCCCGGGAAGAATCAGGCTACTGGATCGTTGAGCCCGGCGCGGCGCGGCGCGATATTCTCGACTTCCTGCACAGGGACCGCGCCAGCCACGGCGCCACCTACCTCAACTTTGCCGCCGCATCGCCCGCGGAAATTGTCGCCGCCACCGGCCTCACGCTCGCGGAGGCAGAAAAGGCGAACCAGCGAGATTACTCTGAGCCGCTGCTGTGGCTGGGCGATGAAGCGCAGAAGCTCGCGTTTATCGCCCGCGCCAATGCCGCCGGATTTGCCACCCTGCAGGGCGGGCGTTTCCTGCATGTTATCGGCCAGACCGACAAGGGCGCGGCAACCACTCTGCTGAAAAAACTCTACCAGCACACCAGCAATCGAGAGTGTCGCCTGATTGCCAGCGGCGACGGTCCCAACGATCTGGATATGCTCAAGGCGGCGGATATTGCCGTCCTGGTGCGCTCTCCCGCACACCCACTACCCAGGCTGGCGAATCACCGCGATCTCATCATCAGCCGCGAGACCGGCCCGCAGGGCTGGGCAGAAGCGATACGGCAAATATTCTCCCGCCAGGCCCAACACCTGGAATAATGCACGCAATACAGGAAACACAACGTGACCGACTTTTTCCAGAATGGCGACATCACGACCCTGCACAACCTGTCCAACCGCAGCCTTGAGGATATGGAAGCGGACCTGCTGCGCTTCTCACAGCAGCGCCCCATGTCGCTGCTGCTGCCATCGCTCTACTCGGAACTCGAAGGCGAAGCACTGCCGCGTATTCTCGAGATTCTCGCCGAGGTACCCTACCTGTCGGAAATCGTAATCGGCCTCGACCGCGCCGATGAATCCCAGTACCGCGATGCCCTCAAACAGTTCAGCGTATTGCCACAACATGTGCGCGTATTGTGGAACGACGGCCCGCGCCTGCGCGAACTGGACGCGCAGCTGCAGCGCGACGGTATCGCGCCCACGGAAGCCGGCAAGGGGCGCAATGTGTGGTACTGCCTGGGTTACATTCTCGCCTCGCGCCGCGGGGAGGCCATCGCCCTGCACGACTGCGATATTGTGACTTACGACCGCATGATGCTGGCGCGCCTGTTCTACCCGGTGGCCAACCCCAACTTCAACTACGAGTTTTGCAAAGGGTATTACTCCCGTGTCGCCAACGGAAAAATCAATGGCCGCGTGTGCCGCTTACTGGTAACCCCCCTGATTCGCACCCTCAAAAAAATCTACGGCCACACCGCGTATCTCGAATATATGGACAGCTTCCGCTATTCCCTCGCCGGAGAGTTTTCCTTCCGTCGCGATGTGATCAACGACCTGCGCATTCCCAGCGACTGGGGGCTGGAGATCGGGGTACTGTCGGAAATGCATCGTAATTACTCCACCAATCGCCTGTGCCAGGTGGACATCGCTCACGCCTATGACCACAAGCACCAGGATGTCTCCTTCGACGACGAACACTGCGGCCTGTCGAAGATGTCTATCGATATCGCCAAATCCTTTTTCCGCAAACTTGCCACCCAGGGCACAGTGTTCTCGTCGGAAACCTTCCGCAGCATCAAGGCGACCTATTTCCGTGTCGCGCTGGATTTTGTCGAGACCTATCGCAACGATGCCATCATCAATGGCCTGAATTTTGATATTCACAAGGAAGAACAGACGGTGGAGCTGTTCGCCAGCAATCTGGTGAAAGCGGGCCAGGCCTTTCTGGAAAACCCGATGGAGACCCCTTTCATCCCCAGCTGGAACCGCATCACCAGTGCCGAGCCCGGCTTTTTGCAGCAGCTGCATCAAGCCGTGGAGGAGGATTACGAGGAGTACAACGTCTGATCCGTGTTGCTTGACTAACGTAAAAACAAATATAGGACCGACCGGGGGAGACCATGAACCAGAACAGTGCATCACTGCCGATCGAGGAGGTACTGCACCAGAAGGTGGTGGACCATCTTCGTTTCATCTATCCGCAGATGGAAGTGGAGCCCATTGCCTTTGAATTGATTCGTCTTATGCGACTGGATGAAGACTGTCAGAGCCCCCTCGCGCATAAAAACCTCTGGGACCAGACAGATATCGCGGTCATCACTTACGGCAACAGCATTCTCAACGACAATCAGCCACCGCTGAAAACCCTGCATCACTTCCTGCAGGCCCACTTCCCGATGCTGATCAATACCGTGCACATCCTGCCGTTTTTCCCCTACACCAGTGACGATGGCTTTGCGGTCTCCGCCTACAAACAGGTCGATCCGAATCTGGGAGACTGGAGCGATATCCTGCGCATCAGCACCGATTTTCACCTGATGGCGGATCTCGTGATCAACCACTGCTCAGCGCAGCATGACTGGTTCATCAACTACCAGGAAGGGACCGATCCCGGTAGCGATTTTTTTGTGGAGGTGGACCCGAATGAAGACCTCAGCAGGGTGGTTCGCCCGCGGGTGACGCCGCTGCTGCGCGCCACCGACACCCCCACTGGCACCAAACATGTGTGGTGCACCTTCGGTCACGACCAGATCGACCTCAATTTCTCCAACCCGAAAGTGCTGGCAAAAATCGTCGACATCATCCGCCTGTATCTGGACATGGGTGTGCGGATCTTCCGTCTCGATGCGGTGGCCTTTATCTGGAAAACACTCGGTACCAACTGCCTGAACCTGGCGGAAACCCATGAGATCGTGCGCCTGCTGCGCACTCTTGTCGAACACGCCAATCCCAACGCAGTGATCATTACCGAAACCAATATCCCCAACCGGGAAAACCTGTCGTACTTCGGCAACGCCAACGAGGCGCACTGCATCTACAACTTCTCACTGCCACCGCTGCTGGTGTACACCCTGGTGGCCGGCAATTGCCGCTACCTGAAGAACTGGCTGATGAGCATGCCGCCGGCCCAGAACGGCACCACCTATTTCAATTTTATCGCCTCCCATGACGGCATCGGTCTGCGTCCGGTGGAGGGATTGTTGGACGACAGTGAACAGGAAGCACTGATCCAGACCATGGAAAACTTCGGCGGACAGATTTCCTGGCGCGCACTGGACGACGGCAGCAGCAAACCTTACGAAATCAATATTTCACTGATCGACGCGTTGAAGGGCACCACCGCGGGGGAAGACGAATGGCAGTTACCGCGTTTTATCTGCGCGCACGCCATCATGCTCGCACTGGAAGGCATCCCGGCGTTCTATCTGCACAGTCTGGTGGGTACCACCAACGATTACGAGCGCATGAAAGAACACGGCCACAACCGCGCCATCAACCGCCGCCAGTGGCAGGAACAGGAACTGAACGAAAAGCTGGCGGATCAGAGCAGTCACCATCACCGGGTTTTTCACCAGCTGCGCCGGCTGATCCAGCTGCGCCGCGAACAGCCGGCCTTCCACCCCAACGCCACCCAGTTCACCCTGCATCTTGGCGACCAGATCTTCGCCTTCTGGCGCCAGAGTCAGGACCGGCGTCAGAGTATTTTCTGCCTCAACAATATCTCCGACCAGACGCAGACAGTCTCGCTCAATGCCATCAATCTGATCGGTACCGACCAATGGAAGGATCTGGTAAGCAACGCCATGTTCGACGATATGCTGGCCACGGTAACCCTCGATCCCTACCAGACCATGTGGATCAGTAATCGGTGGTGAACGAGAGAAAATTGGTTCGGTGGCGGTGCCGATATCGGCACCTTCTCGGATAGTTCTCGGCGATTAACAACCCGCGAACTTATTTCAGATGCTCTTCGTCGATACTTTCGGCGGACTTTACCCAGTGGCCATTTTTCAGGGTCACTTCGAAGCGCGCCCAACGGCGGAAATCATCCCGCAGGCAGATACCGGTATCGTAGGCGCCGTCGCCAGCCAACACCTTGTAGATCACCCGGTCCTGTACCGGAGGTGGTTCGCCGGACTCATCGACGACCTGGCGCACACTCCACAAGCGCCCCAACTTGCCGTTGCTGTAACAGCGCCCGGCCACGATTTCTTTCGGATGCACTACATTGCGCTCCGCATGCTGCTTGGCCAGCTCCAGCAGCTCAGTCAAACCTTCCGCGGTGATATCCACGAACGAATCCTGCTCCTGAATGGCCGCGGCAAAATCTTCCTGGGTGATTTCTGTTTCCCGGTGAGAGGGTTCCGCGACAACCGCCGGTTTCGCTCGCCGCCCCAGATGCACAGGATAGCGTCGCCAGGCAAACAGGCTGTTGAACAACACCGCCACCAACAGAATCAGCAGCACGTTGGTAAGAATCGGCACCAGCAGGAAATCAAAACCCAGCTGGTACACCGCATCGCCTCCGGTGACGGCGGTGAGCGCGGTGGCGCCGCCGGGCGGATGAATGCAACGCAGGTAGTACATGGTCGCAACCGCACCGCCCACCGCAAGCCCCGCCGCGAGCGTCTGGTGCTCAATCAGCTTGTGGCAGATCACCCCGATCAGCGCGGAAACCAGATGCCCGCCTACCAGAGCCCATGGTTGCGACAGCGCACCGTGGGGTACCGCGAACAACAGCACAGCACTGGCGCCCATGGAGGCGATGAGGAAAAAGCTGGTGGATATGTCGATCAGCCCTGCGCTCAACGCGCGCTGTGTCGCCCAGAACACACAGGCAATAGCCAGTGCGGCACCCAGCGCGGAAATGAGTTTTTCGCGGTGACTGGTGTTGTTGCGCTCGATGCCGAGATAAGCGCGAAGTTCATGAAGAAAACCCAAGCAATCCCCCGAAAACCACTTCGTTTATGCCGTGACACCAGGCGCGGAGACTTTGCCCCAGCGCACCTCATTGCCGGCGGCAGGCAACGCCGGAATATTCTGCGCTAACAGCAGTGAGCCCGCGGCCATGAAGGCGCCGCACCAGAACACCGCCGCTGGAGATACCAGCCACAGCAGGCCAAACGCCACAGGGATAATCACTGCGGCAATATGATTGATGGTGAAACTCACGGCAGCGGAAGAGGCAATGTCCCGCTCATCGACAATTTTCTGAAAATAAGTCTTGATGGCAATCGCCATGGAGAAGAACAGGTGATCGACAATGTAGAGGGCCGCCGCGGCGGTGGCGGTCTCTACCAGTGCGTAACCGCCAAACACGACAATCAGCCCGATATACTCCACCGTCAGCGCACGACGCTCGCCAAAGCGCACAATAAACCGGCCAATCTTGGGTGCCAGGTACAGATTCAGCAGGTGATTGACGATAAACAACTGCGCCACTTCCGCCACGCTGTAACCGAATTTTTCCACCATCAAAAAGCCCGCGAACACCACAAAGATCTGGCGGCGCGCACCGCTCATGAAGGTGAGCGCGTAATAGAGCCAGTAGCGTTTACGCAGGATGATTTTCTTGTGCTGCACATGGGGCTGAGGAAACGCGGGAAACGCAAACCACAGCGCGGACACCAGCAGTACCGTGAGTCCACCTCCAATCAGGTAGATCCAGGTGTAGTCCAGTTGTAGTTTTTTCGCCGCAAGCCACACCAGGCCATAGGCCGCGAGCGAGGCAAACGATCCGGCGGCCATGATCCGCCCCAGCCATATGGCCGACGTTTCCTTCGGCAGCCACTGCAGCGCCAGGGATGTTTTCAGGGCTTCGTAATAGTGAAACCCGATGGACATCAGCAGCGTGGTACACAGCAGGCCGAGTGTGGAGGGAAAGTAGCCGGTAATCGCCACACCGGCGCCGGTGGCGATAAGGGAGATGAATGCAAGCCGCTGTTCACGTACCAGCAGCAGCACAAACACCACGGTAAAGGCGAGAAAGCCGGGAATTTCCCGCACACTCTGCAGCAGCCCGATTTCCGCTCCAGTGAACTGAGCCCGTTCAATCACGAAATTGTTCAGCAGCGCCTGCCAAACGCCGAAAGACAAAGGCATGGCAAGTGCCAACAGCAGCAGCAGAATTTCGGGGCGGCGCCAGGACTGGGGCATGGGGGGAAACTCCGGGTAGAGAACAGCAATATCGCCACATCGGCGACAGATTCAAATCATCTGAAATGCAGACGGGGACAGCCATTGCAGCCATCCCCGTACGAAGGGTGTCAGTTTACCGAAAACAGGCTAGTCCACCTAATTCGGCACTCTGACAGATCTGACCAACGCCCATCAATCCTGGCGCAGGGTGCCGATCGGAATAGGAATGTCAAAGTACTCCGCACCGGTCCCCATTCCGCTCTCACAACTGTTGGGCGGCAGCGTACAGGCGTTGCGGGTGGATGGGCACTCGGCAGCCCAGAACATGTACCCCAAAAAGCCATTACTGCTGCCGGCACCGTTGGGCTGAACGTTCTGCACAAATTCGCCCTTCGCCAACTGGGTGGAGTTGAGGAAATCCACACAGTTTTCATTGGGTTGATTGCCATCGGTCAACCACATGCTCACTGCCACCTTGGCCGGAGCCTTGGGGAGAATCGGCGGGTTGTAATTGAACTTGCCGTCCACGTGCTCCTGCCACTGATCGGTAGTGGGCTCGCCGCGGGGTACCATGGCATTGATGTAATCAAGTTTGCCGTTCGGCAGCCAATCCGCGGAAGCGCGGCGGCTCAGCTCCTGCAGATAGCGATTACCTACCGCGAGATCCATCGTCAGGACACCACCGCCACTCAGAGAGCGATAGGTATCGATAAAGGTCTCGATGCCGGCGAGCTGATCGGCACTTGGTGTGCCGTTTTCCCAGTCGATCTCAAACCCGTCCAACCCCAGATCCAGTACCGCCTGATGTGAGGCCATGGCCAGGCCTTCGGCATCAGTAACAAGCGCAGTATCCCAGGCATCGGTGTAGGTCAGCCCCCCCATGGACACCATCACCCGGATACCGTGCGCCTTGAAATAATCGACCACGTCACTGGTCATTCCCCGCGGAATACCATTCAGGAAATTCTCATCGGTGGTCTGGTTCAACAGTTTCATGGGTTCCAGGAAACTCAGTATCACCAGATTGACCGATGGCGTTCCATCCCCGCGATCGATGATCCAATGGTTGGCCTGATCAAACTCGGCGCCCGGCGCGGTGTCCCTCGGCTGGCTCCAGTCACAGTAGTGGTTACCACAGTGCCAGACACCATAAATGGACATCGGCGTGCCGCTGCCTCCGGAGGAGGAGCCACCGGAAGATCCGGAGGACGAGGAAGAGGAGCTGCCCCCCGAGCTGGACGATGAGCCGCCGGTGTCACAGGCACCCAGAACAACCCAGGGATCACCTTTGGTCGGCTGGTTCTTGGTGGTGGCAGGCGCAATGGCTTCATAAGCGGTGCCATTGAGCTGCACCTGATCCCCGGCCTGGTAGCTGGTCTGCCGGCTCCACTCTGGCAAGCCCGAGCAGTCGAAAGCAAAACCCGGTACAGCGAGGAATATTCCCAGGCAGGTGAGGATTACCGCGGTTACATTTTTGAGCATCTTGTTATCCTTTTTCTTTTTCAGCTTTGACCATTCCGACAAATGACATAAATCACCATCTGCGCTTGATCAGGTAGGCGGCCCAACAGGTTGTATAACCACCCAACTTCAAAACCTGTCAGGTCATGGCGAAAAAAACTACCAAAAAGATCGCCAATCAAAAGTTAGAATGTACCAACAAGCGGTGCAACCCGCCCGCTGGGTAATTCCATCTGCAAGCCGAAAAAATATTCAATTTGAGAGAAGGGTCTCACTTCCCATCCGCAAGAAAAGGCGCAAAAGAACGGTTATACACTCGGGTCAATGACTGCGGATGGATACTGCTTGGCGGGACGCTCAGTCGCTGGTATCGCCCCCTATACGTAGATGTCTCAGGGCCCCACTGGCGGAGACAAGTAACAGCGCCATAAAACTGAGAATCCCAGCCCACAGCAACGTAGTCAGAGGGGCGGCATATTCGCTGATCACACCGGCGGCCAACGCACCGATGGCTGCAGAGCCGAACAGGGACAGCTGGTAGATGGAAATGATGCGGCTGCGAACCTGCTCTGGAGCCAGCAACTGGACAATAGCGCGCCCCAGACCGGCAGAGGCCGCAGCCACCGCGCCCCAGCAGGCGCACAGCACCATCAGGCCAAAGGGCGTGGGACCAAAGCTGATAGCAACCAGCAGTACGGCACTGTACAGCAGGCACATCAGCACCCCGCGGCCGGGCTGGTTGCCTTGCCCCCGCCGCAACATGGTTACCGTCGCAATCACCGTACCCACCACAAACGCGATCTGCAGGCTGGCGTAGTAGCTGGCACCGCGTGCATAACTCTCCGCCATCAGCGGCAGCACCACCAGAAATACGCCGATATGTACCAGGCCGTTAAATCCCACCACCAGCACCAGTTCCAGAATTGCGCGATTCCTGCGCACCTCGGCAAACCCCTCCAGCAGCGCCGATGGCAGCCTCTGCGAAGGCTTTTCCGGAGCGGGGCCTGAGTGGCGCATGGAGAAGAAAAATAACGCGGCAACTGCGAGGGTACACACCTGGATCAACAGCAGCAGTTCCGCGCCCCAGTAATCGAAACGACTCGCCAGCAGCATACCCACCGCCTGCCCGCCATACTGGGCCAGCATCATCCAGGTCACGGTGTGTTGCACCCGCGCCTCGCTCAGCCGGGCGGTGCCGTCCCGCGGCCTGCGCGCACAGCGTTGTACCAGATTATCCCGCGCCGGCTGCAGAAATGCGGTGCAGATACCGAGGCTGACACCGTAGGCGAGCAACAGTATCAGGCTCGGCACCCGTTGCAGAAGGTATACGGCCAGTAGCGCATGGCACAGCGCCAGCCCCACACAGGACAGTGCCGCCACCCGCGCCGAATCGAAGCGGTCGGCAAGCGCGCCACCGAACAGCAGAAATACGAGATTTGGCAGCAATACCGAAGCCTGTACCCACCCCAGTTGCAGTGCCGGCAAGTCCACCAGGGAAACGGCAATCCACGGCAACAGGATCACCTGCAGGCCGGTGGCGAGTGAGGTGCCGCTGTAGCCGAAAAGGAAGGTTCGCAGTCGTGCCGCCAGTGCGGGAAATGCCATTGCTGAATCCGGGGTCGGGTTTGCGCGATGCGCCAGTGCCGCGTTGTGGGTGGCGCCGGGGCCGCCCGAGGGGGCGCTATTGTCACACAGATTACACGGTTGTGGGGCGTGCCCGTCGCAGCGGCCAGAACCGTCTCAGTAAGCGCCGCAGCTGGCGCTCGGCCGCAGTATTGTCGCCGTAGGCGGCGCGCTCGTAGGCCAGGGTGATCCGTCGGGCCATAGGCCCCAGTCGCGGTACTTCCCGCTCGATACGGCGAGCGTAATCTCCCGGCGCCTCACCGGGGTTGCGGGCGAATCCCGCACGTGCCATGCGCTGGCAAAAGCGCAAATAGAGACGGCTGTGCATGGGCAGTGCAGGCCCCCGGCTACTGAAGTGCAGCCACAGCATCAACAACGCCAGAGCAAGGATGACCGGCAACCCCAGCAGCAGCGTCAGGCGCAGGGGGGATACCTGCCCCAGCAACCGGGTCAGCAGCCCCTGCTGACGCTGCTGATCAAAGCTCACCACGGTCTGGTACCAGCGGTAGTTGATCATGTCCCACTGCAGGCGCAGGCGGGTGATGAACGCGATCTTGTGCAGTGGTATCAGCGCGTCCTGCATGAATTCTTCGGCGGCAGCACTCTGCAGTCCGTCGCGGATACGCTCCGGCGCCACCGCGGCAGTGGGATCGACGCGCACCCAGCCTCGCCCCGCGAGCCATATCTCGGCCCAGGCGTGAGCGTCGTACTGTCGCACCAGCAGATAGCCCTGCTGCTCCACCCACTCACCGCCCTGATAGCCTGCCACCACCCGTGCCGGCACACCGGCGGCACGCATGGTGAACACGTAACTGCTGGCGAAGTGCTCACAGAAACCCTGACGGGTGGAAAACAGGAATTCGTCAACCGTATCCGCTCCCAATACGGGTGGGCGCAGGGTATAGGTGAAACGGCGATGGTAAAGGTCCAGCAGCGCTGCGGAAATCTGCTCGGCACTCAGGCCTTCGTCGAGCCGCGCCCGCGCCCAGGCGCGCGCTTCCGGGTTTCCGTCGCTCGGCAATTGCAGATGTCGCCGCTGCTCCGCCGCACTCAGCGGCTCGTTGCGTACCAGGCTCTCCCGCGGCCAGGAACGCACATCGTAGGCGAGACGGCTACCCACCGGCATGCGGTAAACGAGAGTGTCGTCACCCGTGGCACTGACCCCCTCCGTCTCCGAGTGCGGGCGCGCCAGGGAAAACAGCCAGGGAGTGTGACTCGCCTCCTGAATCACCTGATAGCGATAGCGCGGGCCCACGGCCGGTAGTGTCTGCTCACTTTCTGCCGGTTCGCCGGCGTCGTGAAAACGACCGCTGCGCCCACGGCGCCAGCCGGCGTAGTGCCGCTCCAGATCCGGTTCACTCCAGCGACGGCCGTCGAAGCGGGTGTACACCAACCCGCGCCAGTACCGTTGCTCAGGAGGGGGCAGGGGGCCGTCGAAGGCGATGCGCAGGGCGGGTTTGTCGGATTTGGACAGTTCGCTGAAATCCCCCGGGCTCATGGAATCACTGATGCCGGTGGACGCCTTGGCGCTGTTCTGCGGCACCGCCCACAGTGGTCCCAGGCGCGGCATCACCACAAACAGCACCAGCATGACCGGCACCGCCTGCGCCAGCAGTTTTGCCGACAGCCCCAGCGCCCTCCCCGGGCGTGCACTACCCCTGCCCTGCTGGGCCGCCAGCGCCGCGGTGATCAGCACCACGCACAATATGCCGTAGAGGGCATAGGGTATCGTCTGCTCGAATATAAACAGGGTGGCGGCGAGGAAGTACGCCAGCATCAGGCTCAACAGCGCGTCGCGCCGGCTTACCAGCTCAATGTTTTTCAGGGTAAATGACACCGCCAGCAGTGCCACCATGGGTTCCAGCGCAAACCAGCGCCGGTAAGTAAGCACCAGCCCCAGCACGGCGAGCGAGACCGCCAGCAGTTTTACCAGGCGCCCGGGCATTTCGCGGCGGCCACGAAACACTTGAAGACGCCAGTAGACCGCCACCGTCCAGGCCCCCAGCAGCCACAGCGGCAGATGGGCAAAATGCGGTAGCAGTACCGCCAGCTGCGCGGCAAAGATCCACAGCAGGCTCTCTCGCGGCAGCAGGGACTGCAGCTGGCTATGGCCGTGGGGGCTATTGCTTTGGGCGGGACTCACGCACCGACTCCCTGCACCGGGAACAGCGCCAGCAGGCCAAGCAGATGGGACTTGTGCGCACCGCCGAGACCCGGAGCAACGGTCTGGCCGGGAAGACGCAGGCCATAGGGTATCTGCGCGCGCTCGGCGTCCACTATCCACGAACAGAGATTGCTGAGACGGGTTTCCACATCGCGCCCCGCCAGCAAGTCCCAGTCGAGCCACAGGCGCGCGTCGCTGCCGGAAGCGTATTCCTTGCTGTAGAGATCGCGACCGCTGGCATACTGCTTCCAGGCTACATGGCGCAGAGAGTCACCGGGCTGATAGTGTTTGAGACCGGCGAAATCGTCGCCGCTGGAAGAGTGCGCCAGCTCCTGGTCCCCTTCACCTGCGTTCGCGCCCAGCGGCAGTGGCCCCGCGGATTTCGGCTGCGGGTAGACCAGAAATTCCACATCCAGGTCCACCCAGCTCCAGCAGCGGAACAATCCGAGCGGAAAACGGCTCTCCACCAGAATGCGTGGCGCGCGTACCCGGCCGCGCCGTACCAGCGGCAGATCGAGGCGGATCTCGCGACCATCGCGCCCGGCCGCCACATCCACCAGTGCACCCTCCTCCGGCGGCCACGCGAGCCGGATCCGCTCGTGAAAGCGCTTGCCGGTTTTCGTGAGCCGAATACGCGCCTGGCCGTAATCGCCGGCAAACGCGGGCTCGGCCTCCACCAGCTGCAATTTCAGTCCGGAGAGATTGGCAAAGGTATGCACCGGCAGCACCACAAACAGGCCCGCCAGCAAAAAGGCGAGAGCAAATACCAGATTGTTTTCGTAGTTGGTGCCGAGTAACCACAGCAGCGTGACCACCAGTACAAAACCCATACCCGCGAGGGTGGGAATGACAAACAGCCTGCGGTGGTTGAGAACAACACTGGCAGAGGCCGGAGCGCGGCGATCCAGCCAGCGGAGCCAGCGTTTGCGGAACAGGCGCGGAATCCGGTTGTCGTTGGCGGAGTTGCTGCGAGTGGTGGCAGTTTTCTCGAGCACGCTATTCACATCCTTTCTTCATCGCCCCGGTGATATCAAGCGGCGATGATATCGACCTGATGCATCATCCGCTCCACCAGCTGCGTGCCGTCGCCGCCGTCCGTCTGCAGACGGTGGCCGGCAACGGCGGGCAGGACGGCCTGCAGATCTTCCGGCAGCAGGTGACCGCGGTTATGAATCAACGCCCAGGCGCGGGCGGCGTGCAGCAGTGCCAGCGCACCACGCGGCGACAGACCGACCGCACATTCCGGGCTGTGACGGCTGTGCTGAACCAGTCGCTCCAGATAGTCGAGAAGGGACTCGGATGCCTTGACCTGACCGACAAGCGATTGCAGTTTTTTCAGCCCCTCGCTGTTGATACGCGGTTTGAGCTGGGCAAGCTGGGCACGCGGGTCGACGCCCTGAAACAGCGCCCTTTCCGCTTCACGGGTGGGATAGCCGAGGCTGATGCGCATCAGGAAACGGTCGAGCTGGGACTCCGGCAACACAAAAGTGCCGGACTGTTGCAGTGGATTCTGGGTGGCGATGACAAAGAAGGGTTCCGGCAGTGGGCGGGTTTCACCGTCGACACTGACCTGGCGCTCTTCCATCGCCTCAAGCAGCGCACTCTGGGTTTTGGGAGAACTGCGGTTGATTTCATCCGCCAGTAAAAGCTGGCTGAACACCGGGCCCTCGTGAAAACGGAACTGGCCAGACTCACGCTCGAAGATGCTGACGCCGAGGATATCGGCCGGGAGCATGTCACTGGTGAACTGCACCCGTTTATAGGAAAGACCGAGAACCTGCGCGAGCGCGTGCGCCAGCGTCGTCTTGCCCATGCCCGGCAGGTCTTCGATCAGCAGGTGCCCGCGGGCCAACAGGGAGGCCAGAGCAAGTTTTACCTGATGTTCCTTGCCCAGCAGGACCTTGCCGATATCGGCGACGATGGCGGAAATAACTTTTTGCACGGCTAATCCATTACTGCTCGGTTTTTCTTCAATAGCTAATGATAGGCCCGCAGTGAGCGGGCACTATCCAGCAAGCCACATTCCGCGCCATTGTGGCCCTATTAATCCAGCGACGACAAGCCTCGCGCCAGATCGGCTTTCAGGTCTTCAGAGTTTTCCAGACCCACCGAGATGCGGATCAGGTTTTCGCTAATCCCCGCTTTCGCCTTGTCCTCTTCGCTCAAGCGACCGTGAGTGGTAGTGGCCGGATGCACGATAGTGCTCTTGGCGTCGCCGAGGTTGGCGGTAACCGAGAAGATCCTGCACGCATCGATCACCTTCCACGCCGCCTCGCGCCCACCCTTGACGGTAAAACTGAACACCGCACCAAAACCCGATTGCTGGGCAGCGGCAAGCTGGTGGTTGGGATGGCTGGGGAGACCGGCGTAATTCACTTTTTCCACCTGCGGCTGCTCGTTCAGCCACCAGGCAATATCCAGTGCACTGCTACAGTGGGCGCGCATGCGCAAATTGAGGGTCTCAAGGCCCTTCAGAAATACCCAGGCATTGAACGGGCTCATGCTCGGGCCACAGGTGCGCAGGAAGATGACGATCTCATCCATCACCTCTTTCTTGCCCACTACCACACCACCCACGCAACGCCCCTGACCGTCGAGGAATTTGGTGGCGGAGTGCACGACGATGTCGGCGCCGAGGTCCAGCGGGCGCTGCAGTGCCGGCGTGCAGAAACAGTTGTCCACCACCAGCTGCGCACCGGCGCTGTGGGCGAGATCGGCCATTGCTCGGATATCCGCGACTTCGCACAGGGGGTTGGACGGGGTTTCCATAAACAGCAGCCTGGTATCGCCATCCAGCGCGTCTTTCCACGCCTGCAGGTCGGTGAGATCAACGAAGGTGACCTTGACGCCAAACTTGACCATATAGCGGGTAAACAGCGCGGTGGTGGTGCCGAACACACTGCGGGAACAGATGACCTTGTCACCGCTTTTCAGCAGCGCCATGCACAGACTCAGGATCGCAGCCATGCCACTGGACGTGGCTACCGCGGCCTCCCCACCTTCCATCGCGGCGATGCGCTGTTCGAACATGCGCACGGTGGGGTTGGTGTAGCGCGAATAGACATTGCCGGGGGATTCCCCGGAGAAACGCGCGGCGGCTTCTGCCGCGGAGGGAAAGACGTAACTGGAGGTGGTGTAAATTGGCTCTGAGTGCTCGCCTTCCGCCGACCGGCTCTGGCCTGCACGTACCGCCAGCGTCTCCAGTGCGTAGCCGTCGTCTTCAAACATGGATTAACCGTCCCGGGTCTGTGTGATTGGAGCCGGTAATCTTAACCCATGAAGCTGAAAGTGTTGGAACAGGAAGTTCAAATGCTCAAGATGGATAAAAAGCTACAAAGCAAAAAACTACAAATCGAAGGCAGAGTGACGGGGATTCGTTTTCAAAAGCGTCGCAAACAGGGATGTTTGCGACGCAGCGTACAGGGATGTATTCCCAGCGGTTTTGAAAACGAATACCCGGCGCTTTGCCGCCACTGCGGGGAACTACGGAGTAACTGGGGGGTGCGGCTAGCTACGTAGCTAGTTTCTTGGCGACACCGCTACCGATAGGCCATTGCGAGACACGCCGTGAACCCATCCCTGGGGGCTCTTCCGCGAGGTCCCTCTCGCGGAAGGTCTCGCAATGGCCTATCGGTATCGATGCCTTCGCATTGCCCTAAAACACTTCGGCTCACCGATTGGTGGGCCGAAAGCTTGGGGGATAAACGGAGTTACAAATTACATTGAGCTCTGTTTGCCCTTGGTTTCCTTTGCATTGTCATTGCGCGCGGCATGCAGGCTGTTGAGGTATTCCTCGGTTACATCGCCAGTGATGTACTCACCGTCGAACACGGAATTCTCGAACTGTTTGATCTCGGTGTTGCCCTCGCCAGAGGACACAATCAGATCTTCCAGCTCCTGGTAAATCAGCCAGTCCGCACCAATTTCCTCGCGCACTTCTTCCGTGGTGCGACCGTGAGCCACCAGCTCAGTCGCAGACGGCATATCGATACCGTACACGTTGGGGTATTTCACCGCAGGAGCCGCGGAAGCGAAATACACCTTGTTGGCACCCGCATCGCGCGCCATCTGGATAATCTGCTTACAGGTAGTGCCGCGCACAATGGAATCGTCCACCAGCAACACATTCTTGCCGCGGAATTCCAGCTCGATCGGGTTCAGCTTCTGACGCACAGATTTTTTGCGCTGCTTCTGGCCCGGCATGATGAAGGTGCGGCCGATATAGCGGTTCTTAACCAGACCCTCACGGAACTTTACGCCCAGACGGTGTGCCACCATCTGACCCGCGGAGCGGGAAGAGTCCGGGATCGGGATGACCACATCGATATCGTGATCCGGGCGCTCGCGCAGGATTTTTTCCGCGAGGTGCTCGCCCTGACGCAGGCGCGCCTTGTGCACGGAAACACCGTCCATAATGGAATCCGGACGGGCAAAGTAAACGTGCTCGAAAATACACGGGCGCAGCTGTGGGTTTTCCGCGCACTGCTCGGAGTGCAGGGTGCCATCCAGCTCGATGTACAGACACTCACCCGGTGCCACATCGCGCACCAGGGTGTAGCCCAGCACGTCCAGCGCCACGGATTCGGAGGCCACCATATATTCCGGGCCATTTTCCGTTTCGCGCTTGCCGTACACCAGCGGGCGGATACCGTTGGGATCGCGGAACGCCACCACACCGTAACCGACAATCATTGCCACACAGGCATAACCGCCGCGCACGCGTTTATGCACCGCGCGCATCGCGGTGAAGATGTCTTCAGCTTTGGGTTGCAGTTTGTGCTGCTTGTGCAATTCGTGGGCAAATACGTTCAGCAGGACTTCGGAATCGGAGTCGGTATTGATGTGGCGCAGGTCCTGCTGGAAGATTTCCTCGCTCACCTCTTTCACGTTGGTGAGATTGCCATTGTGGGCCATGGCGATGCCGTAGGGGGAGTTGACGTAAAACGGCTGAGCCAGCGCCGGGCCGGAACTGCCGGCCGTGGGATAGCGCACATGGCCGATACCGAAATTGCCGGTAAGGCGCTGCATGTGCCGCGCGCGGAACACGTCGCGCACCAGACCGTTTGCCTTCTGCTGGTTCAGGCGGTCACCATCACAGGTAACGATACCGGCGGCATCCTGACCCCGGTGCTGCAACATGGTGAGCGCATCATACAACTGCAGATTGACGTCACTCTTGCCAACGATTCCAACGATGCCACACATACTTCAGATAACCCCAGTCGTTTCGAAATGGTCAAAGTGATCGCGTGCTGCCTCCCGCAGACCGGCGATCAATCAAATTGCCCTGCGAAGAAATCCTTGATCGCACCTGCCGCTTCGCGCGCGCGATCTTCAAAGGTGAGAAAGCGAGGTATCAGCGTCGATTCCTGCCACCACTTGTCCTCATTCACCGGCGCCAGCGCCGGGGCGAAGATCAGCAGTGCCATCACGATGATGCCGCCACGGAACAGACCAAACACCATACCCAGCACCCGGTCAGTTCCGGAAAGGCCTGTGGCCTCGACGAACGCAGACAGAGTCATGTTCAGGCCGGCACCGGCCAACAGGGTAGCGATGAACAGAATGGCAAAAGCGGCAATGGCCTGTAGTGAAGGCGTATCGACGAGGTTGGAAAGGAGTGGTGCCAGCTGGTCGCGGAACATCATCGCCACCACAAATGCGGCCACCCAGGTGAGCAGCGACAGGACTTCGCGCACGAAGCCTCGGCCGAGGCCGATCAGCGTGGAAATGGCGACAATTGCCAGAATGGTCCAGTCAGCCCAGTTCATTCAACCCTACCTGCTACGCGGCGGCCGCCGCGAAGAGCGCGCATTCTAACGTACCGGCCCGGACCAGTGAAGCCGTTCACCAAATCCTGTGAACCTGGGAGGATCTTTGCGGACTGGTGGGTCGAGCCCACCGCTCGGCCCTCGGCGCGCAAAGATGGAATGGTAGGGTCCCGACGAAGACTGTCGTATCAGGCTTTATAGCGCAGGATCAGAGTATCGGCCTTGAGCAATTTGTCCAGCTTCTGCTTGTCGGCCTGGGCATCTACACGGCTCAGCTTGGGCCCCACAAACACCCGTACAAAGCGGCCTTTCGGGGTGTCCACGGCACGGGTGTAGGCGCGGAAACCGGCATCCAGCAGTTTTCCACGCATGCGCTCGGCACTGTTTTCATCTTTATAGGCAGCGACCTGCACGACCCAGCCCTCAGGCAACCCCTGCTCATCCAGTTGGGTCTTCTCCGCCGGCAGCTGTGGCTGCCTGTCTGCCGCAGCCGTTTCCGGCTCTGCCGGTTCGGGCTCAGCCTTCGTCTCCTGAGCCAGGGAAATGGCTTCCGGATCCGGCGCCGGCGTTTTCTGCTCGACAAACTCCGGCTGAAACACTTCGTTAACCGGCGGTGCCGGCTCGATGTCGGTTACCGGTTCGGGTTCGGCGATGGTAATCGGCTTGATATCCGGCGCGGGAGGAATCTGACTAGTCACATCCACATAGCGGGCACCCTCCCGATCGAACAGACTGGGCAGGAAAATCACCGCCAGCGCCGCCAGCACCAGCGCCCCCACAATGCGCTGCTTGACCCCGTCGTTCAGACGGCGGCGGGGGGCGCGGGAAGAAGCGGAGTAGGAGTCATTGTCCCGACTGGCCATGCTGGTGTTCTCTCAAAGTGCTTGTGCAAGGTGGCCGCCGCTACCCGGTAACGGTCAAGGCTTCCGCAACGGTAAAGAAAGAACCGAACACAAGCAACCTGTCATCCCTGTCCAGAGCCGCCACCGCGCGCGACAGCTGCCCCGCAACCGGTTCACACAGACCTTCGACCCGCCCCGAATCGACACCGCCAGCGGCGAGCCCTGCCAGCAGTTGCCCGGCACCTGCCGCGCGGGGGTTGCCCGGCAGCAGAGCCGGATACCAGTAGTCAATATGCCCGACCAGCGGCCCAATCAGCCCGCCAATGTCCTTGTCCGCCATCACCGCCACCAGTGCCAGGGTGCGACCGGAGACCGGGTGACGGACCAGCCAGTCCGCCAGATATTCGGCGGCCGCCGGATTGTGTCCCACATCCAGCACCAGCTGGTGTCCCCGCCACTCAAGAGACTGACAGCGCCCCGGCATCCGCAGGTTCTCCAGAACCTCGCAGACCCGATCCGCACCCGGCAGTTCGCCGGCAATGGCCAACGCGGTGACGGCCGCCGCCACACTGGCCGGCGGCAACTGCAAGTCCGGCAGACCGATTTCCAGCTCCGGCTCCGCATGCAACTGGTAATGCTTGTGCAGCAGCGAGTACTCGCGACCAATAAAGAAGCTTTCACAGCCGAGATCCCGCGCCGTATCCACCACCGACGCCGGTGGTTTCGGGTCTGCGCACACAAACGTCTTGCCCGCCCGCAGAATCCCCGCCTTCTCGCGACCGATCACCTCGCGGTCACTGCCGAGCCACGCCTCGTGATCCACCGCCACGCTGGTGATGATCGCAATATCCGCATCCACCAGATTCACCGCATCCAGCCGCCCACCGAGTCCCACTTCCAGCAGCGCAAACTCCACACCCGCCTGCTTGAACAGCCAGAACGCGGCCAATGTGGTGAACTCGAAATACGTCAGACTCGTCTCACCTCGCGCCTGCTCCACCGCCTCAAACGCCTCGATCAGCGCCTCATCAGAAACCTCTGCACCGCCAATCCGCACCCGCTCATTAAAGCGCAGCAGATGCGGCGAACTATAGGCACCCACGCTGTGATTACCCGCAAGTAGCAGCGCCTCCATAGTGCGCACGCAACTCCCCTTGCCGTTAGTACCACCCACGGTAATCACCCGGCGCGCCGGCGCTTCCACATCGAGTGTGCGGGCAACCGAGGAGACGCGCTCCAGGCCGAGTTCGATTTCCGTGGGATGCAGTTTTTCCAGGCGGGAAAGCCAGGATTGGAGGTCGCGCATAGGATCACCGGTAACTTATCAGGTGAAGGGATTTTAGCTGGGAACGAACAATCGACCGAGTTGGATCGAAGTTCTTAACTCGAAGTGAAGGGAGCGATGCCAGTGGGGGCCTTGCAAGACCTTCACCGCCATGGATGGCGGTGCAGAGCCCCCATGGATGGGTTCACGGCGTGTCTTGCAAGGCCCCCACTGGCAGCGGTCCCGCCACTGAACTTGCAGTAGGCGGGACAAAAAGGAAATTAGTTATTGGAGAGTTTGCCCAACAGACGGCTCACGGTATTCCGCATATCGTGACGCGGAATAATCATGTCGATGGCACCGTGCTCCAGCAGAAACTCCGCGCGCTGGAAACCTTTCGGCAGTTTCTGGCGAATGGTCTGTTCGATGATATTCGGGCCGGCAAAACCCGCGCGGGCACCCGGCTCCGCCGCATTGATATCGCCAAGCAGTGCCAGCGACGCAGACACACCACCGTACACCGGGTCGGTCATGATCGAAATGTACGGCACACCCGCCATGCGCAGCTTTTCCAGCACCGCCGACGTTTTCGCCATCTGCATCAGCGAGATCAACGCCTCCTGCATCCGCGCGCCACCGGTCGCCGAGAAACACACCAGCGGAATCCGCTCTTCCAAAGCACGCTGGGCCGCGCGGGTGAATTTCTCACCCACCACATAACCCATCGAACCACCGTGGAACGCAAACTCGAACGCCACCGCCACCAGCGGCTTGCCTTCCAGCAGTCCCTGCATCGCGATCAGCGCATCTTTCTCGCCGGTCGCCTTCTGCGCCTGGGTCAGACGCTCCTTGTACTTCTTCACATCCTTGAACTTGAGGCGATCCACCGGCTCCACGTCCGCCGCCAGCTCCTCGCGATGCTCCTTGTCCAGAAACATGTCCAGGCGACGGCGCGCACCGATCCGGAAATGGTGCTCGCACTTCGGGCACACATCGAGATTGCGCTCCAGTTCCGGCAGATACAGGGTGGAATCGCACTTCACGCACTTTTTCCACACACCTTCCGGTACCTTGCTGGCACCGGCGCGGCGCTCGGTGCGGATCACCGAGGGGACAATTTTTTCTAACCAGCTCATTCTGTTTCCAAATCCGATATCTGATGCTTGCTGAATTCGTTCGCTGCCGGGCCAATACGCCCGTATCTGAGGGCCCGAGGATAAATGACCGGCAGTTCTAAAACCGCGAATTAAACCACTTTCAAAACGATTGCTCTTGGCCAGATAAGCCGCCCACTCCGGCTTTCTGGCCAGGAGCCTTAAGGAAGACCGACGCCTCAGTTATCCAGGGAGGCGCGCATCTCCGCGACCAGCCCACCAATGCGATCCTTGGCCGCCGCGGCATCAGCGGATTCACCCACCGCAGACACCAACACACTCCCCACCACGGCGCCATCGCCATCGGCACTCACCGCTTTTGCGGACGCCCCATCCTTGATACCGAAACCGACGCACAGAGGCAGATCGGTGTGACGGCGGATGCGCGCGAGGTTTTCGCGTACCGAATCCAGATCCAGGTGGCCCGCGCCAGTGACGCCTTTCAGGGAAACATAGTAGACAAATCCACTGGCCAGCCGCGTAATCTCAGCGATGCGCGCATCGCTGGTGGTGGGAGTGAGCAGGAAGATATTGCACAGATTGCGTGCCTTCAGCAGGTCGTTCAACGGGCCCGCCTCCTCAGCGGGCAAATCCACGGTGAGCGCACCGTCGCCACCGGCCTCTTGCAAGGCGTCGGCAAAAGCTTCCGCCCCCATTCTCACAATGGGGTTGGCATATCCCATCAGGATTACCGGGGTTTCAGCATCTTTTTCGCGGAACTCTTTCACCAGGGCCAGACATTTGCGCAGGGAAGCCTTCTGCTCCAGCGCGCGCTCGTGTCCTTTCTGAATCACCGGGCCTTCCGCCATCGGGTCGGAAAATGGCACACCCAGCTCAATGAGGTCCGAGCCGCTGGCCACCAGCTGGTGCATCAGGCCGACGGTGTTGTCCAGGCCGCCGTCACCGGCGACGATATAGGTCACCAGCGCTTTGCGGCCCTCGCTGCGCAGTTTTTCAAAGCGGCGATCAATTCTGTTTGCTTCACTCACGGTGCCACTCCTCAAACCTGAATGCCGTCGATAGCGGCGACGGTGAAGATATCCTTGTCGCCGCGGCCGGACAGATTCACCACAATGTTCTGCTCCGGCTGCATGGTCGCCGCCAGCTTCAGCCCGTAAGCCACCGCATGGCTGGATTCCAGCGCGGGAATGATGCCCTCGGTACGGGTCAGCTTGCGGAAGGCCGCCAGGGCTTCCTCGTCGTTGATCGCTACATAATTCACACGGCCAATATCTTTCAGCCAGGCGTGTTCGGGACCGACACCGGGATAATCGAGACCTGCAGATACCGAGTGGGTTTCGATGATCTGACCGTCTTCATCCTCCATCAGATAGGTGCGGTTGCCGTGCAGGATACCGGGTATACCCTGATTCAGCGGCGCCGCGTGACGGCCGGTTTCGATACCATCACCGCCCGCTTCAACGCCGTACATTTTTACAGATTCGTCGGCAAGGAACGGGTGGAACAGGCCGATGGCGTTGGAACCGCCCCCCACACAGGCGACGAGCGCATCCGGCAACTGGCCGAATTGCTCCAGGCTCTGACGACGCGCCTCGCGACCAATAATGGAATTGAAATCCCGCACCAGCTGCGGATAAGGGTGCGGGCCGGCCACGGTGCCGATGATGTAGAAGGTGTCGTCCACGTTGGTGACCCAGTCGCGCATGGCTTCGTTCATGGCGTCTTTCAGGGTCTTGGAACCGGATTCCACCGGGATCACTTCCGCGCCCAGCAGCTTCATGCGATACACATTCGGTGACTGGCGTTTGACGTCTTCCGCACCCATGTACACCGCACACTTGAGGCCGAGACGCGCCGCCACGGTGGCGGTAGCCACGCCGTGCTGGCCGGCGCCGGTCTCGGCGATCACGCGGGACTTACCGCTGTGCTTGGCCAGCAGCGCCTGCCCCACGGTGTTGTTCACCTTGTGAGCGCCAGTGTGATTCAAATCTTCACGCTTCAACCAGATGCGTGCACCACCCACGTCCGCCGACAGGCGCTCCGCCAGATACAGCGGTGAAGGGCGACCTACATAGTGCGCCAGATCGTAGTCGAATGCCGCCTGGAACTCGGGGTCGTTCTTCAGGCGCTGGTACATATCCTGCAGCTCATCCAGCGCACTGATCAGAGTCTCGGACACGAAGCGTCCGCCGAATTCCCCGAAGTGCCCGCGGGCATCCGGGTAAGCCCCGTAATCAATGGGGGAAGAAGATTTAGTCACTGCTCAAACTCCTTGTGTCAATTCTGTACGGCCAACGCAGGCGGCGCGGGCAGCGCGAATAAATGCGATTGTTTTGGCGACGTCTTTGCGACCGGGAGACGCCTCTACCCCGCCGCTCACATCCACAGCCTGCGGTCTTGCGGTCGCGATGGCGCCGGCCACATTTTCCGGCGTGAGGCCACCGGCAAGAATGATCTGGTGACCACTGTCCTGAGGTACCCGCTGCCAGTCAAAGGTATCACCGGTGCCACCGGGAACCCCTTTGCGATAGGCATCCAGTAATATGCCGCGGGCATCGGGAAAGGCCGCCATCGCCTCCACCGGATCCAGGTCCGGCTTCATACGCAAAGCCTTGATGTAGGGGCGGTGAAACTGGCGGCAATAGGGCGCGTTCTCATCGCCGTGAAATTGCAGAAGATTCAGCGGCACCTGCTGCAGCACGGCACGCACCTGTTCCGGATGCGCATCCACAAACAGGCCGGTGAGCACCACAAATGGCGATACCGCGCGGGCAATTTCCGCCGCCTGCTCCGGTGTCACATTGCGGGGACTGGCAGGATAGAACACCAGGCCCAACGCGTCCGCGCCGGCTTCCACCGCCAACAGGGCGTCTTCGACACTGGTTATTCCGCAGATCTTTACGCGCATATTCCATACACCGCTGACGCGGCCAGCTGGCGTCCGGTCACTAACGCCACGAATCCCGTGCGCTGGCAGCAGAGAAAATCGGAGAGCCCGGGATACTAGCAGATCGGGGGTTTGGGCGAAACGCGGCGTTTATCGCCCACTATTGGCGATGGCGTCCAGCGGCAGCGGTACCAGCAGTGGTCCAGGCGGCCATTCCGGCAGAACAAACTCATCCGGGTACTGCACATTGACCAGGTACAGCCCGTGGGGCGGAGCAGTGACACCAGCTGCGGCGCGATCACGCGCCGCCAGTACATCCGCCACCCACTCGGGCGCGCGATCGCCGCGCCCGACCGCCATCAGTACACCGGCAATATTGCGCACCATATGGTGCAGGAATGCGGTCGCGCTGACTTCAAGCACGATCAATTGACCGACAC
Organism: Microbulbifer pacificus; assembly: GCF_002959965.1. Taxonomy (NCBI): domain Bacteria; kingdom Pseudomonadati; phylum Pseudomonadota; class Gammaproteobacteria; order Cellvibrionales; family Microbulbiferaceae; genus Microbulbifer; species Microbulbifer pacificus. Next base: position 167,845 of record NZ_PREV01000026.1, read on the forward strand.
GACCGATATCCAGCTTGGACAGTCGGCGCACCGGAGAGCGCGCCTGGCACTGCGCCGCCCGGAAACTGCTGAAGTCGTGTTCACCAATCAAGTGCTGTGCGCCTGCACGCATGGCATCGAGATCCAGCTCCCGCTCACTCCAGGTCACTTCGGTGGCCGCCTGCGCGGAGCGCGTGGCTGCGCTGTGAATCAGATACCGATAGGTCCGGCTGCGCGCGGAAAAACGCGCGTGAAACTGCGCCGGCACCTCCTGCGCCCAGTGCACCCGCACATCGAACGGCATTTGGGTATTCACACCCTGAATCCAGGCCCTGGTCGGCCTTGTGGCGCTGGTATCAAAATGGATTACCTGCCCGGTGGCGTGCACGCCGGCATCGGTGCGCCCGGCACACACCAGCGTGACCGGTTCTGCCGCAACGTTCGACAGCGCCTTCTCCAGGGTTTCCTGCACCGTCAGGGGATCGTGACTCTGCTTCTGAAACCCCCGCAGTCGCGAACCACAGTACTCCACACCAAGCGCAATCCTGCGCAGTCCTGGGGGCAGTGATTCTCCTTCCGGCACCTCACCATTGGCTTTGTATTCGTAAATCTTGTTCATCATGCCGTGGAGTTTACACCTGCGGAAAAAGAAAGACCCCGCATAGAGCGGGGTCAAAGTGTTGTCGCTGTAGATAGCGTGAATAAAACGTCCGGATATCAGCCCATGTGCTTGAGCATATCTTTCGCGCGCTGCTGGTGCTCTCCGGTGGCTTCTTCCACCACCTCTCCCAGAATTTCACGGGCACCATCTTTGTCGCCCATATCCAGGTAGGCCTGCGCCAGCTCCAGTTTGGTACTGACTTCGTCACTGCCTTCCAAAAGGTTCAGCTCGGAATCGAGATCGCTCTCGAGATTGAAGCCCAGGTCGCCCAGCGCCTCATCGTCCGCAGCCGCTTGCTTGCGAGGTGCGGATTCTTCCGCAACGGCAACGTCCAGGTCTTCTTCCAGTTCCAAACCGCCAGACACGCTAGCGGCACTTTCGCCGCCCAGATCGATCTCACCCAGGTCATCAAAATCCCCCAGGTCAATGGAATCGAGATCAATGGAATCGAGATCCAGACCATCCAGATTGCCGTCTTCAACGGAGAGCTCGGTGTCATTGCCAGCGGGGACCGCATCACCGCGGACATCGCCCTCGGCGCTCACGAGGTCACCGTCGTCTTCCATGGGCGTGAGATCCAACTCAAAGTCGAGGCCGCCCTCTTCCGCCATTGGAGTGGACGCTGTATTTGCCGACGGTTCGGCAGAAACGTCAAAGTCGGTGTCGATATCCAGATCTCCAAGCCCTTCCAATCCATCCAGGCTTTCAAGGTCCAGTTCACCGTCGGCGATCAGATCGTCGAATTCCAGTTCGCTGTCCGCAGCGGGCTGCGAAGTCGATTCAGAGGCAGGCCCCTCTGCAGCCATCTCCAGCGAAGACTGCTCCGACTCAAGATTCCCGTCAAAACCACCTTCAAGACCGCTGTCCAGTTCGTCGCCCAGATCCAGATCCAGAGAAAAATCACCATCGTCGGCAGACAGGCCTTGCGGTGCCGATTCCACCTCGTCGTCAAGATCCAGTGAAAATTCATCCAGGAGACCGAGTTCGTCGTCTTCCTCAGCTTCCACCGCGGTATTTTTATTGCCCGAAAACTCGTCGAGATCGTCAAAGCTCGCATCGAGATTGAAGTCCGCAGTATCGAAATCCGCACTTAGGTCATCGAGCTGCGCGGCTTCCAGAGACTCGCTGGAGAAATCCACTTCCGGGGCTACAAAGGGAGCTATGCCGGGGATGGTTTCACGCAAACGCGCAGCCCGATCCGCCGCCGGACCGTCGCTATAACTCAGCAGCTGGCGGTAGTGCTCGTCAAACTGTTCAGCACTCTTTTGCTGGGCGTACACTTCCAGCAGCATCAGGCGAGCATCAACATTGGCGGGTGCCGACCTGAGCCCAGTCAGCAACTTGGCCTCAGCCTCCTGGTACTGCGCCAGGGACAGATGAATTTCCGCCTCCCCGATGGGGTCGTCGGTCTCCACTTCACCCAACTGATCCAGATCAAAACTTTCGCTGGCTTCCAGCTCTTCCACGGCGGACAGATTGTCATCCGCTTCCGCGAACTCCAACGTTTCCGTCTGGGCCCGCTCCGCCGCCATCTCGGCCTCGACCTGGCGGATGGCCTCCTCTTCTTCGCGGCGACGACGCCAGGTGACAAAGCCGAACAACGCCACCAGCAATGCACCCGCGCCAACACCGATGGGCACGATATTGTCCATCACACGCTCAACCAGAGTCGGCTCGGGACGCGTCTGTACCACCACGCGATTGCGGGCTTCGTCGTTCTCCGGCGCGACTTCGGCAGCTTCCGGTTCGCTGACCGCACTCTGCTCCGGTGTTGCCGTCGAGGCATCCACGCCCTCGATCTCCCCACCGACGTCCAAACCCGCATCCTCGGTGCTGGTGTCTTCGGCTTCGGATTCAGCACCTTCAAGCGACTGCGCGGCAGCGGCCTGTACCGCCTGCAGCTCGTCGTTGGAGACTTCCACCATGCGTTCCATGGTGTCGATCTGTTCGTTAAGTTCGCCGATACGCTCCTGCAGTTCGGTATTCTCAAGGCGGGACTTGTCGAGTTCCTCCTCGCTCACCGCCAGCTCACCCTCCAGGGCCTCGCTGTCGCCGGTGCCACTGCCGCTACCAGACAGTACGGATTCATTGTCGCCGGGCGCCGCCAGGGACACGCGCCCTTCCAGTGCATCGCTCTCGACGGTTTCTTCCGCCACGGCGCGACCATCCAGTGGGGCCCCGGTGACTTCGGTATCACCAACACGCTCGCGCCACGCCTCATTCTGGGTCGCCACCTGAGAGACCGCTTCGGTGCGAGTCAGGCTGCGCACTTCATCGTTGGTGGGCAGACGCAGGACGGCGCCCTTCTTGAGCAAATTGATGTTGTTGTTGATAAACGCTTCGGGATTGAGACGCTGGATGGCCAGCATGGTCTGCTGCACAGAAACTTCGCGGGTTTCACGGTTGTCGCGGGCAATTTCCCACAGGGTCTTGTTGGCTTCCACCGGACCGTAGACACGGCTTCCGGAACTCGCGACCGTCTCGGGCTGCGGCGCAGGCTGCAATTCGGCGGGCTCCTCATACACCGGCTGCGCGGGTTCGGTGACGGTCTCCTGCGGTGCCTGGTATTCGGACTCAGGCTGTTCCACCGGTGCCTGTACCGGCTCGGGCTGGCGCACGATAGTGGGCTTCAGCGGCGTCTGTGGCGGCGGGTTGCGGACAATCTGCTGGCGCTCGCGCTCGGCAGCCTGTACCGGCTGGGAGGCAGTATTGGTGGAGAAGGCCGGCAGGTCCATCAACAGGGTGTATTCCCGCAGTAAGCGGCCACTTGGCCAGCGGGTTTCCACCAGAAAATTCAGAAAGGGTTCACGGATGGGGGCGCGGCTTGAAATACGCACCACCGGCTCGCCATTGGAATAGTCGATGCTGAACTGCAGTTCGTCGAGCAGGTAGGCGCGATCCACGCCAGCGCGCTCGAAGTCGTCGGAACTGGCCAGGCGCACCTTGATTTCATTTTCACCAAGGCCGCGAGTCTGCAGCAGTTTGATTTCCGCATTGAGAGGTTGGTTCAAGGTGGAGTTCAGTTTGATCTCACCCAGACCAAGCGCGAGAGCCCCGTTGCCTCCCAGTGCGCTGACCAGACCAACTGCAAGTGCCAGCTTTTGCACACGCATAACCGATTCCCTTTATTTTTAGAATCACTCCGGAATCTGTTCATTCTTCACCCAAAGTGCCAGAAACAGAAACCGGGCCGCGCGGCATGCCGCGCATTTTTTACTCAAAAGAACCAGTGCTCAGACACCAGGCTCTACTCTCCGACGAAACTCTCCGCGAAAGAATCGCCCCCCGATAAAGACTTAGCCCGTCGGGTATCCTCTCCCATGATTACGGCAATGCCCCCCAGGCAGTGCCGTCCCCGCGCCTCTAGAATCGGCCGGGCAATGTTAAGAAGAAACCTTCACAAAGGTCGCTAAGTATTAAATATCAATGGGTTTTTAGCAACAAGTGGACAATCTGTACACAGTTAATTGCGACGTCTTTCCGCAAATTGTCGGATGCCGCACAAAAATTGACCCATGCAGGACCCAGCAACCCGCTGCGCAAACGCCCGACCAGAGTATTCTCACTACCCACCGCGTCCTGCGCCGATGGGCGCTCACGCATTTCCAGGCGCGCACCATTAGTGAGCAGGCCGCGCACCTTGGAGAGCTCCACCGGGTTTTCCAGCTGCGCACTCAGGTTCGCCAACTGGCCGTGAAATACCGATGCGGTATTGATGGTGGCATCAAACGCAATGGACTCGCCGAGCAGGCGGCGCAGCTCCAGTACCAGAGCCAGCTCGCTGACACTGTGGCCACTTTCCAGCAGCGCTTCCGCGGAACTCAGGTGATTGAACGCCAGACGCTGCCCGGTAACTTCATCCGCCTCAGGCTCCTGGCCGTTGAACAGGCGTGCGGTCTGTGCCGCAGCGGCATCCACGCTGGCCTTGCCGAGTGCGGACACTGGCTGATTCAGCACCACGTCCACGGATTTCAATTGCGACTTCAGCGGGTACAGTGCCTCCGCAATCATCGCCGCACCGGCACCCGGCACCGCCACCACCCGGCGCTCGACCGTCTGTAGTGCTGCCGCGTTCAGCAGCGGGTGTATCAGGGCTACGGAGTCATCCCCGCGACTGATTCCCGCCGCGTCGACCACCCAGGCTCCGGCTTCTTCGGCCTTGGTCACAGCCGCACTGGCCGTATCGCCACCACTCAGTAACAACAGCACCTGATCGGCAGAAAAAGTGAACTCGTCCAACGGTGTGACAGCAATACTGCGGTTGGCAAAAACCTGCGGGTCAGCCTCCACTTCGTCACCCACCACCAGCTTCAGCTGTGCGGGGGTTACGGTATTGCGCTCCTCGAGGATTTCCAGCAGCGCATCAAAGGGCGCACTGCCGACGCCAAGGATCACCAGTTCCCGGTTGGATTCAGTCATAGTTGTACTCATGCTGTGGTTCGACTGCTTTTAGGCCAGTTCGGCGATAAATTCAGCAGTCTGAAAAATGCGGGGGATTATACTCGCGAAGCGAGTGGGGGGAAGCCGCCCCGAGAAATGGGGCGGCGAAATGGATGTTTTTCGTACTTACAGTTTGCCCAGCAGAATTAGCAACACACGACGCAGTGGTTCGGCGGCACCCCACAACAGCTGGTCACCGACGGTAAAGGCGTTCAGGTATTCGCCACCGAGGCTCAGCTTGCGCAGGCGACCGACCGGGATATCCAGCTTTCCGGTGACCGCGGTGGGAGTCAGCTCCTGCAGAGTGATGGCGCGGTCGTTCGGTACCACTTTCACCCAGTCGTTGGCGGAGGCAATCAGCTGCTCGACTTCCGCCAGCGGCACGTCTTTTTTCAGTTTCACGGTAAATGCCTGACTGTGGCAGCGCATGGCGCCGATACGTACGCAGGTACCGTCCACCGGCACCACGCTGCTGGTGCCGAGAATCTTGTTGGCCTCCACCTGGGCCTTCCACTCCTCCCGGCTCTGACCGTTTTCCAGTTGGGTGTCGATCCACGGCAGCAGGCTGCCGGCCAGCGGTGCGCCGAATTCCGAGGTGGGGAAATCACCACCGCGCATGCTTTCCACCACCTTGCGATCGATATCCAGAATCGCACTGGCCGGGTCCGCCAGTTCCGCGGCTACGCCGTCGCGGATCGCGCCCATCTGGGAAATCAGCTCGCGCATGTTCTTGGCACCGGCGCCGCTGGCGGCCTGATAGGTCATGGAGGTGACCCACTCCACCAGTCCCGCCTTGAACAGTCCGCCCAGGCCCATCAGCATCAAGCTCACGGTACAGTTGCCGCCGATGTAGTTTTTTACACCGGACTCGATGCCGCGGTCGATCACATCGCGGTTCACCGGGTCCAGCACGATGATGGCGTCGTCCGCCATACGCAGGCTCGACGCCGCATCGATCCAGTAGCCATTCCAGCCTTTTTCACGCAGTTTGCCAAAGACTTCCTTGGTGTAGTCGCCGCCCTGACAACTGACAATCGCGTCCAGTTCGGCCAGCGCATCCAGATCGTAGGCATCCTTCAATGGCGCGACATCCTTGCCGATATCCGGCGCAGCGCCGCCGGCATTGGAGGTGGAGAAAAATACCGGCTCTGCAATATGTGCAAAGTCGTTTTCTTCCAGCATGCGGCCCATCAGAACGGAACCCACCATGCCGCGCCAGCCTACGAATCCTACCTTGTTCATTTCAATACCCTGTCAATTCTGTAAGAGATCACGTCCCGACACCCGCCGGGACAACGCAATGAATTAAGCCGATGCACTCAGAGCGCCGCGACCACCGCTGCGCCCATTTCCGCGGTAGAAACTTTTTGGCAGCCTTCGGTATAGATGTCCGCGGTGCGCAGCCCCTGGTCCAGCACCTTGCTCACCGCCGCCTCGATGGCATCGGCAGCGTCGCCCATATCCAGGGAATAACGCAGCATCATGGCCGCAGAGAGAATGGTAGCGAGCGGGTTGGCGATGCCCTGACCCGCAATATCTGGCGCGCTGCCGTGGCAGGGTTCGTACAGACCAAATCCGCTTTCGTTCAGCGATGCAGACGGCAGCATACCGATGGAGCCGGTGAGCATGGCCGCAGCGTCGGACAGAATGTCGCCGAACATATTGCCGGTCACCATCACGTCGAACTGTTTGGGTGCGCGCACCAACTGCATGGCCGCGTTGTCCACGTACATATGGGACAGTTCCACATCCGGGTACTCGGGTGCCAGACGATCCAGCACTTCACGCCACAGCACGGTAACTTCCAGCACATTGGCCTTGTCCACGGAGCAGAGTTTACCGCCGCGTTTCTGTGCCGCTTCAAACGCCGTGCGTGCGATGCGCTCGATTTCTGACTCTTTATACACGTAGGTGTTGAAGCCCTGCTTCTCACCATTTTCCAATTCGCGGATTCCGCGCGGCTCGCCAAAGTAAATACCGCCGGTGAGCTCGCGCACAATCAGGATATCGAGGCCCGACACCACCTCCGGTTTCAGCGAGGACGCATCGGCCAGCTGGGGGTACAGAATGGCCGGGCGCAGGTTGGCGTACAGGCCGAGACCACTGCGAATTTTCAACAGGCCTTTTTCCGGGCGGATAGCGCGATCCAGCTTGTCCCACTTCGGACCGCCCACGGCACCCAGCAGTACCGCGTCGCAGTCACCGGCATTTTTCAGCTCTGCGTCAGTCAGCGGCTCACCATGTGCATCGATGGACGCACCACCGATCAGGCCCTGGGTAAATTCCAGCCCCAGACCAAATTTCTCATCGGCGGTTTTCAATACCGCCAGTGCCTGCTCAACGATTTCCGGGCCGATACCATCGCCCGGGAGGATCATGATTTTCTTGCTCATGTTTTCTTCCTAAATTCCTTCTCGTGCGGTCACTTCACCGCATCAAACAACCAGGGTGCCTGTTCGCGGCGCTTGGCTTCGTATGCGCGAATTTCGTCCGCGTCTTCCAGTGTCAGACCGATATCATCGAGGCCATTCAGCAAACAGTGTTTGCGGAACTCGTCCACCTCAAACCCAATGGTCTCGCCATTGGGTTTGATCACCTGCTGTTTTTCCAGGTCGATGGTCAACTGGTAGCCTTCGTCCGCATACATTTCCTGGAACAACTGCTCAACGATCGCCTCATCAAGGACAATGGGCAACAAGCCATTTTTGAAACAGTTGTTGAAGAAAATATCCGCAAAACTCGGCGCAATTACCGCGCGGAAACCGTAGTCGTCCAGTGCCCAGGGCGCGTGCTCGCGGCTGGAGCCACAACCGAAATTCTTGCGCGCCAGCAGAATGGATGCCCCCTTATAGCGTGGGAAATTCAGCGGAAAATCCGGGTTCAGCGGGCGCTGACTGCAATCCTGCCCCGGCTGCCCCTCGTCGAGGTAGCGCAGCTCATCGAACAGATTCGGACCGAAACCGGTGCGCTTGATGGACTTCAGAAACTGCTTGGGAATGATCAGATCCGTGTCCACATTGGCGCGGTCCATCGGCGCGACAACGCCGGTTACCAGAGTAAACGCTTTCATTTCACACCCCCGAATTCACGCACGTCCACAAAATGACCGGCAATCGCCGCTGCTGCCGCCATACTCGGACTCACCAGATGGGTACGACCACCGTAACCCTGGCGACCTTCAAAGTTGCGGTTAGACGTGGATGCACAGTGCTCGCCGGCACCCAGTTTGTCTGCGTTCATGGCGAGGCACATGGAGCAGGAAGGCTCGCGCCACTCGAAGCCGGCCTCGATAAACACCTTGTCGAGCCCTTCTTTTTCCGCCTGTGCCTTCACAGACTGGGAACCGGGTACGACGAGCACCTGCTTCACACTGTCGGCTTTCTTGTGGCCCCTGGCCACTTCCGCCGCCGCGCGCAGATCCTCGATGCGGGAGTTGGTGCAGGAACCGATAAATACGCGGTCCAGATTGATATCGGTAATCTTCTGGCCAGCGCTCAGGCCCATGTACTCCAGCGCGCGCTCGATACCGGCTTTCCTGGTGGCGTCACTCTCGTCCGCAGGATCGGGAACTACCGCGTTTACCGGCACCACCATCTCCGGCGATGTGCCCCAGCTCACCTGCGGTTCGATCTCTTCCGCTTTCAGCTCGACGATCGCATCGAAGTGCGCACCATCGTCGGAGTGCAGGCGGCTCCAGTTTTCCACCGCACGCTCCCACTGCTCACCCTTGGGCGCATAGGGTTTGCCTTTTACGTAGTCCAGGGTGATCTGGTCCACCGCCACCATACCGGCGCGCGCGCCGCCCTCGATGGCCATGTTGCAGATGGTCATACGGCCTTCCATGGACATGGAGCGGATCGCGGAACCGCCAAACTCGATCGCGTAACCGGTACCGCCGGCGGTGCCGATCTTGCCGATGATGGCCAGCACTACGTCTTTCGCGGTGACGCCCGGGCCGAGCTCACCGTCCACACGCACCAGCATGTTCTTCATCTTTTTCTGGATCAGGCACTGGGTGGCCATCACGTGCTCCACCTCGGAGGTCCCGATACCGTGGGCCAGTGCGCCCAGCGCGCCGTGGGTAGAGGTGTGGGAATCGCCACAGACCACGGTCATGCCCGGCAGGGTGACGCCGGTCTCGGGGCCGATCACATGCACGATGCCCTGGCCGGGATCATTGATACCGAACTCGACAATACCGAAATCCTTGCAGTTCTCGTCCAGAGTTTTGACCTGGATACGGGAAACTTCGTCCTGGATACCTTCGATACCACCGGCGCGCTCGGCGGCGTCGGACGGCACATTGTGGTCAGGAGTGGCCACCACGGAATCCGTGCGCCAGGGCTTGCGACCCGCCAGGCGCAGGCCTTCAAACGCCTGCGGCGAGGTCACCTCGTGAATCAGGTGACGGTCGATGTAAATCAGTGCGGTGCCGTCGTCGCGGCTTTTGACAAGGTGGTCCTGCCAGAGCTTGTCGTAGAGCGTCTGTTTTTTGCTCTCAGGGTTTTTATTTTCCGGGTGGCCCATAGCCCCATCTCCTCTATGGATAACATGCGGGAGTCTAGGGGGGGTATTGAATAACATCAATTTATATTTATTATATGGCGCATTCGTTTTTGGAATACACGAGTAAGGCGGGCAATTACCATGGAAATTCAATGGCTTAGAGCCTTCCTCGCCATCGCTGAACAGGGTTCGGTATCGGAAGCCGCGGAGCAGCTGCACCTGACCCAGCCCGCGGTGAGCAAACGCCTCGCCTCGCTCGAACAGCAACTGGGCGCGCCGCTGTTTGACCGCATCGGCCGCAAGCTCCAGCTCACCAACGCCGGCCGCGCCCTGCTGCCGCGCGCCCGGCATATCCTCAACGAGGTGAGCGACGCGGAGCGGGAACTCAGGAGCCTCGGCGAAACCATCGGCGGCAGTCTGCGTATCGCCACCAGTCACCACGTGGGGCTGCACCACCTGCCGCCGGTGTTGAAGGATTTCAGCACCCGCTACCCGGACGTCGCTCTGGATATCGACTTCCTCGACTCGGAACAGGCCTACGAGGCCCTGATGGCCGGTGAGTACGAACTCGCCGTAGTCACCCTTGCACTGAAGGACTACCCCAGCCTCAACGCCCAGATTATCTGGCCCGACCCCTGCGTGGTGGTGGCCGCTCCGGATCACCCGCTGGCACAGATGCCCGAACTCGACCTGCCGGCACTGGCCCAGTACCCGGCCATCCTGCCGGACATGAACACCTACACCGGGCGACTGATCAAACGCGAGTTCGACGCCCACGGTCTCAAGCTCACCGCCAAGCTCGCCACCAATTTTCTCGAGACCATCAAGATGATGGCGGGCGTCGGTCTCGGCTGGAGTGTGCTGCCGAAAACCCTAGTGGACGAAACCCTGGCCGAGTTGCCAATGCCGCAGCTCAGCATCGTGCGCAACCTCGGTATCATCTACCACCGCAACCGCACCCTGAGCAACGCCGCCAATGCACTGCAACAGCTGCTATTCAAGGAAGCGCGGGGACTCTGACCCATTCGCGACCCCGAGTCCGACACAAGCGTGAAGAAATCTCAAAATCGCCAACTGGTCAGAGAATCTTCATGCAAACCCGGTAGAATGCGCCGCAGAATCCAACGGGAGAGACTCCAATGAAAAAAATTACTCTGGCTATCTGCGCCGCACTGGCTTCCGCCGGTGCCAGTGCCGACACCATTCTCGGTTTTGATGCTACCGCCGGCCTATGGAAACCCGCCTATAGCGGCGCTATCGGTGTCGACAGCTACAACGTCGATGAATTCACCCTGGCGGAAGATAACGTGACCTTCCTGCAAGTCGCGCTGGAACACCCGGTGCCGCTTATCCCCAACATCCTGCTGGCGCACAGCAAGATCGAAACCAACGGTGCCGCCATGCTGAGCGAAAGCGTCACCTTCGGCGACGAGACCTTTCTGGTTGGCTCCGACGTGAATGCAGACATCAACCTGACGCATACCGACGCCACGCTCTATTACGAGATTCTGGACAACTGGGTAAATCTGGATCTGGGTCTCACCGCCCGTCAGTATCGTGGCGAACTGTCCGTGACCAGCGACCAGCAAGCCGAAAACATCGAACTCTCCGGTGTATTGCCCATGGTGTACGGCGTGGCCCGCTTTGATCTGCCCTTCACCGGCTGGTCCATCATTGCCCAGGGCAATGGCACTGGCTACAAGGGCGACAGCCACACCGACCTCACAGCAAAAATCCGCTGGGATTTCGTACCCGCGCTGGATTTCGCGCTGGAAGCCGGTTATCGCTCCATGACCCTGGATATCAAGGAACTGGATGCACTGCAGAGCGATCTGGAAATCAAGGGTCCCTATCTGGGCCTGAGCCTGCACCTGTAATCCGGGTATCGAGGCAAATAAAAAAGGCGGGGCGCTCACAGCGCCCCGCCTTTTTTGTTTCTACCGGCTTCACGGGAAATCAGGCCGGCTCACCCGCTGGAATCTTCAGGCCAAACGCCACATCCCCATTCTGCCCACGCTGGCGCAGCACATGATCCATCAGCACAATCGCCATCATCGCTTCCGCAATTGGCGTCGCGCGAATACCCACACAGGGATCGTGACGACCGGTGGTGACGACCTCAATAGGGTTGCCGTTGATATCCAGGCTCTTGCCGGGAATGCGCAGACTGGAGGTAGGCTTCAGTGCAATATGCGCAATAATTTCCTGTCCGCTGGAAATGCCGCCGAGAACGCCACCGGCATTATTGGACTGAAAACCGTCCACGGTAATTTCATCCCGGTGTTCGGTACCTTTCTGCTCCACCGACGCAAAGCCCGCACCGATCTCCACGCCTTTTACCGCATTGATACTCATCAACGCATGGGCAAGATCCGCATCCAGGCGGTCGAAAATCGGTTCACCGAGGCCCGCCGGCACACCGCTGGCGTGCACGGAAATACGCGCGCCGATGGAGTTGCCCTCCTTGATCAGCGCCTGCATATACGCCTCCATCTCGGGCACCTTACTCGCGTCCGGGCAGAAAAATGGATTCTCGCTCACCTGGGACCAGTCCAGCGTCTCCACCTTGATGGGGCCGAGCTGGGAAAGATAGCCGCGCACTTCAATGCCCAACTGCTGCCTCAACCACTTTTTCGCGATGGCACCGGCGGCGACGCGCATGGCCGTCTCGCGCGCGGACGAACGACCGCCACCGCGATAATCCCGCAGGCCGTATTTGGCCCAGTAGGTGTAGTCGGCGTGGGCCGGGCGGATCTGCTCGGCGATGTTGGCATAGTCCTTGGAGCGCTGGTCGGTGTTCTCGATCAGCAGGCCGATGGGAGTACCGGTGGTCTTGCCCTCGAACACTCCGGAGAGGATTTTGACTTCGTCCGCCTCGCGGCGCTGGGTGGTGTAGCGGGAGGTACCGGGCTTGCGGCGGTCCAGTTCCAGCTGGATTTCCTCCGCGGAAATTTCCAGCCCGGGCGGGCAACCGTCGACGATACAGCCCAGCGCCGGACCGTGGCTCTCGCCAAAAGTGGTGACACAGAACAGCTTGCCAAATGTGTTGCCCGACATACCCGGTATTCCCTACCCCAGTGAATTATTCAACTTCTCTCGACAATATTTGTCTTCGAAAGCCGCGCATTATAGAGGAATCTGTCGCCGCAGGCTCGCAGGATTCTGCACCGCTGAGTGAGACGGTTCAGCCCGCGGCCTTCTCAAAAAACGGGCGGCAGGCCAGCAGATCTTCACGGGTCAGCATGAATACCCCATGACCGCCATCTTCCAGCTCCGGCCAAACGAACGGCACCCGGGGGTACGCCTCCTCCAGCGCCAGCCAGCTGTTCCCCACTTCACAGACCAGAATGCCCTCCGGCTGCAAATAGTCCGGGGCCTCCAGCAACAGGCGGCGGGTAAAGTCGAGACCGTCGTCACCGGACCCCAGTGCCAGCCCCGGCTCTGCGTGATACTCCGCGGGCATTTCCGCAAGATCCCGCGCATCGACATAAGGCGGGTTACTGACAATCAGGTCATAGCTGCAACCCGTAAGCCCGGCAAACAGATCCGACTGCACCGCCCGCACCTGCTCATTCAGATCGTGGCGATTGATATTGATCTGTGCCACCTCGAGGGCATCCGGAGAGATATCACTAACATCCACCCGCGCCTCGGGAAAGGTTTCGGCACAGGCAATACCGATACAGCCACTGCCGCAACACAGATCCAGAATCGCCAGCGGCTCCTCCGTCAGCCAGGGTTCGAAGCGCTGCCGGATCAGCTCACCAATGGGTGACCGCGGCACCAGCACACGCTCGTCGACATAAAACGGTATATCGCAGAACCAGGCCTCCTTGGTGATGTAGGGCGCTGGCAGGCGCTGGTGGATACGTTTTTCCAGCACATCCATCACCTCGCGGCGCTCCTCCATGGTCAGACGCGCGGCGAGGATGTCCGGCTTACTGTCCGCCGGCAGATGCAAGGCGTGGGTGACCAGCAGGACAGCCTCATCCCAGGCGTTGTCGGTTCCATGACCAAACCAGAGCCCGGACTCATTGAAGCGGCTGGCACCCCAGCGGATGTAATCCAGAACGGTGTGTAAATCCTGCAAACTGGACTCACGTTTCTCTATCATTGGCGAAATTCCTCAATTACCGGCGCCCGGGCTATTGCCACTTTACTCCCTTGGCACAAAGGCTTAGGGTAGCGCACCCTCTGGAGCCCCCGAATATCGGCCCCTTGCCGCTGTACAGGCGCTGAGCCTAAGCGGGCGAGACGTTGGAAGCATACTGATGAAAGAACACTACGCACACATCATTGAAGCCATTGGCGAAAACCTGGAGCGCCCGGGTCTGAAAGACACCCCGCTGCGCGCCGCCAAGGCCATGCAGTACCTCACCCGCGGTTATCAGCAGACCGTGGAAGAAATCGTCAACGACGCGCTTTTCCCGTCCGATTGCAGCGAGATGGTACTGGTCAAGGATATCGAGCTCTATTCCCTGTGCGAGCACCACCTGTTGCCATTTATCGGCAAGGCGCATGTGGCGTACATTCCCGACGGCAAAGTGCTGGGACTGTCGAAAGTGGCGCGCATTGTAGACATGTTTGCCCGCCGTTTGCAGATTCAGGAACAGCTCACGGTGGAAATCGCCGAAACCATCCAGCGCGTTACTGGCGCCGCCGGTGTGGGCGTGATCATCGAAGCAAAACACATGTGCATGATGATGCGCGGTGTGGAAAAGCAGAACTCGGTGATGAAAACTTCCGCCATGCTGGGCTCCTTCCGCAGCCAGCAGGCCACCCGCAATGAATTTCTGTCACTGATCCAATAACGGCGAAAGGCAGGCGAGACCAGGAAACACAAGGAGAGCCCGGCAATGCCCCATCTGGTGATCGAATACTCCCAGCGACTGGAAGGCCGTATTTCCATTGCAACCCTGGTGGAAAATGGTCATCGGGCCATGAACAACACCGGGCTTTTCAATGCCAGCGCCATCAAGACCCGAGCCCTTCCCTATCGGGATTTCGCCCTGGGTAATGACGAGAAGGGTGACAGGACGTTTATCCACGCGGAAGTGCGGATTCTGGAAGGGCGTACCACCGAACAGAAAGAAGCCCTGAGCGCGGCCATATTCAACAGCCTCTGTGAGTCCGCACCGGAGGTGCCGGAGATTTCCGTGGAAGTGCGGGATATGGAAAAGGCGAGCTACGCCAAGCGCGTACCGTTCTGACCCTCTATCAAGGGGCGCAGCCAGGCACACGCACAACAGTGTTTCAGCGGCCCGCCTCAAGAAACGGCAGGAACCAGCGGGCAATAGCCTCGGCACTCTCCTCCATGTGCAGATGGTGCCCACCGGGAAATTCCCGAATTTCCATATTCGGTATCCGCTCTGCAATGGGGCGGATGCGCTCGATCATTCCCTGAATTCCGTTTTCGCCCAATGCGAGAAGAATCGGCATGGTGGCGCGGTCGAGGAATGCCTTTACCTGCGCTTCGTTCAGTTTCGCCAGGGAACTCGCCAGCAACTGCGGATCATTGCTCCAGGTGTATCCGCCATCACAGGGGCGCACGCCCCGCTCCACCAGCGCGCGCGCGGCCGTGTCACTCAACTTGAACAATCCGTTCTTGCGCGCCGCGGTGGCCACATCCAGAGAATCAAACACCTTGGTGCGGCGATCGCGGTAGCGCGCGCGCTGCTCGATACCCTTGCGCAGGGTTTCCGGGGCTTCTTCGTCGGTTGTCGGCGGCGGTACCAGGCCATCGATCAGGGCCAGGCGGTCTATACGTTCGGGAAAGGTGGCCGCGGCAATGGTGCCGATCACCGCGCCGCGGGAGTGTGCCAGTACGGAGAAGCGCTGCCAGCCGAGGGCATCCGCCATCCCCAGCACATCTTCGATCTCCGTCCATACGGTGTAATTGGCATCCCGGTGGCGGTGATAACTCTGGCCGTGCCCGGCCATATCCACCGCAACCAAATTAAGGCTCTGCAAATAGGGCGCCATCGCATCGAAACTGGCGCAATTGTCCAACCAGCCGTGCAGTGCCAGCACCGGGACACCGTCGGGATTACCCCACTGGCGCGCGGCAATGGTATTGCCTTGGACATCCAGAGAAATTTCGCGGGGGGACAGGCTCATGACAGCAACTTCCGGAGAATGAGTTTCACCATGCTGACAGTGCCCTGCGAGCGCCTCAATGGCCACAGAGGTCAGACTCAATGGCCATTCTTGCAGTTGATACAGGGAACATCGAACAGAAGCGCTACGGCTTGTGCTGAAGCCACTCAAGCTCCGCACAGTTGCGGGCCCAAACATCGGCGCTCAGGCAGGCGAGGCTTGAGGTACCCATGGGATGTTCGTCACCCGTCCCGCAGAGGCCGTTGACCAGGCTGCCCACCAGCGGCTGATGACTGACCAGCAGCAGTGGAAAAATATCCTCGTCGGCCTCCGCGAGTGCGTCCAGCAACTGATCCAGCGGGGTATCTCCCGTGAGCAATTCCTGGATTTCCACTTCGCGCTCAAACGTGTCCGCCACAATCTTGGCAGTCTGACGGGTGCGCACAAAAGGGCTGGACCAGATGGTCTTTACCTGCGCCAGTTCCGACGCGCGCTCCTTGCACACCGCCGCCACATCCTCGCGCCCACCGTCGGTGAGCGCGCGGGTTTCATCGCTCTTACTGAACGGCTCCGCGTGGCCGTGACGCATAACAAGCAACAGCACTAGGTTCTCCCGTCAAATCCTGACGACCAAACACATCGAACGTAGCTACCGGTTTATTTATCGCCGGTAGTCTTTTCCGTATCCGCAGAGGCGTCACTGCCAAGCTCAATGACAGTTTCGTCATCCGCGTTTTCTTTTGCAGCTTTTGCGGAGCGGGCTTTTCGTTTTGCCGCCGGCTTCTCCTCCGCCTTCTCCGCGACCTTGGCGGGCGGGGTTTCCGTGTCCGCTTCGTCTACCTCTTCAAACTCGGCCACAACCTCCGCGTCATCCTCACGGCCAATCACCTCGCCGTCGAATTCCTCGGCGCTTTCGTAAGAAGAGAGATCCTCCTCCTGGGATTCCGGCCACTCCGAGAAAGGAAAGGGCTTTTCTTCGGTGTTGTAGATGAGGAACTGCAGACTCTGGTAGATGAATGTGGAAATCTGGTCACCCAGCCGACGCAGATTGTCATTCGCGCCGCCAGTAAAGATGGCGAACAGGAATTGGGCAATTACGACAGCCAGCATCACAAAGCCGGCGACTTCCAGCAGTACAGCAAACAGCACCATATACACCAGGCGCAGCCACTGGTTGGTTGAGGTCAGGTTACGTTTCAGTTCTTCGTTGCTCATGGGGCGATCACCATTCCGTTGTTGGGCACCACTATTAAAGGTCACCGGCCGCAGGGGCCGGTATCAGGAGAAATACCGTCAGGACAAAACTATAGCCCGAATTCGGTTCAGGACTGCGGCCATTCCGAAAAGGGGAATGGCTTTTCTTCGGTGTTGTAAATCAGGAACTGCAGGGTCTGATAGATATAGGATGCGACCTGATTACCAAGCTGGCGCAGGTTGTCGTTCGGGCCGCCAGTAATAATGGCAAAAAGAAATTGCAGGACGATGGTGGCCAGCATCACCACACCAGCCACCTCCAGCAGAATCACAAACAGCACCATGAACACCAGCCGCAGCCAGTGATCAGAGGACGTCAGGTTGCGCTTGATTTCTTCGTTATTCATCTTGATTTCCAATAGCCTTCCCGGTTCGGGAAGTACACTCAGGGTTTGGCCGAATAGGCTACATCAAAGGTCTGTGCCCCGGACATCAACTCACGGATCACCGTAGGGATCGGGGTACCTTCAAATAATATGGCGTGAATGGCGGAAACCAAGGGCATGTAGACACCCAATTCATCTGCTTTCGCCTTGATCAGACGAACGGTATTCACCCCTTCCGCCACCTGGCCGATCTCGATTACCGCTTCATCCAGCTTCTTGCCCTTGCCCACCAGGTAACCCACCCGGTAATTGCGGCTCAGGTCCGAGGAGCAGGTGAGAATCAGATCGCCGACACCGGCCAGGCCGATAAAGGTCATTGGGTCCGCACCTACCGCCTCAGCAAAACGCATCATCTCCGCCAGCGCCCGGGTAATCAGCAGGCTGGTCGTGTTCTGCCCGCGCCCGAGGGCCACGGCCATGCCGGTGACGATGGCATAGATATTTTTCAAGGCGCCGGCGAGCTCGACACCAAACACATCGTTGCTGGAGTACACGCGGAAGGTTTCGGAGTGCAACACCTTCTGAATGGTGGCACAGAGCGATTCGTCCTCACTGGCAATCACCGTGGCGGTGTAGTGGCCAGCGACAATTTCCTTGGCAAAATTGGGGCCGCTCAGCACCCCCACACGCATGCCTTCGGTCTCTTCCCGCAGGATATCGCTCATCAGATGGAAACTATCGTGCTCCACCCCTTTGGTGAGAGAGATCAGCATGGTACCGGGAGACAGAATCGGCGCGGCGCGATGCATCACCTCGCGAAAAGAGCCGCTGGGAATGGCGACAAACACGATCTGGCAACCGCACACCGCGGCCTCGAGATCACAGGTGACCTTCAGTTGCGGATGCAGGGCAACGCCAGGCAGGTAGTGCTGGTTTTCCCGGTTGGCCATGCAGGCGTCGGCGCGCTCCGGGTCACGCATCCACTGCCGGGTGTCGTGGCCGTTGCCGGCAACGATATTGGCAATGGCGGTACCGAAGCTGCCGCCGCCAAGAATGGCAATGGAGTAACTGGATTCGGGGGCGTTTGAGGATACGTCTTTCTGGGTCATAACGCTCGATGGTATTTACTGTGCAGCGGGGGATTATACGGAGCATGCCGCCGGCGCCCAATGACCAGACAGAAAATTGGTCATTTTTGCCAAGTTCACCCGCAGTTGCCGTTCTTTCCACACCAATTCGTGCAAAAAACCAGCGAACGAAGAATTGTGGGACGGATCAAGTTGCAACTATAGCGCAGCGCATTCACACCGCAGGAAATAGGTCGCTGCAGGCGGTAAAGCACATCAGGAACGTCAGAGAGCAGAAAAAATCAGAAGGGTACACCGGCCGGACGGAATGCCCGACCGGTGCGACAGTGACAATCTTAGCGATTGAGTTCCAGCAACAGCGCGTTCAGGCGACGCACGTAGTCCGCCGGATCCTCCAGCTGGTTGCCCGCCGCCAGATTCGCCTGATCCAGCAGGATATTGGTGAGATCCGCGAAGCGATCCTCATCCTGCTCCTGATCCAGGCGCTGTACCAGCGGGTGATTCGGGTTCAGCTCGAAAATCGGCTTGGCGTCAGGCAGCTTCTGCCCCGCCTGCTCCAGAATGCGGCGCATCTGCAGGCCCATATCGTTGTCACTGGCCACCAGACAGGCAGGAGAATCCACCAGACGTGTGGTCGCACGCACGTCTTCGACGCGGCTCTCCAGCACTTCCTTGACCCGCTCCACCAGCGCGCCGGCCTCTTTTTCGACCTTCTCGCGCTCGGCCTTGTCGTCCGCGTTTTCCGCGTCGCCCAGATCCAGCGCGCCCTTGGCCACATCCTGGAACTGCTTGCCATCAAACTCGCGCATGTGGCCGACGAACCACTCGTCCACCTGATCGGTGAGCAGCAGCACTTCAATTCCTTTCTTGCGGAAGACCTCAAGGTAGGGCGAGGACTTGGCGGTGGCGAAGTTATCCGCACATACGTAGTAGATGTGCTTCTGGCCATCTTTCATGCGGCCCACATAGGCTTCCAGCGACTGATCCTGCTTGGCGCTGTCGGTGTGGGTGGTGGAGAAGCGCAACAGCTTGGCGATCTTGTCCTTGTTGGCAAAATCTTCCGCCGGGCCTTCCTTCATCACGGAACCGAACAGATCCCAGAACTTCTGGTATTCGTCTGCATCCTTGTTTGCCAGCTTGTCCAGCATGTCCAGCACACGCTTGGTCAGCGCGCTCTTGATGGCGTCGGTGTTCTGGTCTTTCTGCAGAATCTCACGGGAGACGTTCAGCGGCAGATCGTTGGAGTCCAGCACCCCTTTGACGAAACGCAGGTACAGCGGCAGGAACTGCTCGGCGTCGTCCATGATGAAGGTGCGCTGCACATACAGTTTCAGGCCGCGGGCGGCGTCGCGCTGATACAGGTCGAACGGCGCGCGCGCCGGGATATACAGCAGACTGGTGTAATCCAGCTTTCCTTCCACACGGTTGTGGCTCCAGGTGAGCGGATCGTCGAAGTCGTGGGAGATGTGCTTGTAGAACTCCTTGTACTCTTCGGATTTCAATTCAGAGCGCGGGCGGGTCCACAGCGCCTGGGCGGCGTTGACCGCTTCAAATTCCGGCGCCTTGTCGTCCTTCTTGTCTTCATCGTCGCCGAAGCTGTGCTCTTCCTTCAGCATCTCCACCGGGATGGCGATGTGATCGGAGTATTTTTTGATAATGGAGCGCAGGCGCCAGCCGTCGGCGTATTCTTTTGCCTCATCCTTCAGGTGCAGCACCACGCGGGTACCGCGGCTCGGCCACTCCACATTTTCCACCGAGTATTCGGCCTCACCACTGCACTCCCAGTGCACGCCCTGGCCGGCATCGAGGCCGGCGCGGCGGGTGAATACATCCACCTTGTCGGCAACGATAAACGCGGAGTAGAACCCAACCCCGAACTGGCCGATCAGGTGTGCGTCCTTCTTCTGGTTGCCCGAGAGGTTCTGCATGAAATTGGCGGTGCCGGAGCGGGCAATGGTGCCGAGGTTCTCGATCACCTCGTCGCGGCTCATGCCAATGCCGTTGTCGGTGATGCTGAGGGTACCGGCTTCTTTGTCGAATTCGATGCGAATACGCAGATCCGGGTCTTCTTCCAGCAGCTCGGGCTTGGAGAGCGCCTCGAAGCGCAGTTTGTCGGCAGCATCCGATGCATTGGATACCAGCTCGCGCAGGAAAATCTCCTTGTTGGAGTAGAGCGAGTGGATCATCAGGTGCAGCAGCTGCTTGGCTTCGGTCTGGAAACCGTGGCGTTCTTTGTGCGCCTCTACAGTCATGGGTCGGTTCTCCCCTAAATCAGATCAATCTCAAGTGAGGGGATATTGGGACGGCCGGCGCCTTTTCAAGCGCCGACCGGAGAGACATAAAAAAGGACGTGCCCGGAAGGGTTACTTTTTGGCGGCAGCCGTGGCCTGTACCAGCTTGCCGCGGCCGGTGATATCGGCGATGAAATTGCCGGTGAGATCGGAGATCACGCGAGACTCCGCGTTCATCAGGATGGCGATTCCCACCTTGCGCTTTTCCGAGTAAGCCACAGCCGCGCGAAAGCCCGCCACCCAGCCGCCGTGGAACACGATGCGATCATCGCCCACGGTATACAGGCGCCAACCAAGCCCGTAACCGGCGTGGTCGATATAGTCACGCCAGATGCGATGCTGCATGTGGCGGCGGGTTTCCACCCGCTCAGTGGTGAGATCATTGATCACCTCCTGCGACAGCACATCCGGGCGGTATCCCATCTGCGCCTTCAGCCACTGTGCCATATCGCTGATACTGGCGTTCACTCCCGCCGCGGGCGCCGCCAGATAGTATTCCTTTTCCACCTTTACCGGCCGCCAGCCACTGCCGGTCTGCACATGGGGCGCAGCGCGATTGCCCGCCGCCATAAACGCCTCCCAGCCGAGGGACGCATCTTCCATCTGCAGAGGGACAAAAAAGCGCTCCTTGAGCTGGCGACTGTAGGGCACACCCGTGGCCTTCTGGATCACATCTTCAATCAGGCTGAACAGGACGTTCTGGTAGCCGTAGCACTTGCCGGGCTCACAGTTGGGGTCAATGGTGGCGAACATCGGCAGTATCTTGGACAGGGGCCGATTGTCTTCCAGATAGTTGTCGTAGGCGTTGGGCGTCAATCCCGACGAGTGGCTCAGCAGGTGCTGGACCTGCAGCTTCATGGACAGCGCCGGGGTTTTGAAACTGAGCTCCGGGACGTAGCGCACGACTTTGTCGCCCCAGTTGAACTTGTGCTCGTGTTCGAGCACCGCCGCCATACTCGCGGCGAACGTCTTGGACACCGACGCCAGACGAAATACCGTGTGGCTGGTCACCACTTCATGCTTGCCCTTGACCCGCACGCCGTAGGTGTCCATGGCCACCACCTGGTCGTGATCCACGATCACATAGGCGGCGCCGGGAATGCCATGCTGCTCCAGCATCTGGCGAAAGTAGCGGTCGAATTCACGGGCACTTACCTCGACACTCTTACTGACCGCCTTGCCACCTTCACGCACAGACTTTTCGCTGCGCACCGCGTCTGCGGCGGTCGCCGGGTGCGTCACCAGCAGCAATGAAAACGCCAGCGGCGACAATAAGCCGCCGGCGGCGAAGCGGAATACGCGTCGAATACGGTTGGATATGCCCTGAATCACCTTGAAATACACCATGTGCCGTACTGCTGACCACCGCGGCAGCAACTGTGTCTGGGGCCGAGGCGGCCCGAACCCCCGAGAAGAAGTGCTGCCAGCTGTTGAGGGAAAACCTGTATTAAGACTAGCAGCCCGCGCGAAAATTCTCGGAGCATCCAGCACTTGCCACCGCGCCAATCTTTCGCTGCACCTACTGCCAGATGCCCCTGCAAACGTCCCCATGCGCCTCGCTCACCACACTCGCGCCGGGATTGTAATAAAACCGGAACAAACGCGCACATTAGCCGATTTTTCCGCCGGCATCACCAGGGCTGACAGTGTGAATTTCTTCATGCCCCAAATGACGGGCGAAAAAAAACCGCCATGCGGCGGTTTTTCCGGTGGAGAGCCCTGCGGCCCTCACCGTCTTCAGTCGTGCGGTTTTCCGCAGCAGACTTACAGCTTGTCAGCATTCTCGCTCAGGTAAGCGGCAACACCCGCCGGAGAGGCGTTCATGCCTTTGTCACCTTCCTGCCAGCCAGCCGGGCAAACTTCGCCGTGCTCCTGGTGGAACGCCAGCGCGTCAACCATGCGCAGCATTTCGTCAACGTTACGGCCCAGCGGCAGATCGTTGACGACCTGGTGGCGAACCACACCTTCTTCATCGATCAGGAAGGAGCCGCGGAAAGCGACACCGCCTTCGGACTCAACGTCGTAGGCCTGGCAGATTTCGTGCTTCACGTCGGCAACCAGGGTGTACTTGACTGCGCCGATGCCGCCGTCGTTTACCGGAGTGTTACGCCAGGCATTGTGGGAGAACTGGGAGTCGATGGACACACCGATCACCTCAACACCGCGCTTCTGGAACTCCGCATAGCGGTGATCGAACGCGATCAGCTCGGACGGACATACGAAGGTGAAGTCCAGCGGGTAGAAGAAGATAACGGCTTTCTTGCCTTTGATGGCGTCGGCCAGGTTAAAGGTGTCAACGATCTCGCCGTTGCCCAGTACCGCAGCCGCAGTGAAATCCGGAGCGGGCTTGCCTACTAATACAGCCATGAGAACCTCCTCAATGAGATGGGTAATAACCTTGTGGAAATGATCAATTTATAACCAATAGCTATAAATTGATTAAAGATTGATAGTGGGCCGCTATCTTACACAGGGCTTTATGCCAGTCCCATTAAATTTTTATATAAATCCGATAGCTGGCGCCCTTCATCACCTTGAGCCGATACCCTCCCATTCCCGGTTCCCCGCACATCCCCTGCGACCGGACTCTCTGGTCAGCCCCGGTCGCAAGTCCCCCCTACCGTAGATCGAACCACTGACTAGAATAGTTTCTGAACAACCGCATAATCTTATTGACACACATTCTCATTACCAATAAGATCCACATCCGTTTGAGAATTGATTGTTTTTGCGCCAGGGTCACCGCGATGTACGTATGTATCTGTAAAGGCATCACCGACAGCCAGATCAAAGAAGCCGTGTACGACGGCTCCACCTCGGTCAAAGCCCTGCGCCGTCACCTGGGTGTTTCCTCACAGTGCGGCCGCTGCGCCGAGCTGACCCAGGAGATCATCGACGAGACCATGGCGGGTGGTGTGATGGCGACGGCCAACAGCGCCCTTTTCTACTCGGCCAGCTGATCTTCCGTCTACACCTGCGGCGGATGCCCCTTTGCCCGCCGCGGACGCCCTTCTTCCTTCTTTCACCCTTTATCCCCCCTTGTAACAACTTTAACCGTCTCCTCCCGCAATGACGCGCGATACGTTCCTCACGACGGATCATCGCGACACCAACGACTAGTCTTTAGTGGCCACCGTTAACGGTCTCTCACTGCCCTTTCCGACTGTCGTGACTGAGAAAATCATGAAGCACCGGTTTCTGCATCTATCAGAGCGCCTGCGTGCCAGCTTCTGGGTGATCCCGGCGCTGATGATGGTCGCCGCCCTGCTGTTGGCGCAGGGGTTACTCGCCGCCGACCGCGTATGGAAAATTGATCACCTGCCCGGGTTCGGCTGGCTGCGACTGCACGACCCCGATAGCGCGCGCGCACTGCTCGGCGCCATCGCCGGCTCCACCATCACCGTCGCGGGCACTGTTTTCTCCATCACCACGGTGGCCCTCACACTGGCCTCCAACCAGTTCGGCCCGCGCCTGGTGCGCAACTTTATCCGCGACCGCGGCACCCAGGTATCCCTCGGCATTTTTCTCAGCACCTTCATCTACGCACTGATGAGTATGCGCGGTATCGGCTCAGATCCACTGGAAGTCCGCCATACCCTCACGGTGACCTTTGCCCTGCTGCTGACGCTTGGCTGTATCGCCTATCTGATTTATTTCATTCACAACGTGGCCCAGTCCATTCAGGTGGACAACATCACCTTTCACATCAACCGCGAATTCCGTTCCGCACTGGAAACCATCTACCCGCGGGAAGAAGCGAGAGACCGCCGCAACACCCGCCGCGATCTGAGAACGCTGAAACTTGGTGACGACAGCCTGTGTGTGCGCGCGCGGAACGAAGGCTATGTGCAGATGATCAACCGCCCGGCGCTGATCGATTGGGCGAAAGCGCACAACTGCCGCGTGCAGCTCCTGTGCCACCCCGGTATTTTCGCGTTTCACTGGCGCCCGGTTGCCCGGGTCTACGATCCACCGCGAGATCTCGACAGCCAGGAAATTGCCAATGACATTCTCAATGCCATTACCCTGGGACCGCAGGCAACCGCCGAGCAGGACATCATCTTTTCCATCCGCCAGCTCGCACAGATCGCCGTGCGCGCACTCTCTCCCGGTATCAACGACCCGTTCACCGCCTATTCCTGTATCGACCGGCTGGTGGACGGCGTGGGCATCGTGCTGCAGAGGCCACCGCTTCCCAACTGCTTTCACGACGATCAGGAACAGCTGCGCCTGGTGGTCGACGAGCTGGATTTTGCCGATGTGCTGGCAGCGGCGCTGGATGAAATCCGCGAATACGGCCGCGGCAGTGGCGTGGTCATGCGTCACCTGATCGGTGCACTGATCGAACTCGCAGATATCTGTTCCCGCGATGAAGATCGCCGAGCACTGAACGCCTTAACCGAGCGCCTGGCGGAAGACTGTGAAAATGGCATTGAAGACAGGTTTGATATCGCCACCATCGAGAAGCAACTGTCTACCCTGCGCCGAACCCTGAAGTAAGTTTTTCCACGCTGCGCCAGCAACGCCGATTCCCGCTGCGCACAAAGTGCAGACACAATTTCTTTTTATACTTCGCACACCATCGCCAAACAAAACAAATGGCAATCATTCTCGTTGTAGTTTTCGGCCTTTTTCCCGTTAATTTTTGTGCTTTTTTGCCTCGAAAATAACTGGGCCGGCAACCTTGACTTGCCCCAGTGTGCGACGCAAACTCACCTCGCCAGCCATTTGTGGCCCTACAATTAAGGGCAGACAGGGACGTCGAGAATCGTTTGAGACGCCCGGCGCGCAACTCGCATTTTCGCAAAACGCATCCGGTACTCAGACCGTTTCGGACAAGATTCCCAGGGCACTCCCAGGGCGAAAGGAGAAAACAATGAAAGGCGATCCCAAAGTCATCGAACACCTGAACAAGGCACTGGGCAATGAGCTGATTGCCATCAATCAGTACTTCCTGCATTCGCGCATGTTCAAAGACTGGGGCCTGAAAGAACTGGCCGACAAGGAGTACCACGAATCCATCGACGAAATGAAACACGCCGACTGGCTGATCGAGCGAATTCTGTTTCTCGAAGGTATCCCCAATCTGCAACACCTGGGCAAACTGCTGATCGGTGAGAACACTGAGGAAATGCTCAAGTGCGATCTCAAGCTGGAGCAGAAGGCCATTCCCGAGCTGCGCGACGGCATCGCCTACTGCGAATCCGTACGCGACTACGGCAGCCGCGAACTGCTGCAGCGCATTCTCGATTCCGAAGAAGAGCATGTGGACTGGCTGGAAACCCAGCTGAGCCTGATCGACAAAGTGGGTATCCAGAATTACCTGCAATCGCAGATGGAAAAAGCTTCCGAGGAATAACCCGGATAGAAAATCCGGGCACAAAAAAACCGCGAACGTTCGCGGTTTTTTTGTGCCCGGGAAACGGGAGTCCCGGGTAACAGGAACAATTACTCGCCCTGCTCTGCCCCTTTGGCCGCTTCTTCGATCAGGGTCTTCAGCTCGCCGTTCTCATACATTTCCATGATGATGTCGCAGCCACCGATCAGCTCACCCTTCACCCACAGCTGCGGGAAGGTCGGCCAGTTGGCGTACTTCGGCAGCTCCTGACGGATGTCCGGGTTGGCCAGGATATCCACATAGGCAAAACGCTGGCCGCAGGCCATGATCGCCTGAGAGGCGCGCATGGAGAAACCGCACTGGGGCGCGTTGGGGCTGCCTTTCATATAAAGCAGAATGTCGTTGTCGGCGATCTGCTGTTTGATGTTTTCCAGAGTATCCATAGTGGAAGCTAACCTCGGGTTGGGAAATGTCGGACGCGGGCACCGGCCGGCGTCACTCCGTCTTGAATGCGCGCATTGTACCCGAATCCCCTTTTCACGCACGCCCCGCAAATGCACTGGTGGTGCCGTAGCGCGGCTGTGCTAGTATTGCCGGCTTTCCGGGGAAATTGCTGCCAAAGTGTGTCTTCGACGCATTTTCTGCGGTTTCCCTTACTTTGGCCCACCGACAGAGGAGATTTCGCAGTGGCCACTCCCGCACTCATGCAGAACTACGGTAACAGAACCCTGACCCTGGTCAGAGGTGAAGGCAATTACGTGTGGGACGATGCAGGCCGACGTTATCTCGACGCACTCTCCGGTATCGCCGTGTGCGGCCTCGGTCACTGCCACCCGGCGGTCACCGAGGCCATCGAGCAGCAGGCCAATACCCTGCTGCACGCCTCCAATCTGTACAACCTGCCGCCCCAGGAAAAGCTGGCGGAGAAGCTCGTGTCCCTGTCCGGTATGGACAACGTGTTCTTCTCCAATTCCGGCGCGGAGGCCAACGAGGCGGCCATCAAGCTGGCGCGCCGGCTCGGCAACGAGCGCGGCCTGGCCTGCCCGAAAATCGTCGTGACCGAAGGGGCATTCCATGGCCGCACCCTCGCCACCCTCACCGCCACTGGCAACCCCAAGGTACAGATCGGTTTTGCCCCACTGCCGGAGGGCTTCCTGCGGGTACCCTATAACGATGTGACGGCGATCGAAAAGCTGGCTGCCGAGCACAGCGACATCGTCGCCATCCTGGTGGAACCGGTGCAGGGGGAAGGCGGTATCCGCATCCCCGACGCCGACTATCTGCCGCGCCTGCGCGCCCTGTGCGACCAGCACGACTGGTTCCTGATGCTGGATGAAATCCAGACCGCCAACGGCCGCAGCGGCAAGATGTTTGCCTACCAGCATTTTGACAACCTGCTGCCCGACGTGGTCACCACCGCCAAAGGCCTCGGCAACGGCGTGCCCATCGGTGCCTGCCTGGCCCGCGGCAAGGCGGCGGAACTGTTTACCGCCGGCTCCCACGGCTCCACCTTCGGCGGCAATCCGCTGGCCTGCAGCGCCGGCCTCGCCGTGCTGGAGACACTGGAAAGCCACTGGCTGCTGGAACGCGCGGAAAAGCTCGGCAACGATCTGCTGGCGCAGCTCAAAGGCGAGCTGGCCGGCTGCGCCCAGGTAAAAGACGTGCGCGGCCTCGGCCTGCTGGTGGGCATCGAGCTGGATCGCCCCTGCGCCGAACTGGTGGATCAGGCCCGCGCCGAGGGCCTGCTGATCAATGTTACCGCCGGCAATGTGGTGCGCCTGCTGCCGCCACTGACCTTGAGCGACGACGAGTGCTGCCAGATCGCCGCCACCGTCGCCAAACTGGTGCGCAATTTCGCCCCACAGGACGCCTGATTTACGGAGGACCCCCTATGGCAGTCAGACACTTTCTCACCCTGCTCGACCTGAGTAAGGAAGAGCTGCGCGCAGTGATCGAGCGCGCCATCGAACTCAAAGCCCTGCGCAACCAGGGTATCGCCAGCGAGCCTTTCCGCAACAAGGTGCTGGGGATGATTTTTGAAAAAGCCTCCACCCGTACCCGCGTCTCTTTCGAGGCCGGCATGGCACAGATGGGCGGCCACGCACTGTTCCTGTCCCCGCGCGACACCCAGCTGGGCCGCGGCGAGCCGGTCGAGGACAGCGCGCGCGTCATCTCGCGCATGGTGGACATCGTCATGATCCGCACCTTCGGCCACGACGTTCTCGAGCGCTTCGCCGAATTCAGCAAAGTGCCGGTAATCAACGCCCTGTCCGACAGCTACCACCCCTGCCAGCTGCTGGCGGACCTGCAGACCTATGTGGAACACCGCGGCAGTCCGGAGGGCAAGGTGGTGGCCTGGGTGGGTGACGGCAACAATATGTGCAACTCCTACATCAGTGCCGCGCGCCAGTTTGATTTCGAGCTGCGCATCGCCTGCCCCGAGGGCTACGACCCGAATCCCGCCATCGTTGCCGCCGCCGGCGACCGCGTCACCGTGGTGCGTAAACCGGAAGAAGCCGTGCGCGGTGCCGACTGGGTTGCCACCGATGTGTGGGCCTCCATGGGCCAGGAAGACGAGCAGCGCATCCGTATGAACGCGTTCGCGGGCTACCTGGTGAACCACGAGCTGATGAGCCACGCCAACAGCGACGCCGTGTTCATGCACTGCCTGCCCGCTCACCGCGGCGAGGAAGTAAGCGGCGAGCTGCTGGAAGACGAGAAAATCTCGGTGGTGTGGGACG
This sequence comes from Microbulbifer pacificus, assembly GCF_002959965.1. Classification (NCBI taxonomy): domain Bacteria; kingdom Pseudomonadati; phylum Pseudomonadota; class Gammaproteobacteria; order Cellvibrionales; family Microbulbiferaceae; genus Microbulbifer; species Microbulbifer pacificus. Next base: position 196,565 of record NZ_PREV01000026.1, read on the forward strand.
AGGCCGAAAACCGTCTGCACGCGCAGAAAGCGCTGATGGAGTTCCTGCTGGACAACAGCAACTGATCGCTTTTCACCCAGAAAGATGCAGGGGCGCCAGATCGGACTGGCGCCCCTTTTTTCATCGCGAAGATCGCAGATACTTCGACCTGACAGTGCCAGTTTGATCAGGGAATAAGCAGGCCAAAATTATTATTGCCATGCTTAATTTGGGGCCTCATTACTATTAAAAAATATTCTTAGAAAAACCACGCAGTCGCCCGTGGTGATCACTTTTCATACCCGCCCAGTAACGGCGGGCGTTGCAGGCTGGAATTAATCAGCGCCGCACGGCCTACCCACAAATTATCCACAAGCAACCCCAAAGTTATCCGCCTTGAATTAGCCCCCCGATCGCATTATCTTGTTGGTCATTCGAGATCGGACCCCAATATATTGGGTTTGAGGGTGGAAAGCCCCCCAACAACCCCCAGGGGAGACGGCACAGAGTGCCGAAAACCCACCACAATATATTGTGTTCGACGGCTATCGCACCAACTAGGCCAGACTTGTGCACAGCCCCGAGCGGGCTCCGGAATGGTGGATAAATGTTTGCCGGCAACCGCGCGGCGCCTCTTGTCCCCAACAACCCGGTCGCAGAGTGCCCCTGAGTTTCAGACGCAGTATCAAGCAGTACCCCACAAGAGTTACCCGAGCGGCGCCGAGGCCCCGCCATCACTGCTTGTGTCTGTGGAAATTGCATGACTGGCACTGGATGCCACGATAGCGCGCGCAACCGATAGAACGATTTTCCGGCCAAAAGCCGACTTATCCAGAAGATCAAAGTAAAACCAGGCAAGTCACACTCGACGCGCATACAAAACTACGGAGAAATTCATGCACACAGAGACAGGGCGCCCCCAGTCTGTGCCTAACGGCACTACCAAGGATTCGGTAACAGACCAGGCCAGCAGCACCACACTGGCTGCCACCGCCCCCGGTCAGATCCGCGTGATCAAGCGCAACGGCACTGTTGTCCCCTACGACGACAGCAAAATCTCCGTGGCCGTTACCAAAGCCTTCCTCGCCGTCGAAGGCGGCACCGCGGCCGCCTCCCGCCGCATCCGCGAGCGTGTCGCCGACCTGGTTGCCCAGATCAGCACCACCTTCAAGCGCCGCATGCCCTCCGGTGGCACCATCCACATCGAGGAAATCCAGGACCAGGTAGAACTGGAACTGATGCGTGCCGGCGAACACAAGATCGCCCGTGACTACGTGCTCTACCGCGAAGAGCACGCCCGCCTGCGCGCCGAGAAGGAAAAGCAGAAAACCACCGCCGCCGAGCCCGCGGAAGCCCACCCGAGCATCCGCGTGAAAATGGAAGACGGCTCCCTCGTCGCACTGGATATGGAGCGCCTGCGCACCATCGTGCGCGAAGCCTGTGAAGGCCTGACCGACGTCGACGGCGAGCTGATCCTGCGCGAAGCCCTGAAAAACCTGTACGACGGCGTTTCCGAAACCGACATCAACACCGCGCTGGTGATCACCGCGCGCACCCTGGTGGAGCAGGAGCCGAACTACACCTACGCCACCGCCTTCCTGCTGCTGGACAAGCTGCGCGCCGAAGCCCTGCGCTTCCTCGGCGTGGCCGAGTCCGCCACCCAGAAAGAAATGGAAGGCCTGTACAAGCCGGCGCTGGCCGCGTACGTGGAAAAAGGCATCCAGCTGGAACTGCTCGACCCGGCCCTGGCCAGCTTCGACCTGGACCGCCTGGGCGATGCCATCAAGCCCGAGTGCGATCACCAGTTCACCTACCTCGGCCTGCAGACCCTGTACGACCGCTACTTCCTGCACTCCGACGAAATCCGTTTCGAACTGCCGCAGATTTTCTTCATGCGCGTCGCCATGGGCCTCGCCATCAATGAAGAAGACCCGAACGCGCGCGCGATCGAGTTCTACAACCTGCTGAGCTCGTTCGACTACATGAGCTCCACCCCGACCCTGTTCAACGCCGGCACCCTGCGCCCGCAGCTGTCCTCCTGCTACCTGACCACCGTGCCGGACGACCTGCACGGCATCTACGGCGCCATCCAGGACAACGCCATGCTGTCCAAATGGGCCGGCGGCCTGGGTAACGACTGGACGCCTGTACGCAGTCTGGGTTCTTACATCAAAGGCACCAACGGCAAGTCCCAGGGTGTGGTGCCCTTCCTGAAAGTGGCCAACGACACCGCCGTGGCCGTTAACCAGGGTGGCAAGCGCAAGGGCGCCGTGTGTGCGTACCTGGAAACCTGGCACCTGGACATCGAGGAATTCCTCGAGCTGCGCAAGAACACCGGCGACGACCGCCGCCGTACCCACGACATGAACACCGCCAACTGGGTGCCGGACCTGTTCATGAAGCGTGTGTTCGAAGACAAGGAGTGGACCCTGTTCTCTCCGGCGGACTGCCCCGACCTGCACGACCTGTTCGGCGACAAGTTCGAAGCCCGCTACACCCACTACGAGCAACTGGTGGCCGAAGGCAAACTGAAGCTGCACAAGAAAGTGCGCGCGGTAGACCTGTGGCGCAAGATGCTAGGCATGCTGTTTGAAACCGGCCACCCCTGGATCACCTTCAAGGACGCGTGCAACCTGCGCAGCCCGCAGCAGCACGCCGGTGTGGTACACAGCTCCAACCTGTGCACCGAGATCACCCTGAACACCCGCGCGAACGACGAGATCGCCGTATGTAACCTGGGCTCCGTCAACCTGTCCCAGCACATCGGCGAAGACGGCAAACTGGACCAGGCAAAACTGGCCAGCACCGTGAAAACCGCCGTGCGCATGCTCGACAACGTGATCGACATTAACTACTACGCCGTGGAAACCGCGCGTCAGTCCAACATGCGCCACCGTCCGGTGGGCCTGGGCCTGATGGGCTTCCAGGACGCGCTGTACAAAGCCGGCATCTCCTACTCCAGCGATGAAGCCGTAACCTTCGCCGACACCACCATGGAAGCGATCAGCTACTACGCCATCGAAGCCTCCAGTGACCTGGCGGCGGAGCGCGGCACGTACAGCAGCTACGAAGGTTCCCTGTGGAGCCAGGGCATCCTGCCGATCGACTCCATCGAAATCCTGGCCAAGAACCGCGGCGAGCAGTTCATCGACCAGGACACCAGCTCCACCATGGCGTGGGATGTGGTGCGCGAGAAAGTCGCCAGCCAGGGCATGCGCAACTCCAATGTGATGGCCATCGCCCCGACCGCGACCATCGCCAACATTACCGGCGTATCCCAGTCCATCGAGCCCACGTACCAGAACCTGTACGTGAAATCGAACCTGTCCGGTGAATTCACCGTAGTGAACCCCTACCTGGTACACGACCTGAAAGCCCGCGGCCTGTGGGACAAGGTGATGGTCAATGACCTGAAGTACTACGAGGGCTCGGTGCAGAAGATCGACCGCATCCCGGAAGACCTGAAAGCCAAGTACGCCACCGCGTTTGAAGTGGAGCCGCGCTGGATCGTGGACGCCGCCAGCCGCCGCCAGAAGTGGATCGATCAGGCCCAGTCCCTGAACCTCTACATCGCCGGCGCCAACGGCAAGAAGCTGGACCTGACCTACCGCATGGCGTGGTACCGCGGCCTGAAAACCACCTACTACCTGCGCGCACTGGCCGCCACCACCACGGAAAAATCCACCGTGACCAGTGGCACCCTGAACGCGGTAAGTTCCGGTGGCGCACCCGCCGCCAGTGCCGCCCCGGCTCCCCAGGCCGAAGCCGCGCCCGCCCCGGCCGCCGTGCCCAAGGCCTGCTCCCTGGACGACCCGGACTGCGAAGCCTGCCAATAACTGATAGCAGGCGAACCGAGAGCCTCCAAGGCTCTCGGCATGAATCCAAAAGTCTCTCGGGGGAGAGCAACCGCAAGGCCCTGTTACGGAACATCCGGTAACCGGCGCCGAGCACCAAGACCATAAAGCGCCGCCCCGGCACCGGCCCCGATACTCCCACAGAGGAGTCCGGGTCCGGTCCGGGCGCAGGCTGCACAGAACACCATTCGGATTTTCCGCATACGGAAAGTTGCACAGAACAGAAAAGGGGAAGTCATGCTCAGCTGGGACGATTTCGAAGCTCCAAAATCCAAAGCAGGAGCCATCAGCTCAAAAACCACCGAACCGCAACCGGTGCCGGGCGCACTGCAATCCGAGCAGCAGGCAGTCACCGAACCCGGCGCTACCTATCAGGCAGGCAGCGCCAGCAGTGCCCCGGCACCGACCGCGGCCCAAGCCGAGTCCACCTCAAAGGCAGCGCCCTCTTCCGCGGTAGAAGCCGCGCGCGCCGCCATTGCCGACTTGGACCCGGCCCCGGGCCTCGAAGAACTGGAAATGGGCGCCGCCCGTATCCAGGTCGACGAAAAGCGCATCATCAACTGCCGCGCCGACCTCAACCAGCTGGTGCCGTTCAAGTACGACTGGGCCTGGCAGAAATACCTCGACGGCTGTGCCAACCACTGGATGCCGCAGGAAGTGAACATGAACAAAGACGTGTCCATGTGGAAAGACCCCAACGGTCTGACCGAGGACGAGCGTCGCATCGTGGAATACTCCCTGGGTTACTTCTCCACCGCCGACTCCCTGGTAGCCAACAACCTGGTGCTGGCCATCTACCGCCACATCACTAATCCAGAGTGCCGCCAGTACATCCTGCGCCAGTCGTTTGAAGAAGCCATCCACACCCACGCCTACCAGTACTGTGTAGAGTCACTGGGCATGGACGAAGGCGAAGTCTTCAACATGTACCGCGAAGTCCCGAGCGTCGCCAAGAAAGCCGCGTGGAGCCTCGCGCACACCGGTTCCATCAGCGACCCCAACTTCAAAACCGGCACCGTGGAAACCGACCAGGAACTGCTGCGCAACCTGATCGCGTTCTATGCGGTGACCGAAGGCATCTTCTTCTACTGTGGCTTCACCCAGATCCTGTCCATGGGCCGCCGCAACAAGATGACCGGCGTTGCCGAGCAGTTCCAATACATCCTGCGCGACGAGTCCATGCACCTCAACTTCGGCATCGACGTCATCAACCAGATCAAACTGGAAAACCCGCACCTGTGGACCGAACAGTTCAAACAGGAAGTGACCCAGATGATCCTGGAAGGTATGGAACTCGAAGTGGCCTACGCCCGCGACACCATGCCCCGCGGCGTACTCGGCATGAACGCGGCCATGATGGAGGAATACCTCCACTTCATCGCCAACCGCCGGCTGTCGCAGCTCGGCCTGAAAGAACAGTTCCCCGGCGCCCAGAACCCCTTCCCCTGGATGTCCGAAATCATGGACCTGCGCAAAGAGAAGAACTTCTTCGAAACGCGGGTTATCGAATACCAGACCGGCGGTGCGCTGCAGTGGTAAGACACTGAATATGCATCGACTGTAGAAAAGGATTTACTACAACGAAGAGTCGCTCACAGGAAGAGAGGTATTGAAGCGGGCGAAAGCCCGCTTTTTTTATGAAAGAGAAAAGTAAAAAACGCAAAGCTTCAGTGGATTCATGTGCAATCAAAGTAAATTGCACTCACCACTAATAGCCCACAACCCTAGGGCGGAGTAGGTACTACCGGAATAGTGCTTAAAGGCGAGGCCGAAGTATTCAAGTGCCTGGCCATAGGGCTTTGCTAAATAGTCCCCACAAATAAGGTGGACAAGGCTCCCTGTTTCCAGTGATCTGGCCATGGCTGCCACTTCACTTCCTATCAGTAGCCCTGATAGGTACGCCGCGCTTGCAGCGATCGGTTGCAGGCCCAAAACCCCACGACTTCTGGTATTGAAAAGCTGATGAATCAGCCCGGACTCCTCAGCACTGGCCGCTAAACCCGCATGAAATGCTTCGGCACAGTATTCCTGTTCCCCTTGAACCAACACGCTGTAGTCATTGAGTAGAGCGTAGAGTTCACCGGTGAAAGCTGTGCTGAAGCTACAGATTTCGCCACCTTCAATTTGGACCCACTTGCTGTGGGTTCCCGGCAGACAGAGGGTACTCCTCGCCTGCTCCACGGGGCTCGCCTGGGTCAGCCAGCCTATTACCTGGGTCTCTTCGCCCCGCATCACGTCAGCAGCGCCCGTATTGCTTATGCGCTTTACACCGGGAACACACCAGGCGTTCAGATCAGTGTCCGGGATTTTTACCAGATCCCGGGCAAGCGAAGCCTTTGACGCCGGACAATCGACATAGGGAGCTTCATACCAACCAATACCGGCCCCCACCATACCGCACAGCAGTATCGGGGAACTGGCCATATCAATTGCCTCCATTTGTGACTTTAAATAGGCTTCCATTTGCGGCTGTTTGAGGCTTTTAACCCCGTGATCGCTGCTAATTTGCGTAAGAATTTCACCGTTATCCCCGACACGCATTAGCCGAAAACTGCTGGTTCCCCAGTCACACACTAAACATTCACTCATAGGGGGCGCCCCGGTTCGCTATATGATTTATCTATTGGTTGATTGTTGACCATTGATGGATAATCAACCCTGCGCTGCCCACCTACCTAGCAGTTGGGGTATCAGAGACCAGCTGGACATGGGATTTAACCAGCTTAATTGTCGATTGTTAACAGTTTAATGGCGATTTTTCCTGTCGTCTGGGGTACTATCCGTAAATCGGGTCCTGTTGTAGATTTGTTACAAGACCCTCAGGTATCGGGCGCTTCCCTGGTATCAGCGGCTGCAGCGGTTCGCGGGCTATTCTCAGGTTGAGATTAATCCGTAGTAACGCACATAGGGTAGGCAGCCAAACGGACAGAACAGATAGAAAGTAAGACACGGTCGGAGAGGCAACTCCCCTTCCCCAGGATAAATGGTGAGCAGAATCCATCATGCGTGAAGCCACAAAGATCATTCCGGTACGCGAGCAGATCGCGGACCAATTACGCTCCGACATTATTTCCGGAGAACTCGCTCCCACAACCAAGCTGAACGAGCAGCAACTCGCCAACCGCTTTGGTGTATCCCGCGGCCCGGTGCGCGACGTACTGTTACAGCTCACCAAAGAAGGCCTGCTGGTTGCCAAGAACAATTGCGGGGTATCGGTAAACAGCGTGCTGGATCCGTCCATGCAGGAGCTGATGATCGACATTCGCCGCCGCATCGAGGTGTTCGCCATTTCCCAACTGAAAGGCAAGCTGACCGAGATGGACTTTGCCGAGTTAGAAGACATTCTTGTGCGCCTGCAGGACGCCTTCGATGCGCAGGAATTTAATGAGGTTACCAAAGCGGATATCGATTTCCACCGCTACCTGGTGCAGGCCGCCGGCGGCGATGAGCTGACCAATCTGTGGTACCCCATCGTGCTGCGGATGCGTATGAACTACAAACGCATCTCCAAGCCGACTGACTGTGTCGATGAGCACCGCGCAATTCTGGACGCACTTAGGGCCAACAAGATCAACGTGGCCACGACTGCACTGCGTGCGAACATCAAGTAATCCATATACTGGATTCTTTAAGCCCGGCCACGTGCCGGGCTTTTTTGTGCCTGAAACCTCGCAATAGACAGAAAAATCAACAGGTAAAAAAAAGCGGGGACATTAGTCCCCGCAAAGGTGTTCATCCTGATGAGATGAAAGGAAGAGTCCAGAGACTGCTCAAGCCTCTGAGAGATAAACCGTTTTCTTGTCCACGTACTGCTCGAGCCCATAGCGACCATCCTCGCCACCAATGCCCGACAGTTTCCAGCCATTGTGGAAGCCTTGGTGCTGCTCGCCGATACCACGGTTCACATACACCTCACCCACTTCCATCTCCGCAATGGACTTGTGGATATAGCGCAGGTTTTCGGTAAACAGGTAAGCGGAGAGACCGTACTCGCTATCGTTGGTGTAGGCGATCGCCTGATCGATACTGGAAATCTTCACGATTGGCAGAATCGGGCCGAAGGTTTCCTCGTGCACCAAGATGTTGTCCTGCTGAACATTGGCGAGCACGGTCGGCTCATACCAGTTGCCGCCTTCGAAGCCAGCAACTTCCGCGGGCTTGCCGCCGGTAAGCAACTCTGCCCCCTGGGCGATGCTTTGCTGGACCAGCTCGTGGATATGCTCGATTTCACGGGCATTCACTTTGGGCCCCATCTGCGAGGATTCATCCAGCGGGTTGCCCACTTTCAGCGCCTTCACCTTGGGCAGGAACTTGGCCATAAATTCGTCGTACACCTTCTCGTGTACGTACAGGCGCTCCGCACAGGTACACACCTGCCCGCAATTGGCATAACGGGTCCAAAGTGCGGCTTCCGCAGCCTTATCCAGGTCCGCATCTTCCATCACGATAAATGGCGCCTTGCCACCCAGCTCCAACATGACCGGAATCATGTGCTTGCCACTGGCCTGATGAATAATCTGGCCGGCGCGAGTGCTACCGGTCATGGTGATCATCGCGGTCAGCGGGCTTTCGCACAGGGCCTGGCCAACGATGGAGCCTTCGCCGTTGACGATATTCAGTACGCCCGCAGGAATGCCCACATCGTTGGCAATGCGTCCCAGCTCCATGGTGGTGAGCGGCGTTTCCTGAGTTGGCTTGATGACGATACTGTTGCCGGTAACCAGCGCCGGGCCGATCTTGCGCCCAGCTAGAGCCAGCGGGAAGTTCCACGCGGTAATCGCCACAACAACACCGCGAGGCACCTTGTGGATGTAGATTTTTTCGTCCGCGTTATCGGAAGGCAGAATATCGCCCTCCAGCGTCAGCGCGTTGTCACAGGCGTACTCAATAAACGTTGCGGTCGCATTGACTTCATCGCGGGCCACACCAATCAGCTTGCCCTGCTCCTTTACCAGCAGTTCTGCCAGGCCTTCGGTCTCCGCACGAATCGCGGCGGCAAACTTGCGCAACAGCGTCGCCCGATCACGGGCGGTGCGCTTTGCCCACGCCTTCTGTGCCTGCTTGGCATTGGCTAGCGCCGCTTGCGCATCTTCCGCACAGCCCTTCGGGATATTCCCCAGCACCTCACCGGTGCTCGGGTTCAGCACTTCAATAACGCCGTCGGCCTTGGAGGCAATGTATTCGCCGTTAACGAAGTTCACGTTGTTTTTAATTGCAATTGCCATGGGTTATCTCCCCATCCAGCCACCGTCCACCAGTAGGACGCTGCCGTTCATATAATTGGAAGCTTCGGAGGCCAGGAATACCACCGGGCCTTTAAAGTCTTCCGGCTCGCCCCAACGGCCCTGGGGAATACGCGCGAGAATGCTCGCCGCACGCTCGCTGTCTTCGCGCAGCGCCTGGGTGTTATCGGTCGCGATATAACCCGGTGCAATCGCGTTCACGTTCACACCTTTGGACGCCCACTCGTTGGACAGTGCCATAGTGATCTGACCGATCGCCCCTTTACTCGCGGCGTAACCCGGTACGGTAATTCCGCCCTGGAAGGTGAGCAGGGACGCAGTGAAGATAATCTTTCCGGAACCCCGTGCCACCATCACCTTACCGATTTCACGGCTCAGAATAAACTGGGCATTCAGATTGACTTCAATTACCTTGTCCCAGAGGTCATCCCCGTGTTCCGCCGCGGGTGCACGCAGAATCGTGCCAGCGTTGTTGACCAGGATATCGATCTGGGCGTGTTCACTTTTTACCTTGTCGATAAATCCGTAAAGGGAGCTGCGGTCGGAAAAATCACACTGATAAGGGAAAAATTGCTGACCTGCCGCGGATACTTCACGGCCTACGTCAGATTCATTCAGATCCAGATTGGCCGATACACCGATTACGTCGGCACCCGCTTCTGCCAGGGCCACCGCCATAGCTTTGCCAATACCGCGGTTACAACCGGTAACTAGGGCTTTCTTTCCGGCGAGGCTGAATTGTTGCAACATCGTTTTACTCTCTAAATTCTTTAATTGGCGATACGCGGCTCAGTCTTCCGCGCCGCAGGCGACCAGCGCTTTCATACCGGATGGGTTGCCATCCATGGAAGCGAAGGCGCTGCCGATATCGTTCAGCTGGGCCACCTTACTGATGAAAGGCACCAGATCGATCTTTCCGCTGGCGACCATGTCGATGGCCTGCTCGAAATCCTGCGCTTCATAGACGCGGGCACCAACCAGCTCCAATTCGCGCCAGAAGAACTTGAACAGATCCAGTTGCGGCTTCTGGGAGTGGATCGCCACCATACAGATGCGGCCACGTACGGCAGCTATCTCGGTCATGGCATCCACCGCCGGCTGCACACCGGAAACCTCAAACACCACATCGGCACCTTTACCGCGGGTCCAGTCTTCTACAGCCGCCTTCAAGTCCTGCTCAATCGGGCTCACCGCCAGAGCACCGGTTTTTTCCGCAAAGGCGCGGCGCTCTGGGCTCGGCTCGGAAATCATGACTTCGGCACCAATTCCGAGGGCAACCTGGGCCACCAGCTGACCGATTGGGCCGCCACCGAGAATCACGGCTTTCTCCCCAGCCTTTAGACGCGCGCGGGAGATATCGTGACAGGCCACTGCCAAGGGTTCGATCAATGCGCCCTGCTTCAGGGACACATTTTCCGGCAGCTTGTGCAGAGTGCGGGCCTTCACATTCCAGTAGCTTTGAAATGCCCCCATAGAATCGATGCCCATAAATTTCAGGTTGTGGCAGATATGGCTGTGGCCGTTATCGCAGGCCGGGCAATCGCCGCAGTAATCCAGCGGGCGCACCACGACACGCTCGCCCACGGTATAGCCTTTTACATTTTCACCAACTGCATCCACCACACCCGACATTTCGTGGCCTACAACCTGCGGCGGCTGCACACGCTGATCCATCACGCCGTGATAGATATGCATATCGGTGCCACAGATCCCCACGTAACCCACCTTCAGGCGCACCTCATCCGCTGCAGGCGCTTCACAGTGCCCCTCTACAACTTCAAAGGATTTGTTACCAACATACTGAGCAGCTTGAGCTTGCATGAACATCACCTATTAAGAGTGCTTGACCAGATGTGGTCGCAGCAGAGTTTCATCAAAGGTCACCCCGGTACCCGGCTCGTTGGAGGCAACGGCGCGGCCGTTTTCCAGCACGATCGGGCGGGTGGTGTATTGGTCGATAGGGAAGGAATGGACTTCCAGGTAGCCCGCATGGGGCTGGCTCGCCATCAGGGATACATGCAGCTCGTGCATACCGTGGCTGCACACTGGCAGGTTGTGTGCGTAGGCCAGCTCTGCCACTTTCAGCCAGCCGGTAATACCGCCGATATTGGAAGCATCCGGCTGCAGGAAGCCGAGTTTGGCCTGCGCGATGGCATAGGTGAACTCGTGTACCGTGTGCAGGTTTTCGCCCATGGCCAGTGGAATATTGATGGCATCGGCAATACGGCCATAACCCAGATAATCATCGGGAATGGTGGGCTCTTCGAACCAGGTAATATCGCAGTGATCAATGGCGCGGCCGAAGCGCACTGCCTGCTCGATGGTCATGGAGTAGTTGGCGTCCACCATAAAGGTGACATCGTCACCGATCAGCTTTCGCACCGCTTCCACACGCGCCACGTCTTCCCGGTAGTCTTCCTTACCCACCTTGATCTTCACGGCATTAAAGCCGCGGGCCAGGTAACTGGAAATGTTGTCCAGCAGTTTGGACTCGGAGAAATTCAGGTCGATACCGCCGGCATAACACTTGCTGGAATTGCCAGCACCGCCAGCCACCTTCCACAGGGGCAGGCCCAGGCGCTTGCAACGGAGATCCCACAGTGCGATATCCACTGCAGACAGCGCAAAGCTCAGCAGCCCACCGCGGCCCACATAATGCAGATGGGTTTGAATCCCCTCCCAGATGGCAAAGATATCCGACGCATCGCGGCCTTCCAGCAGCGGTTGGATATCGTCCTGTAACAGGGAGTAGATGGCGCGACCACCGCGGCCACCGGTGTAGGTGTAGCCAACGCCTTCCAGACCATCCTGACAGCGCACGCGGAACACCAGTACCTCAAAGTGGGTGTGGTCACCGTGGCGCGCATCGGTGAGCACTTCCGCCAGAGGAATCTGGTAATACTCAACCTTAGTGGCGGCGATGGTGCTCGAAGACAGCAGCTCTGTGGCCTGCTCTTGTACTTCCATCAACATGGAGGAACCCCAAAATCCGTGATTTTTTATTTGGGCCTATTAACACTGAATTCGATGGCCGCGTTGCCCCCCCAAAACGAGCCAGGCGCGGCTATCGAATTCAGTGTTAACAGGCCCTTTTTCAATACTTCTAATGATTAGACTTCAATCAATGGAACCATTGTATATTGTTAACAATTAACATCAATCATTTTTTTGCCCATAGCGGCGTGGATACAGCTCCCGGTTCAGAGCCTGAGCCGCGGCCACTAGCGGCCCATAGGGCTCATCCGCTACGGTGACAAAGCCGACGTTGTAGTTTTCCCCATCCCAGGCGCGGCCGGAGGCCGGTGAATCGATGTACTGGAACCACTGGGCACCCACAAACCAGGGGTTGTCGATGATGGTGTGCATATAGTCGCGGAACATTTCGCCGCGCTCTTGCTGGCTCTCTGCGGATACGAGGCCCGCGTGGAAACTGCCGGAATCCGTTGCCCCCATATGAAATTCACCAATAATGGAGGGCTTGTCGATTTCCGCGAGGAATTCCCAGTTATCTGCCGCCAGACCCTCGGTGTAAAGGTTGTAGCTCACCACATCTACATGGGCGGCAGCCCCGCGCACCACTTCTGGTGTCATTCCCCAATCCGCAAAGCGGGCGCCGAGAAACAGATGGTCAGGCATAACATCGGCCAGCTCGCGCTCTACCACGGAGAAGAATCGGGCAGAAAGGGATTCCAGCAGCAGAGAAAAGTCCTCCCGCAACTGCCCCTCTATTCTGGGTTCGCCGCCGGCCGCTTGAGGGAGCGAAAAGCCCGCGGCAAATGCTTCCCAGGAAGGAATAGACCGGGAAGGCATAGAAGAAAACCAGGCGCGGGACAGGCTCTCCACGCTCGGGTATTTCCTTTTCAGGATCTCGACAAACGCGGCCTTGGCGGGGCTCTCTGCTGCGTCACGCGTCAGGGTATGAATGATCAGACCGAAGTGACCGGCATCGGTTTTGGTGTTACCCCAGCTCAACTCGTTTTCGATATAAACGCCCATACACCAGGGATCGCCCTGCACTTCAGCAGCGACCTGCGCCACAGTACGCTTTACGGAATTGACAAACTCAGGGTCGAACGGATCATGCAGCGGCCCCCAGTAATCGTTGCCACTGCTGACGCGCTTGTGCTCGCCGCGAATCCAACCATTGGCCACATAAGCGACCTTACCGTTATCGTAAAGTGAAGGATCCGCCCAGTTACCCAGGGTGGTAAATCCCCAGTTCAGCTGGCGGTCGACGGTCACCTCACGCCAGCGCTGCAGATAATCCGGCCCGTATTTCCGCTGCAGATTTGCCCGATAAAAACTGTATCCCTGCCCTTTCTCTACCGGCCCCATATGCACCACTGGGCGATAAAAATAGTGGGCGGCGAGCGGGTCGCCTTTTTCCGGCAGCCACTGAAACAGGTCCCGACGCAGTTCTGACACAATCGTCTCACCCAGCCCTGTATCCGGATCCGCAAAATCCACACCGGTCATGGTGACGGTGTTGTCCATGCGCATATTGTCGACGCCAGTGGCGAAAAACAGGTAACCCTCCGGGTCAATCAGCGCCCACTGCCCGTCGATTTTTTGGGTACGGAAATAGCCGGTGGATTTATAGCGCGGACCCTCCGCCCAGCCGCCAAAACGGGAACGATCAGGAAAGATTGAAGACTCAGAAAACGCTTCCGCCTCGCGCTGCGCACTTGCACGAAGCTCGTCATCGCTGTGAATCTTTTCCGGGTAATCCTGAGGCGCGTACTGACCGTACTGATCGAAAATTTTCTGTAGCTTGTGCGGTTGGAATTCGCCGTTTTGTGCCAGAGCAATGTCCTCAAACACCAGAGTGCGGTCACTGAGGATACTTTTCATATTGAGCTCGATACGGCGAATATTCGCCAGATCCAGCGACTTGCTGCCCCACATCCAGGTCATTGCCGTCGCCGCGTTGTCGTAGAGTGCCGGCGCATCCCGCATACCGGTATCCAGGGCAAGCGCCGGACCATTCAGGTCGAAATAGTAAGTACCGGCGTCACCTGCGGGCACATTGAACGAGCGGGTACCGTAAGTCTCATCATCGTAAACCGTCACAAACAGCTGCGCCGAGTGGTCCCCGGGATTGGTTACTTTCAGGGACAGGCCGATATTCTCCCCGGCACCACGCCAGTCCCAACCAGAATCCGGGGCAAGGTCCAGTCGCGGCTCATAAATGTTTTTGGAGAAAACCGCGTGCAACGGGGAGATTCCGGTGTCCACCGGCAGTCGGGAAAGTGATACTCCGTGCCCTTCCACACCTGCGGGGATCCCGCGACCACCAGTCAATAAAGCCGGCGGGTATTCGTGCTCATTGCCCGGACCCGCAACTACTGCGCCGTTATCGCCTGGCTGACCACAGGCAGGCAGCAGCACAAGAGCCACAGAAAGCCACAGGATTCCGAAACGAAGTTGCTTCAACACACATTGAACGGAGGAAAAAAAGATCGACATTGAACTACCCGGAACCAAAAGATCGTTATTCTGTTTTATTAACAATATTTTGTTAACAATCTACAGTCATCTAGGCTCAATGTAAACGTTTCAATGTCCCTTGGGGGGCTTAAACCCTTGTTTTACCAATAAAAAAGCGCGGTGCCCTCTCGAACACCGCGCTTGTCGCCATCGCCCTGCTTTTGGCGCAGGTACGTTTGAACTACCTATCGATTCGAGCAGGCGTCGATGCCACCGAACTATCTACTGCGCTCGAAAAATCACTCGACAGACTTCACATCGCCAAAGCGGCGCTCGTACAGACCCTCGTGGACTTCCTTGGCCGCCTTGACCAGCTCCACGTAGGGAACATCCGCTACCGACACAAACCCGTTCGCGTAGTTTTCGCCGTCATAGGCGCGGCCAGTAATTGGGGAGTCCATGTACTGGAACATATGCACGCCCACAAACCAGGGGTTGTCGATAAACGAGTGCATATAGTTCTTGAACATACGGCCGCGGTCTTTCTGATCTGCTGAAATCACGATACCCGGATGGAAGTGCCCCTGATCATCGGAACCAAAGCTGAACTCACCAATCAGGCTCGGCTTGTCGATCTCCGCCAGGAACTCCCACTTTGACGGCACCAAACCCTCTTCGTAGAGGTTGTAGCTGATGATATCCACGTTCTTGCCTGCCGCCTTCACAATCTCCGGAGGCATACCCCAGCTTGGCAGACGGGAGCCCAGATACAGGTGATTCGGCATCACCGACTTCATCGCCTTGCGAATAGTGCCGAAGTACTGATTGCCGTATTCAAACAGCAGGGTCGCGTAATCTTCGCGCTGTGCGTCGGTAGTGAGACTCGAGTCCATACCCTTCTCAAAGGCTTCCCAGGATTTCACCTCTTTGCTCCAGGCCTTATTCAAGGCTTCAATGGTGCCGTACTTCTCTCGCAATACTTTAGTGAAGGCGCCTTTGGCTGGGGTGTCTGCTGCATCCCGTGTCAGCGTATTGATCACGATACCGTAGTGAAGTTCGTCACTCTCAAGACGACCAAAACTCTGCTCGTTGTCAAAAAAGACCCCCATACACCAGGGGCTGTTTTCGATCTGCTCGCTGACCGACTTTGCCGCCACTACCGAGCGCTGATAAAAACGGGGGTCGTAGGGATCAGGCACCGGATGCCAGAAATCGAAACCGCTACTGAGAGTACCGAACTCCCCAATGATGTCCGCAAAAGCGACAAACGGAATCCGTTCCTGCTGATAAAAGGGTTCCGCGGCCCAATTGCCCAACGAAGTAAACCCCCAGTCCAGCATGCGGTCGACAGTGACCTTTTGCCAGGTATCCAGGTAGGACTCCGGATACGTCTCGCCATAGCGGCGCTCCAGGTTGGCGCTGTAGAAACTAAACGTCTCACCGTGCTTGAGCGGCCCCGACTGTGTTTCACGCCGGTAGCCGTAGTGATTCCCCAATTCATCATTATAGCCGGGCAGCCAGTTGAACATTTTCGCGCGGGTTTCCGAGATCAACTCGCGGGTCGCCCAGGCTTTCTCGTCGACACGGTTCAGGGGCTGATCGTCTTCCGCAATCACCTCATCGGCGCTGCGCTTCGGGATCAATTTCTGGTCGTAATCGTAACCGGTGATGGTGGAAGAATTGGACAGGCGGATGATGTCGATACCGGTGGAGAAATACAGATATCCCTCCGGGTCGACGATAGCCCACTTACCGTTGACTTTCTCGGTGCGGAAATAGCCGGTGGCTTGCAATTGGGGGCCACTCTTCCAACCACTGAATTTTGAGCGATCGGCGTTGGGTTTGCCGGACAAGCTCGCCAGCTCTTCCTCAACCACTTTTTTCAGCTCTTCGTCGGAGTGGATCTTGCCTTCGTAATCCACCTTGGCGTTCTGACCATATTTGTCCAGCAGCCCGGTAAGGAAGTTTTCATCCATCGGAGGATTGGCCCGCAGACGCAGATTGTCAATGGTGTACTGGCGATCGCTCAGGCTGCCATCGGTACCGAAGGAGATCTGGGTGATCCCAGAGAGATCTAATAATTTTTTGCCCCAGAAGGAGTGCAGCATAATGTCGTCCGACTGCCAGGTGGGCGGATTGGAACGCAGGCCGGAAGCAAAATTGAACTCGTTCTGTGCCGCCGCCTTTGGGTCTTCCTGATCGTGTCCGTGCAGCTTGGCGTAGTAAGTCCGCGCGGTACCATCCGCCGGCACTACCAGCCCGCGAGTATAAAAGTCGCCGTTTTTATCCGCCATGGTGACATCAATCTGCACCGATTCGGCACCGTGATTGGCCACATCGAATGCCAGGTTGAAATCGGAGAACTCGCTCCAGTCCCAGGCTTCCGCAGGCTGGATTACAAGGCCGGCATTATTGTTGTCGGCCAGTTTCAACTTCACTTGTAGCGCTTTGCCACCAGCGCCGTCATCTACCAGGTTGGCGGTGCCATTGTTAACCTGGACAGACGCGGGAATACCGCCCTGATCGAAGCCTTCCAGCAAAAGGTCCTGAGCCAGCAGATTGGAATCGGACGTGGCTGTCACATTGGCCGCAGTCTCGCCACCTTTCTGCTCGCCAGAGCAGGCCGTCAGACTACCCAGAGTGGCCGCAGTGATCGCGAGGCTCAGTGCTGAGCGCATTAGGGGTTTGGAAAATCGCTTGGTGTCCATCGTAGTACTCGTTTTAATTATTGGTTGCCTGACGCAAATACTTGAAAGAATTTATTACCAGTTGGTGTAGCTGCCGTCTGGCTTGTACAGCCGCGGGGCTTCCCAGAATTTGAACGACTGCTCGGCAATCATTTCCTCATTCACATCAATGCCGATGCCCGGCGCATCGCCCACCGGATACACCCGATTCACTTCTTTCGGGCGGTTGATGAAATATTTATCGTGATCGGATTTGTTGCTGTCGTAGGGGGCAATCTCACACCACGAAAGATTCGGCACCGCCGCACACATCTGAATGGTGGCGGCGGTACATACCGGGCCCAAAGGGTCGTGAGGCATAATGTCGATGTAATGGCTTTCCGCCATGGCAGCTACTTTCATCGCCTCAGTCAGTCCACCCACGTTGCACACGTCGATGCGGGCAAAGTTGGTGAGATCGTTCTCGATATGGGGCAAAAAGTCCCACTTGCTGGCGAACTCTTCGCCGATGGCAAAGGGTACATTCACCATCTTGCGCAAGCCCTGGTACGCGGTAACCGACTGATCGCGGATGGGTTCTTCGAGAAAATCGAGCACGCCCTCCCCCAGCTTCTGGCAGAAACTCGCGGTTTCGGCAACGGAGAGGCGGTGGTGGTAGTCGATACCCAGCACCAACTCTTCCCCCAGTTCCTGACGGATTTCCTTCAGGCTACCGGCTGCGGCGGCGATGGATTTACGCACATCAAACGTGGTGGGTTCGGTAGGCGAACCGTGTTCGCCGGTGGTTGCACGGATCACTTCCCAGCCCTGCTCGCGCAGCGCGCGGAAGTCGTCCAGCAGCGCCTGCCCCATGGGTTTGGTGGAGGTAACGAACAGCGGAATCTCGTTGCGCTGCTTGCCGCCAAGCAATTGATAGGTCGGCACGTTCAGCGCCTTGCCCGCGATATCCCACAGGGCGATGTCGATGGCGGAAATGGCTGCGGTGAGCACCCGACCACCTTCGAAATACTGGCTGCGGTACATCTCTTGCCACAGGGCACCAATGTTCCTTGCATCACGGCCAATCAGAAACTCACGGAAATGTTTTACCGCACCGGCAACCGCCAGCTCGCGACTGGAAAGACCAGACTCGCCCCAGCCATAGATTCCCTCGTCGGTTTCCACCTTCACCAGACACAGATTGCGGTGTCCAACCCAGGCGGGGTAAACCTTGATATCGCTAATCTTCATGCTCGCACTCCGCTCATTTCAGATCGTCGGTGGGACAGAGGCTGGCACTGAGGCCGTGGTCTGCGGTGATATTGGAGCCGGTCATGGCGCCGGAACAGGGCGACAGTAGGAAGGCGGCGATATGGCCAACCTCCTCAACCGTGTTGTATTTGTTGTCCGCGTGCATCTGGTCAAAAGACGCTGCCAGAGCCGGGTTTTCATCGGCGACTTTTGCCACCGCCTCGGTCCTGGTCAGGCCCGGGCACAGGCTGTTTACGCGGATCCCTTTTTTGCCCAGGCTCCAGGCCATGGCACGGGTCATGGCGACAATCGCACCCTTGGTGGCAGCATACATTTCGTAGCCGGCCACGCTGGCACCGGCGTGATTGGAGGCGATATTTACAATGGCGGCCCCCGCCGGCATACGGCGCGCCGCCGCCTGGCACAACAGGAATACCGAGCGCTGGTTTACTTCCCAGAGGCAATCCAGCTTGTCCAGATCGAAATCGAGAAAGTCCCCCTCGATAGTGACACCGGCGTTATTCACCAGACCATCGATGCGCCCGAACTTTTCGAAAACCTCATCGATAAACGGCGCAATGGCGGAAGCGTCCCCCACATTCAGCGGAAAATAAGCGCTCTCAAAACCGCGATCGCGCAGGGTTTCCACCCGGTTATTCGCATCATTGATATCCGCCAGTACCACCTTGGCACCCGCCTCGGCACACACCTGTGCGATACCCCAACCGATGCCCGCAGCGGCACCGGTGACGATAACAACCTTCTGATCCAGCAAGGCTTTAGACATGAAGACTTCTCACTTTCTTGAACGGTCCACCAGTGCGCGCGCTCAGGCACGCACCATGGTCGCTTCGATTTCTTCGATGGATTTGTTTTTGGTTTCCGGCAGCAGGCGGAACAGCAGTGCAAGGCTCACGCTGATACAGGCGGCGTAGAACAGGAAGATTTCCGTCGCGCCCATATTGTTCAGCTGCCAGGGGAAAAACTGCTGCACGAAGTAACTGACGGTACTCACAACCAGTGCAAAGAATGGAATCGCCACACCGCGAACATGAGTGGGGAAAATTTCCGAAAAGAGCACCCACATCACCGGCCCGATGGACAGGTTAAACGCGGCGATAAAACACATGATGCCCATCAACACCAATTTGGCGTTGATCTGAATTGCGTTCTGGATCAGCGCGCCCTCGTTGGCCCGCGCCGTCGCTTCGCCGAGCGCCTGATACATAGCCTGCTTGAAGGCCACATCACTCTCAAAAGCAGTACCCACCAGGGCCTGCAACCCGGACACATCAATATTCGTATCCGCCAGCGCCTGCAGAGAAGCCGCGGTCAACTCATAGCTGGCCTGACTGAACGCCCAGCTGCACAGAAACAGGCTGACACCACCCCAGGCCAGGCCGAACAGCACCAGCGGGCGGCGCCCAAGACGATCAATCAGCAGCAGCGCCAGAATCGTGAACATCACGCTCACCACACCGACGATCACCGCCTGCATAAAGGCAGCATTAGTGCCGATACCCACCTGCTCAAACACAGTGGGTGCGTAGAACATGATGGCGTTGATACCGGTAATCGGCTGGGCGATGGCGATCACCAGGCCAACCCAGAAGGCGGTGCGCAGACGCGGTTTGAAAATCTCCGCCACCTGCTGGCGGAAGCTGCCGGCGGGTGCGGCCGCAGCGCTCTCCTGGATTTCCTGAATCTGCGGTTCGATATGACCGGCGGGGATCAACTTGCCCATCATTACGCGGGCCTCATCCAGGCGCCCTTTTAGCACCAGCCAGCGCGGGCTCTCGGGAATGGCCAGCAACATCAACAGCCAGATCAGCGCCGGAATTACTTCCACTCCGAGCATCCAGCGCCAGGTGTACTGATCGATCCCAAGCGCGCCCACCCAGGCGGCGTCCGCGTTGGACGCCTGCAGAATCAGGTAGTTGGCGAAGTACGCCGCCGACAACCCCACTACGGTGGTGATCTGATTCATGGAGACCAGCTTACCGCGCATATTGGCCGGGGCGATCTCGCCGATATACATGGAAGCGAGAGACAGGGAAGTAAACGCAAGGCCACCGAGGAAGCGTGCTGCCACCAACATTTCAAAATTGGGGGCGAGCACCGAGCCAATGGCAGAAAGAAGATAAAGAGCGGCGATAATCAGCAGCGCCGATTTACGGCCCCAGGCGTCACATATGCGCCCGGTGACCATCAACGCAAAAATCACCCCGAAACCGGGCGCACTGACCACGGTCCCGACCTGCAAGTCGGACAGGGTAAATTCGGCAGTAATAAAGCGTACAGTGCCGGAGATCAGCGCCGCATCCAGTCCAAAGATGAAACCGCCAAATGCCACGATCGCGGCAAATTTGAAGGCGGTCAATTGGAATCCTCTCATCGGATAACCCTCTTTATTGTTATGGGTACTCCGACCGCTGATACCTGTCACCCTCTTCAGGGCGTTAGCGTCAAGTATCTTCTGGTTGCACGGTCGGCCACCACGTGATGTTGGCCCATCATACAACCCCAACTCCTTTTTGTTAACAATTAACTATATACAAATATTCCTAGCTCCCTTTATACTGCATCCATCTTGTCCCGTCATCGGGAATAGACCAGAAAGTAGAAGCCAGTAAGAAGAATCACAGGAAAGCACGATGCTGAGCCAGCAGTTTCACCAGGCCCTGGAAGCCTGCCCCCTGATTGCCATTATCCGCGGCGTTACCCCGGATGAGATCGATATGGTTGCCAACACCCTGCTGGAAGCCGGTGTGCGCGCTATCGAGATCCCACTGAACTCACCGGTTGAGCCCCTTAAGAGCATCGAGCGGCTGGCCCAGATCATGGGCGACTGTGGCGAAACCACCATCTGTGGCGCCGGCACCGTACTCACATCGGAACAGGTGCAGAGTGTACAAAATGCAGGCGGAAAGATCATTGTTTCGCCAAACTGCGACCCCGAAATCATTCGGGCCACTATCGACCGGGATCTGATCTCTGTTCCAGGCTGCCTCACCCCGACCGAAGCCTTCAGCGCACTAAAGGCCGGTGCCCGGGTGTTGAAAATGTTCCCGGTGGCGGACTTCCCGGCCCAGTACCTGGAATCCCTGGGTGCGGTGGTCCCGAAAGATATCCTCACCCTGGCGGTGGGCGGCATCACCGATGCCAATATGGAAGAGTACTGGAAAGCCGGTGCCCGCGGATTCGGCCTCGGCTCCAATATTTACGCCGCCGGCGACAATGCCAGCCAGATCGCGGACAAAGCGCGGATCATGGTGGACGCGGCCAACCGCGCTAAAGCACTGGGCACCTGAACGATTCCTCTCTTACACCGGAGACTCTCCCTGTGATGGAATCCGGTGCACCTTGTCAGTTGCGATTGACTCTTCGTGACCTTTGTTCGTGCCGCAACACGAACATTTCTCTCGCTTCAACGCCCCTTTTCAGGGGCGTTTTTTTAACTCTTGTATTTATTTACTCACCGCCCCGATCAGAGACCAAGCGACACACTGATACGCGCTGCAGATTCCCGCACTGCCCGCACCAGTTCTTCCCGCTCCAGCTTTTTACCTACTACCGACGTCAGGCTGGATACCGCCAGTGCGGCAATGGTCGCCCCATCCGGCTGCCCCACCAATGCAGCGCAATCGGTCACGCCATCGGTCAATTCACTCGTACGCAGCTCAAACCCCTGATCGCGCACCGACAGCAAAGACCGCTCCACCTCCGCAGCGCCATCCATATCGGGCCCTCTTTTCTGGAGCTCTTTGCCGACAAGGCCCGCGCGGTGCCCGGCCTCGCAGTTAGCCAGCAGCACGCGTCCGGAAACGGTCTGCAGCAACGGGAAAAGCGTACCCTCATTGAACGACAGGGAAACCGGCCCGGGGCTCTGTACCTGCAACACCACCATCAGCTGCCCCTGGTGGATCACACTCAGGTGACAGGATTGGCCGAGACGCGCCGCCAGCGCCTCCATCTCCGGCTGCGCCGCAAAGCGCAATTGCGATACTGGCGACAGGGTACGGGTCAGCTCCAGCAGCTTGAGAGACACCCTGTATTTGCCAGACACCTCATCCCGCAGCAGATAACCCCGAGACTCCAGGCCAACCAGCACCCGGAAGATCTCACTATTGGTGCGCCCGATACCTTGGGCAATATCCGACTGGGACAGCGGCAGCGATTCCGCGGCGAGAAATTCCAGTATCTCCAGCGCCTTGTCCAGCGCGGGCACCGCGTATTTATTCGCACCATTGCCATTCTTCTGGCTGCCGGCCTTTTCGCTCACTTTCTCGGGCACCGCTTCCCCCTGACCCATCCATTTTATCGGTTTGTGATGCCTGCGCATTTAAGCACAGGTTGACACCACCAAAAAACGATTTTTATACTTGAACAACAATTTCAAATATAAAAATTCAATCCTGATGAGCCGCCAACCTGCGGGTGCCCCCAATCACGGACCAGCACCCGCGCCTCGCACAGCGAGACACTCTAGAGAGAATCGAGAGAAAACTATGAGCAGCTCCGACTTCGACCAACAGAAGCAAGGCACCCCGAAGCAGCAGACGGCGGAACCCATCGTCCTGCGCGGCATGACCTGGAACCACACCCGTGGCTTTACCCCCATGGTGGCGGCGGCCCAGCGCTTTGAAGAACTGAACCCCAATGTCACTATCCAGTGGGACAAGCGTTCACTGCAGGCCTTTGCCGATCACCCCATCGACGACCTCGCCAGCCGCTACGACCTGCTGGTGATCGACCATCCCTGGACCGGTTTTGCCGCACGGGAAAAGGTCATCCTGCCCCTGGACGAACACCTGCCCGCCGCCTTCCTCAAGGACCAGGCAGACAACGCCGTAGGGCACTCCCACACTTCCTATCACTACGATGGACAACAGTGGGCTTTGGCACTGGACGCGGCCACCCCCGTAGCGTCATTGCGCGCGGACCTGCTGCAAGAAAATGGGTTGGAAGAACCCCAAACCTGGGAAGACCTGATGGCACTGGCGGAAAAAGGTCTGGTGGCGGTGCCCAGTATTCCCCAGGACACCCTGATGAACTTCTACATGTTGTGCTCCGCCATGGGAGAAGATCCCTGTGTGGGCGAAGAAGAAGTGGTGAGCAAAGCGGTAGGGATCGAAGCATTGGGCATGCTGAAGGCGCTGTCCGACAACCTGGATCGCCGCTGTTTCGACTGGAACCCGATCAAGGTGTACGAGGCCATGACCCGCAGCGACGACTTTGCCTACTGCCCCTTCGCTTACGGGTATGCCAATTACGCGCAACCCGGCTATGCCCGCAAACTGCTGGAATTCCGCGATACCGTGACTGCGGGCCCCAAAGGCGAACACCTGAAAACCACCCTGGGCGGCACCGGCCTCGCCATCTCCGCGCACACCAAGCACGCGGAAGTGGCCGCACAATTTGTGGAGTTTGCCGGTAACCCGGAACTGCAGGCCTCTTTCTATATCCAGTACGGTGGACAGCCGGGGCACCGCAAAGCCTGGACCAGTGAGTCAGCCAATCATCTGACCAACAACTACTTCACCAACACCCTGCCCACGCTGGACCGCGCCTTCCTGCGTCCACGCTACCATGGGCATATGTTTTTCCAGGACAACTCCGGCGCGCCCATTCGCAACTACCTGATGCACGGTGGCGACGCCAATACGCTACTGACACATCTCAATGAGCTGTACGTAAAGTCCCGCCAAAACTGACAACCACTGAAACCTATGATGCAACCGTTAAAAGGCATAACCGTTCTCGAATTCAGCCAGTACCTGGCAGGCCCCTACGCGGGCCTGCGTCTGGCGGATCTGGGTGCACGCGTGATAAAGGTCGAGCGCCCCGGCAGCGGTGACGCCTGCCGCAGTCTCGCCACCAAAGACCTGTGGGTGGATGGCGACAGCCTGCTGTTCCATACCATCAACCGCAATAAAGAGTCTTTTTGTGCGGACCTGAAAAACCCGCACGACCTGAATGCGGTACGCCAATTAATCGCGCAGGCGGATGTGATGACTCACAACTTCCGCCCCGGTGTGATGGAAAAAATTGGCCTCGACTACACCAGTGTCAAAGCCCTCAATTCGCAGATTATTTACGGAGAAGTCTCCGGTTACGGCAACGAAGGGCCCTGGGTGCACAAACCCGGTCAGGACTTGCTGGCACAGGCGGTTTCCGGCGTGGGCTGGCTCTCGGGCAATCGCAGTGACGGGCCCGTACCTCTGGGGCTCGCCATCGCGGATATGCTGTGCGGAACACATCTCGCCCAGGGAATTCTCGCCGCCCTGGTGCGCCGGAAAAAACACGGCATCGGCGCAAAAGTGCAGGCGAGCCTGCTGGAGTCCATGGTGGATTTTCAGTTCGAAGGGCTGACGACCTATTTGAACAACGGCCGCCAATTGCCTAGCCGCAGCGAGATTGCCAATGCCCACGCATTTCTCGGCGCGCCCTACGGTATCTATCAAACCAGCGACCACTGGATTGCCATTTCCATGGGGCCGCTCGGGCCACTGGCGGAAGCACTGCAGTGCCCGGCACTGAATAAAAGTGACAGTGAAGCCTTCAGCCAGCGGGATGCGATAAAAGCCGTACTGGCAGAACACCTGTGCACCCAAACCACCGATCACTGGATGACACGCCTGAATGCCGCCGGTATCTGGGCGTCGGAAGTGGTGGATTACGACCAGCTGCTCCACCACCCCGCCTTCAAGGCCGTGGCCATGGAGCTGCAGGTTTCCCGCCCCGCCTCCTCGGCTGACCACAGCTCGCCTGAGAAAAGTGCGGTCACCGTAAACACCACCCGTTGCCCGCTGCGGATCAACGGCCAGCGTTTTACCAGCACTAAAGCCGCCCCACGCCTGGGTGAAGATACCGATCATATTCGCAACAGCTTGCTAGAAAGTGCAAATCAACGGGAGGCCGCACAATGAGCCAGTTCCAAAAACCGCTCGCCGGTATGCTGGTACTCGACTTCTCCCAGTTTCTGTCCGGTCCATCTGCGGCTTTACGCCTGGCCGACCTGGGTGCACGGGTTATCAAAATCGAGCGCCCGGAGCGCGGCGAAGACGGCCGTAACCTGTACCTTTCCGACTGCGTGCTGGAGGGGGAATCCACCCTGTTCCACGCCATCAACCGCGACAAGGAAAGTTACTGCGTCGACCTGAAAGATCCGGCCCAACGTGACGAGCTCAACACGCTCATCCGCAAAGCGGATATCCTGATCGCCAATTTCCGTCCCGGCGTCATGCAGCGACTGGAACTCGACTACGACCATGTAAAAGCCATCAACCCGCGCATTATTTACGGTGAAATTACCGGCTACGGCGACACCGGCCCCTGGGCTGAACGCCCCGGGCAGGACCTGCTGCTGCAGGCACTCTCCGGCCTCAGCTGGCTTTCCGGCAGCCGCGACGATGGCCCGGTAGCCATGGGTGTACCGGTTGCAGATATTTTTACCGGCGCACAGCTGGTGCAGGGCATTCTCGCCGCCGCTTTCGCTCGAGAATTTACCGGTGAAGGCAGCCTGGTGCAGATCAGTATGCTCGAAGCCATGCTGGATTTTCAGTTCGAGCCGCTCACCATTGCCCTGCAGGATCCACAACAGACCATCGATCGCGCCGCCGTCAACGGCGCCCACGCACTGGTGGCCGGCGCCTACGGTTTTTACCAGACCAATGATGGATATATCGCACTGTCCATGGGCCGCGTAGAAGACCTTGCACGACTGCTCGACTGCCCCGCGCTATTACCCTATTGCGACCCCGCGCTCGCCTTTACCGAGCGCGATGCCATCAAGCAGATTCTTGCCGATCACCTGCCATCGCAAACCACCGCACACTGGCTCTCCCTGCTGGAGCCGGCGGATATCTGGTGTGCCGAGGTACTCGACTGGAACCAACTGCTGGCACACGACGGTTTCAAAACCCTCGACATGCTGCAATCCCTGCCTATGTCCGGTGGCAGCCAGTTGACCACTAGCCGCTGCCCCATTCGCATTGACGAACAGTGCCTGTGGGGGCGCAATCCAGCGCCGAAACTGGGACAACACCAGGGCGCCATTAATAACGAAATCAAAAATGAGAGATGAGAAGTGGAAAATGAGAGGAATCGGTCATGAATGAGCGCCATTCGCAATCGAATGTTTCGCTATCGAAGTCTACCCCCGGGGTGGCCCATATTACTTTGCAGCTAGCGCCAGCGAATGCCTATCACGAGTCATTCCTGCGGGAAATCGGCATTGTCATTCGCACTCTGGAACAGGACGACAGCGTACGCGCGGTGGTGATCAACAGCGCGCTACCGAAATTCTTCTGTGCCGGTGCCGATATCAAAGTGTTTGAAAGCAACAGTGTGCAGCAAAACCTCGCCCTGGTCGCCGCTGCACGGGAGAACGCCAAGGCCATTGAGAACAGCAGCAAGATTTATATTGCCGAAGTCGCCGGCCACTGCCTCGGTGGCGGCCTGGAAATTGCCATGGCCTGCGATTTTATTTTCGCGGCAGAAGGCAACTACCGCTTCGGCCTGCCGGAAATCAAACTGGGGCTGATCCCCGGCAATGGCGGTACCCAGCGCCTGGTGCGCCGGATCGGTCGCCGCGCCGCCATGGAGGTCCTGCTTACCGGCGATACCTTCGGGCTCGCCCAGGCCCAGGAGCTGGGATTACTGGATGGCGTCTATAGTGCGGAATCCCTGGCTGCCGGCACCACCGAGTTTGCCGAAGAAATCGCCCGCGGTCCCGGCCGCGCCATCGCGGCCACCAAGCGTGCACTGCGTGAAGGCAGTTCCCTGCCACTGGATCGCGGCCTCGCGCTGGAGGCGGAGCTGGCAGATTCTCTCTATGAAACCGCAGATGCGGTGGAGGGACTGAAAGCCTTCGTTGAGAAACGCGCACCAGTATTCAATCAGTAGCGCCCAACTAACAGACTCTACCGAACAACAAACAAAAAATGCGACGGAGAAGATGATGAGTACACAGATAGCGGAAACCGTTCAACAACATTACCAGTGTTATATCGACGGTGAATGGGTCGACAGTGATAGTAAGCTCCCAGTGGAAAATCCCGCGAACGGCAAAGTATTTGCCAGTGTCCCGGACTGCACGCTGGCACAGGCTGACACCGCCCTAGCCTCCTCGCAGGCGGCACTGCAGAGCTGGAAAATGCTCCCCGCCATCGAGCGCGGCCGCCACCTGTTCAACCTGATTGAAGCCCTCAAACCCAAGCGCGACCTGTTTGCCAAACTGCTGGTACTGGAACAGGGTAAAACCCTGAACGAAGCCTACGGCGAGTTCGACGATACGCTCAACTACCTCACCTATTCCGCCGAAGCGGCACGCCGTATCGAGGGCAATATCTTCCCTTCCGACAATGCCGGCGAACAGCTGTGGATTCAGAAGGTCCCCTACGGTGTGACCGTCGGCCTGTGTGCATTTAACTACCCACTGGCCCTGATCGGCCGCAAAGTAGGCCCGGCACTGGTCACCGGCAACACCATGATCGTAAAACCCCACGAGGCCACCCCGGTGACCGCCATGGAATTTGCCAAAGCGGTGGAAGAAGCGGGAATCCCCAAGGGCGTAATCAACATCATCAGCGGCAGCGGTATCGCCGTGGGCGAGCACCTGGTGAAAAGCCCCATTACTCAACTGGTCACCCTCACCGGCAGCATCCGCGCCGGCCAGGCCATCTGCCGTGCGGTCGCAGAAAACGTCACCGCGGTTTCTCTGGAGTTGGGAGGAAAAGCCTCGTTTATCGTGCTCGACGATGCGGATATCGACAAAGCCGTGGATGCGGTGGTGATTTCCCGCTACGCCAACTGCGGGCAGGTATGTATCTGTGCCGAGCTGGTGCTGGTGCACGAAAAGGTCGCGGATGAATTCACCCGCAAGGTGCTGGAAAAAGTGAAAGCACTCACCGTGGGCAATCCCATGGACAACCCCAGCATGGGCCCATCGGTCACCGCGCAAGGGCTGGACCGGGTGGACTCCATCGTGCAGGAAACCATCAGTGCCGGCGCCACCCTCGCCTGCGGCGGCGCGCGCCCGGAAGGCGCCGAGTTTGAACATGGCAACTGGTACCAGCCCACTGTACTGACCGATGTAACCGCGGATATGGCCGCCGCGCGGGAAGAAATCTTCGGCCCGGTACTGCCTATCGTCAAAATTTCTTCGTTTGATGAAGCGGTAGAAATCACCAACCGCCGCAACGATGGCCTCAGCTGCTACCTGTGGAGCAACGATTACCGGGTGATCATGGACGGCATCAGCCGCCTGGAAGTAGGCACCGTATTTGTGAACAAACAGATCGTCGGCTATATCCAGGGCTACCACTCCGGCCACAAGCGCAGTGGTATTGGTGGTGAGGACGGCATCTACGGCATCGAAGGTTATTTGCAGAAGCGCGCGGTATATCTGAACTGCAACTAACCGACAAACATTACGGGGGCACAAGCCCCCATTTTTATGGCTAACTGCAAATAACAATAAAGCGAGAAAACATTATGTCCAAGCACTTGATCATGTTCGAACACCAAGGCGCCAGCGGCATAGAAACCACCGATGCCCCTGAATTCACCAGCCATGAAAATATGCCCGGCTGGAAATCCCGCGCCGTGGAAGACGCCGGCATTTTCATGTTTCAGTTTGAAATCGAGCCGGGCGCCGTGGAGTACCCAATCCACACGTCAGATGAAGCCTGGCTTGCCTTCGTGGCTAGTGGACACGGCACCATGTACGCCGGCGACGCGGAAGAGAACTGCACTGAGGGTGTGCGGTATCAGGCAGGAGATTTTATTACCTTCAAGCCGAATACGCCCCATGGCTGGCTGAATGGCAACGAGAAATCCCTGGTCGTGATTGTAAAGCCAGCCTGAGTACTGCTAACGCATTGCGAGCAAGGACACCTTGGTGGTACCGGCCGGATCAACGGTTTGCGTTACTGTTTCCCCGTTGGTCCAGGTCGCAGTCAATTGCCCGGGTTCTGAACAGCCAGCCAAGCCGAAGTAGGTATATCGGTTGTAACCACGCTCGTAGCCGGCGTTGCTGATACCAACCCGCCGGGTTTGCGTTTGGCCACACGCGCTGAATTGCAGGATGCCATAGCTCATCGGGCGGATCGTCCAGTAGCAGCTCTTCCAGCAGCTCCGGTGGTGGTGAGTCCTGCAACGGAGGTTGGGTTGCTGTCACGGGTGTCAGTGTAAACCCGAGCTCGGGCAGTATTGCCAGGGGTCAGTCCGTTTCACTCAATCCCGTCGTAATGCCGACCTGTGCATCAAACAAGAGTGTGGTGTATTCGACCAGTGACCCACTGGTGGCAACGGTGAACTCGTCTGGTGTCGTTACCGGCAAGAAAATCGGTTCTGCGGTAATTACTGTAAAAACCAAAAACATGGGGAAAACTGCCACCTACTCGGTGACCGTTACTCCGTGATCATACAAACAAAGAAATTGACGCAATGATTTGCGTGGTAAACTTAAAAGTGGCGGCCAAATGGCTGCCACTTATGCATAGGATAAAACCAATGGTATGGTAACTAATCCTTACCCATACCCACGCTGGACTCGGTCCAACCTCTTGACCTCTCCCCCTGATAGCAACGGTAGTCATGCCTACTAGATACGTCATCAACCTCCTCCTGCTACTGACTGTCATTGGTTGTGCTGCCTACTTGTACACCCTGTGGGAAAGCGATCTGATTGAGCAAAAATTTCCTCCGACAATAGGAAATCAGGGATCTGGCGACGAAAGCAATGCGCAGCAATCGCCCAGCAACGAACAAGCTCCGCACAGTGAGACGGGGAAATACGTTGGTAGCGCGGTCTGTAGCAACTGCCATAGCGAGCAGAGCAATCTTTGGCAGGGCTCCCACCACGACGAATCCATGGCTCATGCATCGCCTCAAACTGTGAAAGGAAATTTCGACAATCAATCTCTGACTGCACTCGGTATGGAGCATCGCTTCTACCAGCGCGACAACACTTTCTGGGTTTCCACCGAAGGTTCCAGGGGCGAGCGGGCGGAATTCAAAGTGCTCTACACATTTGGCACCGAACCTCTACAACAATACCTGGTGGAGATGAATAAAGGGCGTTTGCAAGCACTACCTCTCGCTTGGGATACGGAAAAAAAAAGTTGGTTTCACTTGCAGGCCGACCTGAAGCCTAAGCCCGGTGAGTGGATTCATTGGACTCAGGGCGGAATGAACTGGAACAGCATGTGTGCAGACTGCCACAGCACCGGACTTTCAAAAAATTTTGATAGCAAAACCCGCGAATACGATACCCGTTGGGAGGGAATCGATGTTGGTTGTGAGGCGTGCCACGGGCCAGGTTCATTACATGTCGCGCAAGCGGGAGAAGGCATAACACCCAGTAAAGAGACTTTGGATATGATTCGCGGGGAATCAGCCGCAGAACTAGTAGACAAGTGCGGGCGCTGTCACGCCCGCCGACAACCGCTCACTCCTGTTTTCAAGCACAACTCAGATACGATGCTCGATCACTACCTGCCCATGACGCTACAGAATGGTCCCTATTACAGCGATGGTCAGATTAATGAAGAAGTATTTGTATACGGCTCATTCACCCAGAGTAAAATGTATGCGATGGGGGTCAGCTGTGTAGACTGCCACAACCCACACAGCACCCGCCTGGTAAGGAAAGGCAACAGCCTGTGCACCGGGTGCCACCTTTCCGAGCAGTACGACACCTCGAAGCATCACCACCACCCCACATCGGAAGCCCACGCATCCGATACCTACTCCACAGGCACCGGAAATCAATGTGTTGACTGCCATATGCCGGGGCGTAACTACATGACCAACGATTTTCGCAGAGACCACAGTCTGCGAATCCCGCGACCAGATCTAAGTGTCGAGTTTGGCACCCCTAACGCCTGTAACTCCTGCCATCAAGACAAAAATCCTGAATGGGCAGCACAAAAAATCAAGCTGTGGTATGGCGAAAAACGTCCGGCACATTTCTCTGAAATCCTGGCGCGTGCAATTGGCGGTGAAGAGGAAGTTATCACGACCGTTCAGCCTCTGGCGAAATTACTGCGAGCGACAAACCAACCGGCAATTGCTCGTGCGACTGCCGCGGATCTGCTGGCGCCGCTATTGCAGGAGCCTGAAGCCGCGAGAGTACTCCAACAGGCACTTTCTGACACCAGTCCCCTGGTACGGGTTTCTGCCGTGAGTGCGTACTACAACGCGCCCATGCACTACAAATTGCCGCTGCTGACCCCACTCCTCGCCGACCCTGTTCTCGCTGTGCGGATCTCTGCCGCGAAAAGTCTCTCAGAAATGAATGACATGCAGTTTCTAAATCTGGAACCAGAAACACAGCGCCAGTATCAGCAGGCACTGGAGGCGTATCAACGCTCACTTGAAATCAATGATGACTTTGTATCGTCCAGTCATCAGAGGGGACTTGATCTGGAAAAGGCGGGCCATCTCGGCGCAGCGGCTAGACAGTATGAACACGCACTCACTATTGACGATCGCGCGAATGCCTCCCGTATGAATCTGGCCCAGATTCACTACCAATACCAACAGTACGAAAGAGCAGAGGCCCTCTATCGCAAGGTTCTCTCTCAGGAGCCGGATGCGGTGCCCTCTCGCTATGCGCTCGGCTTGCTGCTGGCGGAAATGGGCAAAAAGGAAGAAGCGGAGGACCACCTGGAAATTGCGGCCAAAGGAGGGAATAACGCGAGGATCTGGTATAACTTGGGTGTGCTGCGCCACCAACGGCAAGATTGGAAGCCGGCAGAAACTGCTTATCGCAAAGCGCTGGCATTGGCACCCGATAACGTCGATTACGTGAGCGCTCTTGCCAGCCTGCTTGTTCAACAGGAAGAGTACGACCAAGCAAAAACACTCATCGACAAAAGCCTGCACCTCGTTCCAAATGAACAGAAACTCTTACGGTTCAAAAGATACCTGGATTCTTTGGGAATTAATTAGGACACATTACCACTGAATAACATTACATCTATTGAAGCCATCCATATTGGATGCTTCCCTGCATATCGGATTACAAGCGAATACCTGTCACTGGAAGTTATTCCAGATCTTGGCGGAAAAATTGTTAGCCTACGCTCCGGCTTGGACTTGAAAACCGAGTGGTTGTGGAAAAGCGACCGGATCGCATACCAATTAGCAGAATTCAACCACAGCTACACACAACGGCACGATACCGGCGGGGTGGATGAGTGCTTTCCCAGTGTAGATGAATGTGAGCTACCGCAATACGAAGGCAACGCGCCCGGCCTCATCCTGCCCGATCACGGCGAACTCTATGGCCGCCCCTGGGCCGAGCACGAATGCAAAACGGCAGACGATGGCTCCGCGATATTGCTGTTGAAGCAGCAGTGCCAGACACTGCCTGTGATATTCGAACGCCGCCTGACTGTCGCCCCTGACCGGGGGACAATCCGATTCGAATACTGCGTACGAAACCAGAGCGACAGCGCCGCCCCCTTTAGCTGGTGTTTGCACCCGGCGCTGGCCATCACTCCTGGAATGAAGCTTCGGTTGCCGGAGAACCACCAACTTTACTGCTCTTACGCCAGCGACAATGCCCCACTGACTACCGGCGACCAGTTCCGCTGGCCACTAACCCCGAACGGCACCGATTTGTCGGTCATTCCAGACCCGGATACCGATAGCGGATACGCTACAAAGTTACTTTCCCATCAGGACCTTTTCGACTGCACCAGCGGTAATTCGCCGGCCATAGCCGGGCTGGAGAATCCGGCAACCGGTGAAGCGCTGCATTTTGTATTGCCACCGGCGGAAGTGCCCCATATCGCCCTGTGGCTCAACTACCGGGGCTGGGCCGGGGATGGCGGCGTGCCCTATTTCAATCTGGTACTGGAACCGGCGATTGGCAACGCCGACAGCCTGCGGGAACTGCTGGACAGAGGGACAGCGCCGGCGGTTCCGCCCCTCGCATCCCGTAGCTGGTCATTTGAGGTTCATACGACCACGCCGCAACTTTGTTAACAATATACAAATAGCGGTACACTACCCCCGATCTTTCAGCATTGGGGGTTTCCATGTCTTTCCACAACCATATCGGCGGCTGTCGCGGCTTATTCGCCACACTGCGCGTTCTGTCCACGTTCATCGCGCTGATCCTGATTTCCGTCACGGCGCAGGCCGTACAAAAGCCCAATATTATTCTGATACTCGCGGATGACGCGGGCTACGCGGATTTCAGTTTCCAGGGCAGTGAGGTATTCCAGACACCGAACATTGACCGCATCGCAAAAAACGGTACCCGTTTTGCGCAGGCGTATGTAAGTGCCGCGGTGTGTGGACCATCCCGTGCGGGTTTGGTCACTGGTAAATACCAGCAACGCTTTGGCTATGAGGAAAACAACGTACCGGGCTATATGAGTGCCAGCGGCACTACCGGAGACAATATGGGACTGCCACTGGACGAAAAAACCATCGCGCACTACCTCAAACCACTGGGCTACCACAGCGCCATCCTGGGCAAATGGCATCTGGGCAATGCCGATCGTTTCCACCCGCTCAAGCGGGGATTTGACGAATTTTATGGCTTTCGCGGCGGTGCCCGGTCTTACTTCCCGTTCAATGAGAGCAACCCCAATTCCCGCTGGGAAGATTTTCTCGAGCGTGGTTTCGGTTCCTTTGCCGAGACACCCAAATACTTCACCGATGCGCTGACCGATGAAGCGGTCGCATTTGTGGAGCGCAACAACAGCGAGCCCTTCTTCCTCTACCTATCCTACACCGCGGTACATGCGCCCATGGATACACTGCCGGAAGATCTGGCCGCATTTCCCGAGCTTTCCGGCAACCGAAAGAAAGTCGCCGCCATGACCCGGGCACTGGACAGAGGGGTGGGAAGGCTGCTTGACGCACTGGAACAACAGGAGCTGATTGATAATACCCTGATCGTTTTCACCAACGACAACGGCGGTCCCACAGATCACAATGCTTCCAACAACTTCCCCTTGAGCGGCACCAAGGCCACGCATCTGGAGGGCGGTATCCGGGTTCCATTTGTGATGCAGTGGCCCGGGCGGATTCCGGCTAAGCAGACCTTTCCGGCCCCCATTAGCCTGCTGGATCTGTTACCGACATTTTACGCTGCCGCCGGTGGCGACACTTCCGCACTCGAGAGTATTGATGGTGTGAACCTGATTCCCTACCTCAACGGCGAAGCAAGCGGAAAACCGCACCAAACCCTCTACTGGAAGAAGGAGAGCCGCGCGGCGATTCGCGATGGCGACTGGAAACTACTGCGCTTCCCGGACAGACCCGCCGAGCTCTACAACCTGGCGGAAGACGTGAGCGAAACCCAGAATCTTGCGCAGCAATATCCGGACAAAGTTGCCGCGCTATACAAGAAATTATTCCAGTGGGAGCTACAGCTGGAGCGCCCCAGATGGCAGCTGAAGCGGGAGTTTGAGGGGCAGGCTCTGGAACGTATGGATACCTATCGCCAGGCCAAACTACCTGAGACCACCAAAAACCATTAATTAGCGGTATATCCCAGCAACAAAAAAGGCAGCCCGCTCAATGCAGGGCTGCCTTTTTTCTATCGCTTGTATTTGATTTTTCCTGAAGAACGATCCAGACGGCTGGATCACTGCACCACAATCGGCTTTCTTTCCTTCGCCTGCTTGACGCGCTCTTCGTAAAGCGACTTGTAAAAATCTTGGCGGGCCTTCTGGTATTCATAAGCCTGCATTAAGACATTCTGCTGGTTTCCGGCATTCCACTGATTCCACAGTTCCGCAAGCTCACTCTGGCGCTCGGGAAACTGGTCCACCAGATTGTTCTGCTCGTAGGGATCTTCCCGCATATCGAAATAGCTGCGCCCTACCCCCGGCAATGTCTGATGCATATACTTCGCGTCTTCCGTTCGTACCGCCCAAGTGTTGCCATCCCCTTCTTCCAGGTGCCAGAACAGCGCCTTATGTGGCGAGCCCTGCTTCTCTCCGGTGAGGTAGGGAATCAGGTTTACACCATCCAGGGCCTTCTCCTGTGCAGGTGCATTCCCCAAAGCCAGTGCGGTGGCGGCGACGTCCAATGCAGATACCAGGCCATCAAACTCTCCCGGTTTCAGTTTCTGTGGCCAGTGTAAAAAGAACGGTACGTGAACGCCTCCTTCCTGCAGGCTGACTTTACCCCGTCGGAATGGTGTGTTGTCTGCCCAATCGCTATCTGGCATCCAGTACTCGGGATAGACACCGCCGTTGTCAGAAAGGAAGAAAATCAGCGTATTGTCGTATTTTCCGGATGCCTTCAGTGCATCCACCACCATGCCAATGCCCGCATCCATTTCGTCGATCATTGCCGCATAAATACGCCGCTCGGGATCTTCGATGGCCTGGTATTTCTTGATGGTTTCTTCCGGAGCCTCCAGTGGTGCATGCGGCGCATTGTAGGAAAGGAACAGGAAAAATGGATCCTTACTTTCTGTCACAAACTTCGCCGCATCGCGGCTCAGTGCCGTGGTCAGATATTCCGTCAGCTCGCCAGCTCCGCCGTTACGCACCAGTGGCAGGTAGCCCCCCTCATTGGCCATGTAGTCGTTCTGCCCCTTGTCATTTACCAGGGGCACCTTGTTGGAGGTTCCCTCCGGAAAATAAGCACGGCCACCAGAAAGAAAGCCGTAGAAGTGATCAAAACCGCGATTGTTGGGATGAAAGGGCGGCGCCGCACCCAAATGCCATTTGCCAACGATACCGGTGCGATAACCCACTTCCTGCAGACGCTTGGCAAAGGTTTTCTCGGTAACCGGCAAACCCATGTAATTGTCGAAGGGGGAATAGGTATTGTTACTTTCGGCACCAAAGCGCGCCTGGTGACGCCCGACCAACAACCCCGCACGAGACGGCCCACAATACGGGTGGGTGACGTAGCCGTTATTC
Source organism: Microbulbifer pacificus (assembly GCF_002959965.1). Taxonomy (NCBI): domain Bacteria; kingdom Pseudomonadati; phylum Pseudomonadota; class Gammaproteobacteria; order Cellvibrionales; family Microbulbiferaceae; genus Microbulbifer; species Microbulbifer pacificus. The sequence goes on from NZ_PREV01000026.1 coordinate 232,891, forward strand.
ATCACCACACCGGCGTTGGCCAGCTGATCCAGGTTCGGGGTTTTGATGTCGTTGGCTCCGGTAAAACCGGTATCTGCATAACCCAGATCATCCGCCAGAATCAGCAGAATATTGGGTTTCTCCACATTCTTTGCCTGTGCAAGCATTGAACACAGGCAACCGCAAACAACACTGAGAAGAAATCGCTTCATGAGAGAATCACCGCAGGTTCGGGCTGGCCTTTCACAGCATTCCGATACACCAATGTCACACCGTTGGCCACCGCCGCACCGGGTTGGTCTTCCAGCCCAACCGCTGCCGTGGTCACATACATATCGGTAAAGTCATCTCCGCCAAAGGCGGGGCATGTGGTGCGAATCACCGGAGCCTGTAATGCGTCGGTTGCACGGCCTTCCGGGGTAAAGCACTGGGTACGGGCACCATCCCACAGGGAAGACCACATATTCCCCAGCCCGTCCATTACCGCACCGTCCGGAATCAGACCTTTATCACTCAAATCGAGAAAGACTTCACGCTCTCCCGCAAGCCAGCCATCGGCTTCATTGAGTGGCACTCGATAAATCACACCTCTGGCTGAATCTGCGTAATAGCCGAAGTTGCGCGCGCGATCAAAACAGATACCGTTCGGCACGGTCATACCGCTGTCCAGTTGACGCAGCTCGCCCCTGTACCAGCGATACAGATTGCCCTGATCCGGCTCCCCCTCTTTGCCCATTGTGCCAATCCAGAATCCACCCCAGGGGTCGGCGCGGCCGTCATTGCTACGGTTGCCAGGTTGATCCGGTTCCAGAGCGCAGAGCAGGGTTTTGTCGCCACTGTTCAGGTTCAGCAGGTTGAGGCCACTTTCACAGGCCACAATTACGCGGTCCCGATCGACCCAACCGATCGCCGAAGGCATTTCATCAAACTGCCAGGCCTGTTCACCTTCCACGCCATTGGCCAGTACCCGCTTGTTAAGCAAGTCCACCCAGTACAGGTTTTTGCGCTGCGGATGCCACAGGGGACCTTCCCCGAGACTGCAGATACGCTGATCGAATACCTCTGCCTGACCAAGCTCGGCAGAACGCTGCAAATGCTCACTCACCTTCTCGTCCTCGCGATTCATCGTATTGTTCGAACTAGCGGTAACACGACTATTCGTTGCCAGTGCTCTGGTTGCGGCGCTTAATGCCAGTGCACCGAACGCGCTGGAAAACATGCCCAACACCAGCTTGCGGCGGGATAACCCGTTTACGATTTTCTTCAAGTTCTCTACCCATTTTTAATCGGCCCCAGACTCCCCAATAATTTTCGCCTGTACTGTCTCGTCCAGGCGGATAGTGGTTGGCGCCATTTCGCCTTGGTCTATAAGGCCGCGAACAATCAGCAGCGCCTTGCCTTCACTGGTACTCAGCTGTGAATTTTTATACCCCGTCATACGGGAGGTTCGCCCATTATCCGTACCCAGCAGTTCCAGTCCATCTGCGAGCTCGAATTCAATTCGCCTATCCTGGTGACGTACAGATCTGCCATGGTCATCCACAAGTTGTGCCGTCACATGTGCGGCACTGTAGCCATCTACCGGTAACGTGTCTCGATCCAGCGAAAGCGCAATCGCGGCTGGCGCACCAGTGGTTTCAACTTCTGCGGAAACATCACAGCCGTTGACTCCATCGGCCCTAAGGCGACCACTCGCGAATGGCAGTGCCCACTTCAACAGGCGGTCCGGACTATCCGCCAGGGTTCGCGTCCCCAGGGATTCGCCGTTCAATGACAAGGCTACTTCCGGGCAATTACTCAATACCTCGACGATAATTGGCTCGCCGTCCGGGTAATTCCAGTGTCGGTTAACGTCCTGCCAACCCCATACTCGCTGCGCCCAGCCGCCCGGTGTCTTTTCCACAACTCCGCCATCAGCATCACGACGGTACAGGGATTTCCCGTCGGTTTGCGAGGTAATCGCGATATAAGGGGCACTGTTCCAGAGGGTGCGATATAGGTCATAGGCCGGTGTCTCAAAACCGGCCACATCCAGCATGCCGCTGCGCACGGCCTTGCGCGGCCAGGCTCCGTTGGCTTCTCCGAGATAGTCCGTTCCCGTCCACAGGAAAGTACCGGGGATAAAGGGGCGCTCTTCCACCGCCTTCCACTCGTGCCACTGCACCACATTCTCAGTACCCATGATCATTTTTTTCGGGTACCGCTGGTGGCCGTAATCGTAGATCACCCGGCGATAGCTATAGCCAACAATATCCAGGGCGTCGGTATAACCGGAAATATGGCTCACCGAGGGCAGAATCAGGTTCGCGGTGACCGGCCGGCTGGTATCCAGCTCCTTCACCCAGCCAGACAACTTCGCGGCAGTTTTGGCGAGCACATACTCACCCTCCTCACTGCCATGGAAGCGGTCCTTGATTTCCTGCTCGCTTATAAACGGGGGATTAAAAAAGTAATTACCCGATGCATTCATATCGAAGTAACCGGTAGCCTCTTTGTAGCGGGGATAGGTCCACTCAATTTCGTTACCGATACTCCACATGATGATGGAGGGGTGGTTGCGGTCACGCTTGACGGCCAGGCGCAGGTCCGACTCAGCCTCTTGCTGGAAGTAATCCGCATAGCCACGGCTGATGTAATCGCTGTGCCGCTCCCACTGATTCAGACGCTTGTCTTTGGGGTTGTCCCACTCATCAAAGATTTCCGCCTGTACCAGAAACCCCATCTCGTCGCAAAGATCGAGGAACTCTTCCGAGGCTGGGTTGTGGGCAGTACGAATGGCGTTGGTACCGGCGGCCTTCAATGTTGCCAGGCGGCGGCGCCAGACATCCTTTGGTACCGCAACACCCACTGCGCCCGCATCGTGATGCAGGTTTACCCCCTTGATGGGCGTATCGACGCCGTTCAGGAAAAAGCCTTCGTTTGCATCAAAGCGCAGGGAGCGGATACCGAAGCGGTTCTCGACCTGATCAACAATACGATCGCCTTGTATCACACGGGTTACCGCCATATATAAATTTGGCGTTTGCGGGCTCCACAAAGCCGGAACAGCGACTTTGAGTTGAAGGTCAACAGTAGCGTCGCTGTGGTCGGCCAGAGATTTTCGGGTTCTGCTCCGAGCTACCGCCTTGCCCGCCGGGTCCAGGATCTCTGTCTCAACCACAAAGGGCTGCGCCGCTGATTTATTGACGACTTCCACATGGACACTCACCTGCGCCATTTCGGCACTGACCTCCGGAGTCTGGATAAATATCCCGGACACTGGAATATGCAACGGGTCTACGGTCAGCAGTTTTACATTCCGGTAGATACCCGATCCGGTATACCAACGACTGTCGATATAACGGCTGCGATCCACCCGGATTGCCAGAACGTTGTCTTGCCCCGCCGGGGCCAGATGGTTCGACAGATCAAGGGTAAACGGAGTGTAGCCATTGATTCGGCCCCCAATTTTTACCCCGTTCAGCCAGATCTCGGAGTGGTTGTAGATTCCGTCAAAATTCAGATAGGTGATTTTACCTTCGGAATGTTCTGGCAGGCGAAAGGTTTTCCGGTACCAGCCGATGCCGCCGGGCAAATAGGCAGTGGCACCGTTCAGTGCCGGGTCGAACTCGTGCTCGATGCTCCAGTCGTGCGGCAGGCGCAGGTCGCGCCAATGGCTGTCGTCATATTCGGGTTTGCGGAAGTGCTCGTCATCCTGCAAACGGAATTTCCAGCCGAAATTAAAATCGACACTGCGAGGGAAAGAAGCACTTGCAGTCGCGTTTTTAGACCTATCGCTGTCGCCGCTCACGAATATCCGTTGATTGACAGCAAGGCCGCGCAATGTCGCCTCTGAACCATCCCGCCAGCGCACATGAATATCCACCGGTTCACGGCTCCGACCCAAACCAAAGTGTGCAACATCCAGCTGGCCCTGAGAGTGGGTGGCACTACCCGCACCGATTCGTTGATAGCGGCGATGGGGGCCGGTTAGGGAAACCTCAGCGCCCTTCGGACCAGTACCTTGGGCTGAGTAACCAACGCGCACCTGCAGGTAATTATTCTCAGGGGATTTCAATTTATGGGGGTTAAGCCCATTCTCGAACAGATGCCAACGCCCCTGATCGTCGTCGCCACTGAGTAGATCCAGGTCACCATCCTGATCGTAATCGAACACTGCGCCCATATCGCCGTGACCGAATTGACCCAGTACAGTGCCGCCGTGATTGGACGCCTGCAGGAATGAATCGCCATCCTGATTTAACATCAGCAGGTCTTCCACCCGCCGGTGCAGCTCGCCGAAACGAAAAACAAAAAAGTCCGCGAAACCGCTATTGTCCAGGTCCCCGGTGGTCACGCCCCAATTGTTATCGGCGCTTTGCGGAGGGAGACGGTCGCTGATATCGGTAAACCCCTGGCCATCGTTGCGCAACAGGATATCGGCAACGCCCAGTGTTTGTGGCGTCCAGTCCGGTGCTATCTGCTTTACGCCATGTACGCTGGCGCGGATATCCCAGGCGAGATCACCGTCTAACAGCCATTCCAGGCGCCATTGATAAGGGCCATTTTCATCTGTCTGGGAACCATGCTGCTCCACCACCCCGAGATGCCAGCCATTGTTGATCAATTCATCAGGAAAGCCTTGCGCCATCTCTTGCGACACGGTTATCAGTGTTTGCCCCGCTGGGGTGGCCAACTTCTTTTCACTCGCCCCAAGGTACACCGGCAGAGTAATTTCCTGGCCCCGCTGCCAATGGAAAAACTCATTGAGCTGCAGAGGTCCATCACTGTAGAAAGTGATCCCGTCGTGGCTGCGATTACCTTCATCGCGCAGGTCCAGACGCCCGCTATCAGAATCAAATGACACGGCGTTATTGGCGATCTGATAATAGGTTTTACCGCGGGCCAGGTAGTAATCCAGGTCGCCATCGTTGTCGATATCGGCCTCGGCGACCGCCATCACATATTCCCGATCTATGCCCTTCGGCAACCACCGGTCGGTGACATCGCGAAAGCCGAAATCGCCATTGCCTGCCCACAGACTCAGCGGCGAGAAGGCGACCAGATCGTCCACATGATCGCCGTTGAAATCCGTAATCAATACACGTTCGGCTTCCAGTTGCTCAAACGCCGACGCGGAACGGTAACGAAACCGGTCCTTGCCAATATTCTCGAACAGAATATTGCGGGGACCGGTTTCGCCGGGCAGCATGACCGCATTGATCTGCAACAGGTCGAGATCCCCATCCAGATCCATATCGATCCAGCGCACCGACCGCCCGCGGGCGCCCATGTTTTCGATACCACTGCCGACGGTAATATCCTGAAAGCTACCCTTGTCGTTCTTCAGGATCCGCGGCGGTTGCGGGCTGGTGCCATTACCCCCGCCGAGAGCGACCGCCACATCCTGATCGCCATCCCCGTCATAGTCACCGGCCGCAATACCATGTACGTCCCAGCGCATAATCGGGGAACCGTGCTCGCGGTAGCGACCATCAGCACCGCCCCAGAATAGCTGCGCAGGTACCTTGTCATGATTGCTCAGCAACAGCTCGTAGCGGCCATCACCGTTCAGGTCTGCAACCGCAGGCCCCCCATATTTCCAGGTCGGCTCGGTATTCAGCCCCTGCTGCTCACTGACTTCCGTGAAACGCAATTCCGCAAATGCGCAACTGGAGCCTATTAGCGCAAGGACTCCGAGAGGAACACGCAACGACGGAGACAGTTTCATGATCAGTGAGCCTCGCTACTGGAACCCGCCGCTTTTCCGAATCGGCGTTGGTACAGGTTCTCGTTCACTTCCTTGACCGCGTCCACCAATGGTTGATACGGAGTGTCAGTAACTGACACGAAGCCCACGTTATAGTTTTCGCCGTCGTATGCGCGGCCGGTTAGCGGGGAGTCGATGTACTGGAACCAGTGCGCGCCGACAAAGTAAGGATTGTCGATTACGCTGTTCATATACTCGGCGAATTTCTTGCCGCGGTCCGCTTGTGAGCTGGCATGGATCAGACCTGGGTTCAGCAGTCCGGAATCCAGCGATCCGTTGTGGAATTCACCAATAATGGAAGGCCGATCAAGGTCTTCGAGGAAGTGCCAGAACTTATCGCTGACGCCTTCCTTGTAGTAGTTGTAGCTCACTACATCGGCGTATTTCGCCGCAGCACGGCGTACCTCCGGCGTCATACCCCAATCGGCAAAGCGAGCTCCCAGGTACATATGATTCGGCATATAGTGCTTGACGGCTTCCCGCACGATCTTGAAGTACTGCCCGGTGTAATGCTCCAGCATTGTGGAGAAGTCTTCGATCATGGCATCGTTGAAGTCGGTCAGCGCGACACCGTTTGCAAAAGTCTCCCAATCCGTCAATTGAATATTCCAGGCACTATTCAGTTTGCCAATCTCTCCGTATTTTTCCTGCATCAGCTGTACAAACTGTGCCTTGGTGGGACTTTCGCCAGCGGCGCGGCTCAAGGTATTGATCACAATGCCGTACTGAGAAGCGGTAGAACCCTCCTGGCCCCAGCTCTTCTCATTGTCTACAAATACACCCACGCACCAGGGGTTGTTTTCGACTTCTTTGGCAATCTGCTCGGCGGTAATATAGGCACGTTCTTTGAACTGCGGATCGAACGGATCCGGCAACGGGCTCCAATAATCATTGCCGCTACTCACAGTCTTGAAGTTGCCGATGATCCATCCGTTAGCAAAATACGGAATTCGATTCATCTGATAGTAGGCGGGGTCGATCCAGTTACCGAAGGAAGTGAATCCCCAGCTCAGCATGCGATCGATCGTAGTCTCCCGCCACTTCGCCATCAGCCTTTCTTCATCAGCAATATCGTACTTACGCTGTAAATTGGCCCGGTAAAAACTGAACGTCTCACCGTGTTCAATAACGCCGGTGTGCACTTCACGGCGATAGCCAAAGTTCTGCCCCAGGGGCTCATCGTACTCCGGCAACCAGTTAAACATATCCGCACGCAGAGGTGAGCTGATATGACGCGTCGGAATGGCTGTATCGGGCACGCGGTTGAGACCAAGAGAATCCTCCGGCGTCAGGTCGCCGGGGGTACGCTGGGGGACTCTGGCTTTGTCAAAGTCATATCCCGTAATGGTGGAGGTATTGGCCAGGCGCACGTTGGCAATGCCCGTGGAGAAGAACAGGTGCCCCTCCGGATCTACCAGGGCCCATTTGCCATCGACTTTCTCAGTGCGGAAATAGCCGGTAGCCTCCAGCTTAGGCCCATCTGCCCAACCACCGAAGCGAGAGCGGCCATCCATAGGTGTTTTGCGCAGCTGTGATTGCTCTTCTTCGGAGATTGCGCGCAGCTCCTCCAGCGAATCCACCTTATTTACGAAATCCAGCTTGTTGTTCTGGCCAAACTCATCCACAAGACCTTTGAGATAGCTTTCGTCCAGCGACTTGGGCTGAATCAGGCGCACGTTATCGATAATCAGGACTTTGTCTTCAAGTACCCCGGTAACGGTAAAGGCGATGCTCTCAATCGCACTGACATCCAGTTCCTTCTCACCCCACCGGTAAATCATGTCCTGAAACTGGGAATCCCAGCTCGGCGGATTAGAGCGAATCCCGGTCTCTACCGTCAGGTCCGGTCCTTTCAACTCCATAAAGTAGGTGCCGCTGGAATTCTCAGGCACCACAAAGCTGCGGTTGTGTGCCCTTCCATTCTTGTCAGTCGCAGTAACATACACGTGAACTGAAGATGCCTTCGGATTGGCGATATCCAGAGCAAAGGCAAAATCGCCCAACCCACTCCAGTCCCACGGCTGCTCAGGAGCGAAGATGACATTTGCCGAATAATGGGATTTGGTCTGTAACTGAACTTCCAGCGCCTTACCTTTCTCCCCATCAATCATTCGAGCACTCGTATGCTCCAACTGGATTGCAGTGGGCACCTCTCCCTGTTCGAACGTCCACAGGATATTGCTATCGTTATTTTCCGCGGCCACTTCTGTATTTCCAGTGGCAGTCTCCGTAAACGTGGAACGGGAATCGTTACCACAACCACTGATCAGGGATGCCAGGAAGACGGCTGCTGAAATGTGCTTTATCGGGAATTTCATAAATCGACTCATCGTTATTGTCAGGCAGAGTGCTCAAGCCGCTGGTTCGGTAGCTTCGAGATCAGAATTTTGTTTTGGTCTCTGCATGGGAATTTCTTCAATCTTTCCAACCAGAAAGACGTAGGCACACAGTCCCAGCAGTGCCAGGGCTCCAATCAGCGCTAACGCAGGACGGAAATCACCATCCTGTACCAAGAAGCCAATGGCCACGGGAATGGTTACGGCCGAGAGGCCACCAATAAAGTTGAAGCAGCCTCCCACCAAACCGACCATTTGCTTCGGGGCGATCAAAGAAACAAATACCCAGTTGATAGAGGCGAGACCGTTGCCGAAGAAGGCAAGGGATAGGAAAAAGGTAACGGCAGCAATCGAGTCTACATAATTGGCACCAATCACAGAGCCGGAAAGGAGCAAGCCAAGGATCACTGGTGTCTTGCGTGCAAACTCATTCGAGAATCCGCGCCGCACCAGCCAGTCGGAAGTAAAGCCGGAAAGCAGCACCCCGCAAAAAGCAGCCAGAAACGGCACCGAGGCCAGTAACCCGGTTTTCAGGTCCCCCATCCCCCGGTACTCGGCGAGATAGGTCGGAAACCAGGTGAGGAAGAAAATCAGGGTACTGCCCAGGCAAAATTGCCCGATATAGATCCCCCAGAGCTTTCGACTGGAGAAGGCCAGTCGGATATTGCCCCAGCTCAAGGCCACAGAGCTTTCGCTAACGTTCACCGAAGACTTCTGATCCCGCTGCTGGGTCGCCGCGTTACCAATGTCACTCTCGGGCTCACGATACAGCCAGTACCAGATCGCCGCCCACACAATGCCGATAACACCGGAGACAATAAACAGCCCGCGCCAGCCAAACCACTCCTGAATCAAAGCCAGTACCGGCATCAAAAATGCGAGACCGATAAACTGCCCGGAGGTATACACCGCAATCGCACTAGCCCGTTCCTGTTGAGAGAACCATTGGGTAACGATCTTATTATTCGCGGGGTAGGACGGCGCCTCGAAGAAACCGATCGCCATACGGCATCCCGCCATCGCCGCCAGTGAACTGACCAGCCCCTGTACAATGGTCGCCAGCGACCAGGCCACCAGAATAAACGGGTACAGAATCCGCACCCTTACCACATCCACAATCATTCCGCCGGGAATCTGCATGATGGAATAAGTCCAGGCAAAGGCGGAGAAAATGATCCCCATCTGCACCGGGCTAAGGCTGAGATCCTCTGAAATCGCGTTCGCCGCCACCGATATATTGGTGCGGTCCATATAGTTGATCACCACACTGATAAAGATCAGTGCCAGTACCCCAAATTTATTGGCTGCTTTCATACCGCTGCTGCATCGTCGCTGTTATTGGTTGGTGCTGTGGTTAGTCGGTGCTGTTGGCCGGTGTTGTGTCCGACCAATACGGCTCGGGATACCTGGAAGTGCGAGCAAACCCCCGATCCGCACCTGAGTAATCGTCGGCCATCCACAGCCATTAGTATCTACACAACGTAGGAGGCCGGAGCGATAAATCCCTCTGGCCTGTTTCTCAGAAAAATTCAGGAGAAAATGACTCGATAAAGCTCCGCGCCTACAAACCGAGTCCGATTACCCAGACTCCGCTCGATCCGCAGTACCTCATTCCACTTCACCATCCGCTCACTGCGGGCAAAGGAACCCACTTTGAGCTGACCCGCATTGGTGGCAACGGCGAGATGGGCGATGAAGGCGTCTTCGGTTTCGCCGGAGCGGGCGGAGACGACGGGGAGCCAGCCGGCTTGCTGGGTCATTTCGATGGCGGCCATGGTTTCGGAAACGGTGCCGATCTGGTTGAGTTTGATCAGAACTGAGTTGGCGAGCTGATTGTCGATGCCGTTCTGGATGCGTTCGATATTAGTGGTAAACAGGTCGTCGCCGATAACCTGTACGCGCTTGCCCACTTTCGCGGTGAACCGCTTCCAGCTGTCGAAATCGGTATCGGCGAAAGGATCTTCGATGGAAATGATCGGGTACTTGTCGCACCACTGGATCATCAGGTCGCAGAATTCTGCCGGGGTAAAGGAAGTACCGTCTTTTTTCAGGTGGTAGAGCTGGCCGTCGTAGAGATCGCTAGCGGCGATGTCCAGAGAAATGGCAACGTCTTTGCCTGCTTCATAGCCCGCCATGCGCACGGCTTCCAGCAGCACTTCGAAAGGTTCTTCGTTGCTGTCGAATGCCGGCCACCAGCCGCCTTCATCGGCCAGGCCGACGCTTTTGCCCCGAGCCTTCATCACTTCGCCAGCGGCGTGGTAGATATTGAAGGTCATTTCCAGAGTTTCTTCGTAGGTCTTGGCACCCACAGCGATGATCAGGAAGTCCTGAATATCAATGGCCCAGTCGGCGTGTGCACCGCCACCGAGGATTTGAATTTCGTTCAGCGGCAACAGAGTGCCCTGGCCTTTTCCAAGGTATTCATACAGTGGCACACCGCGAGCGTTGGCGGCAGCGCGGGCACACGCCATAGATACACCGAGGGTGGCGTTGGCGCCGAGGCGGGATTTGTTGGCGGTACCGTCCAGCTCGACCAATTTGTTGTCGATGGCTTTTAAATCGGTGACCGGCATCCCCTTTAATACTGGGGCGATTTCTTTCTGGATATTTTCAATGGCCCTGAATACGGACTTGCCGCGAAAGCGCGCTTTGTCGCCATCGCGCAATTCCAGGGCTTCGAATTGCCCGGTAGATGCACCGCTCGGCACCAGGCCCGTACCAGTGATGCCACTTTCAAGGGTCACCTGTACTTCTACGGTAGGAAAACCGCGGGAATCGTAAATCTGAAAGGCGTCAATACTCTGGATATTCATGGTTTTCTTACCGTTATTCATTCAGCGGTCAAAAGCTCGGTCCATTGGTGGACAAGTTGGTTAAGTGTTTTGGGAGAATCAGGAATTACAGCGTACGTGAAATCCCGTACTGTCTGTTGCTGGCTGCTGTCCAGGTATTCCACCGGGGATTTTCCATCCACACGCGCCAACATCAGCATCGGCAGCAGATGGCACAGTCGCGTCTCAAATACGTCGTCGACCACCGTATCTGCTGCAGCGGTGTAGCTTTCCCACACCTTCAGGCCAAGGCCCAGTATCTGTGCGGCATTTTTCGGCCGGTGCAGCGCTTTCAGCAGGAAGTGATTCACCAGAAAGGCAACATCGAATACCGGGTCGCCATACCAGGCGACTTCACAATCCAGTATCACCAACCGGCCACTGCCCACCATCAGGTTTTTGGGGCTGTAGTCACCGTGAATCAGACAGGTACTTGTGCGAGCGATCCGCTCTGCTTCTGCGCTGAAATATGCATTGAGCTGTGGATGCCGGCTGCCGGTTTTCAGCAGGTAGGGATCCAACCGCAGTTCGGTGAAGTCTTTGAGGGTGTCAAATTTTTCCCGGGCAACCGCATCCCCGAGGGATCTGCGGTGAATGGTTCCGAGATAATCACCGGCGAGACGCGCGTACTGTCGGTCGTATTCACCCAACAAGAGGCGTGACTTCCAGTTTTCCAGGCCACCCTCAATCATCTCCATACAGAAAAAGTACTTTTCCGTATCAGAGTAGAGAATGGCGGGTACGGATTCCGGCAGGAATTTACCGACGTAACGGAGGTACTCCTGCTCGGTAATGTTGCGTTTGATGTCCGCAAACCAATCGTCTTTTACCTTGAGCTTGTCCAGTGCGCGCTTCACCACGAAGCGCGACCGGCCGTCATCTACCAACAGAATTTCACAAGAAACCCCGCCGGAGAGCGGGGTAAAGGTTGCATCCTGTGAGTGCAGAAGACCTTTGTCGATCAGGTAATTAGATAACGCTACCTGATCCACAATTATCCCTCTTCGGGTTCGGCGATTGAAAGATTGCGCGTGTAGTCCAGCATGGTTTCACGGCTGTTCACCCCGCCACCCATACCACTGGCACTGCAGGCGCCGTAGGGGAGTCCGTAGGCAAATACGTTGTGGGCATTCACCCAGCTGTTACCGGAAACCATTTTCTTGGCAATGGCGATGGCGCGATCGTTGTTACCGGTCCAGACACTGTTGGCGAGGCCGTAGTCCAGGCTGTTCACCTGACGCAGTGCATCCGCATCGTCTTTGAAGGTGGTGATATAAGCAACCGGGCCGAAAATTTCTTCGCGGAAGCAGATGTTTTCTTCAGAGCCCATCAACAATGTGGGACTGACGTAATAACCGGAGCGCTCAGCATCGGAAATATTCTTGCCACCGTAAACCACTTCGGCGCCCTGTTCCTGGCCCTGTTGGATATAGCCGTTGACGGTATTCAGTTGGCGCTCGCTGACCAGCGGGCCCATCTGGCTGTCTTCGTTCATACCTGCCTTGATCAGTACCTTGTCCAGCTCCGCCTTTACCTTCTCGATAAATTCAGACGCGACGCTCTCATGCACAATCCAGCGAGTCGCAGTGCAGCACACCTGTCCGGTATTCAGGGTAATAGCTCCGGCAAGGCCCGCTGCCGCCGCGCTGACATTGGCATCGTCACAGATAATGGATGCACCCTTGCCGCCCAGCTCCAACTTCACTGGCTTCAGGTTCGCGCCACAGGCTTCGCCGATCAGGCGGCCAACCCGAGAGGAACCGGTAAAGGAGACAAATCGCACTTTCGGGTGGTGGGTGAACACGGTGCCCACTTCCGGACCTTCGCCGGGCAGTACATTAATCACACCCGCAGGGAAGCCCGCTTCTTCCGCCAGTTTGGCAAGATACAAGGTCGAAAGCGGAGTGACCTCAGAGGGCTTGATCACTACCGTATTGCCCGCAGCCAGTGCCGGTGCAATGCCCCACTGGCACAGGGTCAAGGGGAAGTTCCAGGGAAAGATAAAGCCGACCACGCCGTATGGAAGACGTACCTTACGGGCCTGCTTCATACCGGCCAGAGTCAGCGGGGTTTCAAATTCTTCCTTTTCACACAGGTCGGCGAAGTAGCGCAGGCACTCGATACCAAATGGCACGTCGAAGCCGCGGGCATTTTCCACCGGCTTGCCCACATCCAGCGCTTCCAGCTGGGAGAGCTCTTCCGCATCGCGCTCACACAGGTCGGCCAGCTTGCGCAACAGTGCGGCACGCTCAGCAGGTGTAGTGTCCTGCCAGGATTGGAACGCAGTGTGCGCGGCTTCGATGGCCTGCTCCGCATCGGTGGCGACCGCTTCCGCGATGGTAGCCAGGGGAGATTTGTCTGCGGGGTTCTCCACCGCCATGGACTTGCTGGTGCCGCCGGTCACCCAGGCGCCATTGGAATAGAAAGGAACGGGGGATTGTCCAAGGAACGCCTGGACTTTCGCGGTAGTTTCAATCATCACTTTACCCATTATTGTTGGTTATCGACGAAAGGTGGGACTGTTCTGAACCCGACACTACCCCTTTTGTTAACAATCTACAACTATTTTCATATCTATCCTCTACCCCGCTTCCCGTGTCGAATCTTGAATACGCCACCGAAAACCAACCAAAAAGTCACGAATGAGGCGATTGTTCCAACACCCGCAATTTTGTCAACAATTTACCATTTACAAATAGATCGACACGCCATTAGCATCCTATCCAACAAAAATCATAAAGCGAGATTGGAGAGAACGGATGAAGCCACATTCCCTGCCCGCGCGATTTGCCCTACTGACCCTGACCGCTGCTCTGGCCGCCTGTGGTGGTGGCGGCAGCGGTGGTTCCAGCAACGACCAGCCGCCACAAGGCGGGGGCGAAACACAGCAGGACACGCGACCAGATAAGTTCGCCTTTACCGCCGTCTCCGATGCCGAAATGGGCACCATCTACACGTCCGATGCCATTACTGTCTCCGGCATTAACGCAGCGGCCAATATCAGCGTTAGTGGTGGCGAGTACTCGGTAAACAATGGGGATTTCACCAGTGACGCGGGTACCGTGAATAACGGGGACACCGTCTCCGTTCGCATCACCACCAGTACCGAATACAGCACCGCCGTCACTGCGTCACTCACTATTGGCGGCGTAAACGCAGACTACTCGGTGACAACCATGGCAGAGCCTGTGGAACCCGAGCCCCCAACTGGTGATGTGGTAAAAATAGACTTCAACCTGAATATGCGTCACACAGTCGGCGGGGAGTCAAAATTTGATCGGCGTAAGTTTATTACCGTGCATGCGTCAAACACCGAGAACGATTGGTTTGGTAGCAACTCACAAAGTGCTGGCGCCCCCAATGATGACCCGGATCTTATGACCAGCTTTCTGGAAGGTTATGATGTGTATTTCGGGCGCGATACCGGCGGTATGAAATGGCAATTAAGCCAGCTTCCGGAAGATGGCACCCGTCCCGGCTTTATTGACGAAGGAGCAGCATCCACCAACGGCGGCAATGCACGCTGGAACTACACCGAAGGCACGACGGCTAACGCCGCACTGGCGCGCAAGCACGAACACCGGGCAACGGACATGATTGTCGGCGGCCAGCAGCACCCGTACTGGCCCAACGGTGACGACGTGGGCATGGGCTGGTCATTCTCCCAAACCGACACTGAAGAGGAACCACTGGGCACAGCGGTCGGCCACTATATGGCGAACTACCTGTACGAGTATTTCAATCGCGGTAGCAATGACAGCTACGGCCAACCGAAGCCCGTATTTCTGGAAGTAATGAACGAGCCGCTCTATGACCTCGTTGACTATCCGAAAAATAAAGACGCTGGTACCACACCGGAAGACGTATTCAAGTTCCATAATGCAGTCGCGAATGAAGTGCGAGCCTACCGGGATCAGTGGGGCCTGGCCTCCCACGACAATGTACTAATCGGCGGCTATACCGTGGCTTTCCCGGACTTTGAAAAGGACAATTTCAACCGCTGGGAAGAACGGGACAAACTGTTTATTGATATCGCCGGTGCAAACATGGACTTTCTGTCCGTGCATTTTTATGACTTCCCAGCATTCCAGGGTACCCGGCAACTCCGCCGCGGCAGCAATGTGGAAGCCACCTTCGATATGCTCGAACAGTACAGCATAATGGTCACCGGCGAGCGCAAACCCTTCGTGGTTTCCGAAATTGGTGCCACTGTGCACAGCATGATGAATGATCCCTGGAGTCCGGAGCGAGACGGCTACAAACTGCGTGCCCTTAACGGTCTGACCATGAATATGCTGGAGCGCCCGGACCAGATCCTCAAATCCATTCCGTTTGTCACCATCAAAGCCGAATGGGGGCGCACAGAAGTGCCCTACACCAATCGACTGATGCGCCAAAAGTTTGAAGCCGCAGGAGAAACTGGTGATGCCTGGATTTACACAGAGTTAGTAAAATTTTACCAACTCTGGTCCGACGTAAAAGGCACCCGGATAGACAGCTGGGCCAGCGACCTGGATATTCAGGTAAACGCCTATGTAGACGATAAAACGGCCTACTTGGTGCTAAATAACCTGGAACAGGAAAACACCGAGCTAAACCTGGCGGCGCTGGGCACCGATGGAAACAGCCTGCAAAGTGTCACCCTCAAAGAACTCTATTACGACGCGGACGGCAAGCCGGTACTGGATATAAGTGACAGTACAGAACTGCCACAAATGTACACACTGCAGTCCGAAGCAACGACCATTCTGCAATTGACTTACACCAACCCCATTACCATTGATGGCGATGGCACAGAAACAAAATACTACGCCGATACATACAAACAGCCCATCACTGCCGATGCCAAGTTGCAGTTCGCGATCAACGACGTAGTGGTTGGCGATGCTGGTGAAGCGGTACTACGCCTGGGCATTGGCCGCGAGCATGGAAAATCCCTGACACCGAGCGTTACAGTGAACGGCAATGCGCTCACCGTACCGGAAGATTACCAGGGGTACGATCAGTACTACGGGGGTAAAGGCCGCGCACAGTTCTTTGGAGTACTCGAAATTCCCGTGGATCTCGAATACCTGAATGAGGACAACACCGTAGAAATCGTGTTTGAGGACGAGGGGGGCTTTGTAAGTACGGCAACACTACAGGTATTCAATACCTCCTCAGCACTCGTGCGCGGCGCCCGTGAATAATTCAAATTTATAAACAAAAACAACTACGAGCTTTTTCAGCTTTCTTTTCACCTTCTTCAGGCCGGTGGCCTCCTACCCCGGCCTGTTTTTTATTCCCCCTCCACTTCTCGAGAACTAGAGGCAGTTCTCATCCCCGCAAAAAACATGGGCGAATTCCACGACAATTCCAACCAGACATATTGTCGATTGTTAACAGTTTATTGTTTAATAAATGTGACGGCAGATATAACGCTAACAAGCGCCGCACTCCCGAACCATTCATAACAAACGGTTTTCGCGGCAACTGCAGTCGATCTGGAGCCACTCACTGTGTGCTCCGCCATTCCGAGGTACCGGCGGAACGCCTGAGCGGTTCAAAAATAATAACGACACCCGATGTACCGTGTCTCAATCTCGGAGCAAGCGATGAAACTCCCCTACCCCAGGCGCCCACTGGCACTGGCACAATCTGTGCTGGCCGCTGGTATCGCCTTCAGTACGGCAGCGACTGCGGCGGATTACCGCATCGAGGCGGAAGCCTTCAATAGCGTAGGCGGCACCTACGCCGATGGACAGCCGCAAAAAATCAGTGTTTACACTGTAAACGGCGTAACCGCCATCAACTACGTCAACAAAGGCGACTACGCCGAGTACTCCCTGCAAGTCGCCGAAGCGGGTACGTACAACCTACAGTACCTGATTGGTACCAGCGTAGCCTCCGGTGCGGAAATTGATTTCCAGATCGGCACTGGGTCCAGCTGGACCTCGCTGGTTAAAAAATCCGTTCCCGTAGGCCACTGGGATAACTTCCAGCCTCTCGATGCCGGTAACATTTCCCTGCCGGAAGGCACAGTCAATCTGCGCGTGGTCGGCTCTGGCAGTAACAACTGGCAGTGGAACCTGGACGCATTGGAGCTGACCCAGGTCAACACCGGTGGCGGTTCCAGTAGCAGTTCCAGTAGCGGCGGCAGCAGCAGTGGCGGTGGTAGCTTCGACCTTACTGTGGAAGCAGAGAGCTTCTCCCAGGTCGGTGGTACTTATGCCGATGGCCAACCGCAAAAAATCAGCGTTTACTCCGTAAACGGTGCGACGGCGATCAACTACGTCAACAAAGGCGACTATGCGGAATACACCATTTCCGTTCCCCAGGCCGGCGACTACGACTTGACCTATTTCGCAGGCACCGCGATTAACGGCGGCCGCATTGATTTCCAGCACAACAGCGGTGGCAACTGGCAGACTCTGGCACAAACCAGTGTCCCCAACACCGGTTGGGATAACTTCCAGGCGCTGGCCGGTGGCCGTGTCTATCTGCCCCAGGGCACTCAGCAGATTCGCGTGTACGGCGGTGGCGCCCACGACTGGCAGTGGAACCTGGATCGCTTTGAGTTGAGCTATGACAGCGCGGGCTCCGGCTCCAGCGGCGGCTCATCGTCCAGCTCTTCCAGTTCTTCTTCCAGCTCAAGCTCATCCAGTAGCTCCAGCTCCTCTGGTGGTAGCAGCTCAAGCTCTTCGTCCTCCAGTTCGTCTAGCTCGTCCTCAAGTTCCGGCGGCTCCAGTTCCGGCGGCAGCAGTCCCGGTAACGGCAGCCCCGTTTCCGGCACCTTCACGTTGCAGGCGGAAGCGGCGCATGCAGTGGGTGGCGAGATAGATACCTACGCCATCAACGGCGGCACGGCGGTGAACTACTTCAATAGTGGCGACTATCTCGAGTACAACCTGACACTGGATCAATCCGGTCTGTATCGCCCGAAGTATTTTGTCGGCACCGCCAACACTTCGGGCACTGCGGTTGGCTTGATGGCGACTGACCACGAAGGCGAGTTGGTAGTTAAAAATACTACCGACGTCCAAAGTCAGGGCGACTGGGACACGTTCTATCTGCTCAATGCCTCCAGTGAAGTCAACCTGTTTGCCGGTGACCTCACCATCCGTATTTACGGTGCGGGCAGCCAGGACTTCCAGTTCAATATCGACTACGCGACTTTTGAACGTGTGGGCGACGCGGATCTGGCACTCGATGGCGACGGCGACGGCACCCCGGATGTATCCGACCAGTGCCCGAGTACCGACCCGGCGGAAACGGCCAACAGCGTAGGCTGTGCGCCTTCTCAGCTGGATACCGATGAAGATGGCATTACCGACAACCTGGATCAGTGCCCCACGACTGCGGCCGGTGAATTTGTCAACGCCGTTGGCTGTGCCAGCCCGGGGGGTGACGATGACGACTTCGACGGTGTGATGAATAGCGCTGACCAATGCGCCAATACCCCGTTCGGCCAGAATGTTGATCCGTCCGGTTGTAGCGGTTTTGCCGACAGCGACAACGACGGCATTGCCAACAGCGTAGACAACTGCCCGGCCACACCCGCGGGGGCGTTTGTCAACGAGTCGGGTTGCTCCGCTTCGCAAGTAGGCAACAGCAATAGCGCAACGGTAACCGTCAACGCCAACATCAAGCACAGTGTGAACGGCGTGTCTGACTTCGGGCGCAATCGCCATATCACTGCGCACACCACCATTTACGAGAAAGATTGGGACGGCCACGCCGACAAACTCAATTACCTCGTAAATACCCTGGACGTTACCCTGGGTCGTGATAACGGTACGGCCTCGTGGAAATTCCGTGATACCAAAGAGGATCCAAACAAGCCAAGCTGGCCCGATATGGATTACATGGTGGACCGTGGACAGGAACTGCGTGAACTGTACGAAGGCAATCCCTTCTACAAGCGCTTCGATGCGGAAAGCACCGAGCTGATCGCCGGCACCAATCCGCACCCCACTTACCCCACATTGAGCTGGTACGAAAATGGCAAAACCTGGCACAACTGGCAGCCGATGACCATCGAGACTTCTGCTGCCTGGATGGGCCAGTACATGAAACACTACTACGCCAACTCCAGTAACGGTTATCTCGGCGATCCAATGCCGAAATACTGGGAAGTGATCAATGAACCGGACATGGAAATGAAAACTGGTAAGTTCATGGTCACCAACCAAGAAGCATTGTGGGAATACCACAATCTGGTAGCCCAGGAAATTCGTTCCAAACTGGGTAACGAAGCGCCCATGATTGGTGGTATGACCTGGGGCCAGCACGACTTCTACCGTCGCGATGGTATCTCTCGCTATGGAGACAATGCGTACGATCAGTGGATCACCGCAGAAGACCCTGCCGAAGAAGCCGCAGCGGAAGAGTTTTTCCGCAATGCGATGGCCACTACGGTGGATGATACCCGTGCACAGGATTGGTATCAGTGGGACGTAATGTGGAAAGGCTTTATGGACGCCGCCGGTCACAACATGGATTTCTACGCAGTACACGTCTACGACTGGCCAGGTGTCTCAGATGATTCTACGTCACGCCTGCGTCGCAACGGCCATCTGCCCGCCATGCTCGACATGATGGAATGGTACGATGTGTACAAAAACGGGCAATCTAATCGCAAACCGATTGTGCTGTCGGAATACGGTTCGGTACAGGGCGGCTGGGACACCCTTGCCCACCACCCGCGATTCGAATCGGAAGTATTGAAGTCCTTCAACGCCATGCTGATGCAGATTCTGGATCGCCCGGACTACGTCATCAAGTCGATGCCATTCACACCGGCAAAACCTCTGTGGGGTTACTATCCGGGTGGTTGCGGCTATGAAGAACCGCGTACCTGTTCCGCAGCCTACCACTACAGCCTGTTGATCGAGCCGGTACTCAACCAGGGGAACTGGCAGTGGTCTGACTACATTAAGTTTTTCGAACTGTGGGCAGATGTAGATGGTACTCGGGTCGATAGTGTTTCCAGCGACGCCGACGTTCAAGTTCAGTCTTATGTCGATGGCAATGAACTGTTCGTAATCGTCAATAACCTGGAAACCGTAGACACCACCGTAAACCTGGACGTAGCCGGCCTGGGCGGCGCGCAGCTGCAGAATGTTGAAATGCGCAATATGCGTTTCGATAGCGGCTCAGATACCCATGTCGATCGCCAGCATATGAAGCAAATGCCGAGCAACCTGACGCTCGCTGCAAATGCAACTGTTGTGCTGCGCTACACTCTGGGCAACAACATCGCTGTTAATCAGTCCATGAACGAGAAGAAGTACTTCGGTAACAGTGTCAGCGGTGGAACCGAACCACACCGTATCTCTGTCGCCGGTGGAGCAAAAACTCTGCAGGTTAACAACGTGACTGTTCCTGCAGGTTACGCAGAAGCGCAACTGCGCCTCACCGTGGCACTCTACCCTGGTGAAGACGACTCTCCAGACAGCATGCTGCAAATCGATAGCCTGACGATCAATGGCCAGACCGTTGAAACACCGCTGGACTGGCGTGGACGCAAGCAGAACTCTACCGAGCGTTACTTCAACACCCTGGAGATTCCCGTTCCGACTGACGTACTGCAGGCCAACAACACCATCAGCGTCGACTTCCGACACAATGGTGAGTTGACCGTCGCCAACCTGGTTGTCAAAGACTACAGCACCGTGCCGGTGCGCAACTAAGTCTCCTTGACCCCAAGGTAAAACGAAAAACCCCGCCCTGGTAACAGGGCGGGGTTTTTTAATAATCAGAAAACGTAAAACGTAGAGTTCGCCGGAATTTATTCGATGCCTTTCCCAGTAGCGGCCCAGTAAATCCCCCCATACAGGTGCGACAGAAACATAGCGTTACCGTAAGACGCGGGCAAATGGCCGAGGCCAGTATAAAATGCCCGACCTCCGTCGTATTGCTGGTACCACGCAACCGGATGGAACTCCCCCATACCGTCGGACTTCACATCACCCCATGCGGCCTGCGCCTTGTAGGTAGTCTCATCCACCGACAAAAGGTAATTCAGAGCGTCGCTGTGTTGAGGCCCGTAAGTGTAATACTCCTCCGTCCACAGGAAACGGGCGGGCATATACTCTGCACCCGGAAAGCCCGCCTCCAGCACATCCACTTTCGCGGACTGCACTGCCGGATGAATCAGAAAATTCCGCCCAACCAGGCCCCGGTACCAGGACCAGTCGTACTCGGTATCCGCCGCCGAATGCACACCTACATAGCCGTTGCCGGAGCGGATAAACGCCTGAAACGCGTCCTGTTGCCTTTCGTTCAGCACATCACCGGTGGTCAACAGAAAAACCACCACATCGAATTGCTTCAGGTTATCTGGCGTAAACGCCTCACTATCGTCCGTGTGCACCACCTCGAAATCGTGTAAACGGGAAAGTTCCGTCACCGCCGTAACCGCTGCCGGAATACTCTCGTGTTGCCAGCCCGCCGTTTTGGTAAACAGCAGCGCCTTGAACTGAGCCGCGGATACTGGATTGGCAGCCAGCAGCGCGAGTAAGGTTACCGTCCGCTTCAATGTCGACTTTCTCATATTGATATTCGTAACCACTCAGAGTAAACGCTGTTGCATCTGCTGATCCGCATAATCCACCGCCCGCGCGGTGAACGCCATAAACGTGATCGAAGGGTTCACGCAGGATACAGACGAGAAGGCTGCACCATCGGTAACAAATAGATTCTTCACATCGTGACACTGGTTCCACTTATTCAGATATGACGTTTCCACCGAATGCCCCATACAGGCGCCGCCCATTTCGTGAATGGCGCCACCGGGAGGTGCCTCACCCTCAAACGGGCGAATATTCTGTAAACCAGCCGCTTGAAGCATTTCAGCGGCGGTGTCACTCATATCTTTCACCATGGCGCTCTCGTTTGCTCCATAGGCAACATCCGTCACCAGAATCGGCATGCCCCAACGATCTTTCTTACTGGGGTGGAGGGTAACCCGATTTTCGTACCTCGGCAGGCTCTCACCAAAACCCCACATGGTGAAATACCAGTTGCCCGGTTGACGCACCTTCTCCTTGAATGCCTTGCCAATGCCTTTCCCGTTCTTGGCCCAGTGCCAGCCAGCGCGGCTGGCCCCGCACTGGAATCCGTACCCGCGCTCAAAGGCACCGTGCTTTTCGCGAATATTGCGGAACCGAGGAATGTACACACCACCGGGACGCCGGCCCTTGTAATAGTCTTCGAGATAGCCGGGCACCATGCCTGAGGCCCCGCCGCCGCCACAGTGATCCATAATATAGCGACCCAGCAGATCAAAGCGGTTACCAATTCCCTCCGGGAAAGTTTCAGATTTGGAATTCAGCAGTATCTGCACAGAGGCCAGGGTGGAAGCACACATAAACACCACGCGCGCGCCCACCTGCTTGCGCTCGCCACTGCGCATATCTATATAAGCAACCCCACTGGCGCGCCCGGAATCCTGATCGTAGAGCACCTCCTGAACCTGGGCATTCGCCACCAGCGTCATATTCCCGGTGCGCTCGGCGGCCGGCAGTGCCGCAGAATTGGACGAGTAGTAGGCACCAAATGAACAACCGCGAGGGCACTCACTACGGGCCTGGCATTGCACCCGCCCCAGTTCCAGGTGCTGCTTCTGAGGCTGCGTGAGATGCGCGACCCGCGCGGGGATAAAATGACGGTCGGGAAAGGTTTCTTCGATCTTCTTTTTCATATCCCGCTCCACCACATTGAGCGGCAATGCAGGCAGAAACTTGCCGTCCGGCAGAACATCAAGTCCTTCATAGCTTCCGGAGATTCCCACGAACGGCTCCACCCGGTCGTACCAGGGTTCGATATCCTCGTAGCGCACCGGCCAGTCGATCCCATTGCCGTCCAGCTTATTGGATTCAAAATCCAACTTGCTCCAGCGATAACTCTGGCGCCCCCAGATCAGCGACTTGCCACCAACCGTCGCACTGCGGTACCAGATAAACGGCTTCTTCTGCTCATAGGGATGATCACGATCATTGATCAGATGATGGCGGGTATAATCGTTGTAGATATACATATCCTTCTGGATATGCTGCTCCGCCTTGAACTCCTCAGGAACATCCCCCCGAAATGGCATCTGCCAGGGCGCCTTGCCCTCGGTTTTATACTGCCGGTGTTTGACCATCTCGCCCCGGTCCAATACCAGGGTTTTGTAGCCCTTTTCACAAAACTCTTTCGCCGCGTAACCGCCGCTCATACCGGACCCGACGACGATTACGTCATATTCGGTGTTGCTCATTATTATTTTCCTTCAAACCTAAGGGGTGTTACAGCCAGGCGCGCCCTACTTCTGCCAGCTTGATTTCTTTATAGGGGCCTGGAACCGGGTCGTAACGCAGTGCCTGGGTGGCGCCGACTTGGGAGGTGTAATAGCCGATTACGGTAAGTTCTTTGAGTTGCTTGTAGGCAGTGTTCTCTTCGGAAGTGCCAAGCCGGTCATCCAGAGACTTAATTTTTTCTGTTTTACGTTCATCGGATAATGCCAGAAACTCATTTATTGATTGAGCGCACAAGCCCCTCAATCCGTCGACAAATAAACTTCTTGCCTTGGATTCCAGATATTCGCTCAGGTAAAAATCGATATACTCCGGCACCCCTGCCTGACTGGCCGAGGGTGTATCTGACTGAGGAATAATAATATCCGAGACCTGAGAAACGAACTCCAGTTCATCTGGACCTAGAAAGCCGGAAGGTTTCCCGGAAATGGCGAGCGCAGCATCCAAAGCTGCAACATCATTGACGAGCGCGCCATACCCAAGCACAGCCGAGATATTGATCAGAAAGTGTCTTCTCTTCATACAACCACCAGAAAATGGGTAAAAAAAAGCCGCGTCTGTTTCCAGACGCGGCAAGCAATGACAATCAATTGAAGAGAGGACTTAGAAGCGCGCCTGGACACCAAGACGGAACGCACGGCCAGTCTTGTACTCGGTCACGGTACGCGCTGTAGTCGCGTCGCCATCGAGCGGATTGCCTTCATCGTACAAGACCGTTTCGCCTGCACCATTTACATCACCCAGATCCATAAAACGGCTGGTGAAGTAAGTACGAACTTCACTATCTGTCAGGTTTGTGGCCTGGAAGTAGATATCAAAGTTATCGTTCAGCGCATAAGTGGCAGAGAAATCTAGAGTATTGCGACCTTCCTGCCATAGGGCACCATTGTTCCAACTACGCTGTGCAAGCTGATCAGAAGTACCTTGATACGCTAAGCGCAGTTGATGCCCGTTCTGCTCCCAGAATACCGTTGCGTTATAACTATGCTCAGGCGTATAGGCTACTTGCAGTTCAGGTAACGTTACATTCGGATCAAGAGAAGAAACTTCCTGATCGTAGGCACTATCCTGATAGGTGTAGTTAAACATGGTACCGAGACCGGAAAATACGCCCGGAAGCATGTCGTAAGTCTGGGTGTACTGGAATTCAGCGCCGAGAATTTCCGCACCTTTACCATTCTTTATCTGTGTAGTCTGGAACTGGGCACAGAGCTGGCTCAAATCATCTGAATAAACCCAGTCTTCCGCAAGCTCAGGGAAATTCAGGATCCGACGGGGCATACAGCCTTCCAAATCATCCGCTGTCTTGATCAGGCTCGCTGCGTCGTAGGGCTCACCATTCTCATCCAGCCCCAGATCACGCAAGTCATCGAGATAAGTCACAACGGTTTGAGATTCTTCGAAGTTCGTCATGTCTTTATAGAAAAGACCAGTGGCAAACATCGAATTTTCCGCAAAGTACCACTCAAACGACAGATCCAGGTTATTAGACTCCAACGGATCCAATTTGGTGTTGGTCAGAGTTACAATATTCCCTGGGCGATCAAAACCACCCCATACGCTTTCGGTAACCTTGAAGCCGGGACGTAAGGAGTCGATCTGTGGACGTGACATAGTCTTGGACAGCGCCAGTCGACCTACCATTTCATCGTTGATGACGTAATTCAGGTTCAGACTGGGGAGCAATACGTCATAGGTATGCTCATCATCCACCGCGAATGCTCGTCTACTCAGATCATCGGTCGGGAGCAGCTGGCCATTTTCATCGTAACGTCGCTCACCGTATACGTAATACTGTTCAGTAGAGAGGTCAGAGTGACGCCATAACCACCAGTTGCTCGCCGGAGCCCCAGTTTCAGGATCACCTTCATACGCTCCGGGATAAAATCTTTCCGCACGCGGATCGTAGCAAGCACCTTGATCTGGTAGCGGGGTATCATCTTCCTTAGTCGCAGTACCTTTGGTGTCATATCCCTGGCCATCGACACGTCCCCAGCGAACTTCTTCATCCCAGTTGGCACCATACCAGACAGGATCTGCACACGTCGGGAGTGATGAATCTCTGAGTTCTGCGAGCTTTATCGGGTCAAAGGTTCGACCAAGATTAAATGGGTCACTCTGGAAGTTCACGCCGGAATAGCCATTTGTAAATACGTCAGTCTGCACATAGCGCAAACCAACATCACCACTCAGCTTTTCATCCAGGAAGGAAAAATCTGCTTTAATGTAGAACGCCTGGTTATCAAGCTCCGCAAAGCGCGTTTCAGTATCGTCCGGAACAAAATGGGCATCAGCATTACCCTGCGCAACTTCAAAAGCTTTTTGTGCCGAAATTGTGGTCCAACCGTCAGTTATATTGTTGCGACCAAAACCAAGGGACTCCATAAAGTCATTAGCTGGGAATTCGCCAGACTGGATTAAAGAACCGGAAATATCCTGGAGCCCGTTAATAGTAGCAATGCGTTGCCCTGTTTCAGGGTCCACAATAACAACACCTTCTCCTACTGAGAAGAAAGCACCGGCCTGGTTATCAACAAATTTTTCACGATTAGAGAACTTGGCACCAAACTCCAACTGGTGAACACCAGCAAAGTCAACATCCCAGTCAACATCAAAATAGGCGGATTTCTGGGTATCTTCTACCGCGCGAACCGTACGGGCGAGATAAGAAAGATGTTGAGACCCGAGGTCATCAGGGTTAAAGCCGGTTGTCGAAAAGTTATCCCAAACTGCACCAGTGTCAGGGTACTGGGTTATTCCCTGATCCACTTGGCCGGTACCACCGATCAATTCACACACACCTGAAGTACAGTCAAATCCAACCGGCTCAAGCTCCTCAGGAGTAGCATGCTGCATCACCCAGGCATTGATATTTGCGTAGTTCTGCAGGTTGACGTACAGAGACTGGTCTGGAATTTGCTCAGCGCTGGAGTAACCCACACCACCGGTAACCACAATGGAATCACCGATTTCGTGAGTAATATCAAATGAGGCGATTTTATTTACGTTGGAAAACTTGTTTTCGGATTGAGAGATATCGCCCAATGCTGCACGGTTGAGCATTTTGGTAAAGGTTCGGGTCTCGGTATCGTAAACGTGCCAATTTTCCTGAGGGTCACTATACTCTGCAGGATCCAGGCCCATTCCAGGGGTGGAGACTCCCTCGACCTTGTTAGCAAAGTCGCCAATACGTGTACGGATACTGTGCGTAGTGGCCTCAATATCCTGCTTGTTCCAGCTCAGATTGGTGTTGATCTCTGTGGCATCAGTGGCCTGCCACTGCAATGCAACGTTCACACCTTGGCGATCGCGCTGGTTCTGTGCCAATTCTAAATTGGAGAAGGACGGTACAATACCCGTTACATCATTAACAATATTGCCGTTCTGATCGCGTGCAATTCGCGAGGTGTACGAAGTGAAAGTTTCCGCGCGGTACTGATCTTTCCGTCCAGAGTCGGCTTCATCAAATGCAGTTACCAGTACACCCAAGGTGTCATCGAAAAATTTTCCGGTGTAAGTCTGGGAAATCTTATGGCCTTGATCATCTGCGAGATCATTATATCGCCCCTGTGCATTGATATTCAGCCCCTCACCGACTTCCAACGGTTTGGCAGACACCAGGTTGATATTCGCACCCAGGGAACCTTCGTCGTGGTCCGCACTGGGAGTTTTCACAACTTCGATTTTGGAGAGGATATCTGCGGAATATGCAGACAGATCCACCGCCTGACTGAAATCAGTCGCGCCCAGCTGCACACCATTCAAACTGATATTGTTCTGCTGCGCATTCGCGCCGCGCACGGTGATGGTGGTGCCTTCACCGTCAGCGGTCTGCATGGAAACACCGGTCACGCGGGACAGGGCTTCTGCAATGTTCTGGTCGGTGGTTTTACCGATGTCTTCGGCGTTGATGGTGTCCTTGATGTTGCCGCCGTAGCGCTTGTCATCAATGGATTTTTCAATACTGGCACGAATACCAGTCACCTGAACTTCTTCAAGCGCCTCGTATTGGCTTTGTTCTTCGGCTGCATCTTCCTGCGCAAATGCCTGGCCGCTACAAACGGACAATACGGCAACTGACAGTGCAGACATACGGAAGCGATTACGTACAGTGGACGTAGACATGGCTCACTCTCTCCATCGGATCGCATTTTTATTATCAATTCGGCATTCACTGATACCGCTAGTGGCGCCGCCCCTAGATTTCGAAAGAAGACCCGGTTTTGTTATCTAGTGGGTTTCTTCCATCGATGGCTTAATCATCCATCAACCCCGGAAACCATGTCAACTGTTGATTGTTAACAATTTAAATCCGTTGTTTAATGATTAGTGAAGGGGGCGACAGCCGACAGATTGAGGCGATCCAACCCAAAATCTTTCAAACTATTGTTTTATAAGTACTTTTCAACAAACTGCTCATATGTTCGCAGCCCGTTGTTGACAATTTACAAGGTCGCTCTAGGGGAGTAAAGGTGCAATCCTCTCGCCCCTGGCACTCACCGCGCAAGCGGCAAGACTTAACTGTCATTACATCATTTAGTGGCACAAATTGTCCCAGATGGCGCGTATAAGGCAACGTATAAAGGTGACTGCTATGACAGATCTGGTAATTCTGGGAGAGAGCATGGTGGAGTTCAGCCAGCGGGAGCCCGGGGTATTCCAGCAATCCTACGCTGGAGACGTGCACAGCGTGGCAGTCTATTTCAAGAGACTGACCAGTCCCGGTGACCGGGTGCGCCTCATGACCGCGGTGGGGCACGATGCGGCCAGCCATGGGCTGGCGAATGCCCTGGAGCAGGAATCCATTGATACTTCACTGCTTTTCCGCCACCCCACCCGCCAGTTGGGGCTGTATATGGTCAATACCGATAACCGGGGTGAGCGCAGCTTCAGCTACTGGCGATCGGACTCTGCAGCCCGGGAGGTGATGCCACTGTTCCGCGAGGCCACCCAGGTGGCTGGGGATGGCGGTTACCTGCCCTGCGGTATTGCCCCGCGCCCAGACCTGTTTTTCTTCAGTGGTATCTCTCTGGCCGTATTGACCCCAAATACCCGCCCCGCGTTCTGGGAATTTCTGGAGCAGCTGCACGGCGCCGGCACCCGCATTGTGTTTGACCCGAACTACCGCCCCAAGCTGTGGAGTTCTGTAAAAGAGACCAGAGCGGAGTACGCGCGCGCCTTTGAGTACGCGCACCTGGCATTACCCGGTATTGAGGATCTGTCGGCCCTGTATGGAGTGAAGAGCTTTGACGGCGCCTGCGATTTCCTGAATGGCTTTGATATCGAAGAGCTGGTGATCAAGGACGGCCCCAATGGAGTCTGCTACCGCGGGCCGACGGAACATTTTGTGGAGCCGGTTACGCCGGTTACCCAAGTAGTAGATACCACCGCAGCCGGGGATTCATTTAATGGCTCCTATCTCGCCTACCGCAGCCTGGGCTTGAGCCCGCGCGACGCCATTGCGCTTGCGGCCAAAGTGTCTGCGCTGGTGATTCAACACAAAGGGGCGCTGGTGGATGCCGAGGTTTTCCACCATTCAATAACAACTCCTTCACCCTGCAAATAATAAATCCGATCGAGAAAACGGAAACCTGACCATGAAAAGAAGAAGCTTTCTGAAGCTCGGCTCCGGTGCCGCTCTGGCACCGGCCATTTCCCCTTCCCTTGCGGTTGCCATGGCAGCGGCGCGACCGAAGCTGGTCGAAACCACGCCACTGGGCAGCTTGCCACGTGGTACTCAACACTGGCTCGGCGGCCACTTCTGGGGCAACCGCCTGCAGGACTGGCAGTGCCACAACGGGCGTCTGGAGTGCCTGCAAGGGGACAAAACCTTTGAGGTACGCACCGCTGCCCTGCTGACGCGCGAGTTGATAAACACCCACAAACCCGGCCGTATCCGCGCCCGCGTCGGCCTGCTGACACCGGACGCCAAAGGGTTTTGCGGATTTCTACTGGGCGTCGGCGCCGGCGAGCTGGATTACCGGGGCGCAGCGCTAGCACAGCGCGCTGGCGGCACCAACGGCGGCTTTATGGCAGTGCTGGATGAAAGCGGCAATCTCGGCTTCCGGGATTTTTCCGACCAGGACAACAGCATGGGCTTTACCCGGTTGGAGCGGGAAGGCAGCGTGAGCATCGCGGAAGTCGGCCAGCGGGAGATTCTGCTGGACTGCCATATCGACCCGGTGGCTGATGGCCGGTTTGATGTGCGGCTGGTAGCGAGCGATGCACAGAGTGGCGAGGAGTTCGGATTTGCGGTACACACCGAGGTTCCGGCAAAGCAACTGACCGGCGGCATTCTGCTGGTTTCCTCCCCGCCCACGAATGCTGCCGGTGCACGCTGGTGGTTTGCGGATATCGAAACCGGTGGGGAGAAAATTGCCGAGCACCCACAGCGCCAGCTCGGGCAGGTGATGGGTTGTATGCACAGCCTGAACTGCAGTAATGATCAGGCGGTGATGAAGCTTTCCGCCCAGTTTATGCCGATTGATCTGACGGCGACTTCGAGCGCTATCCTGGAGTATCGAACGGTTGGCACGAAACAGTGGCAATTGGGCGCCGAGCGACCCATCGAGGACGGCTATGTTGCTGCCTTCCGTATCGCCGGTTGGGATGCGAGCGAAGACCACGAATATCGCGTGCGATTTGCCAATGACGAAGCGGCGCTTTATTCCGGCACCATCGCCCGCGATCCTGGCCAGTCCCGCCCGCTTAAAATCGCGCTCTATTCCTGCATCATTCCCACGGCTAAAAGCCTGGATGAAACGGAGTTCAAAAAGCATATTCCGGAAGAACGTAGTCTCGGGCGCTACACCAAGGACAGTATTTTCTTCCCGCACAAAACCCTGGTTTCCCACTGCGACAGTCATCTACCGGACCTGTACGTGTTTGCCGGGGACCAGTACTACGAGACTTTCCCCACCCGCTACGGCCGCGATACTCCCCAGGCGAAGCTGGATACCCTGTACCGCTGGTACCTGTGGTACTGGACCTTCCGCGAATCCGTGCGCAACCGCCCTTCCATTGTGCTGGTAGATGACCACGATGTTCTGCAGGGCAACCTGTGGGGTAACAAGGGCGACGCCACCGGTGGTCCTCGTGAGGAAGACGGTGGCTTCAAGCACGATATCGAGCTGGTAAAAATGGTGTACCGCATTCAGAGCAGTCACACGCCGGACGCCTATGACCCGACACCCATTCGCCACGGGATTCCTGTGACCTATACACACTTTGTTTACGGTGGCACCAGTTTCGCGATGGTGGAGGACCGCAAGTTCAAATCCGCTCCGGACTATGAGGCGAATCGATTGACGGTTACCGGCGAGTTGCTGGGGCAACGGCAGGAGCAGTTCCTGCAGGACTGGGCGCAGATGGACCCAGGCCTGCCGAAAATCTGCCTGACGGCCTCTATCTGGGGTTCACCGAAGACGGATGAGGAAGGCAAGGGGCTGATTGATTACGATGCTAACTGCTATCCCCCCGATGGGCGTACCCGTGCGGTGAAGCTGGTGGAAAATGCGAAGGCGCTGGTGCTTGCGGGGGATCAACATCTGGGGTTGGTAGCGCGGCAGTACAGTGGCGCATTCCCTGTGGGTGATGAGAACGCGGGAGCATTGTTCTTCTCAGGGCCTGCTTCGGCGGCGTTCTGGCAGCGCTGGTTTGAGGGTTTTGGCAAGCTGGAAGGCCGTTACGGTGACGATCCCAATACGGGGAATTTTACCGATCCGTTTGGAAATAATATGCGCGTACTGGCGGCGGCGAATCCGAAGATTACCCACGCGGAGTTCAGCGATGACAATACGACCTGGGGTAAGTTTGTTTCCGATCGCAATCTGAAAAGTGAGGGATACGGGATTGCGGTAGTGGATCATTCGGAAGGGCAATATCGGCTGGAGTGCTGGCCGTGGGATGCCGATCCAGCACAGGACCGACAGTTCGCCGGATGGCCGCAGGTGCATCCGATTGAGTCTTTAAGTCGCCGCGAGGCATCTGGTTAAGGGTTTTTAACAAGCCCCGTGGCGCCGGCGCCACCGGGTATTGCTTTGCAAGACACGCCGTAAACCCATCCATGGGGGCTCTTCTAAAACGTCCCTGTTTTAGAAGGTCTAGCAAAGCAATACCCGGTGTCACCGTCTTCACATTTGACTGTATACTACTTACGGCTATTTTTTTTTCGTATTTTTTACCGCTATCAACTTCCGCACCTGCCCCAAAGAGGCCCCCAACCAGTAAGCCGCCTGCAAATACCCATGTTGATGGAAGTGTACGAGCTTGTCCGCTTCGAGCTTCTGCAGTTTTTCTTCATTGACCGTATAGAGGCCTTCGTAACGCTTCTGTTCGCCACTGGCGAACTGTACGTTGATATGGGCGGGTTCGATCAGGTCGTTGTCGGCCAGAGTTTTGAGGAATGCTGTGGTGGATTCCATACCCGCCATCAATTGCCCCATCAGGTCGCTGACCTGCTGCATGAATGGGGTATTGTTGCCTTGCTCGTCGAACAGGCGCTCGCCCTCCCCTCCGTTTTCATGAATCCGTTTACTGCTCAGGTCCAGGGTAATGACCGCGCCTTTGTCCTCGCCGGCGCCGGCCTGTGGATTTTTGTAGCCGACCATAAAAGGCTGGCGGCGGATGTGCATGGGAATGTATTGGGCATCCCAGCTTTCACCGTTCAGGTAGAGGTTTTCTCCCGGTTCGAAACCCAGCAATGCGCACAGGGAGAACTGGCCGTTGCTGGGGTCTTTGGTGATGCAGACCGGGTATTCGAGCACTAGGTTGCGCAGCTCGTTGGCCACTACGGGCACCAGGTGGGTGGCTTCGCCGTATTCGGCGCCGCGCTTGGTAACGACGGTGAGGTTGCGGTGGCTTTCGTTGTTGAGGGCAACCACGTTGCTATTTTGTGGGTTTGCTTGGGCGCTCATGGGTTTTCTCTCCTTCAGATTCTTTGCAGGCCGTGTTGGCAGATTTTGTTGATCAGGTCCCGGTGATTATCCAGGCCGGCGAGCATCTGCTGTGTGGCCTTATGTTTTTGCTGTAACAACTGCTGTGCCTGCTCCCGATACTGTTTCGACAGGCCGAAGGCATTGGGTTCTGTCTCGAATCCCATTCCGTAAAGCACATACTGGTAGCTGGCTGCGGGGAAGACTTCTACCGCGCGGTCGAAGTCATCGTGCCACGGGGGCTGGTAGCGCCACAAGGTAAGTAACTCTTTCAGGCTGTCTGGGATAGTTTCGGGGTCGCAATTGTCGAGCCAGAAACGGCTGTCGGTGCGTTTGGTGAGTACATAGTGCAACTTGAGAAAGTCGATAATACGGTCCCAGCGGTACAGGAAGGTATCGTTGAATCGCCGTGCCACGACATCCATTGCAGCCCGGCTTACGGGGAACTGCTCGGCAATCATGTTCGCAGAGATTTCTACCAGTACCAGCGCTGAGGCTTCCAGCGGTTCCAGGAAGCCGGCAGAGAGGCCAATGGCGACACAGTTGCGGTGCCAGAATTTTTCCCGGTGGCCGGGCACGATGGGGATTTTGCGTACCCCCATGCTATCCAGCTCTGCCTCACTCAGGTTCAGGTAGGCGGCGAGCTCGCGGTAGGCTCCAGTTTCGTCGGTGTGTGCACTGGAAAATACATGCCCTACTCCACGACGGCTCTGCAGGCCAATATCCCACACCCAACCGGCGCTCTGGGCAGTTGAGATGGTGTGGGTGGCAATGGGGCTTCCTTCGTCCTCGTAGGGGATCTGAACCGCCAGCGCGTTGTCGATAAATAGCACGTCTTTGCAGGAGCGGAACGGCACACCGTAGTGATCACCAAGCAAGCGCGAGCGGAAGCCGCTGCAGTCGATAAACAGATCACCCTGAATATCGCCCGCAGTCTCTGTCTGCAGGGACTCAAGATCGCCGCTCTCCAACTCGGTAACGCCGGTGACATCCGCCAGGATATGGCGCACATGCAGATGTTCTGTACAGTGTTTTTGCAGGAAACCCGAAAACTTACCCGCATCCAGGTGGTAGGCGTAGTTGGCAACGGCGGCGAATTCCGGGGTGCCGATCTGTTTCGGCGCCCGGTTGTGCTCACACAGGGCTTCCTGCGGGCACACCATATCGGAGAAAGATTGATTCCGGTCGCCAGACAACCACTGGGGAGCGAGATTGAACTGATTGAAGTTCTCCGGCAGTACTAGTGGGTGGTAGTAAAAATCGTCCTCAGCACCCGTGGTCCAGCGCGCAAATTTTGCGCCCTGCTTGAACCCCACATTGCACTCGCGAATGAAGTCGGTTTCGCGGATCCCCATTTTTTTAAGGGTTGTACGCATGGTGGGCCAGGTACCTTCGCCGACACCGATGGTTGGTACATTTGGCGATTCGACCAGAGTGACGCTAACCGGATTGGCATGGTCTCTGTTAAAGCGTGCAGCGAGAGTGCCCGCAGTAATCCAGCCTGCGGTGCCACCACCGAGAATCACGACAGATTTTATTGGATCAGTCATTTCTGACCTCTGGTTTTTCTTTTCTGAAAACAATTTTGAAAACTGCTGTTAAAACAAAGAGGGCCGCCACATATGTGGCAGCCCTCCCTGGTACTACTTGAACAATCCAGCTCTCACTTAGAACTTGGCACGTACGCCGATGTTGTAGCGAGCTCCGTATTGTTGGGCGCTGACGAGCTGGTTGGCGAAACGGCCGTGGCGACGGATGGTTTCTTCACCAATGTTCAGCCCCTCAAAGAAGACAGTAATGTCGTCGGTAACGTTGTAGCTGGCATTCAGGTCCCACTGGCCGTAAGCCTCATTGAATACCGGCTGACCGCCAATTTGAGATTGGCGCGTATCCAGCAGGAAATCATCCCGCCAGTTGTAGGCCAAACGCGCCTGGAAGGCATCTTTCTCATAGAAACCAATCAGGTTGGCGGAGTCACTCATACCGGTCAGAGCGAAGGTGTTCTCATTGTCATACACGTCGTAGCCAACGTCGCCGTCTACGATTGTCGCATTGAAAATGGTACCGAAGCCGCTGTCACCAAACATGTGCTGCACGGCAAACTCCCAACCGTATACTTCAGCATTTTCCATGTTGCCCGGGGTCGCTACTGACCAGGTGATAACTGGGTCACTCGCCGTACCCAGACACGCGGGATTGACACCAGAGGAATCAGGACAGCCAGGACGCGGGTTGGCACTCGGATCGGTGATCGGGTTGCCATCCACATCGTAGATTACGCGGTCTTCTGTAGTCGCGCCGATAAAGTTCTCCACGTACTTCTTGAAGAAGCCCAGAGAAACATAGCTACCTTCGTCGTAGTAATACTCTGCAGAAAGGTCGAAGTTATCGGAGGTAATGGGCAAAAGTCCCGGGTTACCCTGGGATGCATTGAACGGACCACCGGGACGAGATACATCCAGAGAGGTGGAGGGAAACATCGCAGAGATATCCGCACGACTCAGAGTACGGCTGTAAGACGCACGCGCGACGATGTCGTCGGTCAAATCAATGCTGGCATCCAGATTCGGCAGGAAGCGGGTGTAGTCACCTTCCAGGGTATCTGCACTGGGCATGTCATCGTTGACTTCGCGTAGCTCTTCATCGTGCCAATAACTCAGGCCAAGAATACCGTTCTGAATGGAGGTACCGACCACTTCAGTATCCTCAAAACGCAGGCCAGTGTTCAGGCGCACCGGGTAGCCGTTGAATTCAGTTTCGAAGTCCATGGCAACGTAAGCCGCCAGGGTTTCTTCACTCACTTTGTCGAAAGTTGGTGTAGCTTCGTAGTACTGCTGGCTCGCTTTTACTGCATCAATGAAGTCGGACGCCTCATAGTCGCCCAGCAGCGGGAAAAGCCCGCTGTTGTTGCCCATCTGGTCACCAAAGTCACTGAGATCTTCAAACTTGATGCCCAGGGCTTGGAGATCACCCAGGTCTACGAAGGCGAAAGACTGGCTTTCATACACATCCACCTGGTAATCGGTGCTTGCTACACCGAACTTGACGGATTTCAGCGCACCGTCATCCAGGTTTTCCCAGGTACCACTGAGATTGAACTGCTGAATATTGTTCTCGATTTCATAGCCCCGCTCCTGGAACAGGTCAGACACGATATTGTCTGGTGCGAAAGCGCCACCAGCCAGGGCAGAATCGTCAAAGCTGATACCGGGGAGGCCGCTACTATTGGAAAAATCCGCCTCTATATTTACAAGCTTGCCGGGGTTTTTGGTATTGGCGATGGTTTCCGCCGGAACACCTCCCGGCTGGGATTCTGAGGTGGAGTCGTGCACGTCCAGTGCAAAACTCAGTGAGTCGGTCGCATCCCATTTGACATTCAGGCCGACAGAATCGTTTTCCGTAACGAAGTCGTAGTTCCACGCCCAGAAGTTCAGTTCGTCGTTCTGTACGCTCGGGTTGATTACGGTACCGTTGCTGTCCGTTACACCTGTAGAGCTGTCAAACCACACACTGGTGCGGTTCATAGAAACCTGCTCGTCGTATCGGGAAGCGGTGTAATCCAGAGTTGCGGTGACGCTGTCGATCGGCGCGAATTGCACAACAAGCTGGCCGTTCTGGCGTACGCGATCGTGGTCGGCAACATCTACGTCAAAAGTCCAAGGGGCCCAGTAAGTGCCTTCCGGGTTTTTACTGCGATCGATCGCAGAGGTATCGGCGGTACCGTAATTCGGGACCCAAGCCTGGGTGCCAACGGCTTCGCTGCGGCTGTTGCGCTCGGCGTGGGACACAGCCAGCAGCACACCCAACTTTTCTTCAAAGAAGGTGGCGCTCACCATGCTAGCGATTTCTGGAGTTACAGAATCGCCCTTCTCGACGCTGGTATCCATAACGCCCTTCACACTCGCGCTGGCGACAAAACCGTCGTAATCGAAAGGGCGCGCGGTCTTGATATTAATGGTGGAACCGATACCGCCAGAATACACATCTGCTTTACCGGTCTTGTATACCTCAACGCCGGATACGCTCTCCGCCGAAATCTCAGCGAACTTAAAACTACGGGTAATACCTTCCGACTGCAGTGCAGTGGAGTTCGGCATCTGGCGGCCATTCAGAGTCACCAGATTATAGTTGGGGCCGAAACCACGCACGGTAACCTTGTTACCTTCGTTGTTGCTGCGATCAATGGAAACGCCGGTGATCCGCTGTAGGGACTCTGCGAGGTTGGTGTCTGGGAATTTACCGATGTCTTCCGCGGAAATGGCGTCCACCACGCCGGCGGAATCACGCTTGATATCCATGGCATTGGTGAGGGACTGGCGGATACCGGTCACGGTGATCACTTCCAAGGTTGCGTCACCATAGTCCGTCGCTTCTTGAGCCTGCAAATTCACACTCGCAGCCATCACAGCAGCTGACACCGCGCTCAAGGTAAAGCGCTTGTTATAGATAGGCATTGGATGCTCTCTCTCCATCTGGAGGCTCGAAGCTCAGACCTCACACCACACGGGTGACCAAGCATCGAGCGCTTATTTGTTATTGAGTTGAACCTTCCGATGCGGCCCGCGCGGCGATGAATGAATATCGCGCCTATCGCAGACTGCGCAGCCATCCTGTGCGCCCCACCACGCAATGTCAATAGTTAATTGTTAACAAAGAACGGTGATTGCGGTAAAGTGCCCGGGAATAACGATAAAAAACCCAAGGAGAAAAAAGCGATGAACCGTTTAACTATCACCCTGCTCGCATCCCTGCTGGGCACGGGAGCAACCGCAGCGGACTGGGATGGCATCCCGGTACCGGCAGACCCAGGTGAAGGCAATGTTTGGGAGCTGCACCCGCTTTCCGACGATTTCAATTACGAGGCCCCGGCTGCCGGTAAAAGCACGGCATTTTACGAGCGCTGGAAGGAAGGCTTTATCAACCCCTGGACCGGGCCGGGCCTGACCGAATGGCGCCCGGAATACTCACTGGTCAGCAATGGCCGCCTGCAGATCAAATCCGGCCGCAAACCGGGCACCAATCAGGTGTATCTGGGCAGCATTACCTCAAAGACCACCCTCACCTATCCGCTATATATGGAAGCACGTGCCAAACTGAGCAATATGGTGCTGGCTTCCGATTTCTGGCTGCTGAGTGCGGATTCCACCGAAGAGATCGACGTGATTGAGGCCTACGGCAGTGACCGCCCGGGGCAGGAGTGGTTTGCCGAGCGCCTGCACCTTTCGCACCACGTGTTTATCCGCGAGCCATTCCAGGACTACCAACCAACCGATGCCGGTACTTGGTACGCCGATGGCAACGGCACCCGCTGGGCCGATGGCTATCATCGTGTCGGGGTTTACTGGCGTGACCCCTGGCATCTCGAGTACTACGTGGATGGGCAGCTGGTACGCACGGCGTCCGGGCCCGACATTATCGACCCCAACGGCTTTACCAACGGCACCGGCCTGAGCAAACCGATGCACGCCATTATCAATATGGAAGACCAGAGCTGGCGCTCCGACAACGGCATCACCCCTACAGATGCCGAGCTGGCCGATCCAAATCGCAATACCTACAACGTGGACTGGGTGCGCTTTTATAAGCCAGTGGCGACCGGCGGCGGTTCCAGCAGTGGCGGCAGCAGCTCTGGTGGTAGTTCAGGTGGCAGTTCCGGCGGCAGCACAGAGGGCGACGTGACCACCGTTGAGTTGGGAGATTTCTATAGCACCGGGAAAGACGGGGCGAGCGTGTCCGGCGATACGGTCCCGGGCTTCAACCGCAACGGCAGTAATATCAATTACAACACCAGCGGCGACTGGGGCGATTACACAGTCACCCTACCGGAAGCCGGCGATTACCGGGTAGAGCTGGTCACTGCTTCCCCCATGACCGGCGAACTGGGTGCAGAACTGCAGTTTAACGGCAGCACACTCGTAACGGCGCTCGGTAACACCGGCGGCTGGGAGTCGTACCAGGCCTTCCAGTTTGCGCAGACTGTATCGGTCAGTGCTGCCGGTGACTACGGCTTCAGGGTGAAAAGCATCGGTACCAGTGCCTGGCAGTGGAATGGCGATGCCATCCGCTTTGTAAAACAGTCCTCTCAGCCACCGGCGGAATCCATCACACTGGAGCTTTCGGACTTCGTCACCACCGGCAAAGTCGGTGCAGCGGTAGCCGGTGATACCGTGATGGGCTTCAACCCCAATGGCAGCAATATCAATTACAACACCAGCGGTGATTGGGCCGAGTACCAGCTGGATGTGACCACCACTGGTAGCTATGTAATCACCCTTGCCACAGCAACCCCAATTTCCGGTGACGTAAACGCCCAGATTTCCATCAACGGGCAAACAGTCGGCACTCTCGCCATCAGTAATACCGGCGACTGGGAAAGCTACGTAGACTTCGTCCTGCCCTCCCCGGTTACCCTGTCCGCGGGCACGCACACGTTACGTGTACAAAGCAGTGGCAACAGCGCCTGGCAATGGAATGGTGACAAGGTGACGCTCACTGCGGATTTACGATAATCTTACCTAGCACCATTCGACCTATTTCTGTTACTAGTAACAGAAATAGTGGCTAGTATTTTCCGCAACAAATACTAAGTTAATTGGATTAGTTCAGATATGATCTGGACTAATCCTGCTGAAGCCATGGGCTCCGAAGCCTTTACAGGTTTTTAGTTCGCGAATTAACCATTATGGTCTCTACAGAGCAGCCCGAGCAGGAGCTGGAGGACTGGCAGGGACTGAGCGCCGTGAACAGTCGGGGGAAAAAATAACTGCCGGGTTTTCTGCTCCCTGGGTGACGATAAGTCGCCACCCGCGTGCGTTCCAGTGTGTCGTACGGACGTTGTTCTGGCTAATCGGGACCCTTGGTCATGCCGAACTGAACCCCCATCCCAATCACGATTGCCTCGCCATGCCGGCCGCCCATTGCAAATAGGCGCCGGACACTGACCTGTTGATATTGCCCTGAACGCCACCTCATTATTTGCGCATCGTTAGAGAAACATGCCGCCGGAAGCCTCCAAACGCTGGCCGGTCACCCAGCTCGCCTCATCACTGAGCAGCATCGCCACCGCCTTGCCGATGTCCTCCGGCAGACCCGCTCTGCCCAGCGCGGTCTGGCTGGCGATAAACTGGTTGAGCTCGGCATTGTCGCGTACCGCGCCGCCGCCAAAATCCGTTTCGATTGCACCGGGCGCCAGGGTGTTTACCCGGATCTGTCGCCCGCCCAGCTCCTTGGCCAGGTAGCGGGTCATCACCTCGATACCGCCTTTCATCATCGCGTAGGCGCAATAACCCGGCAGGCTGAAGCGCGCCAGGCCAGAGGAAACGTTGATAATGCGACCGCCATCCTCGATCAGCGGCAGCAGTGACTGGGTAAGGAAGAACACGCCCTTGAGGTGGACATTCACCAGGCTGTCGAACTGCGCCTCGGTGGTTTCTGCAAACGGTGTATGGATCCCCATGCCCGCATTGTTGAGAAGGGCGTCGAGGCGGCGGCCATCGAACTCATTGTTCAGGGTTTGCTGCAATTCGCTCACAAACCGGGCGAAGCCCGCGGTATCGGCCACGTCCAGCTGCAGCGCCACAGCTTTTCGCCCGCGGCGCGCCACCTCAGCGACAACCTCGTCGGCGGCGCCCCGGTTACTGTGGTAGGTAATCACGCTGTCGGTGCCTCGCTCGGCGAGCGCCAGGGCGCTGCTCCGTCCCAGGCCGCGGCTGCCGCCGGTAATCAGTGCAAGATTGCTCATCTCTGTCTCCTGTTGGGATTGGGTACAGGGCCAGCGTAGGCGTTTTAGCCTTCCGCAAAAACCGCACAAATCCGATATCATTGTTCGCCTCAGGCGAACAATAGAGATTGGCGATATGGACAAGTTCGAGGCGATGCAGCGCTTTGTACTGGTGGCGCAAACCAACAGCTTTACCCGGGCGGCGGAGTTATTGGGGCTCCCCAAGTCCAGTATCTCCAGTGCGATTCAGGCGCTGGAACAGCAGCTGGGCACGCGGCTGCTTCACCGCAGCACCCGGCGCATCACCCTCACCCAGGATGGCGAAGCCTATTTGCCGCAGTGCCAGGCGCTCTTGGCAGAACTGGATGCGCTGGAAAGCCAGTTCCAGCATCAGGGTGAGGAGGTCCGCGGGATTTTGCGCGTGGACATGCCCAGCCGCTTTGCCTCCACCGTGGTTCTCCCCCATCTGCACCAGTGGCTGGATCGCTACCCCAACGTGCGGCTTCAGATCAGCTGTACCGACCACGATATTGACCCGGTGAAGGAAGGGGTGGACTGCGTCATCCGCGTGGGCTCCCTCAAAGACAGCACCCTGGTCGCCCGACCGCTGGCCTCGTACCAGCTGCTCAATTGCGCCAGCAAACGCTACCTCGAGCGATTTGGCGTTCCCAAGAGCCTTGCAGACCTGCAGAAACACCGGCTCATCGATTACGCGCAAAAGATCGGCGACCGCCCAGCGACATTTGAATATCAGGAAAATGGAGAGGTGCGGCAACTGGCGATGCCCAGCGCCCTGAGTGTAAACAGCACCGACGCCTACCTTGCGGCGTGCCTGTCCGGATTGGGGATCGCACAGATACCGGAAATCGGTATCGCGGACTATTTGGAGAGCGGGGCGCTTGTCTCGGTGCTCGATCAATACATCGCCGAGCCCATGCCGGTGTCCGTGCTCTACCCCTCCCGCCGGCAGATTTCCAAACGCCAGACGCTGTTTATGGACTGGCTGGATACTCTGGTTGCGCAACTGGCAAAACAACGCGCTCGTAGGGAGACTTAATCATTGGCATCACCGTAAAAATCTGGCCGGCGGAAACATTGAGGATCGAGACACCCAAACGTTACTTCGCCCGCAACCTTCCGACATTGTTTTGCCGAATCCGCCTGATGCAGGCATTATCAGGAAGTTCAGAACAACCCGTGCTTGCGCAAAGAAATGATCTACGTACTTGTCTCCCTGGCCATCGCCGCACTGATCATCGGCCCGCAGTTGTGGGTGCGCTTCGTGCTGTGGCGTCACTCCTCCGAGATTGGCGATATGCCGGGGTCCGGCGCCGAGCTGGCGCAGCACCTTATTGAGCGGTTCGAGCTGGATGGGGTAAAGGTTATCAAGGCAGGGCCGGATCAGAACTACTACTCCCCTTCCGAAAAAATCGTCGCGCTCAGCCCCGATGTCTATCACGGCAAATCGGTGACCGCGGTGGCGGTGGCCGCACATGAAGTCGGCCACGCGATCCAGTTCTGCAAGGAAGAGCCCGTTTCCAAGCTGCGCGACAAGTACCTGACGCGCGCCCATCACATCAAACGGATTGGGGCCGGGATACTCCTGTTCGCCCCCATACTCACTCTCCTGATCAAATCACCGGTCATCTTCCTGTGGATCGGCGTGGTGGCGGTAATCACCGTACTCGCGTCCGCACTCATGTATGTGGCGATATTACCGGAGGAGTATGATGCGAGCTTCAACAAAGCCCTGCCGATACTCAGGGAGGGCTACCTTCCGGAGCATCTGCTAAGCAAGGCGCACAGCGTACTGAAAGCCTGCGCCCTCACCTATGTGGCAGGCGCCCTGCTGGATGTGTTGAGGTTGTGGCGCTGGATACGATTTTTCCGATGAGCACGGCCGCAATTTATGCCCCATGCAAAGCCAGGCCCGTAGAAATTCACAAACCATAACAAGAAGGTGAAAACCGAGGTGCCGCCATGCTGGAGGAAGTCGTTGTCACTGCCGCCCGTGAATCCAAAAGTGATTATGACTCACCATCGAACGCTGCACCGGTCACACCTTCATTCGATGAGGTAAAGTACGAGGCCGATCTGTTTGTGGATTTCAAAATCGAAGCCGAATGATTCACAGGGTTGCCCCGAACCTAACGATTGCAGCCGAATAACAATCAGGAGTGCCAATGCACTGTCCAAAATGTCGACATGAATATCTGAAACCGACCAAAATCGAAGAAGGCCTCCCCGTAATGGGTTGCCCAAAGTGCGAGGGCGCCCTGCTGTCGCTACTGTACTATCGGGACTGGTCAGAGAGAGTAAGCCTCGATACCGAGGATCAAGCGACGCCAGGTGAAATCTCTACAGATTCCGATACCAAGACCGCCGTCAACTGCCCCAAATGCAGTCGACTGATGACCAAGTACTCGGTATCCGGCGCACTAGATACGAGGCTGGACCTGTGTGGAAATTGCGACGAAGCCTGGCTGGATGGCGGGGAATGGCAGCTGCTCAAATCGCTTGAGCTGGGAAACCGTTTGCCCAGCGTATTCACGGAGCAATGGCAGCGCAGGGTGCGCTCGGAAAAAACCGAATTGGACCGGATCAACCGTCTGAAGA
Source organism: Microbulbifer pacificus (assembly GCF_002959965.1). Lineage (NCBI taxonomy): Bacteria > Pseudomonadati > Pseudomonadota > Gammaproteobacteria > Cellvibrionales > Microbulbiferaceae > Microbulbifer > Microbulbifer pacificus. Next base: position 275,333 of record NZ_PREV01000026.1, read on the forward strand.
AAATCGTCGGCGACTCCGATACCAACCGGGCGGTAGAGATTAAAGCCTGGCTCAAGGGCAATAAAAACAAAGCCACGATTTTGCACTTCCTGGGCACAGATTAACTACCAACGGAACTTCCGTTCACTCACCCGTTCTGACGGTGTCCAGACATCAAGGAATGAATCAAGGTGACTTACGCCCCCCCGGCGCCCACGAAAAAGTGCGCGAAACCAGTCTTGGAGAGTAACAAATGCCGATAAATCTGATGGAAGTGGATGGCGTTAGCATACAACCTAAGCATCGGGCGACCTGCCACTGCGGTGCTGTGGAACTGGAGCTCGATTTGCTGGAAGGGCTGGTTGATGTCCGCCGTTGCGATTGTTCCATGTGCCGCAGGCGGGGGGCTGTTGCGGCTTCGGTGACGCTGGATGGCATCAGGATCGTGAAGGGCGAGGAGCACCTGAAGCTGTATCAGTTCAATACCAACACCGCGAAGCATTACTTCTGCGAAATCTGCGGAATCTACACCCACCACCAAAGGCGTTCGAATCCGACACAGTTTGGATTTAACGTGGCCTGCCTGGAAGGTATCAATCCGCTTAAGATCGAAGGAATTCCAACCTACGACGGGGTAAATCACCCGGCGGATCGACGGTAACGTACCTGCCGGCTCGAATTCCTGCAGAAGCACTGGCCAGTCATTTGAGAACGCATGGGCAGCGCTGCACGCCGCGAATACGGAATCCTGAATAACGTCAGCAGGGCGGGGGGTATTTACTACACTTCCCCAAAAGAGGTGCCAATGATGCTGAAACTTCAGTTCTCCCCGCTGTGTTACGGTCTGCTGATTTTTACGGTGCTTTCCGCTGCATTGCTGCAGCCCGCTGAGGCGTGTACCCGGATTTTGTGGAACGACAATGGCCTGGCGGTAGTGGTCGGCCGCACGATGGACTGGCCAGAATCTACCGAGCCGGTATTGACCGTATTACCCCGGGGCATGAAACGCGATGGCGGCCGCACCGGAGATACCGTGACCGTTAAAGAAAACCCTGCCCGCTGGACCTCCAAGTACGCGAGCCTGGTAACCACCCTCTATGGCGTCGGTACCGCGGACGGCTTCAATGAAAAAGGGCTGGGTGGTCATCTGCTCTATCTCCAGGCGACCGATTTCGGAACGCGGGACACCAGGCTCCCCGGTGTTCAGGCCGGGCTCTGGTTACAGTATCTGCTGGATAATGCGGCCAGTGTGAAAGAAGCGCTGGCCCTGATGAAAACCGTCCAGATTGTGATGACCGAAGCGCACGGACACAATGCCACGGTGCACCTGGCCATCGAAGATGCCAGTGGAGACTCCGCAGTGGTGGAGTACATTGACGGCAAGCCGGTGATACACCACGGCAAGCAATACCGTGTAATGACCAATGACCCCACCTACGACGAACAACTGGCTCTCGTCGAAAAACAGGACTACTCCAACCCGAGCAGTGATACTCCCCTGCCCGGCAATGTGAAAGCGACCGATCGCTTCCAACGTGCCACTTACTACGCCGCCATGCTGCCCAAGCCAAACAATGAACGGGAAGCGATCGCGAGCATCCTCGCCATCGCGCGCAACGTTTCCGTGCCCTTTGGCGCGCCCTACAAGGGATTTGGCATTTACAACACGGAATACCGCACCGCGATCAACCTGACCGACCGCCGCTACTTCTTCGAGCTGACTACCAGCCCGAATGTAATCTGGGTAGACCTGAACAGCTTCAAGCTGGGGCCCGGATCCCCGGTTATGCGGCTCGATCCCGACAACCCGCAACTGTCGGGCAATGTATCCGGCGAGTTCCGCAAAGCCGACAAGCCCCCCTATTGAACACACAGGAGACACCCGCTCACTCTGGCGGCAGTTTCCGGCACAGCCACCCCTGTGGAACCACGCTAACCGCAGGGGTTACCGACAACACTCCCGCCTTACAGCCTCGCGGCTCTGTCTCCGCACGTACTTCCCCGGTTAAAAGCGGCAATCACTCGAACGCATCCCAGTAGGGTGGATCGCCAAAATAGCTGCTTATGTAATCGATAAATACCCGGAGTTTGGTGGCCAGTAATTTTCTGTGGGGGTACACCGCGTAGAGCGCCATCGCTTCCGGCTCGAATTCCTGCAGAATCACCTTCAGTTTTCCGGTCTTGATCGCTTCGCCGACGATAAAAGTAGGTTGCAGTACATAGCCTTCCCCGGCGATGGCGGCCTGCATCAGGATTTCGCCGTTGTTGCTCGCCAGGCTCGCGGTACCGGTTGTGTTGTTTCTTTTCAGGGCGACCATCAGCGGGGACTCAGCCGGGCCGGATTCCAGATAGCTGTAGCGCAGGTAGTGCTCCGGCCGCAAATCCTCCGGCGTTTCGGGCACGCCTTCCCGTGCCAGATACTCGGGAGAGGCACACACCACTAGCCGCACCGGCGCCAGGCGCCGTGCTATGAGTGACGAGCTTTTCAGCTTGCCGATGCGCAGCGCCACATCAAACCCCTCCTCCACTACATCCACCTTGCGGTCATTGAGCTGCAGCTCGATACCCACCGCCGGGTGCGTTTTCTTGAAGTCGCCGATCAGCGGCGCCAGATGGCGTGTGGCAAAGGTCACCGGGGCGCTGATACGCAGCTGCCCCTGCGCCTCGCTCTGCATCTCGCCCAGCTGGCTCTCCATGTCGGTCAGACTCTCCAGGATCTGCTGGGCAAACTGATAACACTGCTCCCCCTCTTCCGTGAGGCGCACACGGCGTGTGGTGCGGTTGAACAGGCGCACCTTGAGGTGCTCCTCCAACTGCGACACGTACTTGCTCACCAGCTGGTTCGACAGATCCAGCTTGTCTGCAGCCTTCTTGAATCCACCTTCATCGGCGACCGCCACGAAGGCGTTCAATGCGCTAATCCGGTCCATGGGGTATCGCCCAGCCCTATTACCAACAATTCATTGATAATAGACCAACAGAATGCACGTTTATACGTACAAATGTTGCCACTAGACTGCATCCCAAGCTGGTGAGGTTCCTACACCACGCCCAAACCCAACAATGTGGAGAACGGTTATGAACACTCATGTGATCAACAAAGTTTTGAACTCGAACGCGGGCCTCGGTGCACTCGCCCTGCGCGTACCGGTCGGCATCATCCTCGCGGCCCACGGCGCCCAGAAGCTGTTTGGCTGGTTTGGCGGCTACGGTCTGGATGGCACCGGCCAGTGGATGGCGAGCATCGGCCTGGAGCCCGGTTACCTTATGGCCCTGCTGGCGGGCAGTGCGGAGTTCTTTGGCGGACTAGCGCTGCTGCTCGGTCTGCTGACCCGCCCGGCAGCGGCGGTGAGTGCCTTCACCATGCTGGTGGCGATCTTCAGCGCACATATCAGCAATGGCTTTTTCATGAGTAACAACGGCTATGAATACGCGCTGGCGCTGCTCGCGGCCACGGTGGCGCTGGCCATTCAGGGTGGTGGTGCCTTCGCCCTGGACAAGGGTCTGAACAGCATTCTGAAAGACACCAGTAACGAGGATGCGGTGCTATCCACTGGTCGCACCGCCTGATCACAAGCATCGACATTCGCCTCCGCTCCGGGGGCGAATGTCTGCAGGAAACAACGGTGAACACTATGTTGGTAAATGGCATCTGGAAAGAAAACTGGCAGCCCGTGCAACAGGCGGACGACGACGGCCGCTTTATCCGGCAGACATCCTCGTTCCGCAACTGGGTGACGGCGGACGGATCCGCCGGGGTAACCGGAGCCGGCGGTTTCAGGGCAGAACCCGGCCGATACCATTTGTATGTGGCGTATATCTGCCCCTGGGCGAGCCGCGCCCTGATGGCGCGACAGCTGAAGGGACTCGCGGAACTGGTCAGTGTTTCCGTCGTAAACCCGGTGCTGACCGATCAGGGCTGGGCCTTCGGTGGTTTTGCCGGCAGCGACGAAGATACGCTGAACGGCGCACGCTATATGCACGAACTCTACACCCGCGCCGACCCGACATTCAGCGGGCGCGCGACGGTACCGGTACTCTGGGACAAACAGACGGCCACCATCGTCAACAACGAGTCTGCGGATATTGTGCGCATGTTCAACAGCGCATTCCGTGACTATGTCAACGACGGACCCGATCTCTACCCGGCCGCGCTGGCAACGGAAATCGACGCGCTGAACACCTACCTCTACACCGAACTGAACAACGGCGTTTACCAGGCCGGCTTTGCCACCACGCAGTTGGCCTATAAAGAGGCCTATGGCCGCGTATTCGCGGCACTGGATGCGATGGAATCCCGGCTTGCCGATGGCCGCCGCTATTTATTCGGTGAGGTGTTTACCGAGTCCGACATCCGCCTGTTCGTCACCCTGGTGCGGTTCGATGCGGCCTACTACAGCCTGTTCAAGTGCAATCGGAATTTACTGAGGGAGATGCCGAATCTGCACCGTTACCTGCACAGAGTTCTCGCCTTCGACGACGTGAAAGCAACGGTTAATCTCGCACACATCAAAGCGGGCTATTACTCGATCAGGGCCCTCAACCCCACGGGTATTGTTCCGGAGGGGCCAGGGGAATGCGTTTTGCCCATCACCTCTCACGGGTGTCACTCCGTTCCCGATAAATACTGAGGCACCGCTCCCGCGCACCGGCTGGATCGCGGCCCGACCATTAAACGCTATGGATTCGAGGCGCACAGCGCCGCCAGTCGACTGAGCGCCTGCTCCCTTGGCGGGTCCCAGGGGTGGGCAAAGCTGATGCGCAGACAATTCCTGAATTGTCCCGATGCTGAAAACAGCGGGCCGGGCGTGATCACCACCTGCTGTTGCAATGCTTTGGCGTAGAGCGCGAGCGTATCCTCTCCGTCGGGTAGTTCCACCCAAACCGCCAGGCCTCCTTGTGGCTTACTCACGCGGATACTTCCCGGCCAATCGTTCAGTAACTGCAACAGGCGGTCTCTACGTAATCGCAGTTCCGTGCGCAGCCGGCGCAAGTGCGCGGTGAAGCTGCCGTCGGCCATGAACTCCGCCAGGCCGCGCTGCACAAACTGGCTGCCGGATAACTGCGTCACCAGTTTCAGGTGGAGAATGCGCCCATGCCAGCGGGCACCGGAAATCCATCCGAGCCGCAGATCCCGGGAGAGGCTTTTCGAGAAGGAACCGCAGAGGATCACCCGCTGGTCCCGGTCCAGCGCTTTGAGCGGATCGGGGACGGCCCCCAGTGCGGTATCGGCATAGATATCGTCTTCGATAACGGCCAGGTCATAAGACTCCGCCAGGGCCAGCAGCCGGCGCCTGGAGGATTCCGGCATCAACGCGCCACCGGGGGTGGCAAACGCGGGAGAGACAACGCATGCCCGCACTTGCCAGCGCTGCAAAACGTCTTCCAGCGCATCGATATCCATCCCGGTTTCGAGCGAGGCCGGCACTTCGACCACCTGCAGTCCCAGCTGCTCGATGATCTGCATCACGCCGTAAAATCCCGGCGACTCCACCGCCACCACATCGCCGCGATTGCAGCAGGCCATCAGGGCGAGAAACAACGCGTGCTGACAGCCCGAGGTAATACACAGCGCATCCGCCTCGCACGGCCATCCCCGCCGGGCCATGTGCAGCGCGAGTTGCTCGCGCAACGCGACGTTGCCGGCGGGCTCATCGTAGTACTGGAAATCCTGGCCGCTTTGCCGCCGGAGCGAGCGCCCGATGGCGCGGTTGAGGGCGACGATGCCGGCAGGCAGATCGCCGGGTGATTGCTGTGGCAGCAGATCGAAGGCCGCACTGCGGCGCATGATGTCCTGCAGCAGTTCACTGACCGTTACCGGCCGCGGCGCCTCGATGCGGGCGCGGCTGACGGGCCGGTTTACCGCAGGCGCCTGCAGGGATACGAAATAGCCCGCCTTGGGCCGAGCCTCAACCAGACCCTGTACTTCGAGCCGCTGCAGCGCGTGCTGCACCGTGGCCTTGGAGAGCTTGTGCTCCCGGCACAGGGTCCGAATCGAGGGCAAGCGCTCTCCCTGCCGCCAGCGCTGCTCCTCGATGCCCTGCAACAGCCACGCTTCCAGCTGCTGGTAGCGAAATTCCTGTGTCACCCACCCAACTCCAGAGCCTCAATCTGTACCCATTGTATTTAATTTTTTTAGGCCTGCACCTATCGAGTGGGCCGGCGTAGTCTGCCGCCGTCTAAATCTGCGCGGATGAGTTGCCATGGAAAAAATTCCCGTTGTTCAGGAACCGGTTGCCCTGGACCCTGCCCCGCCACGCTCCCCGACATCGGGCCGCGACGGCAAGTTTCATGTGCGCCTGACAGAAGGTTACTTCCAGAATGTGCGGCGCCTGGTCAGCTGGCCGCTGCTCGCGCTGTACTTCGGGCTGGTGTGGGTGCAGTTCGACGGCCAGCCCTGGCTGCTGTTTTCGTTTGAGCAGCACCGGATCATCCTCTTCGGCCACGCGCTGTCGTGGCGCGATCTGTCCCTGCTTGCGGGATTGCTGATCGCCAGCGCCGCCCTGCTGTTTTTTCTCGCGGTGGCCTGGGGGCGCGTGTGGTGCGGCTTCGCGTGTCCGCAGAGTATCTGGACCTGGCTGTTCATCCGCGTTGAGGATCTGACCGAAGGCCGGGCAGACAAACGGGCCCGGCAGGCCGGCGCGCCAATGGCGTTGCCCACCCTGCTCCGCCGGCTGCTAAAGCACCTGCTCTGGCTACTGCTCGCGCTCGCCACCGCCATCACCTTCACCGGCTATTTCGTGCCGGTACGCGAGATCCTGTCCGCCGCCATGCAGCTTGAATTGTCCGCAGCGGTTTCCGGTTGGATCCTGATCATGGCAGGGCTGACCTATCTGAATGCCGGGCTGGTGCGCGAGAAAATCTGCCTGCACGCCTGCCCCTATGCGCGATTCCAGGGTGTGATGTTCGACGAACATACACTGACCGTCAGTTACGACACACGCCGTGGCGAACCCCGCGCGAACCGGCGCAAGGGGAGTGACAACAGTGGTGACTGCGTCGACTGTGGACTCTGTGTGCAGGTGTGCCCCGCCGGTATCGATATTCGCGATGGCCTGCAAGCCGCGTGCATTGACTGTGCCGCGTGCATCGATGCCTGCGACAGGGTCATGTCGAAACTCGAACGCCCCGCGGGGCTCATCCGCTTCGCCTCCGAAGCGCAGCTGCAAGGCGAAAATTCCCGCTTCCTTCGCCCGCGCCTGGCCGGCTATGCCGCGGTAATGCTGCTGGCCTTTACCGCGGTCTTGTACGGCTTCACCCAGACTACCCAGTTGCTGGTGGAAATCAGGCGCGACCGCGGCGCGATGTTCCGGCAGGTGGATCAGCACACGGTGTGTAACGTGTATCAGATCAAGGTGGAGGGATACAGTGAGACTCAACGCTTTGTGGATGTGTCAATTACCGGGGAAGGCGAGTTCAGCCTGTTTGGCCCGCGGAAAATTGACCTCGCGGAAGACAATGCCTACTGGCTTCCCTACCGCATCTGCGCCCGCGACCTGAAATTGCCGAAGGCCGAATTGACCTTCCACTTCAGAGGAAACACGCTGTCCACTTCAAAAAACACGACGTTTTTGACCGGGACCTTTTGATCCGGCCCTTGTGCGCGGAACACAAAAACGCAAAAAAAACGCAGCCCGAAAGCTGCGTTTTTTTTGCCTAGTCTTCCATATAGGAATCCAGCGGCGGACAGGAACAGATCAGGTTCTTGTCTCCGTAGACATTGTCCACCCGCCCCACCGGCGGCCAGTATTTTGCCTGGCGCAGCGATGGCAGCGGGAATACCGCCTCGGCGCGACCGTAGGCATGCTCCCAATGTTCCACCGCCAGCACCTCGGCGGTATGGGGGGCGTTGACCAGCGGGTTGCTGTCGAGCGGCCAGTCACCGCGCTCCACCTTCGCAATCTCTTCACGGATCTGGATCATCGCATCGCAGAAGCGATCCAGCTCCGCCAGGGATTCACTTTCCGTGGGCTCGATCATCAATGTACCGGCAACCGGGAAGGACATGGTCGGCGCGTGGAAACCGTAGTCGATCAGGCGCTTGGCGACGTCGTCGACAGAAATTCCACTGCTGTCCTTGATCGGCCGCAGGTCGACGATGCACTCGTGCGCCACCCGCCCATTGGCACCGCGATACAGGATCGGATAGTGCGCCTGAAGGCGTGTAGCAATGTAGTTGGCATTGACGATGGCAAGCTCAGTCGCCTTGCGCAGACCGTCACGCCCCATCATGCGGATATACATCCAGGTGATCGGCAGAATGCTGGCGCTGCCCGCGGTCGCTGCGGATACCGGTGCACCGCGGCGATTGCCCGGCGCCATACCCTGGCTGCCGGCGGACACCGCACCGGGCAGGAATTCCGCCAGATGCGCACCCACCGCCACGGGCCCGACACCGGGACCACCACCGCCGTGGGGAATACAGAAGGTTTTGTGCAGGTTCAGGTGCGACACGTCGCCGCCGAACTTGCCCGGCTGGCACAGGCCCACCATGGCATTGAGGTTGGCGCCGTCGATGTACACCTGACCGCCGTGGTTGTGCACGATGTCGGCGATCTCGCGAATCGCCTCCTCGAACACGCCGTGGGTGGAGGGATAGGTCACCATGATGGCGGCCAGGCGCTCCGCGTGCTCGCTGGCTTTTGCGCGCAGGTCTTCCAGGCTGACATTGCCGTTATCGTCGCACTTCACAACCACCACGCGCATGCCGCACATCTGTGCTGACGCGGGGTTGGTGCCGTGGGCAGAGCTCGGGATCAGGCAGATATCGCGCCCGGCTTCACCGCGGCTGGCGTGATAGGCGCGAATGGCCAGCAGGCCCGCATATTCACCCTGGGAGCCCGCATTGGGCTGCAGGGAAACCGCATCGTAACCGGTGATCTCGCACAGCATGGATTCCAGGCCTTCGATCAGGGCGCGGTAGCCCGCTACCTGTTCGGCCGGTGCCAGCGGGTGCACATTGGCAAATTCCGGCCAGGTCACCGGCAGCATTTCCGCGGTCGCGTTCAGCTTCATGGTGCAGGAACCCAGCGGGATCATCGAGCGGTCGAGGGCGATGTCCCGGTCCGCCAGCGCGCGCAGGTAGCGCAGCATTTCGGTCTCGGAGTGATAGCGGTTGAACACCTCGTGGCTGAGCAGCGCACCGGTGCGCAGCAGGTGGCCGGGGAGAACCGGTGCCTCGCGGGATTCGACGGCCTCAAAACTCAACGAATTGTCGGCACGGCTATTAAAGAGCGACCAGAGTGCTTCCACATCCGCGCGCATGGCGGTTTCGTCCAGGGAAATTCCCACGCGTTCGCCGTCGATCACCCGCAGGTTCAAACCCCTGGCGTTCGCGGCCCGGTGCAACTCTGCCGCATTGCCATTTACGCGCACGGTGATGGTGTCAAACCAGCAGTCGTTTTCGATACCGGCGCCAAGTTCCTGCAAGCCGAGCGCGAGCACGCTGGTCAGGTGATGCACCCGGTTGGCGATAGTGCGCAATCCCTGCGGGCCGTGATACACCGCGTACATGGAAGCCATCACCGCCAGCAGTACCTGTGCGGTACAGATGTTGGAAGTGGCCTTTTCCCGGCGGATATGCTGCTCGCGGGTTTGCAGCGCGAGGCGGTAAGCTGGCTTACCGTTGCTGTCGATGGACTGGCCGACGAGGCGCCCGGGCAGCGAGCGCTTGTAGGATTCGCGGGTAGCCATATAGGCCGCATGCGGGCCGCCAAAGCCCATGGGTACACCAAAACGCTGGGTGGAACCCACGGCCACATCAGCACCCAGCTCGCCCGGCGAGGTCAGCATCACCAGACTGAGTATATCCGCCGCCATCACCACCAGGCCGCGCTGCGCGTGTACCGCCTCTATTACCTGACGGTAGTCGCGCACCGCGCCGCTGACGCCGGGGTATTGCAGCAGCACGCCGAACACCTTGCTCGCGTCCAGCTCCGCCAGCGGATCGCCAATGATTACCTCGATACCCAGCGGTTCCGCGCGGGTTTGCAGCACCTCGATGGTTTGCGGCAGGCAGTCGCGATCCACAAAAAACGCCTGCGCTCTGGACTTGGCCATGCGCTGGCAAAGGGTCATGGCCTCGGCCGCTGCGGTGGCCTCATCCAGCATCGACGCATTCGCCAGATCCATACCGGTAAGGTCGCTGACCATGGTCTGGAAGTTGAACAACGCTTCCAGGCGGCCCTGGGAAATTTCCGGCTGGTAAGGGGTATAGGCGGTGTACCAGGCGGGGTTTTCGAGAATGTTGCGCAACACCACATTGGGTGTGCGGGTGCCGTAGTAGCCCTGGCCGATAAAAGTGCGGAACGTTTTATTCTGCTGCGCCAGCGTGCGCAGCTCCGCGAGGGCCTCGTGCTCGGGCACGCCCTCCGGCAGCGCCAGCGGCGCCGGCATGCGGATGCCTGCCGGCACCACTTCAGCGATGAAGTCATTGATACTGGTATGACCCAGGGTCTCCAGCATACGCGCCAGATCTTCGCTCGACGGGCCGATATGACGCCAGGTAAATTCGTCGCGCCCTTCGAGGTCGCGCAGGGTTTGCTTTGCTTGCAGCATAATTCTCTTCCTCCGCAGGTGCGTGTTACTCGCCGTCAATCAGCGCCGCATAGGCATCGGCGCTCAGCAGGTTTTCCAGGTCCGCAGCATTTGCAGGGCGCACGCGCATAAACCAGCCATCGCCCATCGGATCGCTGTTTACCAGCTCCGGTTCATCCGGCAGTGCAGCGTTGACCGCGACCACCGTGGCAGCGAACGGCAGAGAAATATCGCCAGCCGCTTTCACGGATTCGATCACCGCGACCTCATCTCCGGCCGCCAGCTCGGCACCCTCTTCCGGCAGCTCGACAAACACCACATCTCCCAGTTGGGACTGGGCAAATTCGGTGATGCCCACGATGACCTCATCACCGTCGACGGCAAACCACTCGTGGCTCTCACTGTATTTCACGTTGCTCATGTATTTTTTCCCTGAATTTGAATGTGTGACTCTGATGTGACTCTGCGGTGATTGGGGCGCGGCTCAGCCGCGGTAGTAGCGCTGGGGTACGAACGGGGTTTTGACAACAGTGATCGGCACCGCTTTACCGCGCACCAGAGCCTGCAGGCCGGTGCCGGTTTGCTCGTAGCCGCGATCTACATAGCCCATTCCGATAGCGGCACCGAGGGTGGGGCCATAACCGCCACTGGTAACTTTGCCGACCACATTGCCCGCTTCATCGATAATGTCGGCGCCGGCGCGCACCGGGATCTTGCCCTGCACGGAGAAGCCCACGCGCTTGCGAGAAACACCTTCTGCAATTTGATTCAGCACGATATCGGCACCGAGGAAACCGCCGGCCCGGGCACCGTCGGCTCGACGCGATTTGGCAATGCTCCACAGCAGGCTCGCTTCCACCGGAGTGGTGCCGCTATTCATATCATTGCCATACAGGCAAAGCCCCGCTTCCAGGCGCAGGGTGTCGCGGGCACCGAGCCCGATCATCTGCACGCGGCCGTCTTCCAGCAGTTTGCGTGTGAACGATTCCACCGCGCTGGCGGCAATGGAAATTTCAAAACCGTCTTCGCCGGTGTAGCCGGAACGCGTGACATAGCAGTCCTCGCCGAAAATCTCGGTGCGGGTGCCGTGCATAAACGTCAGCGCGCGCGTGGCCGGTGCCAGCTCGCCGATCAATTCACCGGCCATGGGACCCTGCACCGCCAGCAGCGCCTGTTGGCCGAGCACGCGGATATCACAGCCGCGCAAGTGCTGCTGCAGGTGGGCGATATCCGCCGCTGCCGTGGCCGCATTCACCACCAGGAAAAATTCGTCTTCGGCCCAGCGGGTGATGATCAGGTCATCGAGAATGCCGCCCGCTTCCGAGGTCATGACCGCGTAGCACTGCTGATGGATTTCCAGCGCCTGCACGTCGATGGGCAGCAGCTTTTCCAGAGCGGTTGCGGCGTTATCACCGCGCACCACCAGCTGCCCCATGTGGGAAACGTCGAATACGCCCACCGCTTCGCGGGTGTGCAGATGTTCCTGCACGATACCGGCGCGGTACTGCACCGGCATGGCGTAGCCGGCGAACGGCACCATCTTGCCCCCGAGTTCCACATGCAGGTCGTACAGCGGTGTTTTTTTGGATTCGTTTTTCATGACTCGCTCTTCTTGAGTGATTGGTCCTCAGCATTCAACAATGCTGACCGGCAGATCGATCGCGTTTACCGCCAGTCCACCGCGTGCGGTTTCTTTGTATTTGTCCTGCATATCGCGACCGGTATCGCGCATGGTGCGGATGACTTTGTCCAGGGAAATAAAGTGTTCACCATCCCCCCGCAACGCCATGCGCGCCGCGCTGATGGCTTTTACCGAGGCCATGGCGTTGCGTTCGATACAGGGCACCTGTACCAGGCCGCCCACCGGATCGCAGGTGAGCCCGAGGTTGTGTTCCATGGCAATTTCCGCGGCGTTTTCCACCTGCTGCGGGGTGCCATTGAGCACTTCCGCGAGGCCCGCCGCGGCCATGGAACAGGCGGAACCGACTTCGCCCTGGCAGCCAACTTCGGCACCGCTGATGGAGGCGTTTTTCTTGAACAGGAAGCCCACCGCGGCCGCGGTGAGCAGGAAACGGATAACGTCTTCTTCCGTGGGGTTTCTGGAGAAGCGCATAAAGTAATGCAACACTGCCGGTATGATTCCGGCGGCGCCGTTGGTGGGCGCAGTAACAATGCGGCCGCCGGCCGCATTTTCTTCATTCACGGCCAGCGCATACAGGGTTACCCAGTCCAGCGCCGACAGCGGATCGGACAGGCAGGCCTCGGGACGACTGCGCAGTTGCCGGTAGAGATTGGACGCACGGCGTTTCACCTTAAGACCACCGGGCAGAATGCCTTCGTTGTGCATGCCGTTGGTCACGCAGTCCTGCATCACCTGCCAGATTTTCATCAGGCCCGCTCGGGTTTCCGCTTCACTGCGCCAGGACGCTTCGTTGGCCAGCATCACATCGCTGATCTTGAGATTTTCGCGCGCGCAGATTGCCAGCAGTTCTTCCGCGGTGTTGAACTCGTAGCGCACCGCACACGCCTGCTCCAGAGCGTGGTCCGATTGCGCCTCGGCCTCGGTTACCACAAAGCCGCCACCGACGGAGTAATACACCTCTTCCGCCAGCACCCGCCCGCAGTCATCGAGCGCGGTAAAGCGCATGCCGTTGGCGTGTAGCGGCAATTCCTCTTCACCGATCAACAGCAGGTCCTGCTCCGGGTCAAACGCAATGACACGCTCGCCATCGAGGTTCAGGCTGCGGCATTGCTCGACCGCGGCCACGCGCTGGTCGACGGTATCGGTATCCACCAATTCCGGTTGCTCACCCTCGAGCCCCAGCATCACCGCCTTGGTAGTGCCGTGGCCGATTCCGGTGGCGCCGAGGGAACCGAACATGTGTGCAGATACCCGCGCTACGTCATCAAAGCAGCCCTTGTCGCGCAGTAACTGCAGAAATTGGCCGGCGGCCTTCATGGGCCCCACGGTGTGGGAACTGGAGGGACCGATGCCGATCTTGAACAGATCAAAAACACTCAGCGACATGTTCAGTCCGCTCCGTGTGCCCGGTAAACCGGGAAGCGCGCACACAGTTCAGTAACCTCACCGCGAACCCGCTGCTGTACTTCCGCCAGTGCTTGCGGTTGCTCGAGCTGCTCCAGGATGTCGCATATCCAGCTCGCCAGCTGTTCCGCTTCCGCAGTGCCCATACCGCGGGTGGTAATCGCCGGCGTGCCGATGCGTACACCGCTGGTAACGAATGGCGATTGCGGATCGTTGGGCACCGTATTTTTGTTGACGGTGATATGCGCGGCACTCAGTGCGGCGTCGGCCGCCTTGCCGGTAATACCGCGCTTGCTGAGATCGACCAGCAGCAGGTGGTTCTCGGTACCGCCGGAAACAATATCGAAACCGCGCCCCATAAATACCGCGGCCATCGCCCTGGCATTGTCGATCACGCGCTGCTGGTAAGTAACAAACTCCGGCGCCAGCGCCTCTTTAAATGCCACCGCCTTCGCTGCAATCACATGCATCAGCGGGCCACCCTGTATGCCGGGGAAGATCAGCGAATTGAACTTCTTGCCCAGCCCCTCGGCATCGCGGCACAGGATCAATCCACCGCGCGGTCCACGCAGGGTTTTGTGGGTGGTGGTGGTCACCACATCGGCGACTGGTACCGGGTTGGGATACAGCCCCGCGGCAACCAGTCCGGCCACATGTGCCATATCCACAAACAGGTAGGCGCCGACCTTGTCGGCAATGGCGCGGAAGCGTGCCCAGTCCATCACGCGGGAATATGCGGAGAAACCGGCCACGATCATTTTCGGCTTGTGCGCCAGCGCCAGCCGCTCGACCTCGTCGTAGTCCACCTCTCCGGTTTCCGGGTTGAGGCCATACTGCACCGCGTTGTACAGGCGACCGGAGAAGTTCGGTTTGGCCCCATGGGTCAGGTGACCGCCATGGTCCAGGGAAAGCCCGAGGAAAGTGTCGCCCGGCTGCAGCAGCGCCATATAGACCGCCGCATTAGCCTGGGAACCGGAGTGCGGCTGCACATTGGCGTACTCGGCGCCGAACAGCGCGCAGGCGCGGTCAATGGCCAGCTGCTCCACCACATCCACATGCTCGCAGCCACCGTAGTAGCGCTTGGCAGGATAACCCTCGGCGTACTTGTTGGTGAGTACCGAGCCCTGGGCCGCAATCACCGCCTGACTGGTGTAGTTCTCGGACGCGATCAACTCGATATGTGCTTCCTGGCGTGCGGCTTCGGCCTGAATGGCCGCAAATACTTCGCTATCAACGGCTTTGAGGTGGGTCTCTACGGGATCCATGGGTAGCTCCTGCTTTTATTTATCGGGCGATGCTAGTCCCGACAGTGGAATCTGTTAAATTTATACTTCTTATTCATCTATCAGATTTTCTTATGCGACTTACTCACAAGAATCTTCCCACCGAGTGGTTACGGACACTGGTCACCGTGGTCGACAGTGGCGGATTCAGCCAGGCCGGTGAGCTGCTCGCGCGCACCCAGCCGGCGATCAGCCGGCAGATCAAGGAACTGGAAGAGCGGCTGGGAAGGCAATTACTGTTGCGGTCGGGACGCACCCTGAACCTGACGGAAAGTGGCCTGCGGGTCTACGACCAGGCCAAAAGGATCCTCGCCCTCAACGACGAGCTGGTGTTCGAATTCAGCGGCGCGTCGGTGACCGGAAAGCTGCACCTGGGAATTCCCAGTGAATTCGCCTCGGTACTGCTGCCGCGGATTATCGGCCAGTTTTCACAGAGCTATCCCGAGGTCTCGCTGCAGGTCACCAGCGACCTCAGCCGCAACCTGCTGGCGAAGGGAAACCGGGACCGGTTTGACCTGATTCTGGCACTGCAGGAGAAACCGGATACCGCCGAAGGCCAGCTGGTTATCCGCGATGATCTGGTATGGGTTGCCAGCCACAAGCACTCCGCGCACCTGTTGAAACCGCTGCCCCTGGTGCTGGCCCCTGAAGGTTGCATCTATCGCAAGCGTGCAGAATCCATATTGCAATCTGCCGGTATCGCTTCCCGCAATGTATTCACCATCCCCGATCTGAACGGCATTCAGTCCGCGCTGGAGGCCGGCCTGGGCATCACCGCCCTGTGCCGCAGCACCGTGCCTGAATCCCTGCGGGTACTCCGCCCCTCCCGCGGTTTGCCCAAACTGGGGGAAATATCCATCGGGCTGCACTTCAAACACCGTCGCCCTTCGGCCGCCGCCATGCGCTTGGCGGAGCATCTGCAGACCGGCCTGAATACGCAGTGACCTGATCCCAACCGGTTGTTGAAAAGGCCATCCACGGCCTTTTTCAATCCGGATTGCGGCGTTTGTGTGCAAGCCCTACCCGACCGGTCGGCTCTCCATCACCGCTCTTTCATCTCCCCCCGACGAGTTCCCCAAAACCACCCTGATTCGGCCATTCATCAGTTGATCCGGTGCTGCCCTGCACGCGGAACAACACCCACATAAGGAATTTCCCGCCAATTGCCACATAAACTGCGCATTAGCGCATAAATCTTATTGCATACAATGTTATGTTTATGCGCCCAAAGGACAAACAGGAGAACCCATGCCGATAACAGCCTGACCACCAAGCCACAGCTGTCGGGGTACTGTTGCAGCTGCGGTAAAAATAAAACATCTAATGAGTAAAGAGAGAACATGAAAAATAATCACCCGATACTCTCCATGCACAGCCTGATCACCGGGCTTGCGGCTTCACTGCTGGGCGCGGCTATCCAGGTCCACGCCGCCCCAATGCCAGCCAACCCACCCAGCAGCACCGCCGTGGACATGACCATCCGCGCCCCGGTGGAACCCAGATACAACCCCCAGCAGGTAACGCCGCAAGTCGTTCCCCTGCAATGGCAGAACTTCTCACTGCTCGCGGCGGAACCATTGGATACCTGCGATGCAGCAGGCTATGCACAGAACAGTGGGCAGGCATTGGTTGACCATATCCTTCAGTCTGAAAGCAGCTGCATCAACGATCTGTACGATGGCAACAGTACGAGCTTCGCCAGTTTCACCAGCCAGAAGATGATCACCGTCGCCAACGCTGCCCAGCAGATGGCGGCAAACTACCGTGCAGCCGATGGCGACACCAGTATCAACAAGCTGTTTTATTTTCTTCGCACGGGTTACTACCTTCAGTACTACTATCCGGACAACGTGAGCTTTTCCGGCAATGTGCAAAACTCGGTCACCGGCGCACTGGATACTTTTGTAGCCAATCCGGATTTTTATGCGCTTTCAAGCAGCAACGGGAGCGCAACGATTGATGCGATAGTCCTGATTGACAGCGCCGAAGAGAACGCGCGCTACCTTCCTGTTGTGAAAGAGTGGCTCCAGCGATGGAACCCGCAGGCGGCCGCAATCAGCAGCCTGCGCGCATCGGTGAACGGGATCTTTAACGTGCTGTTTCGGGGTCACTATTCCAGCACCTTTATCAACACGGCGGGAAGCGATTCCCAGCTGATTCAGCTATTGGGAGGATTCGCCCGCGCGGACTGGATGCTGGATTCCGATGCGCAGTTCATGCAGGAGAATGCCGCGCGCGAACTCACGCGATTCCTGCAATACACTACGAGTCCCAACTACAACACCGTCGTTGCGGAAACCCACCTGCTTCTCGATCACTACAGCATGACAGGTACCGGCCAGGGAGTTTGGATCGCTGCCGCCAGCAACGCGGATTACTATGGAGATTGTGCAGAGTTCGATATCTGCGGATTTGAGGAAGATCTGCAGCAGTATGTGCTGGCGTATCACCATACCTGTAGCAACAGCCTGAAGATTCTCGCTCAGGATATGAATTCAGTAGAGTTTGCCGATTCCTGCGCTCAGCTCTCCGACCAGGAATCCTACTTCCATCAACTACTCAACACCAATTACAACCCCGTGGCGGACGATCTGAATACCGACCTTGAGGTTGTGGTGTTTGATGATTGGAATGAATACAACACCTATGCATCCCTGTTCTACGGCATCAACACCGACAACGGCGGCATGTACCTGGAAGGTAACCCGGCGATTGCCGGCAATCAGGCCCGCTTTATTGCACACGAGGCGGACTGGCTGAGACCGGATTTTGAAGTGTGGAATCTGACCCACGAATATGTGCACTACCTGGACGGGCGCTACAACCTGTACGGCGGTTTCGCCGATGCTAAAACAGAAAGCCACAAAACCGTATGGTGGATCGAGGGGCTTGCGGAATATGTCTCCAAGAAAAACTACAACGACACCGCGGTCAATCTCGGGCGAAGCGGTGCCTTCAATCTGAGCGAAATCTTCGCGAACACCTACAGCAGTGGTCAGGACCGTGTTTATCGCTGGGGTTATCTCGCAGTGCGCTTCATGTTTGAAAAGCATCACAATGACGTTGTTCAACTGCTTGCGTATCTGCGCGCCGGTAATTACGACGCGTACCTGAACTACCTGAACAACATCGGCACCAGCTATGACAGCGCGTGGCAGACCTGGCTGCAGCAGGTGGAAAGCACCACCGATGACGGCGGTGACAACGGTGGGGATACCCCCTCCCCTATTGAAAATAACCAGGAAATTAACGGCATCTCTGTGTCCACCCAGGGCGACGACGTCATCTACTACATAGACGTACCCGAGAATACCGAGACGCTCAGTATCGCCATCAGC
Organism: Microbulbifer pacificus; assembly: GCF_002959965.1. Lineage (NCBI taxonomy): Bacteria > Pseudomonadati > Pseudomonadota > Gammaproteobacteria > Cellvibrionales > Microbulbiferaceae > Microbulbifer > Microbulbifer pacificus. Next base: position 293,515 of record NZ_PREV01000026.1, read on the forward strand.
GGCGGCAGCGGTGACGCGGATCTCTATCTACGTCACGGCAGTGAGCCCACAGACAGTGCCTACGACTGCAGACCCTACATCGGAGGTAACGTGGAGGTGTGCGATGTCGAGAATCCACAGGTTGGACGCTGGTATATACGCATAAAAGCCTATCAGGCATTTTCAGGGGTGAACCTGCTGGCAAGCTATGTTGCCGCCAGCACACCAAGCTGTACCGGCACTCCGGTGGGTTACGGCAATCTTGAGCTCAATACGAGTACCTGTATCAGCGACGGGAACAGCATCAACTATTACTACACCTATATTCCGGCGGGCACCAACTCCCTGACGATTAACCTGTTTGGTGGCGAAGGAAATGCGGACCTGTATGTGAACGATGCAACCTGGGCGACCAGCAGTGACTATGATCAGCGCTCCACCAATGGCGATAACAGCGAGTCCATTACCGTAAACACCCCGGAAACGGGCTGGTATTACATCTCGGTGCTGACCAGTGAAGGTTTCACCGGCGCCGGTATCCAGTTGATTGCCAATTAATTACTGAGTATTTCAGATCCCGGTCCGGACGGCCGGGATCTGTCTTCGCCGGCTCGCCAGCTCCTGCCAATAAAATGTAACTTCCGCTACTTGTTTTTCGCATTATTTGTTATTGTACACACAATAATAATATGGAGAAAAACAAATGCCGACACACGATATATCCAAACTTCCGGGAACCATGCGCGCTGCCGCAATGGCCATTTCAATACTGGGTTTTTCACTACTGGGCCTTTCAACAGGCTGCAGTAAAAATCCGGCCGACAACTTCCTCTCACAACTGAATGATCCCGACACAACGCTCTGGGAAGCTGGCCATCTCCACCAACCACAACAGTTTTCGGCCGCACTGAGCCAGCTGGACCGGTTATCCGCGGACGCTGAGGCCGATTTCAACGACCTGGATTCACTGCTCTACTATCTTCGTGCCTACAGCTACCTTGGCAGCCTCGAAGGTATCGACGACCTGCAGTGGTTTACGCTCGATAAGATCCTGACCCAACTGCGACAACACCCCCTGTTCACTCAACGAACCGACGAAGGTGCCCGGTTGCAGGAGCATTTTGTGGTCGCCCTCTACCGATACTACAACCGCGCACCGCTGTCAGCCCGTCTCACCCCGCACCTGGATTCCATATACGGTATCCTCAGCCGATATACACCGGAAGTGGCGGGACTGAGCGAGCAAGCAAGCTACAGTCTTTGGGAGGCCTATCGCGCGATCGGGTTTCTCGCGTATGAAGCAAGAAACAACCCGCTGATAAAGCAGGCACTGCTGGCCAAAACCCCCGCGACCGATGTGCTGCTCAACAACGCGCAAGCCATACCCGATTCGGCAAGTGCCGGGCTATGGCGTCTGCAACATGCGCTCTGGGCACTGGGAAACCTCCAGATACTCGTCGACGATGACACAAAGACTTCTGAACTGGATGAGGCCGTCTGGCAGCTGCTGTCAAAAGATCTGCCCTTCCTCGCGCCGAAGGACCAGCGCAAGCTCTATACGCGCCCCTATCTGGTTACCTCGTTTCGCGGGAAAAGCGCCTGCGAAGAGCAGTTTTCCGGTCGATGCCACTTTCCAGACGAGGAAGTGGCACTCCCCATCAAACACGGCTGCTCACCTTCCATTCTGATCCGTGCCAACAGTATCAGTGAATCCGCATTAGCCGCGGCCTGTGACACCCTGCTTGCCCAGGAAAGCGATTTTCACCATAAACTGCAGAGCCATCACAAACCCGTGCACGAAGATCACAACGACCGGTTGGAAGTGGTCGTTTTCGACAATTACAGCCAGTACAACGAATACGCCGCATTACTCTTTGATATCAACACCAATAATGGCGGTATGTTTCTGGAAGGCGATCCGGGGAAAGCGGAGAACCAGGCACGATTTATCGCCTTCGAAGCATTCTGGATCAATCCCGACTTCCGCATCTGGAATCTGGAGCACGAATACGTGCATTACCTGGACGGCCGATTCAATAAATGGGGTGGCTTCGGGCATTTCCCCAGCCATATGGTCTGGTGGTCAGAAGGGCTCGCCAATTACATAGCCCATGGAGAAGACTACGACAGTGCAGAGCGCGACCTGGGGAGCACCCGACCGTCTGAATATCCCACCCTGCAACAGATTTTCTCGACAACCTACGACGACGGCACCGCGCGGATTTACTCCTGGAGTTACCTGGCAATTCGTTTCCTCTATCAGCGGGATCCGGATAGCCTCAACAAGCTGGCGACGTACTTACGCGAGGACAATTTCCAGGGGTATCGCGATCAGTTGGACCAATTCGCCCAACACTGGCAGGGCGACTTTTTTACATGGCTGCAGCGCATCACGCCCGGAACCAACAGCAGCGCGCAGCAGGAAGTACTGCCACGCAAGCTCTACCGCTATCTGTATAGAGACTACCTGCAACCCGCGGACCTCCCCCTGACACCCCGACACCACCACGTCATTTAAACGTTCACCGTACCTGCCCATACACCGCCCCGGAGCCAATAAGCCCCGGGAGTTGCCGGTTATCCACCCAAAACAAACTATTGCGCACAAAATAAATAATGGATACCCTTATTTTGCTCTTGCGTACAATATAATCTAAATGCAGCCATAACAATAAACGGGTGAACCACAATGCAATTACCTAAGAAACTTCTTCCCATCGCGATTGCCGCTGCGGCAAGTCACAGCGGATTACTTCACGCCCAGGCTCAGCAAACGCCCACTGGTGATGCGAGTCTGGAGGAAGTCGTGGTGACCGGCTCGCGAATCCAGCGCAGTACCTTTGATACCCCCTCGCCGACGTCTGTCATCGATAAAGAATCCATAAAAATGACCGGGGAACTGAATCTCAATGAGGTGCTATCCACCATGCCGCAGTTTGGCGAGGGATATGATGCGACCTCAGGTAGTTATTCATTCGGTAATTCAGGGTTGAATGCGCTGGATATGCGCGATCTGGGGGTAGTGCGTACATTGTCGCTGGTAAACGGACACCGCCCTGTGCAGATCACCACCGATGGAAATACCATGGTGACCGAGATCGGCATGATCCCCAGCGAACTGGTGGAGCGAGTGGAAGTGCTCACCGGAGGTGCCTCTGCGGTATACGGCGCAGACGCAGTGGCCGGTGTGGTCAATTTCATTCTGAAGGATAACTATGAGGGGATGTCCGTTCGCACGCAGATAGGAACCTCGCAGGAGGGCGGCGGCGAGACCGGGGGTATCACCTTTACGCTTGGTGAGAACTTTGCCAATAACCGCGGCAATGTGGCTTTTTCTCTGGATTACTTTGAACAAAAGCCTCTGCTGTTTCGCGAGCGCGACAGCGCCGCTGGACGCACGCGCTATATCCCGAACCCGGATAATACCGGTCCCGATGACGGCATTTCGGATTTCATCATCCACAACAACATTACCTACCCGGACTTCAACATCGATGGCAATGTGTTCGGTGTATGGAACGAAGAGTATGGAGACCTCGATTGGTATGGCATCGAGGGTAATGGCGTCCAACTCAGAACGCCATCATCGGCACTGTCACAGGGCTGGATGGCGACCGACGGCAGTGGCTTTGATCCAAACGCCTACAATTTTGCCCGCAGTCCATTCGAGCGTCTGAACGGCTACAGCCGTGTCACCTATGAACTTTCTGACACGACACAGCTATCTGCCGACCTGATGTATTCCAATACCAAGTCCTATGACGAAATCGACCCCGACTTTATCTGGGGTACCTGGGTCACCCAGGAAGGACTCGCCGCAAGTGGAATTACTGTTCCCGACGCGGTACAGCAGGTTCTCGCGAACTACGAAGACAATTGGCTGAAAATACCCTATACCTTCACCAGTGCCGGCCCGCGCTGGCACAAGAACGACCGCGAATATCTTGCCGTCAGCGCGACACTTGCTGGTGAATTCAGCAATGGCTGGCACTGGGACACCTATATCAACAGTGGCTACACGGATGCGGTACTCACACGCGGCAACAGCCTGCGTTACGACCGTATTGATACCAGCACATTTACCTTGATAGGCCCCTGTGTCGAAGAGGGAAACTGCCCCGAGTTCTCTCCATTTACCCAGGCATCCGCCGCGGTGAATGATTATCTGATGGTTCACGACGAAACCATCACAAACGTTACCCAACATTCTTTCGCGGCAAACCTTACTGGCGACCTGTTCAAGCTGCCGGCAGGCGTAGTGAAATTCGGCGCGGGATTCGAGTCCCGTTATGAAAACCTCGACTACCAGCCCTCGGAACTCTGGCAATCCGGACTGCTCAGCTCACAGCAAACCCCAATCGACGACAAAAGCCGCACGGTCCACGAAGTCTATAGTGAGTTGCTGGTACCATTACTGGCTGAACTCCCGCTTATGGAGTCTCTGGAATTTGAAACCGCCGTACGCGCCGCGGAATACTCTACCGAAGCGGCCAACTTTACCAGCTGGAAGACCGGCCTGAACTGGACGTTGAACGACAGTATACGGTTCAGAAGCGTTTACTCCCTGGCTGTACGCGCACCGCAACTGGGTGAAATGTTCCTCGGTACCAGTATCGGCTACACCGACCTGACAGACCCGTGTGACTCGGACCAAATCGATGGAGGGCCAGCGGACGGTCGCCGTATGGAGAACTGCGCCGCGCTCGGTATCACCGACGGCTGGGATTCCAATCTGAAAGGTCAGCGCGGCCGGGTAATTTCCGAGGGGAACGACGAACTGCGCGAGGAAGAGGCCACCACCTTTACCGCCGGGTTCGTATTCACCCCCTCCTTTACCGAAAGGCTGAATATTTCCGTCGACTACTACGATATTGACCTTTCGGACATGATCGTACGTTTCGGAGCCGGCAATACTCTCGCCCTGTGTGTCGATTCGGAAAGTATCAACAACAATTTCTGCAGCCAGGTCATCCGCTTGGCGAATGGCGATGTGGCATCCGTAAAAGACACATTCATCAATGCCGATGGTGCACGCAGAACAGGTATTGATATCGAAGCCGACTACCAGTTCAACCTGCAGGATACGCTCGGCCTTGCGGGCGACCTTCACTTCAATCTTGTGACCAACCGGCAGCTCGAAAGCTCCTACACATCCACCAACAATCTTACGGGTGAACTGGAAACAACCGATTATCTGGGAGAATTTGGCGTGCCCGAGTGGAAGGCCGATTTGACAACCACCTACTATGTCGATGACCTCACCCTGCGTCTCACCACCAAATACACACAGGGTGGTCCCATCGATCTGGACGGCCGAAAGGAGCGTTACGAGAACAGCGTTGTTGAGGACTCCCTCTACTTCAACTTATGGTCGGGATACCAGATTACACAGTCAACCCAGCTCTATCTTGGGGTGAACAACCTTACCGGTGAAACCTGGACCAACCACCCCTACACCTCTTACGGATCCGCGAATTACTCCCTGCTGGGTCGCTATCTGTACGCGGGGCTCAAACTGACATTCTGATCCCCGAGAAAACCGTTCTTCTGAGCCTGACCGTCACCCCTGATCTCACAGGATCTTGCCCTTAAAGGGAATTTTCAGAGATTGCTGGACCTCTCTGCTTACTGCGCCGCTCTGCGGCGCTTTTTTTCGGCTTGTTGGACCTTCCCGAGAAGGTCCGTTAAAAAAATCCCGGCTGCAGCCGGGACCTTGAATGTCGGTTAAAGGAGAGTGATACGAAATCCGAATTTATGATGTATCCCTGCTGAGGATGATGTTGCACAACATGCCCGGGGGAAATGAAGGGTAAACAATCTCCCCCGCGGATCTTATTGAAACCGCTTGATACTGAATGGCGAAAGATCAATTTCAGGGGCCTTGCCTTCTAGTTGATCCGCTACCAACTCCGCCGTGATTGCCGCCTGCGTCAGTCCGAGATGTTGGTGGCCAAAAGCGAAGGCCAGCCGGGGGTTCTCCGGAGCAATGCCCAAGACCGGGAGTGAATCCGGCAGTGAGGGACGGAATCCCATCCAACGGGTCGCCCCACGATTCTCAATGCCCGGTAACAGCGATTGCGCGTGCTTGAACAGGATATCTGCTCTGGCGTAATTCGGCTCAGCTTCAAGCCCCGCCAACTCAACGGTTCCAGCAAGACGTAATCCTTCCTCCATAGGTGTCATCACGAACGAACGCTCGAAGGACACCAATGGCCGTGTCAGTTCACAACCGGCGTTCGGCAACATCAGGTGATAACCACGCTCGGTATCCAACGGCACCCGGTACCCCAGCTGTTGCGCAAATTTCTTCGACCAGCTGCCGGTGGCGATGACCAGCCGCTGCGCGGAAATCTTTTTCCCACTCGAAAGGCGGATGTCGACCGAACCACTGGCATTTTCCAGGCCGACCACTTCATCGCGCAGGGTTTCTCCCCCTCCGCACATAAACGACTGGGCAAGGCACGTCACCAATCGATATGGATTAGTGGTATGCGCTGTACGGGGGAAATAGAGCCCCCCCGCAACCGCCGGTCCCAACGCCGGCTCCAGTGCCCGAATTTCGTCCGCGGCAAGTGACTGGATTTCGACACCATATCCCTTAAGCAGATCAACCGTCGACTGGTTCCTGTGCGCGGAGTCCGGACGCTCGTACACCGTCAAGGCTCCGCGCTTGGTCATCAGGTCCGTCAGACCGGTGCGGCCGAGCAAGCGGTCGTAGCTTTCGATGGAGCGACCATTGAGCGCACGCAAATGCTGACAGGATCGTTCTACATTCCCCGGTGCAGCCGCCATCGCAAATCGCATCAGCCACGGCAGGGCTTTGTGAAAGTAGCTCCAGCGGATGGATAGAGGCCCGAGAGGGTCCATCAACAGTTTGGGAACTGACAAAATAGTTTTCATGTTCGCCAGCGGCAACACAACGTCGGTGGCGAAATGTCCGGCATTTCCGTAGGAGCAGCCCCGCCCGGGAGATTCCCGGTCGATAAGAGTAACCTTGTGCCCCCGGTACTGCAGCTGCTCCGCCACGGCAACTCCGACAATTCCCGCACCGATGACCACCATCGGGCGAATCTCATTCAGCACGTTTGCTTCTTGCATACCCTGAACCTCTGGCGATTTTCGGTTTCCTATGCGACCGTTTCTGTACGGCCCATTGTCAAAGTCTCGCTACTCGCCTTTCGCGCCAGAAAGTCAAAAGCCTCTCTGGACTGGTTTTCAATTCGGTCTGCGTGCACCAGCAGACAGTCTTCCACACGTACACCACCGTATTTTTTAAACACGCCAATCTTTTCCCAGTTGACTTTGTAGCTGTGTTTGCTACGGGACAGCTCATCCAGCAGCATATCCATAAAATAGATGCCGGGCTCTATCGTCAACGCCTGCCCCACTTCAATATTTCTTGCCATCCTCAGGTAAGGCGCGCGCGGATCGCGAAGACGCGAACGCTCCCGCGGTGCCATCAGGTAGCCGCCCACATCGTGTACCTGCAGCCCGATGAAATGCCCCAAACCGCAGGGGAAAAAGATCCTGGTGATACCTTCGATCACCATGTCTTCCGGCGACATAGTGACAAAATCAAAGTCCCGCAGAATGCAGGCGATCAGGTAGTGTGCCCGCCAGTGTAGATCGGCAAAATTCTTCCCGATGGCAACTTCCGAAACCAGCGTTTGCTGCGCAACATCCACCGCGTTCAGCAAATCGGCATATTCACCGGCGCGGAATGCGTAGCTGCGGGTAATGTCACTTGCATATCCCAGATATCCCGCACCGGCATCGATAACCAGAGAATGGATTTCCGAGGCGGGCATCTTCTCGCGGTCAGCACCATGATAATGCAGCACTGAACTATGGGCGTTGACCGCGACGATATTGGCGTAAGGCAGTTCCGCTTCCTGAACACCAACCCCGGCCAGGTAAGCGTGGTGAATATCCAGTTCGGTCCCCCCCGCCAGGAATACGTCCCTCGCCGCCAGATGCCCTGCGGCACTCAGGGTGTTGGCGCGGCGCAGGCACTCCGCCTCATAGTCCGTTTTGTACGCGCGATGGTAGTGAAGTTCATCAATCAAAGCCGCCGGGTTCAGCTTCGACTTGGGAAGCTGCGGCAAGCAGGAGGCATCCTCCGCGATCAGTGCACAGTGATCAGTCTCCCCTTCGAGCGCATTAACAACCTCCTCAAATGAGATCGCAAGCTGGATGTCGAACGCGTCGGTCCAGTAACCCTGCGGGTCCGCAGGCGGCGTGTGCCAATAATCCTTCGGCTGAAAATAGATGAGGCGGGGCTTTTCCCCAAGCCGGAAGTCAATCGCGCACTGCGGATGCTCCAGCAGCGGCACCCAATGTTTGAAATGGGGGTTTACCTTGAAGGTGTAGTGATTGTCATCAAGAAATGGCAGCTGCGCCGCGCCGGAATAGATTACCAGCCGGGTATACCCGTGAAATGTCATCGCCCGGGTATGGCGGCGAATGATTTCCTCTATATGAAGTTGGTACAGGTTAGCCAGCGGCATCGGTCAATCTCCAAAATAATGTTGTGATGTCTCGCGGTCTTTCTCTCTGGGTTCCGATACCACGTTGAACTGACCAGAAAGCGAAATTCCGGTTGACAGGTCCCGAAAACTTTACTTATTGTACACAATAACAAATAAACACAAAGTGCTTTTTCTCAGAGCACCTTGAATCCCGTTAGCCCCTCTACACGATGATGAGGAAATCACATGCAAATCAATTGGAGCGGCGTGTTCCCCGCAGCCACCACCCAGTTCAACGCCGACGAAAGCCTGAACATTCCAGCCACCCTGAAGCATCTCGACGTTATGCTGGATGCGGGTATCAATGGCCTCGTGATGCTCGGCACGGTGGGAGAAAATTGCTCTCTCAGTCTGGAGGAGAAAATCGAGGTACTTGCCGCAACCGTCAAACATGTGAACGGGCGAGTGCCGGTGCTTACCGGCGTGTCTGAATACACCACCACCCAGGCCTGTGATTTCGCCCGCGCCGCCAAAGAGGCTGGGGTAGATGGCCTTATGGTGTTGCCACCCATGTCCTACAAAGCCGATGCGAACGAAATCGTCACGCACATTCGCGGTGTCGCCGCGGCAACCGAACTGCCGGTGATGGTTTACAACAATCCCGTATGCTATGGCGTAGATGTTTCTGCCGAAGCCGTGGCAGAACTCTCCAAAGTGAGCAATATCGTCGCCGTCAAAGAAGCGTCCAACGACCCGCGCCGCCTGACAGACATCGCCAATCTCGTGAGCGATGACTTTGTCCTGTTCTGCGGCGTGGACGATCTCGCGCTGGAAAGTGTTGCGCTTGGCGCCCACGGCTGGATCTCAGGACTGGTCAACGCCTTTCCTCAGGAAAACCGCCTGATGTGGGACCTGGCCACCAGCGGCAACTATGCAGAAGCACGCAAGGTATACCGCTGGTACACCCCCCTGCTTCACCTGGACACCAAACCCAAGCTGGTGCAGTACATCAAGCTCGCGGTACAGGAGTGTGGCTTCGGGAGCGAACTCTGCCGCAACCCGCGCCTGTCACTGACAGGTGCTGAGCGAGAGTCAGTGCTGAATATCATTCACACCGCAATTGCCACACGCCCGGTGATCAGGTAACACAATGACTGGAGAATTCGCCCTGTATATAGCCCCCGTACTGATTGCGGATGAGTGGCGACAAGCGGCCGAAACCGGCCGCTTCCAGCCAGACAACCCGTCCACGGCATCGCCTATCGATCGCACGTATCCGATTTCCAGCTGGCGCGACTGTGAAGCCGCGCTGGAAGCATCCTGCCGTGCCGCTAACGCTCTGAGAAGTATTCCGGCGGAGACCCGCGCACGTTTTCTGGAAACATTCGCCGATGCCATTGAAGCAAGCGCAGACGAACTATGTGCGCTGGCACATGAGGAAACCGGCTTGCCGCTGGCACCAAGATTGCGCGATGTTGAACTCCCTCGTACCACCGGGCAGCTCCGCGCAGCCGCCGAAGCGGCCCGCGAGGGATCCTGGGCACAAGCCACCATTGATAGCGCAGCCAATATCCGCAGTGTGCGGGGCCCCATAGGCCCGGTGGCCATCTTCGGTCCGAACAACTTTCCCCTGGCCTTCAACGGTCTGGCTGGCGGCGACTTTGCCGCAGCTATCGCTGCCGGCAACCCCGTCATCGCCAAGGCGCATACCGCACACCCTGGCACCTGCCACAAGCTGGCACAGCTGGCACTGCAGGCGCTGAACAACGTGGGATTGCCTCTGGCCACGGTACAGATGCTCTATGCCATCGGCCGCGAAGACGGCTACAGGCTCATGCAGGATCGGCGCCTGGGTGCCGCGGCATTTACCGGTTCCCGGCACGCGGGGTTAGCCCTGAAGCAGGCGGCAGACAAGGTCGGTATCCCGTTTTATGCGGAGTTATCCAGTATTAACCCGGTTGTGATGCTGCCCGGCGCCCTGCGCGAACGGGGTGCGGAACTTGCGCAGGAATTTGCCGGCAGTTGCCTGATGGGCAGTGGCCAGTTCTGTACAAACCCGGGGCTTGTCATTGTGCCGTCCAATGGCGAGGGTGAGCGGTTTATTGCCCGTTGCGGCGAACTGTTCGACGGCGCCAAGCCCGGCACCCTGCTGAGCGCGGGCACCATGCACGGGTTGCAACAGGCCATTACGCAGTTAACCGCGGCGGGGGCGATTCCTGTCACCACCAGCACAGCGGTGGACGAATCCCGCTTCTGTGTTCCCAATACCCTCCTGCGCGTGCCGGGGGAGAGTTTCCTGCGAGATCCTGCGGCCTTTCAGACCGAAGCATTCGGCAATGCAGCCCTACTGGTTACCAGCGAAAGCACCGAGCAGACAATGGCCATTCTGCGCAGCCTGGAGGGCAACCTCACCGGGTGCATGTACTCGTCCGTCAATGGCGACGACGATGCGGATTACGATTTGCTCGCGCCCGTGCTGCGTGAGAAGGTGGGTCGACTGCTGAATGACAAAATGCCCACCGGTGTTGCGGTATCCCCAGCGATGAACCACGGCGGCCCCTTCCCCGCTTCCGGTCATCCCGGGTTCACCGCCGTGGGGGTACCGGCCTCACTGATCCGCTTCAGCAAACTTGACTGCTATGACAACGTACGCCCCCAGCGCTTGCCGCCACTGCTACAGGACGCCAATCCTCTGGGAGCCTGGCGTTCCGTGGACGGAAACTGGACCAGAGCCCCACTCGGCTGACCCGGCCCACACAATGTGTGCGCGGATAATTTTTGAGTACAAACTATAAGAATGATTAGGAGAGCACTCGTGTACGGTAATCATGAGCATGGCTTAAAAGTGGTGGATTCCCACACGGGCGGTGAGCCCACCCGGGTTGTTGTCAGTGGCGGCCCCGACCTGGGGAATGGCAGTATGGCGGAACGGCTGGCGCTCTTTCAGGAGAAATTTGACTACCTGCGTACCGCGCTGATCCGGGAGCCCCGCGGTTCCGACGTGATGGTCGGCGCGTTGCTCTGCCCGCCGCAGAATCCGGACAATGCCGCCGGTGTAATATTTTTCAATAACGTCGGTTATTTGGGGATGTGCGGTCACGGCACCATCGGCCTCGCTGTCACTCTGGCCCGAATCGGGGCGATTGCCCCCGGCACTCACCGTATTGAAACGCCTGTAGGCGTCGTCACCTTTGTACTTCACAACAACCACCGTGTGAGCGTGGAAAATGTGCCGAGCTATCGCTACCGCAAGGGCGTGCCCGTGTACGTTGATGGGATCGGTGGTTTCAGCGGAGACATCGCATGGGGCGGCAACTGGTTTTTCCTGATCTCCGATCACCGACAACACATCAGTGCCGACAACACCGATCACCTTACTGACTTTTGCTGGCGGGTGCGTCAGGCGTTACGGGAGCAGAGGATTTTCGGCGAGCACGGCGAAGAAATAGACCATATCGAACTGTTCGCACCACCTTCAGACCCGGCCACGGCAGACAGTAAAAATTTTGTGCTGTGCCCGGGCAAGGCATACGACCGCTCACCCTGTGGTACAGGCACCAGTGCAAAACTGGCCTGTCTTCACAGTGATGGTGTCATAAAACCAGGCCAGATCTGGCGCCAGGAAAGCATTATCGGCAGTATTTTTGAGGGCTCCGTGCAACCTTCACCGGATGCGGGATCCGTGCAAAACAGGATTGTTCCCACGATTACCGGAAGTGCATATATCAGCGCGGAAACCAGCGTGATTTTTGATCCGGAAGATCCGTTTGCCCACGGTTTCTGAAGGTAAAAAGGCTTGCCCACGGGCAAGCCTTTTTACCTGCTTCCACCTCGGTTTCCTATCTACGCACGCGTTTTCTGCTGGAGATACTCGATCATTCGCGAAACCGCTTCGCGCTGATCCCGGATATGCAGGCTCAGGGCTTTGCGCGCACCTTTCCAGTCTTTTACCAGCAGGCATTCGACGATTTCACAATGCTCGCGCGCCATCTCCCGCTTTACCTTTTCATCAATGACCGCGTAATTGAACAACGCGTTGTAAAAAGGGCTGTAGCGCTTGAAAAACTCGGAAATATATCGATTTCCGCAGCGTTCAATCCAGTAGTCGTGCAGATCCAGATCCAGTTCAGATTTCGCGTTGCCCCGCGCGGGTTTGTTCGCCTTGAGTAACTTTTCCAGCTCATCGTCGGTGAAATGTCCGCGGGCCAGATCCAGTGCCTTCAGCTCCAGTATTTCGCGAATATCCAGATAGTCGTGCATATCCTGTTCGCTGAACGGGTGCACACGCCACCCGCAGCGGGGCACATGCTCAATCAAACCGGCACCTGCCAGGCGAGAAAAGATCTGCCGCACCACGGTACGGCCAGCCCCATATTGTTCGGCCGTGGCCTGCTCACGAAGGTATTCCGTATCCTGCTTCAAGCTGCGAGTAATCACATCCTGCCGAATGATGTCGTACAGCTTTCGATCGGTCGCATCTTCTTTCGGTGGCTCAAGCACCACTCCCTTGAGCACCTCTGGCTGCGCTTCCAGGCGCCCGTTGTCTTTGCGACGGATCACCCCTTCATCCACCAGCTCGTCCACGGCGTGGCGAACGGGTGTCAAACTGACTTTGTAGTGCTCAGACATGGCACCCAGAGTCAGTTTGTAAGGCAGGCGACCTTCCGCCTGAAGAACAGCCTTCACATCGGATTTGATAAATTCAGTAATCGTCATTTAACCAGCGCTATGGTTGCGGTCACCTCAACGCCTCCGGGCGCCAGGTGAAGCCGTATGCAGGTAAATTTTTTACACAGGGGACGCAGTATCGCTCATGTTAGAAAAGTTGAGCAAGAGTCCCCCTCGCCGATCATTCATTGCATCCAAAAGCAATTATTGTTATTGTCGCCAATAACAATAATTGACGCGCGCAGGACAGCAATGGAAGCGGATTTCTATTCTTCCCACAGGCAGGGCCTGACCCTGGAAATTCCGACGGGGCTTACTCGGGGGTGGACACGGCTCGACACCATTGACATGCATACAGGAGGAGAGCCTCTACGCGTTATTCTGGGCAACACCCTTCCACTGGAAGGGGATAGCGTTCTGGCCAAAAGGCGCTTTGCACAACGCCATCTCGATCACCTGCGGCGGAGACTAATGTGGGAACCGCGCGGGCATCGTGACATGTATGGGGCCATTGTGATTCCACCGAATGATGCCGGTGCCCACTTCGGAGCCCTGTTTCTGCATAACGAAGGCTTCAGCACCATGTGTGGTCACGCGGTGATTGCCCTGGCGAAACTTGCCGTTGAACTGGGCTGGGTTGAGCGCGAAAATTTCGACGCGGATGTATCTGTCACTGAAGCACCGGCACGTGAAGTGCCGGTAACCATTGATGCTCCATGTGGCCGGATTCACGCATTTGCGAAAGTGGATGAGTGCGGCCGCGTGACCTCCACACGATTCCAATGTGTTCCTTCCTTTGTCACCGCACGCGGGCAAACCATCGATGTGCCAGGGCTTGGGAAGATTCAGTATGACATTGCCTATGGCGGAGCCTTTTATGCTTATGTAGACGCCGCGCAACTGCCCTTTACACTGGAGCCTGCAAACACCGAACAAATAATCCGGGCGGGGCGCGCGATCAAATCCGCGCTGCTGAAAGATGGCCCACCGGTTCGGCACCCTGCGGAGTCCGACCTCGGGTTTTTGTACGGAACCATATTCATGGATATGGAGGCGCTCCGGAATCCGCCAGGTACGCAAGGTAAAAGCGCATCATCACTACGCAGCCGCAATGTCTGCGTATTTGCCGATGGAGAACTCGACCGGTCCCCAACGGGTTCTGGTGTTTCCGGCCGGATGGCTCTACATCTGGATCAGGGGCTGATCTCAGAGCAGCAGACGCTCATCGCCGAAAGTATCAGCGGCAGTTGCTTTCTTGGTAAAACCGTCCAGAGGCTCGAATACGCGGGCATTCCCGCCGTAGTACCCGAAATCACAGGTACGGCTTACATCACGGGTAAAAACCACTTTTATATCGATCCAGATGATCCACTGAAAGACGGATTTCTTCTGGGTTAACCACAATCAACCGGAATACTTCGAAAGAGTCCATGAAGTTTATTAACGCCGAAACCATTCGCAAGACCATACATTATCCGCAGCTGATCAACGCACTGCGGGAAGCTTTTCGCAGTCGGAATATTGAGGCACCCCAGCGGCACCATCACCATTTCCAATACTCCCGTGAACATCAACACGAAAATACCCTGCTGCTCATGCCCGCCTGGCAAGCCGACGGTTTTTTGGGCGTAAAAACCGTGATGGTCGCGCCGGACAATCGCGATCTTCCCTCCATTCAGGGACAATATGCACTTTTCGATGCTCGTACCGGAGAGCCACAGGCGATCATGGATGCGGCCAGTATCACCGCCATGCGCACAGCCGCGGCCTCCGCACTCGCGGCGGATTATCTCGCCCCCATCGGCGCCAGCACATTGCTGATGGTAGGGACCGGGACCCTGGCACCAGAGCTGATCCGAGCGCACGCATGCGTGCGCCCTATTGAGAAGGTACTTATCTGGGGCCGCTCGCGTGCCAAGGCGCAACAGCTCGCGGACGCTCTTGCGGGCATGCCATGGACGATATCCCTGTGTGATGACCTGCAGACAGGTATGGCCCAAGCCGATATCGTCAGCTGCGCCACCCTGAGTAAAACGCCACTGCTGTACGGCAAATGGCTCAACGCCGCCCAGCACATTGATCTCGTCGGCGCCTACCGGCCAGATATGAGAGAGGCGGATGATTTACTGATAAAACGTGCCGCCCTGTATGTCGACGTGATGCCACACGCACTCTCGGAAACCGGCGACCTCTGTTTGCCCCTGAAGAGCGGTGTTATTACAGAGGCTTCGGTACTTGGCGACCTTCCCTCCCTGTGTCAATCGCCAGCCCCCGTTGCCCGAAAAGGCGTAACCTGCTTCAAATCCGTCGGCCATGCCCTCGAAGACCTCGTTGCGGCATCCCTTGTTCACGCACAACTCAAAGAGGCCACAGTCTCCGTGGCCGTTTAACAAGATCACGATACCGGCTTGTACCCTTCTTCAGCAGAAGTCCGGCGGAGGCACGACGCTGCCCTGATAAATATGGTGGAACTGGATATACCGTCCCACACCCCTTCAGCGCTCAACGTTGGAGGAAGGCGAGAATGTCGTTATTGATTTCCTCCGCATGGGTGGTCGCCATACCGTGGGAGTATCCCTTGTACACCTTCAGGGTGGCATCCTTGAGGATTTCCGCAGACTTGATTGCGGAGGCTTTGATCGGTACCACCTGATCGTCGTCACCGTGCATTACCAGAGTGGGCACTTCGATTTTCTTCAGGTCTTCGGTGAAGTCGGTTTCCGAAAATGCCTTGATGCCGTGGTAGTGCGCCAGCGCGCTACCCATCATGCCCTGGCGCCACCAGTTGCGTATAGCGCCTTCGGATACCTCCGCGCCATCCCGGTTGAAGCCATAGAAGGGACCGCTGGCCACGTCCAGATAAAACTGTGCGCGATTGGCCGCCAGTTGCTTGCGAAAGTCATCGAATACTTCGAGTGGTGTGCCCTCCGGGTTACTGTCACTTTTCACCATGATGGGAGGCACCGCACCGATAATCACCAGTTTATCCACCCGGCCCTTGCCAAACCGCGCCACGTAACTCGCCGCTTCACCACCGCCGGTGGAGTGCCCCACATGCACCGCGTCGCTCAGCCCAAGATGCTCGGTGACCGCCGCGACGTCCATGGCGTAGTGATCCATATCGTGCCCGCTGTCGATCTGACTGGAACGTCCATGACCACGGCGATCATGTGCAATAACGCGAAATCCCCGCTGTACGAAAAACAGCATCTGCGCGTCCCAGTCATCGCCACTCAACGGCCAGCCGTGGTGAAACACAATGGGCTGTCCACTGCCCCAGTCCCTGTAAAAAATCTCTGCGCCATCCTTGGTGGTAATTGTCGGCATCGTGCACTCCTCGCAGCTCGCGATAGGGTTTTGGTAAGCGTTGGTCGGGAAGGAAGAATTGGCGGCCAGGCCCGGAGGGAATCCGGCTGACCCGATCTAGCCAGACTAGCAGACCCCGGAAACTCCGCCCGCGACGCCCCACCCCGTGTTTCCCGGAGAAAGCATTGGGACAAGAGTGGAGAGTAGCGTAATCTTGCTCCGTTCCCCCCTGAGCAGAGAGTGACTGAAGCGATGAGCAATGACGAGCTGAAAGCGATCCTCGAGTTGGACTGCGAAGCGCGCTATGAATACTTCCTGGATGCCGTTGGCGAAGAGCGGGAGGTGTGGATTCTGGTCAATAGCGAGGAGCATTTCCTCAAGCTGCACGCGGAGGATCTGGGGGAGTTCGAGTATCTGCCCCTGTGGCCGAGCGCCGCATTTGCCGAGAACTACGCCGCGGACGACAGCGATCTGAAGCCCCGCAGTATCCCCCTGCCCCAGTTCCTGAATCGCTGGCTCCCCGGGCTCCACAAGGATGGCATCGAGATCGGCGTGTTTCCCGGTGCGGACAAAAGCGTCTGGATGACCGGATCGGACGATCTCGGCCAGGACCTGCGCGACGAACTCGCGCGATTCTGAGCAAGCGGGCGCAACACCCGCTTGCTTTTTGTGTGAGGCGTCAGCGGGGCAATCAACCAACCGCGCGCTGTAGCATCTGCAGTGCGCTTTCGATAAAGGCCAGGCGCTCCTCCCCGTTCAGGGACTCCGGACGCACACCGATCTTGATGCCCAGGTAGTCCAGCGCTTGCGGGTTAGCGGCCTGCACGCAGCGGCGGAACTCCGTTTCATCGAGCATGGAAACAGGCTCAAAGAATCCCTCACCCGGTGCCCCCGCCGGTGGCATATGGGTATCCGCCCAGGCACCGTAGGGCCCCTCTGCACCGGAGACACCGGAGAACATCAGCCCGCGCAGCAGCCCGGCGGCGCGCGCCGCCTCGATATGTTGCACAGGCCCCTCCACACTGCGTGTTTCCAGCGCCGAGCGTCCCCAGTTGATGCACAGGCCCATGTCACCACCGGTTCTGCGGTTCACTTCGGCAATGGCTTCGATCTCAGCCCCAATGGTCAGAAAACCTTTGGATGGCGCCTGGCCCTCGATAAGGGTGTCGCAGTGCTCGATGACCAGCGCGGCGCCGTCCCAATCCCAGGACACCAATTCCTGCAGTGAAGCCAGCAGCGCCGCCCCATCCGGATGAACGCTCTCTGCCAGGCGCGGAGCGGTGTGAATCATCATCGCCTTTACCGCCTGGCGACCCAGATGGCGATTGAGCTTGAGAACCGCCTGTCGCGCGGACTCATAAAACGCCAGCGCCGCCTGACGCCCCGCTTCCGCGCTGGACGCAATACCAAAACTCGCGTCTTGCCCCAGGCGCCCCATTACCCCGGGGATGCCGGTAAATACGTAGTCCCAACCCGGATCGATATTGGCGAGAAACCAGTCGTCATCCTGCCCGTGCAACGTGCCGGTAAACGGGTGTTCGAGCCCGCGGATACCGGGAATGCCTTTGAGGCCATTGAAATACGCCGTCTGGACCTCTGCGTCCCAGGTAGATGTCACCGGCGCCGTCGCATAGGCACCCACGTAAAATCCCGTCATTGTGTTTCCTTTTTCGCTGTAGGAATGCAAGCCATTGGGGTTGCGGATTCTACCCCGCGGCACAGGCTCAGGCACCGGCCCACTTGCTGCGAAAAATAAAGAACACGGCCCCGAGAATACACAGCCCTGCCCACAGATAGTCCAGTTTCAGCGGCTCTTTCAGGTAGTACACCGCAAACGGCACGAAAACCGAGAGTGTGATCACCTCCTGCAGAATCTTGAGCTGCCCCACGTTCAGCGCCGAGTAGCCTACCCGGTTGGCAGGTACCTGGAACAGGTATTCAAACAGCGCTATACCCCAACTCAACAGCGCCGCGATGATCCAGGGTTTGTGACTCAGCTCCTTGAGGTGGGAGTACCAGGCGAAGGTCATGAATATATTACTGATCACCAGCAATGATGTCGCTGTCAGGATTGGATGCACGATTGGGTACCGAATGGAAACGGAGCAGAGTTGCTCCACAGGCGCGCTTTTTACACCGGAATCCGTCGCCGGCAAAGCGTATTCAGTGACCGCGCGGGTAGCGTGATTGGCGGCCGTCCTTTCCACGACATACAAATCTGGCACATGCGGCCAATCAATCCGGCGCCGCAAGACAAGTCTCATCGGGTGCAAACCTCTAGGATATTCCACAACGCCATCATGTGGGCTGGCTATGCTTGCCGCTGCGGCCTGCGAAAAACAATATAGAGAGAAGATCCATGAGTACACCTCACGCGCCTTCCGACCTTGCCAGTACCCACGCGGTACTCAATCAACCCAGGCCGCTGCAGGGCCACAACCTCTATGCCGGCGATGCCGCGCTCAGGGATGCTGTCGCCCGCAACGGCGGCCACTGGGGAGAGGACGACCTGCAGCGCTACGGCGAGATCTGCGGCCGGCCGGAGTGGATCGACCGGGGATTCCAGGCCAACCACTACAAACCGGAATTTGAACCCCACGACCGCGTGGGCAACCGCATCGACCAGGTCAACTACCACCCCGCCTACCACCAGTTGATGCAACTGGCGCTGAGCGAAGGCCTGCACTCCGCACCCTGGACAGACCCGAAGCCCGGCGCCCATGTCGTGCGCGCCGCCAAATACTACCTGCACAGCCAGGTGGAATCCGGCCACGGCTGCCCGATCACCATGACATTTGCCTCGGTACCCTCCATCAACCTGACACCTGCGCTGGCGAAGGAATGGCTGCCGAAAATCACCGATCGCGGCTACGACCCCAGCAACCGCCCGCACACGGAAAAGTCCGCACTCACCATCGGCATGGGCATGACGGAAAAACAGGGCGGCTCCGATGTGCGCGCCAACACCACCACCGCCACCCCGGTCGGTGATGGCAGCTACGAACTGGTCGGCCACAAGTGGTTCACTTCCGCCCCCATGTGCGACGCTTTCCTGATGCTGGCGCAGACCGAGGTGGGGTTGAGCTGTTTTCTGGTACCACGCTGGCGTCCGGACGGTACAAAAAATCCGATCCAGGTGCAGCGGCTCAAGAACAAGGCCGGCAACGTCTCCAATGCCTCCTCGGAAATCGAATTGCGCGGCGCGCTCGGCTGGCTGGTGGGCGAAGAGGGGCGCGGGGTACCGGCGATCATTGAAATGGTGTCCGCCACCCGCTTCGACTGCATGATCGGCTCCAGTGGCGGCCAGCGCCAGGCGGTGGTGCAGGCGATCTATCACACCAGCCAGCGCAGCGCTTTTGGCAAGAATCTGATCGACCAGCCGCTGATGCAGAATGTCCTCGCGGACCTGCAGCTGGAGGTGGAAGGCTCCGTCGCCATAACCATGCGCATGGCGCAGGCGATGGATCATCTCGACAACGAGCAACAGAAACTGCTGATGCGCCTCGGCACCGCAGTGGGCAAATACTGGATCTGCAAGCGCACCCCGCACCACGCGTACGAAGCCATGGAATGTCTCGGCGGCAACGGCGTGATTGAAAACTTCATTACCGCCCGCCTCTACCGCGATGCACCGATCAACGCCATCTGGGAGGGTTCCGGCAATATCCAGGCGTTAGATGTGCTGCGCGCCATCGCCAAAACCCCGGCCGTGCTCGGCAACTGGTTCGATGAACTGGAACAGAGCAAAGGCAGCGACCTGCGCTACGACCGCGCCATTGCGCAACTGAAAAACCAGCTCGCGAACATGGACGATATCGAATACCGCGCCCGACACATTGTCGACCAGCTGGCACTGACCATGCAGAGCCACCTGCTGATGCAGTCCGGCAACAGCGCGGTCGCCGAAGGGTTTATCACCTCGCGCCTGGGTGCCCAGGGCATCGGCAATACCGGCACCCTGCCGGTGGGCGTGGATGTAAAAGCCATTATCGAGCGCGGTAATCCGCTGAGCGTCTAAACACACCCTGTTTCTGTAGGAGCCTGCCTGCAGGCTCCTACAGAAAACGCCACGTCTCTCACCCCTCCGTTGACTGTCCGGCTTTGAAGGCCAATAGCGACAGATGTTGCACTCATGCGACAATGGTCGCATACTTGCCCCACAAGTCACAAGGCACGTCGCTATGAAACCGCAACCCTCGGCATCCGAGCTGGCAATCCTCAAGGCCCTCTGGCAGCAATCGCCCCTCAGCGCCCGCGAGATTCACCAGCAGATTGAAGAACACCTTGGATGGTCCTACTCCTCTACGCGCAAGACGCTGGACCGCATGCAGGACAAGGACCTGTTACAGGCGTTTGACGTGCACGGGTTGAAGGTTTTCGAAGCCAAGGCGGATAAGGTCCACACCCTGGCGGCGTATGCGAGGGATTTCGCGGAGCGTGTGCTGGAGATCAAGGGACCGGTGCCGGTTTCCTTCTTCGCCGGCAGTGAGCTGCTCAGCAAAGCCGAGTTGATGGAACTGGAAGCGCTACTGGCACAGGAAGGCGAAGCCAAAAAGGCGCAGGACCACGGCGATGATTGAGTGGCTTGCGCAACTGGCCCTGTCCAGCCTCATTTCCCTGGCCGTCGGCGCCCTCGCGTTGGCGACACTGGTACTGCTCTCACGCCGTCTGGACTGGCTCAATCGCTGGCGCGAGCCCTGGCTCGCCGCCGCGGTGCTGACCTTCGCCAGCTTTTGTCTGGGATTCCTGCCCACCGCGGGCAACGCGCCGGCCATTCAACTCAGCCTGCCGGCAATCACCGCGCCAACCCAGGCAGCCGTCCACGCAACACTTTCCACCACCGAAATCCAGGACACCGCCCTTTCCTGGTCCTGGGTGTTCATCGCCTGGGGCTGGATCTGGGCACTGGGCGCAGCCACCAGCCTGGGGCGCCTGGTATTGGGTCAGTGGCGACTGCTCGCGCTGGTGAGGCACGGTAAGCCAATCCCGGCCGAGGGGGAACTGGCGCGGCACCTGGGCGTGGAAGACGCGCCGAAAAAATTGAAACTGGTTCTGGTGCAGCAGCGCATCTCCCCTTTCGCCACCGCCCTGCCGACTCCGACACTGGTATTCAGCCAGTGGATGCTCGACAACCTGTCCCTCGAACAGATTCGCCTGGTCGTCCGCCACGAACTGGAACACCTGGCGCAACGGGATCCGCTGGCGGTGCTGGGCCTGCAATGGATGGCGGCCGTGCTGTGGTTCAACTGGCCGTTGAAAGCACTGGCGAGATTGGCGGTGAACGCCCTGGAACTGGGTTGTGACGAACAGGTACTCAGAAAAGAAAACCCGAAACGGCGGAGGGCCTATGCAGAAGCAATGCTGAAGACCCTCCGCCAAACCGCGACAGCTCACGGCAATGATCCTGTCGCGGCATTCTCAACGCAAAACCAAAGGAGTTTCACCATGAGAATCCGCCATATTCTGGACGGCAAACTGGGCGCCCGCAAGCGTTCCAACAGGGTACTGTGGGCCGCGACCCTCGGCGGCGCCCTGCTGTTGAGCCTGCAGCCGCAGCTGGCACTGGCCGACAAGGTCGCGGAGGTATTCATCCATCCTCTGCCCGACGCGAAAGTGACATCCAGTTTCGGTATGAGGCCCTGGCCGATCAAAGACGCCGAACACAATAAAAAACGCCTGCACAAGGGCGTCGATCTAAGCGCCCCCCGCGGCACCCAGGTACAGGTACCCAAGGCGGGCGTGGTCACCTTCTCCGGTACCAAAGGTGCCAGTGGTGAGGTGATAATAATCGACCATGGCAATGGTACGGAAACCCTCTATGCGCATCTGGACAAGCGCCTGGTAAACAAAGGGGAAAAAGTAGTGCAGGGCCAGGTCCTCGGTCTGGTGGGCAGCACCGGCAAGGCCACGGGACCGCATCTGCACTGGGAACTGCACCAGGACGGCGAGGTGATTGATCCCGCAAGCCAGGTACCCTTTCTTGCGCGGCAGCAGGTGATGGTGCTCGCAAAACACTAGCGCGCAGGTTGCTATGGTGCTGACAGGCAGTTCAGAAAAAAGCCCCGCCGAATGGCGGGGCAAACGAGGAACGATAGGGAGTTTCCAATGCCTGGTTTCTGGAGCCTCGGGGCTCCAGATCCGGACTCAGTAGAAGCTGTAACGCACGCCGAGCTGGCCGCGCACACCGTAGTACTCCACCTGCTTGGGACGGTCTTCACTGCCGATGTAATAGGTCAGAGGTTCGTCGGTGAGGTTGATGGCCTCCGCGAAAATCACCAGGCGATCATTGACGGTGTAATTGGCGCTCAGATCCAGGCTGGTGTATTTGCCATAGAACTGGTCCTCATCCGGATTCCCGCCGTGCTCTTCCACATATTCGCCCTTGTGGTTCTGAGCCAGACGCAGGGAGAAGTCGCCATCGTCGTAGTACATAGCGATGTTGTGCAGCAGGTCCGCCTGGCGGGAAATCGGCACGGTTCCATCGCGGCCTGGAATGGTCATTTCTGAATCCATTACGGTCACGTTGGCAGACACCCCGAGGTTGGCCAGCGCGCCGGGCAGGAAGTCGAGCTTGCGGATCAGGTTGAATTCCAGCCCGTGCAACCAGGCGTCATCACCATTTTCCGGGCGGTAAATATCCACACCGGATTTTCCGTTGTAGTTGCCTTCCTGTACTGCATCGAAAATCGGGTCGGTAATATCTTTGTAAAAATACCCGGCGGAAACCAGGCCCGCGTCACCAAAGTAGTGTTCGTAAATGGCGTCCACATTCCACGAGTAGGTGGGTTCAAGTTCGGCATTGCCGCCGAGGAATTCATTGTCGTGCTCCGCATAATAGCCACCGGGGTTCAGGTCGCCAAAGTTGGGGCGGGCAAACGTGCGGGTCAGGGCCAGGCGCAGGTTGCTGTCTTCTGTCAGGGCATATTTCAGATGCGCGGACGGCAACACCGAGAGGTAGTCTTTCTTGCCGTTGAACGGTTCCAGGTGACCCTCGCCGTTTTCGTCTTCCACATAGACCTGGCTGTCCACTTCGGTGGTAGTCTGCTCCAGGCGAAGGCCCGCCACTACCGTGGTGCGGTCATTCATGTGGTAGGTGGCCATACCGTAGCCAGCCAAATGCTGCTCGGCCAGCTCGAAGTTGCGGCCAAGCGCATTGCCGTTGCTAACCAGTGCAGACTCTCCCTCCACCAGGCGGAACTGATCGCGGTTCTCGTTCCAGAAACGCGTCAGATCCGACATGGACGCCACCTGGGAGAACTGCGAGGCGTAATCCACGTTCACATCATCCAGGTATTCATCGCGGCCGGGTTGATCCGACAGGGCAAAATCGGACAGTAGCACCGGGTTTTCGCCGGTCCACTCATAGAACTCGTCGGAAAATACGGACACGCGTTCCTTATCTCGATACTTCATACCCATTTTCAGTTCCAGTTCACTGGTAAGTTCACTGGTGAAATCAAATGAGGCAACCACCTTGTCTTTCTCGTTGAGATAGACCTTGTACAGCTCCACCCAGGACAGTGCAGCCTGGCTCGGGTCCATGACGAAGCCGTCTGGCAGGTGAGTGGAAATGGCATCGCCCGGATCGGTTCCGCCATCGATGGTGTTGTACGCCAGTCCATCGTCACCAAGACCTTCATAACCAACATTTTTCTGGTCAAAACGCACCACAAAATAGGAGCGGTCTTCGCCGTTGGGAATCGCACCATAGTGAAATTCGTTGTCGTAGCTGGCCAGGCTCCAGTCGAGTCTGGAGGTTTCACTCAGAGCATGTTCGCCGCCGAACTCGAAGCCTTTCATTTCCGTAATCAGTTCATTGCGAATATGTTGCAGCTCAATACGGTCCTTGTCGAAACGCAGGCGGTGCTTGTAGTGGGTTTCATTATCGGCCAGGGTGCCGTAGAGCCCACGCACAAAGACGCGGTCGTCATCGCTGAAGTTGTACTCCGCCCCCAGGTTCATGCCGAGTGTTTCGCGGTTACCGGTGTAGTCACGCAGTTCCAGACGGTAGATGCCATTGCCGTCGCGGCGAGGCTCATAGTTGTCGGTGGCCCAGTCGCGGCTCCAGCCGGTCATGTTGACGATATAACCGAATTTCCCGTCTTCGGTGCGATCGCCGAACAGCAGATTGAGTGACTTGATATCGCCATCGGCTTTGTCGGCGTAACCGCCAGCCACAGAGATATCCAGAGTACGGGACTCCGGCGCGGTGCGGGTTACGAAGTTGACGTTACCACCGATGGAATCCCCCTCCTGATCCGCGGTAACCGCCTTGGTCACTTCGATGCGTTCGATGAGTTCCGATGGAAAAAAATCGAATGCGGTAGCGCGGGAGGTGGTTTCCTCTTCCGCGGAGGGAAGACGGTGTCCGTTCAGGCTCGATGAACTCCATTCGGATGGCAGGCCGCGCACGGCCACAAAGCGCCCTTCGCCCTGATCGCGCTCGATGGAAACACCTGAAACGCGTTGCACCGCTTCCGCCGCATTGCGGTCGGGCAGCTTGCCAATACCATCGGCGGACACCACGTTTACGATCCGGTCGGATGCCCGCTGCAGACCCAGAGCGCGCAGTTCGGTATCAAACATACTGCCCAACACTATGATCTCTTCGATCGCACCTTCCGCCCCGGACTGTTCAGCCGCTTTTGTGACCATTTCCTGTGCGTGTACACCGTGTGCCGCCACCAATGCAATGGCCATCGGCAGTAATTTGAGACGAGTCATCCTCCACCCCTTTATTAGTCAGTTTCAATCAGATTCTGTATCCAGGAATTATTTCGCCCGTGCACATCTGGACTAGACCAGAATGCTAGAGCGATGTTGTGACGCTTTTGTAACAGGATGGTTAATTTTGTTTTCCGGATTTCTTACCGCGCGCAAACGTTTTCTCCCCCGATTCGATGCCGACGAATGTCACCTCGCAGTCACAAAACTGCAACCATCCGCCACTAGCATTTGGTCTAGACCAAAAAATATCGGGGGCCACGTGCACACAGAAAGCCGCAGCAATACCGCAACCGGTGAATCGAAGTCATTCGATGGCCAAAACAGGAGCAGTACCATTGCACTGATCCTGTTTTCCGGGCTCGCCGCCTTCTCGACCTACTTTTGTATGTACGCATTCCGCAAGCCATTCAGTGCCGCGACATTCAGCGAGATCGAAGGCTGGCACTACGCCATGGATTACAAGACCGCTCTGATCATTGCCCAGGTATTGGGCTATGCCCTGTCGAAATTCGCCGGCATCAAAGTGGTGTCGGAAATGCAACCCCAACGTCGCGCGTGGATTCTGATCGGCATGCTGCTGATCAGCCACCTGGCGCTGGTGGGATTCGCCCTGCTGCCAGCGCCGATCAATGTGATCATGCTTTTTATCAATGGCATTCCCCTGGGTATGGTGTGGGGACTGGTATTCAGCTATCTCGAGGGGCGCCGGGTAACGGAGGCGCTGGGAGCGATCCTGTGCGCGGCACTGATCGTATCGTCCGGTGCGGTAAAAGCCGTGGCCGCCTATTTACTGGTGGAATGGCAAGTACCTGAGCTGTGGATGCCAGCCCTCGTGGGCGCGCTGTTTATTCCCCCATTACTGGTTTCTGTGTGGTTGCTGGCGAGAACACCCGCGCCGAATGCGGATGATAGGGTGGCGCGCAAACCGCGGCCGCCAATGAACGGTGCCATGCGCGGCGAGCTGCTGCGCGAGACGGGTATCGGGCTCACCGCACTGGTGGCGGTGTACGTGTTCCTTACCGCGTTTCGCGACTTTACCGATAACTTTGCCGCAGAACTGTGGCTGGCCCTTGGCTATGGCGAAACGCCAGAGGTATTCCTCACCAGCACACTGCCCGTTACTTTCGTGGTGCTGGGCAGCCTTTGGCTGCTGATGTTTATCCGCAGCAATTATCTGGCATTGGTGTGTAATCAGTTGGTTGTCGCAGGCGGTGGCCTGCTGTGCATTGCGGCCACCTACGCCTTTGAAAACCATTGGATCGACGGCGCCAGCTGGATGATCGCGATCAACACCGGCCTGTATATGGGATTTATCCCGTTCAACTGCCTGCTGTTCGAGCGTCTGGTGGCCGCCACACGCTCCATCGCCAACGCAGGCTTTCTGATCTACCTCGCAGATGCCTCCGGCTACGCTGGAAGCATCTGCGTTCTGCTTTACAAAACCTTTGCGCAACCGGATCTGGCATGGCTGCCGTTTACCCTCCAATTCAGCTACGCCACCGGCGCTGCCTGCATGCTGCTCATCGTCGTATCCCTGTTGTATTTCCGCAAACTCGATCCAGGTCTGTCCCATGACCACTCGGCGTCGACACCTGCCGCAACGATATCCACCTGATAAAAGAAAACCATTGTTTAAGTGATGACCTATGAAATTTGATCTCGCCATTGTCGGCGCCGGCGTACTGGGCAGCTTTGCCGCCCTCGAAGCGCTCAAGAGTGGAAAACGCGTTCTGCTGCTGGATGCGGGGCTGAAGGCCCGCGGCGCCACGGTGCGCAACTTCGGACAACTGGTTCCCTCCGGTATGGCGTTGGGGCCGTGGCGGGCACTGGGTATTCGCTCACTGTCCATTTACCGTCAGCTGCAACCCATGGTGGAGGGCGCGCTTTGGCAACAGGGTTCGACCTATATCGCCTCTACCCCGGAAGAAGCCGCGTTGCTGGAAGAGATGCACGCAATCGACCGCGCACAGGATTACCGCTCGCAGCTATTGAGCGTGGAGCAATGCCTGGAAAAAATGCCCGCACTGCGCATGGAGTACTGCCACGGGGGGCTGCACTACCCGGAGGAAATGAGCGCGGAGAGCGGGCAACTGATGCCACGGCTGTGGTCGCTACTCAGCGCCAATCCCGAGCTGACCCTGCGCGCCGGAACGCTGGTAAGGGAAATTCGCGAGCGCGGTGGCATTACGGACATCCTGACCAGCAACAACGAAGTCCTGCACGCGGATCAGGTGCTGATCTGCTGTGGGCATCAGCTGAACCAACTGTATCCGGCTATTACCCAGAATGCGCAGATGAAACTCTGCAAGCTGCAGATGTTGCGCAGCGAACCGGTAATCGGCACGCGCCTGCCGGGCAATCTGCTCACCGGTCTCAGTATCCGGCGCTATGAGGCCTTTCACAGCTGCCCGAGCTATGAAAAATTACCACAGCCGCTGCTGGACCCGCGTTACGGAGAACTCGGGATTCATATGCTGTTCCGCCAGTCCGCGGACGGCAGCATCATCATCGGTGACTCCCATGAATATTTTCCCGCGAACGACGTAACATCCATCGACTATGAAGTGCGCGAAGACATCAATCAACTGATGCTGGAAGAGGCACGCAATATTCTCAAACTGCCGCGCTGGACGATGGCGCGCTGCTGGAATGGCTACTACAGCCAGGACATGTCGGAGCAGAAGGTCTTGATGCGTTCCGTGTCCGAAAAGATTCATCTGGTTACGGGTATCGGCGGCAAGGGCATGACTACAGGCCCGGCGCTGGTGCAAAGCGCGGTACAGCAACTACTGCGCGGCGAAGCGCTGACACTGCCGGATGTTCATAGCCATGCCTGATACCGGCAAGCTAAAGCCTGACAACCACACGGTTGTAGAAGCTATCAGGCACTTGCGCTATCTGTTCCAGCAATTCGGCCATCGGTCACTGGGTGAAAGTTGCAGCCAACTGGAACACGCTCGCCAGTGCGCTGCTCTGGCACAGGCGGAGGGTGCCGCGCCGTCACTTGTTTGCGCCGCATTTCTCCACGATATCGGCCACCTGCAGGCCTGCCACCTGGCACTGCCGGGCACAGATGATGAAGGGCACAGGGATCACGACCGCATTGGCGCGCAGTTGTTGCGCCAGCTGGGGTTTGCCGCATCCGTGTTCGTTCCGGTCGCACGCCACGTGGAGGCCAAACGCTACCTCGCCGCCTGTGACACGGACTACCTCCAGCGCCTGAGCCCCGCAAGCAAACGCTCACTGGAAATACAGGGAGCGGCCATGAGTACCGCAGAACAGCGCCGTTTTCTGGAAGCGTCCCATGCGCAGGACGCCATTGCACTGCGCACCTGGGACGAAGCCGGCAAGCGGGACAATCAGGCGATCCCCGACCTGGACCAATGGCTCTCTCTCTGCGAACGCCTGTTGACCACAAGTGCCGCGCGCGCATCGATCCCCCGCCACGAAATCACCCATTCACTGAAAACCGAAGGATGACAACCACCATGACCCGACAACTGGAAGCCATTATTTTTGACTGGGCCGGCACCCTAGTGGACTTCGGTTCGCGCGCGCCGCTCAGTGCGTTTATGCAAATCTTCGCCGATGCCGGTGTAACCATCAGTGAAATGGAAACCCGCGCGCCCATGGGTACGGAAAAGCAGGAACACATCCGCCGTCTGCTACAGATACCCCGCATTCGCGATGCCTGGCAGGCTGCGCACAATGTGCCGGCCACGGAAGATGACGTCGCCCGCCTATACCACAACCTGGGACCGGTACAGCAGACCGCCATCGATCGCCACTGTGAGGCGGTGCCGGGCGCGGCGGCCGCCTTTGTCATGGCGCGCGAGCGCGGCCTCAAAATCGGCACCACCACCGGCTACAGCCGCAGCATGATCGAAGGCATGCTGGAAGCGGCGGCGCAACAGCAACTGATCCCCGACCGTGTGGTGACCGCCGACGAGGCCCCCGGCGCACGCCCGGGACCGGCTGCGGCACTGCGCACGGTGATCGACCTGGGCATTTCCTCGGTCAGTGCCTGCGTGAAAGTGGACGATACCGCTCCCGGCATCGACGAGGGCCGCAATGCGGGTATGTGGACGGTGGCTGTGGTATGCAGCGGCAACGCCTTGGGCTTGCCACTTGCGCACTGGCGGGAACTGGAGGAGGAAGAAAGGTGCCAGCAGAGAAATCGTGCTTACCGCGCGCTGGAGTCCTGTGGCGCGCATTATCTGATTGATGACGTCTCCGCACTGGAGCCGGTACTGGTCGATATCAACCGCCGCCTCGCCCTCGGTGAAACCCCCTGATCGTTTACCTCTTTTCCATAGCGGCCATATTCCCCGGCATGGGTTAGGATATGGCCGTATCCCCACGATTGAGTGAAGTACCGTGTCTCTCGCCTACGACGATATCAAAACCCATATCAGCGGCCTGATCAGCGGCGGCCGTCTTGCCGCTAATGAGAAATTGCCCTCCGAGCGAGAGCTGGCCGAGCACCTGGGACTGACCCGCATTACCCTGCGTGACGGTTTGAACCGACTGGAAGGTGAAGGGATTATTTATCGGCAAAACCGCCGCGGCTGGTTTGTAGCGCCCCAGCGGTTTGTCATGAAACCGGCGCACAAGGTGGACTTCAATCGCATGGCGGAGGAACAGGGATTCCAACCCAGCACCCGGGTTCTGCAACTGCGTCGCCAGCAGCAGCGCCGGGAAATTTACCAGGCGTTCGGCCTGGAAAAATCCAACCGCTTTTATGCACTGCGCCGGGTGCGCAGCCTGGACGGGCGCGCGGTGATGGTAGAAGACAGCTACATGGCCCTGGAACGCTTTCCCGGTCTGGAACAGCTGGAACTGTCCGCTTCCGTCACCGCGCAGCTGCACGCCCGTTACGGCGTCTCCGTCAGTCGCGAACAGTGCAATATCCAGATGGGACATCTGGAAGAGAGCCATGCAGAACCATTGGGGCTTCACGCCGGTGCCCTCGGCCTCAAAATTCTTCGCCTGCGCTACGACGCACAAGACAGTCTGATCGACTACAACGTCGAACACTGGCTGCCTCACGCCATTGAGATGGAAGTGGCAACCCGCTGATCTCCCTGCCGCCGAATTCCTGAGGCGAGAACCAGCGCACGGTGCGCTGTCGCCTCCCTCTCTGTTTTCTCCATTTAGTCACGTTCGGTTCACGCCAACGTCACCGCGGCTTCATCCATTGCCGCTAACCTGAATTTCTGGTCTAGACCAGAAAACCTAATCATTGACTATTGAGCACCGACAAAAATCATAGCGAGCGGGCGTCGCCGGCACACGCGCAGCCGATTTTTTGAAGTGCCCTAGCGGGAAGAAAAACCATGAAGCATGTAACACAGTTGTGTTTCGCCTTATTGGCCGTTGCCTGCAGCACCCTGGCACAGGCACAAACCAACAATAAAGTATTGCTGGTTGGTGTAGATGGGCTCCAGTACGAGAAACTGGCAACCCTCAACACCCCCAACTTCGATCGCCTGCAGGTAGAAAAGGCATACACCGGCGGGATCGACGGAGCTGCCAGCCAGCAAACCACATACAGCGGTCCCGGCTGGTCTACCATTCTTACCGGCGTCTGGGCGAACAAGCACCGGGTCACATCCAACAGTTCGGGACTTGCCAACAGTGAATTTCCGAGCCTGTTCAAACGTATCAAGGATGCAGACAACACGCACTGGGTAGGCAGTATCGTTAACTGGAGCCCCATCAATACCCAATTTTTTACCCAGGATCTGAGTAACGCCGATCTGGTATTGAACGGTCTTCCCGATGACCAGGTCACCGCCCAGGCCGTTGCCCGAATCAACAGCGGCGAGCCGGACTTTCTGTTTCTGCACCTGGATGAGCCGGATCACGCCGGTCACAGCTACTGCTTCGGCAGCGCCTACAACAACAGTATTACCAGCACCGACGCGCTTCTCGGGCAATTGCTGGATGCCGTAGATGCGCGCAATGCACAGAGCGAAAACTGGCTGGTGCTGGTCACTACCGACCACGGGCGCGACACTCTGGGTTGCAATCACGGCGCGCAGACGAGTAATGAGAAAACCATCTTTATCGCCAGCAATCAGGTCCTGAACCTCGAACACAGCGAAAAGGTCAGTGACATCAGCAATACAGATTTCGGTGGCATCTACGGGCACGCGGCACAGACGGCCATCGCACCGACGGTACTGCGCCATCTCGGGATTGACCTTGATCGCGACTGGAAACTGGATGGCACTCCGCTGCTCGGCACGACCGGCGTACGCAAGCTCCTGCCCGGAAACAACAGCACCGCGGAATGGTATGCACAGAGCTCCGGGCAGGTAGCGGTGTATCGCAACGGCGAACTGGTAGACAGCGTGGATGCCCTGGTGCGCAGCTGGCAGGATCAGAGCAGTTTCCACGTCACCGCTGATTACGTGCTGGTACAGGACCAGACCCCGGTGGCACTGCGCCAGACCCGACTGGATATTACCGCCGCCCTGGACTGGAGTATCGGCCGTGCCTACTACTTCCGCGACGACAGCCAGTATGTCCGCTACAACAAAATCTCGGACAGTGCCGACAGCGGCTATCCCCTGGCGGTGAACAACAACACCTGGCCGGGACTCGGCGATTACGCTGGGCAGATCGTCGCGGCGTTCAAGGCCAGTAGCAGCAAAGGATATTTTTTTCTCGAAGATGGTCGCTATCTGCGCTACGACCTGAACAATGACAGCGTCGACGCCGGTTACCCGAAAAACGTCGACAACAATACCTGGCCGGGGCTCGCTCCCTATGCCACTCAGATCCGCGCTGCGCTGAAATGGCCAAACAGCAAAGTGTATTTTTTCCTCGCCGACGGCAGCTATCTACGTTACGACATGAACAACGACAGCCTCGACGGCGGCTACCCCAAGCCGATCAACAACAGCACCTGGCCGGGAATGGCCGACTACGCCACGGCAATTACCGCGGCTCATCAGTGGAGCAGCAGCCGCGCTTATTTCTTCCTGACCAATCAGCGCTATATCCGCTATAGCATCAGCAGCGATCAGGTCGACAGCGGTTACCCCAAAAGTATCAATGGCGATACCTGGCCCGGACTGCTGAATCCCTGACGGTTGAAACGGACCTTATCTGGTGTAGTCCAGATAAAATTGCTGCGCGGTACGCCCACTGTGGCTGGCGCGCAGCATGGCGAACTGCTTGGCCGCAGTGTGCAGCCCGGTCCTGTCGCCCTCAAAATCCGGAAAATGCTGGTCTACCATCCGCAGGTAGATGTCCCAGTTGGCGGGATAAAAGCTCAGCCACAAACCGAAACGATCCGCCAGCGACAGGGTTTCTTCCACATTGTCGCCGTGGTGCAGCTCGCCGCCGACAATACGCGTGTGCTGATTGTCTTCCGCGCGTTCGGGTATCAGGTGACGGCGGTTGGAGGTGGCGTAGAGCAGAACGTTGTCCGGGGGCAGTTCGAGGGAACCGGCCAGTACGGTTTTCAATTCCTTGTAACGGTCATCGCCAGGTTCAAACGTGAGGTCATCGCAGAACAGAATGAAGCGGTAGCCGCGCGCATCGCCGCTGTCGAGCAGGTCGACGATTTCCGGCAGATCGTCGAGATCACGCAGATTTACCTCCACACAACGCAGACCGGATTCTCCATAGCGGTTCAGCAGCGCCTTGATCAGGCTGGATTTACCGGTGCCGCGGGCTCCCCACAGCAGTGCGTGATTGGCGGGCTGGCCACGCAGAAACTGTTCCGTGTTATCCACCAGCTGCTGCTTCTGCATGTCCACCCCCAGGAGCTGATCAAGCCCGATGGGGTCCAGTCTCCGCACCGGTTTCAGCGCACTGTATTTCGCGCGCCAGATCGCCGCGAGCGTGTTGTTCCAGTCGATCTTCTGCACAACCCTACCCTTCCTGTTTTCCGCTGCACCAATGCAGCCCTGTTGGTCAGGGGCAGGAGTTTACCTTTTCTTCACCACCCGCAACATTGGCTCATCGGAGCGGAAAATCAGCCCGTGAATTTCCGTGGTGTTCTGCCCCTGCAGCAGTTGCTGCAGAAACTGGACAATCTGCGCGGAAATTTCCTGCCCCGGTACCAACACCGGAATGCCCGGCGGATAGGGCACGATTTCGTCGGCACAGGTACGCCCCACCAGCTTTTTCTCGGCCGCCACGCCATTGTCCATCAGCGGAAGCTCTTCGGTATCGGCAAAGTAGGCATCCGCCGGCAGGCAGTTCAGATGGGTGAATTCCGGCAACTGGCGCGAGGCGCTGATATGGCTGCGTCGGCGCGGGCTGCGCGCCAGTTCCTTCAGTGCGTGTACCAGACGCAACAGCTTGCTCTCGGTACTGCCGAGGGTCACCAGCACGGTGACGGTGTTGTAGGTGGTTTTTTCCACCTGAATGCCAAACTGGTCGAACAGTTTTACCTGGATTTCCTTGCCGGAATACCCGCTGTCGCTCACGTCGATGGTGACCTTGGTGGGATCGAGGCGGATGTTGTCATTGGCGAGCGGCGCGGGGATCAGATCTTCGCGGGTGAGCGCGCGGAACACGCCGGTGGCATCCACTTCCCGGCGCAGGGTTTCCACCATCTGCAGGCAGTGGCGCAGGCGGCCGTAGCCTTCCATCACCATCTGTTTGCGGGCCACATCCAGGCTCGCAATCATGGAGTACTGCGGGCTGGTGGAGGCGTACATATTCAGGTTTTCACGGAAGCGGAATTCGTCGAAGTCCGGGTCCTGCACATGGATCATGCTGGCCTGGGAAAAGGCCGACAGCATTTTGTGAGTGCTCTGGGTAACGTAGTCCGCACCGCACTCCAGCGCCGTGGGCCGCAGCTCGGTGTGAAAATAACCGTGCGCGTACCAGGCCTCGTCTATCAGCACCTTCACACCGCGCTCATGGGCGTAGTCGATGATGGGTTTCAGATCGTAACGCAGGCCGTCGTAGGTGCAGGAGGTGATGACCAGCAGTCCCGCATCCGGGTGTTCGTCCAGTGCCGCTTCGATATCCGCACGGCACACCGGGCCGTAGATACCGAACTGTGGGTGCAGGGTGGACTTCAGATACACCGGTTCTACCCGGTTCATGACGATGGCGTGGTGCACCGACTTGTGACACGCCTGATCGACGATGATCTTGCCACCGCCACCGAGAATCTGCTGGATCACCACTTTATTGGCGGTGGAGGTGCCATTGGTGAGAAAGAAGGTGTGCTCCGCGCCAAATGCCTGTGCGGCGAGATCCTGCGCCTCCTGAATCACCGAGTGTGGCTCCAGCAGGCTGTCCAGTACCTGTACCGACACCGAGAGATCGGTATTGAACACATGCTCGCCCATGAAGCGGTAGAAATCCCCTACCCACGGGCTGTTGCGCAGACTGTCGCCGCCGGAATGGCCGGGGGTGTGCCAGGCGTCGCGGGCGGAAAACACGTATTCCTTGAGGGTGTCGGCAAAGGGGGTGGACGCGCGGCGGGCGATGAACGCCTGTACCAGGCGGAACATATGATTGAAGTTGCATTCGCGACGGTCGAACAGCTCGTCGAAGCGCTTGCGCACCGACGCTGGGGCCCCGCCCTGGTCGCTAAGAAAGGAATCATGCGCCACCAGGAACACATTCAGCTGGGCTCGCAGGTTGTGCAGGTGGTCCGCCAGTTGTTCTGCGGCTTTCAGCTCATCATGGCTGCTGCCAGCGTCGATGATCAGCGCCTGCAAGTTGTCCTGCGAGACCAGGAAGGTCTCCAGCGCGCCGAGCGTCACGGCTTCGAAACGCAGTCCGAGGGGGTTTTCGTGTTGCGCGGCAGTGGCATTGAGCGCACTTACCCAGTTGCAACTGAGATCGCGATCACTGCTGACCAGTGCCACTCGACACTCCAGTGGCTGGCGTTGCTCGCTCAGGTTGCCCAGATCAGGCATCGTCACTTCCAGATCCATATCGTTTCTTCTTATCTTTCAGCATAGAAGCTGGATACGAAAGGAGGGAATATGCGCAACAGGACGCCGACCGAGATCTCACCCGCCTTTCCACCAAACCCGCACCATATCGGATTTGTGATCACAAATACAGCGCCAGTCAAAATTTTGCGCTGCGGACCTCACCGTTGAAGTGAAGGCAGTCCTTCACCCGCACATGCTGCACCGGCGTCAAGTCGGTCAATGGAAAATACTCATAGGCGGAGTGTTCAGAAGACAGGCGAATCTCGCCATTGCCCTTGAAGTGGGCGCGGAAAATGAAGACGTGGGAATTGTAGACGCGGTGGTAATAGACGCCACTCAAGTAGTCGATGACGATGTCCCGCCCCAGCTCCTCGCGACACTCCCGGTGCAATGCCTCGTGAATGGTTTCGCCGAGATCCAGCGCGCCGCCGGGCAGGCCCCAGGACTTGTCCGCATAGGTGGCGCGCAACTGCAGCACCTCGCCCACTTCGTTGGTAATCACCGCGTGGGCGCTCAGTTTGTAGGTGTCGTCAAATCCCATCCTTGGACCTTGTAGATACTTTTGTTACGCACCCCTGGGAATCGTCGCGAACGGATGGCCACCAGACGCGCAGGAGATTCTTAGAAGTGCCATTCAGCTTCCGGTGCCCCGGGCCAGCTCGAATCCGATACCCAGGGTCTGCACCGATTCATCGTAGTCGATCAGGCTCTCACCGTACCCGTTGAAATACTTCACGTAACCGCGCACCCGCCGTCCCATGGGGAAGCTCCAGCGCAATTCACCCGCGCCCTTATTGTCCGAGCGCAGGTTGTTGCGCAGCATCAGTGATACCGCGTGTTGCCCCAGCTCCACGCCACCAGTGAGCTCGAAGTGCCCCAGGTAATATTCGAGATCCGGGTTGTCGTCGTCTTCACGTTTTTCCGGTATCCGGTACCAGGGTTTGAAGGCGAGAAAGTAATTGTCTTTTTCAAACACAAAGTTGGCGTAAATCCGGTTCCAGCTGCGGGAAAAAGGCTCGCTGCGCCCATTGGACTGGTGATTGATGGCCAGCTGGTTGGCCACATTCTGGAAACCGAGCACGGTCCAGTCGTTCAGCCAGGTCATGATCAGTTCCGGCTCGTGGTTGGTTTCGCGAAATGGCGCCGAATCGTCGGAGTTGTAGGCCTGCCAGAAGGAGCGGTTGGTGTAGGCGACACTCATGAATGAGGCCTTGCCGAGGAAGCCCCGCCACACCGGTACCTGCACCGAGAGCTGGAACTGCACTTCCATGGAATCCAGGTCAATGAGCTCCCCGTTCTGCATCACCCCTTCGAGCCCCGCTTTGTTGGGATGCGGATTGTAGGTGGCCGGCAGCAGATAGTTGACCTTGTGGGAGGCCAGGGTGAACGGGTTTTCCGCAGCATCGCGAATCGCCTTGGCGCGCTTGCTGAGCAGTACCTCGCCCTCCGAGGGCGGTTCCGCTTCCGGCACTGTGGCGAAGATTGGGGTCTCCGCCTGTGGGTTGTCGCGGATTACCGCGAGTTTGCAGCGGATGCGCATTTCTTCCAGGGTAATGTTGGCCGGTGCCGTGAGCAGTTGCTCGCGCAAACAGTTCTGTTGGCGCTTCTCGTCACTCTGCAGGGAGTCGTCCATTTGCAGCAGCTCGATTTCCTCGTCCGCCCCGGCATCCGGTGGGGCCACCTCTTCCGTACCACGCCCTGCGTCCGGGTCCAGTTCCTCGCGCAGAGGCTCGACATCCGGGGCGACCGCCTGAGACAGAAGCGGCAGGCCACACGCCAGTGACAGCGCAATCATTTTAAGGGGGTTCAGAAAACGCGGACTCAGAGGGAAATAGCGACGGGATACGGACAAAACAGGCGCTCCGGAACAGATGCAGGGCGCCAGTGTACACGGTTTATCAGGCGGCGTTGTGCGATGGGTCAGATCCTGTTCACCACCGACATCAGCACAGGGAAATCAGCTCAGGGGACCACTCCAGATCGCGCAGACGTACCTGCCACAGGCGCCCGGTACTGCTCGGCCAGTCGTAGCCCACCAACAGGCCGCGCCGGTCCACGAAACAGTGCGCATCGCGCTCCGCCTCGTCACCGAGATAGGAGAACACACGGATATCCGGCCCGAGATCATGTACGCCCTGGATATTGGCATCACCGGGCAGAATCTCCGCACGGCGGTGGTTCACCCGCGGCGCCAGCAATTTACCGCGCTGGGATGGGTCTACGATGTCCGGTGCCACGACCTCGACGCCGAACTCCATGTCGCACAGACGCAGCAGCAGCGGCCCCATAAAAATCCGCATCAGCGGAAACAGGAGCCGGTTATCACCGTCAAGAAGACTCTGCTGAAGTCCATTGGGGCCGGCCCACTCCGCCGCAATGGGATCCCCCATAGCGGGCGCCCGCCCATCCGCGGGGGCGAGGCGGTAGTGGGCATTCACCTCACCCATCTCGTCTTTCCAAACCACTCGGCACTCGGTGACCAGGCCCGCGGCCATCAGGGCCTGGACTTCCATCCCATGCCCCTGATCGCCCACCAGCCGGCGGCTGACCAGCATCAGGCCACCCTGCTCATCGCGCCCCAGCTGCCAATCATCCTGTACCGGCATGGTTCTGCCGTCACAGCTGTATTGGTAGCGGCCCTGCGCCAGGTTAGCAGTCATTCGCATAAGATCTTCGTCCGTGATTTCTCTTGATGCTGACAGTGATTTGGTGGGTACAAACGCACAAAATTGATGCATGGTTTAATTGCGCTCTTGCCTGCAAAAAGTATTGCACAGGCGCGCGGATTTGCTGCGAATTTATGACGTTTGCGGGAATTTTTTGTTAGGTGAAAAACTATGGTAAGTGGTCACTCCTGCCCTGCACCTTCCAATGCCTGCTTACTGCAAAATGCCCGCAGAGAGCAGTTTGGGGCATAATCCCCAAATTATTTACTAAAGGTGCATTACACCGGACCTCATCAAGGAGAAAGGCCCGCATGCTCGAATGGCTCAATACACATATCGCCTACTGGCATTGGCTCGTTCTCGGGCTTTTACTGATCACCGCGGAAATATTTGTTTCCGGTTTCATCCTGTTCTGGTTCGGGCTCGCGGCGCTCGCCATGGGCGTGTTGCTGATGCTGGTGGGCATCCCGATTACCGGGCAGTTGCTGTTATGGGCGGCAATGTCGGTCGCGCTGGTTTTTCTGTGGCTGAAATTCATCAAGCCCAACTGGAAAGACCGCACCACATCCGGCATGGCGATGGAGGCGCTTACCGGTCAGGTGGGATCGGTGATCGAATCCAATATCGGCCGCCCGCGCGGCCGCCTGCGCTTCCCGGCCCCCATTCTCGGTGAGGACGAGTGGCAGTTCATGAGCACCAGCGAGGTTGCGATCGGCGAGCGTGTAAAAGTGCTCAACATTTCCGGCAACACTCTGGTGGTCAGCCCGCTCTGATTGCCCGGGCAATCATTTGTTTACACAACGACTGAAAGAACGACTTAGAAATAACGATTTAGAAGTAACGATCAATTCAAAACTGAATTCGGGGGAAATAGAACGTGGAAGGATTATCTGTAGTAGCGGCGCTCGTGGTTCTGGTCATCATCACCATCGGTATGGGTGTGCGCATTGTGCCCCAGGGCTCCAAACATATCGTGCAGCGGCTGGGTAAATACCACAGCACCCTGAACCCGGGCATGAACATCATCATCCCCTACGTAGACCAGGTACCCTACAAAGTGACCACCAAGGATATCGTGCTGGATATTCCATCGCAGGAAGTGATTACCGAAGATAACGCAACCATCATTGCCAACGCGGTGGCGTACATCAACATCGTGTCGCCGGAGAAGGCGGTGTACGGGGTGGAGGATTACGAGATCGCGATCCAGAACCTGGTGCAGACCGCACTGCGTTCCATCGTGGGTGAGATGTCGCTGGACTCGGCGCTGTCTTCCCGCGACATGATCAAGGCCAAATTGAAGGAAGCCATCTCAGACGATATTGCGGACTGGGGTATCAACCTGAAGACGGTGGAGATTCAGGACATCAACCCCTCAGCAACCATGCAGAAAGCAATGGAGGAACAGGCCGCGGCGGAGCGTCAGCGCCGCGCCACGGTGACTCGCGCGGAAGGTGAAAAGCAGGCGGCCATTCTGGAAGCAGACGGCCGCCTGGAGGCGTCAAAACGGGATGCCCAGGCGCAGATTGTTCTGGCCGATGCCAGCCGCGAGGCCATCGAACGCGTGACCCGCGCCATCAGCGACAAGGAACTGCCGGTGATGTACCTGCTGGGCGAGCGCTACATCGGTGCACTGGAAAATCTCTCCTCCTCCGACAACGCCAAGAACATCATCTTCCCGGCAGATCTGCCCAATGCAGTCAAAGGTCTGCTGAATCGCTGAATTTTTCGGGTATTTCGAAGAAGCACCGGTGGCGGTGGCGCTACCGGGTTAAGCCTTGGGGGACACGAGCTAGGCGCCCCCCCTCAACCCATCCATGGGGGCGCGGCAAAAACGTGCCCAGCCACTTCAGCGCGGCGCCTTCGGCCCTGTTTTTGAAGGTCTCCCAAGGCTTAACCCGGTTCGACACCTTCGCATCACGCACTTTGCCCTGCTTCGAACTTCAGAGATAGCGCTGCCAGAATTCCGCCTGCCCATACTCCTCATCCAGTGCATAGGGCCTGAAACCGCATTTGCGGTAGGCGGCACGGGCGGGGTGATTTTTTTCCAACACTTCCAGAGTGATCTTCGCGCAGCCGCGTTCGCGGGCTTCCTGCGCCACCTTTTCCAGCATCAGGGTACACACGCCCTGCCCCCGCGCGGCCTCACTCACCACCACATCGTGAATATTCACCAGCGGTTTGCACAGAAAGGTGGAAAACCCCATAAAACAGTTCGTCAGCCCAAGGGGTTCTTCACCACGATAGGCGATGATCGAAAACGCACCGGGAAAGGCGGCGAGCCGATCGATCAGTTCACGCCGGCAGATATCCGGCAGCGGCTCACCGCCACCATAAGGGTCACGCGCATAGTCATCCAACAGGCACAGCAGATCCGCCGCCTGTTTCCGGTCGCGGTAGTCCACCAACACTACGTCCATCTTTGCCTCTTCCACTGCCGTCAATACTCGCCCTGCCATCGGTCCCATCCGGTTTTTCACTCTTGTTCACCCGTCTGACGCTTGGCCTCCGCCCTTGCAGCGATGTCGCACTGGGCGCGGAAGAAGCGTCGGTAGTTACGCACACGGGCACGTTGCGCCAACAACCAGCGTACCTTCTTGCGCCGACGTGCAAGGGTTGCATTGTGTTTGTTCAAACGGCGCGGGCGGCGAATCACAGTATTGCGAAGACCCATCAGGCCTCTCCTCTTCACTGGCGACGGGGTTGGCTGGCGAACATCCGGCGACGCCGCAGGTTAGCAGATGTACCCGTGGTGTTCGATACGGGATCGGTTATGTCTCTCACTCGCTGCAGCGCCGCATTGGCGCGCCCCGACAAAAACGCTATCCTGCGCGGTCAATGCACAGGACGGAATGATTGCCTTGTCACAGCTACACGATCTGATCCAGAAAAACCGCGAGTGGTCCGAAGCTACCCGCCGGGAAAAACCCGATTTCTTCCTCAAACTCTCCGAACAGCAGTCCCCGGAATATCTGTGGATTGGCTGCGCGGACAGCCGCGTGCCCGCCAATCAGATCGTCGACCTGTTGCCCGGTGAACTCTTTGTACACCGCAACGTGGCCAATGTGGTGGTGCCCTCGGACCTGAACTGTCTGTCAGTGGTGCAGTACGCGGTGGAAGTGCTCAAGGTCAAACACATCATGGTGGTGGGCCACTACGGTTGTGGCGGTGTGCGCGCGGCACTGGAAGACACCCGCCTGGGGCTGATCGAGAGCTGGCTGCGCCATATCAAGGACGTGCGGGACAAACACCACACCCTGATCGAACTCTTCCCGGAAGAGGATCGGGTGGATCTGTTGTGTGAGCTTAACGTGCTGGAGCAGGTGATCCACGTGTGCCAGACCGCCCCGGTGCGCGACGCCTGGGAGCGAGGCCAGGATCTCACCGTACACGGCTGGTGCTATGGTCTGTCCAATGGCCTGGTCAACGATCTGCAGATCACCGTGGAAAACACCGCGCAGATACACGATACCTACCACCGCGCGCTTACCAGTCTCGCCCAGCGCACCAAGGACTGACCGCCTGGCTCCCGCGCATTTGACGTGCGGCTACCGATACGAAGTAGCCGCAAGTTAACTTTCCCCCGGTTTTTCCCTACACTCCCGGCCTCGAGAATTTCACACTTGGCGGGCTGTTGAAAAGCAGCCTGTCAACCGGACCGCGGATGGCCCGGCCGCAAATCTGGCACGCAAGGGCTTGATTTGTTGTGGAGGGTTTGCGGACATGCGCCGCAAACCCGGGTTGAAGTAGGCCGGGATGGCCTTTTTCAACAACCTGCCTAGAAGATAAAAGTGGTATCAGGGGTACTCATGTCCGATTTTCGCGTTTGGGAATGCCAGATTTGTGGCTGGATTTACGACGAGGCCAAGGGCTCGCCGGATGACGGTATTCCCCCGGGCACCCGCTGGGAAGACGTGCCGGACGACTGGTGCTGCCCCGAGTGCGGCGCAACCAAAGACGAATTCCTGATGCTGGCGGTTGTCGGCGACGCCCCGAAGGCTGCCTCCATACCCGCCGCTGCTGCAAGCACTCCCGCAGCCGATGCCAAGCCGCAGGCAGCCGCCGGCCGTATCTGGGAGTGCATGGTGTGCGGCTGGGTGTACGACGAGGCCAAGGGCGCTCCGGAAGAAGGTATTCCCGCCGGCACCCGTTGGGAGGATATCCCCGACGACTGGACCTGCCCGGAATGCGGCGTGGGAAAGGAAGATTTCGACATGGTGCTGGTGAGCCAGCCCGAAGCCGCGCTGCCGCCACCTCCGGCGGCGCCGCGTCTGGACCATATTGATCCCCTGGTCATCATCGGTACCGGCCTCGCCGGCTATCACCTGGCGAAGGAATTCCGCAAGCTGGATCAGCGCACACCGCTGCTGCTGATCAGCGCTGACGACGGCACCTTTTATTCCAAACCACTGCTGTCCGCGTCTCTCGCCCACGGCAAGACCCCGGCGCAACTGGCCACAGCCAGCGCCGGGGATATGGCGCGGGAGCTGAACGCAGAAATTCTGGTGCATACCCACGTGACCGATGTGGACCGGGAGTCCCGCTTGCTGACCCTGGTGTCCGACAACGGCCGCCTCCACTCGGCGTTGCGCTACAGCCGCCTGGTGTTTGCCACCGGTGCCAGCTGCACACCGCTGCCCGCCATTGAAGGCGACGGCCTGTCGCGCCTGTTCCGGGTCAACAGCCTGGAGGACTACCACCGCTTCCGCACCGCGCTGGTCAACCGCAAACGGGTACTGCTGATTGGTGCCGGCCTGATCGGCTGCGAATTTGCCAATGATCTGGTGCAGGCGGGTTTCGCCGTGGATCTGGTGGACCTGCAACCCTGGCCACTCGCCAGCCTGTTACCGGAGGCCGCCGGCCGCGATATCCAGCAGACTCTGGAAGCTGCCGGAGTGAACTTCCACTTTGGCGCGGGCGTCACCTCCATTGCGCGCCGCGCCGATGGTATCTGCGCGCAGCTGGCGGATGGCCGCAGTATTGAGGCGGATATCGCGCTTGCCGCCCTGGGCCTCACTCCGAACACCGGGCTCGCGGAGAAGGCGGGCATCCCGATCAATCGCGGTATCGTCACCGACCGTGAACTGCGCACCAGCGATACCAACGTCTTTGCCCTTGGTGACTGCGCGGAAGTCGATGGCCACAGCCTCTACTTTGTCACCCCTCTCACCCAGAGTGCCCGCGCCCTGGCCCAGACCCTGACCGGCACCCCCACACCGGTGCGCTACGGCAGCCTGCCGGTAGCCGTCAAAACCACCCTGCGTCCAACCGTCGTGTGCCCACCGCAGAGGGGGGGCCATGGCGAATGGCAAGTCACGGCAACCCCGGAAGGCGTGCGTGCGGAGTTCATCGACGACGCCGGCAAGCTGCTGGGCTTTGCCCTCACCGGCAGCGCCATCGCCGACCGCGACACCCTCAGCAAGCGCTGTGCGCCACTGATGGACTGAAGACCGGGCGGTCGTTTCAGCTGCCTGCCGCGCTGCTCTCCGCCTTACAACCGGCGCCGCCAAAGAAAATCACGCAGAGCGGCCATTTTTCCCGTAAAATGGCCGCCAGCACAAAAATTGAACAACTTTTGAACGATATATGACGGCACCCAGTAACTCCGCAGCCCAAGCCAGCATCAGCAGCACTGGCAGTTCCGAGCAGTCCCCGGCGGAGCGCGGCCGCGCGCTGCGCGACACTCTGGGCCAGTTCGCCACCGGTGTTACCGTCGTCACCACCCTCGATACCAGTGGCCAACCGGTGGGCATGACCGTCAACAGTTTCAATTCCGTCTCTCTCGACCCGGCACTGATTCTGTGGAGCATTGACCGCGGCTCTCTGGGCTACGCCGCCTTCACCCAGTGCGAGCGCTTTGTGGTGCATGTACTGAAGGGCGATCAGCAGCACGTCTCCAACCTGTTCGCCGGTCGTGGCGCGGACAAGTTCGGACAGGTGAAGTGGCACTCCGGTCCGGGCAATATCCCGCAACTGGACGACTGTGCCGCCCTGTTCCACTGTCGCCGCGCACAGAACATCGACGGCGGCGACCACACCATTCTGCTCGGCGAAGTGCTGGAGTTCTCCGCCAGCGGCGGTGAACCCCTGATCTTCCACCGCGGCCGCTACCGGGCACTGGCCGGCGAGTAAACCCGAATATTTGACGGGGGCTTGGTGCCCCCGTCATATCACCGTCATACTTCAGGTACATCCTTTGGAGGCCTCCGCAACCGTGGACGT
This sequence comes from Microbulbifer pacificus, assembly GCF_002959965.1. Lineage (NCBI taxonomy): Bacteria > Pseudomonadati > Pseudomonadota > Gammaproteobacteria > Cellvibrionales > Microbulbiferaceae > Microbulbifer > Microbulbifer pacificus. The sequence goes on from NZ_PREV01000026.1 coordinate 337,471, forward strand.
CGAAATGTACAGTACCGACACCCTTTTCTGCTTTGCCCACCGCGGTTATCCCAAGCGGGCCACGGAAAACACCCTACAGGCCATCACCCACGCACTGGAATTCGATATCGACGGCGTCGAGATCGATGTGTGGAATGTGGGCGGGGAGCTGATGGTCAAACACGACCGGCGCCTGGGGCGTCTGCTGGCGGGCCACGAGCTGCTTTCCGATGTGGCTCCCGCGGTGTTGCGTCAGATGTTGCTGCCCGGTGGTGAGCAGGTACCCACACTGCGGGAAGTACTGGAGCTCATCGGCAACCATGTGCAGCTCAATATCGAGCTCAAGGGCCCTGACTGCGCGGCGCTGGCTGCGAAAGAGCTGGAAGCGTATATCCGCGACAGCGGTGCCAGTTACGAGCAATACATTCTCTCGTCCTTCGATCACCGCCAGATTTACGAATGTCTGCAGCGGATTCCACAGGTGCGCCGAGGTGTCCTGATCGACGGTGTCCCCCTGGATCTCGCCGCCTGCACCGAACCGCTGGAAGCCTACTCCCAGCATCTGAGCCTGGATTTTGTGTGCGAGGAAATGGTGGCCGACGGGCGCCGGCGCGGCCTTAAAAGCTACGTCTACACCGTCAATAACCCCCACGACCTGCATCTCGTGGCCGCGATGGGCGTCGACGGTGTATTTACCGATGAGCCGCAACTGGTGATGGATTACAACACCGCCAAAGCGGCCGAGAAGATCGCGCGGCAGGTTGATCAGTTCGGCGACCTGAATCAGACCCGTTGAGATCTCGAATCCGCATCGGCGGGTGCTTTGGTCAATGAGTCCAAAGCACCCCCGAGCTCACGCCTTCTTCACGCCCTGCTCGACCCGATCTCCCAGATCTTTGTCCACCTTGCGCCAGTAGTCGAACGCGCGTTTCAGGACTTCATCGGAAACGCCCGCTTTCAGGTGCCCCACGATATTGGAAACCAGGCGCTCCCGCGCCGCATCCTCCATCACGTCCCGAACCAGTGTCCCCGGCTGGACAAAGTCGTCGTCTTCCGCGTGCGGCGTGTAAGCCGCGTGCATAAACTCGCCACTGGCCTCCCATTTCTCCAGGTAGGTGTGATTGGCACTGGGGCCGCCCTTGGTGTTGGGGGCGTAAACCGGGTCGGATACATTATCCACCCGCATGGCGCCGTCCTTGCTGTAGCTGTGCACCGGACACTTGGGGCGGTTCACCGGGATCTGCTTGTAATTCACACCAATGCGCGCGCGGTGGGCATCGGCATAGGAAAATACCCGCCCCTGCAGCATCTTGTCCGGACTGAGACCAATACCCGGCACCACATTGTTCGGCTCGAACGCCGCCTGCTCGATCTCGGTATGGAAGTCCGTGGGGTTGCGATCCAGCACCAGCTTGCCCACCTCCTGCAGCGGGTAGTCCCCGTGCGGCCATACCTTGGTCAGATCAAACGGGTTGAAACGGTAATTTTTCGCCTCCTCGAACGGCATGATCTGCATCTTCAGGGTCCAGCTCGGGTGATCACCTTTGGCGATGGTATCGAACAGGTCCCGACGGTGGGCGTCTGCATCCATCCCGGCCAGTCTGTCCGCCTCTTCCTGGGTCAGGCACTCGATGCCCTGATCCGTCTTGAAGTGATACTTCACCCAGAAGCGCTCGCCCTTGGCGTTGACCCACAGGTAGGTGTGGGAAGAGAAGCCGTCCATATGGCGGTAGGTTTTGGGGATACCGCGATCGCCCATCAGCCAGGTAACCTGGTGCGCCGACTCCGGCGACAAGGTCCAGAAATCCCACTGCATATCGTGGTCCCGCAGGCCGGAATCCGCACGACGTTTCTGCGAACGGATAAAGTGCTGGAACTTCATCGGGTCGCGGATAAAGAACACCGGTGTGTTGTTGCCCACCAGATCGTAGTTACCCTCGCTGGTGTAGAACTTGAGAGCGAAACCGCGCGGATCGCGCCAGGTATCCGGGCTGCCCTTCTCACCGGCCACAGTGGAAAAGCGGATCAGCACGTCTGTCTTTGTACCGGGCTGGAACACCGCGGCGCGGGTATACGCACTCACATCGTGGGTCACCTTGAAGTAGCCGAAGGCACCGGAGCCCTTGGCATGGGGCTGTCGCTCGGGAATGTGCTCGCGATTGAAATTCGCCATCTGCTCGATCAGGTAGTGGTCCTGCAGCAGGATCGGACCATCGGCACCCACCGTCAGGGAAAATTCATCACTGGCAACGGGAATGCCGGCGTCGGTTGTGGTGCGATTGGACCTGCCGTCTGGCTTGTCTTTGCTCATGCGGATTTTTCCTCCGTTTCTGAATCCTTTTTGCCACTTTGCGCGGATACGCCGCCCGCAGATGCAGGCTGAAACAGAGAAAAACATAGTGCACAACCGGGCAATGCGGATGAAATCCAGAGTGGCCTGCCGGTAAACTTGCGTCATAGTCATCTGCCGGAGTTCTCATGAACCGTTCAACAGCACCTGCCGCCATCCGCCTCACCCAGTACAGCCACGGTGCCGGCTGCGGCTGCAAGATTTCCCCGGCAGTGCTCGACCGGATTCTCGCCGGCAGCGGCTCCCAGGTTGGAGACCCCAGACTGTGGGTGGGCAATACCAGTCGCGACGACGCCGCAGTTTATGGCCTGGACGATGAGCGGGGCATCGTGTCCACCACGGATTTCTTTATGCCGATCGTCGACGACCCATTCGATTTCGGCCGCATCGCCGCCACCAATGCCATCAGTGATATTTATGCCATGGGCGCCGATCCGCTGATGGCCATCGCCATTCTCGGCTGGCCGGTGAATGTGCTGCCGCCGGAAGTGGCGCGGGAGGTCATACGCGGCGGCCGGGCGGTGTGTGACGCGGCCGGGATTCCGCTGGCAGGAGGCCATTCCATTGACGCCCCCGAGCCCATCTTCGGCCTCGCCGTGACCGGCGTCGTGGACAGATGTCGGTTGAAACGCAACGACACGGCCACTGAAGGCTGCCGGCTTTACCTCACCAAGCCGCTGGGTATCGGTGTGCTCACCACCGCGGAAAAGCAGGGCAGGTTGAGAGCGGAAGATGTAGGCGTCGCCCGCGACCTGATGTGCACCCTGAATCGTCCCGGCAGCCGCTTTGCGCGCATCCAAGGGGTCACGGCCATGACCGACGTTACCGGCTTCGGCCTGCTGGGGCATCTTGTGGAAATGGCGGATGGCAGCGGGCTTACTGCGAACCTGGACTTCGACACGGTGCCGCGCATTGCGGGTGTCGAACACTATCTGCAACAGGGCTGCGTCCCCGGGGGTACCGGGCGCAATTTCGACAGCTACGGACACCGGGTGCAGCTGGCAGACGAGAATCAGAAGTTACTGCTCGCGGACCCGCAGACCAGTGGAGGCCTGCTGGTGGCGGTTACCGAAGACGGAGAGCAGGAGTTTCTGGCCGCGGCCACTGAATTTGGCCTGACGCTTACGCCAATAGGAACGCTGGTTGCCAGGCACAAAAGTGAAGCGCCAGCGGTGATCGTGGCATGAGCGAACACGCTTCCAGACCGGACAGCGCAGACTACCGGGAAATTTTTCTGAATGACCTGCCCCTGATCGACACCCGCGCACCGGTGGAATTTCTCAAGGGTTCTTTCCCCTCCGCGGTCAATCTGCCACTGATGACCGACAGCGAGCGCCAGAAAGTGGGCACCTGTTACAAGCAGCAGGGGCAGCAGGCGGCCATTGCCCTGGGCCACCAGCTGGTGGGTGGCAAAGTAAAAGAAACCCGTGTGGCCGCCTGGGCGGAATTTGCCCGTACGCACCCCAGTGGCTACCTGTTCTGTTTTCGCGGTGGCCTGCGCTCCCAGATCAGCCAGCAGTGGCTGCGAGACGCCGGTATTCCCTACCCGCGTATTACCGGCGGCTACAAAGCCATGCGCCAGTTCCTGCTGGAGGAAATCGAAAGTGCCGCACGCGATTGCCGGTTTACCCTCGTGGGAGGAATGACCGGCACCGGCAAAACCGAAGTGCTCGCACAACTGCATAACGCCATAGACCTCGAGGGCCACGCCAATCATCGCGGCTCAAGCTTTGGTAAAAAAGCTTCTCCGCAGCCACCGCAGATCGGTTTTGAAAATACGCTCGCCATCGACTTGCTCAAACAACGCCACAGGGGTAATCACCGGTTAGTACTGGAGGATGAAAGCCGTCTGATCGGCCGTTGCTCGGTGCCTGTATCTCTGTACCGAGCAATGCAGACAAGTCCGCTGGTGTGGCTGGAAGACAGCCGCGAAAGCCGGGTGACGCGGATTCTGAAAGATTACGTGATCGACCTCTGCGCAGATTTCGAAAATACGTTCGGGCGCGAAATCGGCCGGCAAAAATTCGCCGAAGCATTGCGCAGTAATCTCGCCAACATTACCCGACGCCTGGGCGGCGAACGCTATCGGCAACTTGATGCCGTCATGCACGCCGCGTTGTCCCGGCAGTTGCACGACGGCAGCGTCGATCGGCACCGCGAGTGGATCGCAACCCTGTTACATGACTACTACGACCCCATGTACGACTACCAGTTGGAGAAGAAGGACCGTCGTATTTTGTTCCGGGGAAACCAGCAGGAAGTGGTGGCTTTTCTGCGGGAACGTTGCAGAATCTGAAGCCGGTAACAACACCGTGTTAAAAAGAGCAAGTTTATGCCCCCGGTAACCCGAGCCTGGCTCAACGAGTTCTACGCGAACGAGTCCCGCCGTGTGCTCGCCACCCTGATCCGACTGCTCGGCGATTTCGACCTGGCGGAGGAGGCGCTGCACGAAGCCTTTACCGCCGCCCTCACCCAGTGGCCAACCGATGGCGTACCGGAAAACCCCCGCGCCTGGCTGGTATCTACCGGACGCTTCAAGGCTATCGACCAGATTCGCCGCAAGGCGCGTTTTAATGTGTCGTATGAAGATATCGCCGAACAACTGGAATCAGAGCTGACAACGGAGGAGATAGAAGAGCAGGAAATTGAAGACGACCGCCTGCGGCTGATCTTTACCTGCTGTCATCCAGCCATCGCGCCGGAGGCGCAGCTGGCCCTGACCCTGCGGGAAGTGTGCGGTCTGACTACAGAAGAAATCGCCAGCGCCTTTCTCACTTCCACACCCACCCTGGCCCAGCGTATCGTGCGCGCAAAAGCGAAAATCCGCGATGCGGGAATTCCCTACGAAGTGCCCGGACCGGAACAGTTACCCGAGCGGCTGCAGTCCGTCCTGCACGCGATCTACCTGATCTTTAACGAAGGCTATTCGGCGTCCAGTGGCGACCGCCTGCTTCGGCACGATCTGGCAACCGAAGCCATTCGTCTCGCGCGGTTACTGTGCCAGCTGCTGCCGGAACCGGAAGCCGAAGGCCTGCTGGCATTGCTGCTCCTGCAGGACTCCCGCCGTGCCGCCCGTATTTCCACCGAGGGCGATCTGATCCTGCTGGAACAGCAGGATCGCGCCCTGTGGGACCAGCAACAGATTCGCGAGGGCATCGGCCTGGTACTGCGCGCATTGGGCAGTCGTCGCTTTGGAAGCTACTCCCTGCAAGCGGCCATCGCCGCCGTCCATGCCGAAGCTCCCTCCATGGAGGCAACAGACTGGCCACAGATCGTCGGGCTTTACGACGCTCTGCTCGAACGGAATCCATCGCCAGTGGTTGAGCTCAATCGCGCTGTCGCCGTGGCCATGCGCGATGACGCCGAGCAGGGACTGTATCTGATCGACGCCCTGCTTGCCCGCGGTGCGCTCAGCGACTACCACCTGGCACACGCCGCCCGCGCTGACCTGTGCCGGCGCCTCGGACGTGTGGACGAGGCGCGCGTCGCCTACCAGCGTGCCTTGGAGTTGACACAACAGGGGCCCGAGCAACGTTACCTTACCCACCGCCTGGCGGAGCTGGACACATATTGAGCCTGCGATGAAATCAATATTTTGGGGTGCTCCTGTCGAATTCGAGCACCGCGGTTCGACCAGTGTTAGAACCACCGGCAAACATGCGGAAACCTAAACAGAACACAAGGAGCTTTGTATGAAGTATCTGGCACTGGTCTATTACGACGAGAAAGTCATGGAGCGTATGTCCCAACAGGAGTGGGATTCACTGAATCGCGAATGTATGGAGTGTGTGGCCAACCTCAGCGCCAACGGCCACTTCATTACCGGCAGCCCTTTACTGCCCACCAGTACCGCGACCACAGTGCGCGTGCGGGACAATCGCGTTACCACCACAGATGGCCCCTTTGCCGAGACCAAGGAACAACTCGCGGGTTTCTACATGCTTGAGGCCCGGGATCTCAACGAGGCCATTGCCCTGGCGGGCAAAATCCCGCCGGCGCGTTACGGCTCGGTAGAAGTCCGTCCCGCACGTGAGCTACAGGAAGAAGGTAATCAGGCGGGTGGCAATGCAGGCTGAATGAGTACGCGCTGCTAACACAGAACAGTGACGGTGATTGGCGGCCGCGCCGGAGCATGGGCTCCGGCGCAACACTAAACCCACAGATAGTAGAGCCCGGCCAGACCGCCAATAAAAAAGATAAATCCCGAGGCATACCCCGCGGCTGGTCGGTAGTTCCCACTGTGCCAGCGCGGGTTGGCCATCAGAGCACCGACCAGAACGGCCATCCCCAACAGGAAAGAAGCCAGCAGCTTTCCCAGCAGAATGAGAAAACTCACAGATTCCTCAGCGCGTTGCGGGCCTGGCGGTTGGCCTTTTCCATAAGCCTAACCAGTACCATTCTGATCAGGGAACGGGTAATCGCTTCCCGGCTGGCTTCTACCTTCATACCGAATGCATGCAGTAATTTGCGGATCAGTAACTCGACCCAGAGACTGATGTGCTCGGCGAGGTGGAGCCCTTTCTCCAGAATAATAGCGAGTTTGTCTGCGACCGTAAGAACGCCCACAAATGTCGTCTGCAACGAATACGCCACGCTCATGATGAGCTTTTTCAATACGTAACGCAGCGCCGCCTCTGCCCAGTGCCAGAAAGCGGGGCTGTCTGCACTAACCCAGCTTTTCGATTTGAGCCAGTCTTCCACCGCGGACTCAATGAGATACGGTTGATCCGGCACATCCCCCACCTGCTCCCAGGATTTGTTTTTCACGGAGGCAATATATTTCCCCATCTTGTGCGCGGCACCCGTTAGCGCAAGTTCTGACGAATGAATAAAGTAACCAGACGAACCGTAGGGAGCCTGCATAAAAGGATACATTGCGAGCATCGGCACCGGATCTGTCTTGTGGTACACGCGATACATATTCTCCCGCCCAATGGAAACCGTCGTCCGGTTTACGAACCAGTCGGTACCGACACGCGGCGCCCCAAAGGTATATAGGCGTACCGGGTGCGATGTATTTTTCGATATCCAGTCCGCCGCCAGTGAGGCCACCGCACCGCCAAGGCTATGTCCGATACAATGCACCGGGCCGGCAATATTTGCTCCTGCGAGAAAATCACGGATATCCGGGAGCATGCTGTTGAATGTGTGGTTAAAACCGATATGGACAGGCAGGCCCGTTTTGGAGATGGTAATACCGATGCGTGCGTCGGTTACAAAATCAGCCCTATTATTGGCTTCAGTCGTTCCACGAAATATGAGAAATGCGTGCCCCTGGTAATCACCTCCACCTTGCGCACATATCCCGAACCCATCTTTGGCAGCCCGAAGTAACCGACCACCTACCGACGCAGTGAGAACACTGGGTTTGACCTTTTGAGAAAATGCTGAAGCAGACAGGAAAATCTTCAATGCTACAGGATCATTTTTATTGACCGAGTAAACCCCTTCGGCGAGATCAGCTGAGAGAATTGGCGAAACTTCCATTTAATCACCCTTAATTTTAAATAATATTTGATTATTTCCTACTACGCCTTCTTCATCGAGTTCCAACGACAGCGAGTCATAATATTAGGCACACTGGAGTCTCTGCCGTGAACAATGACTTCATCATCAGCCATGTCACAAGTTAACCCCACAACAGGATTTTCAATCTCGGAATTCAATTCTGGAGTTAATTTACTGCTATACCAGATCATGTTTTCATCTGCTTCGCTCGCCACATAAACTGTGGATTTAGCCACAAACTGCGTCATGAAATTCAAGCTCAAGCCCTCTTCATGTACTGGTAATTCAAAGCGTCCATCCGCATCTGTACTGAACGCTTGCAAAAGTCCCTCTTCATTACCATTCCATGTCAACCGCCGCAATAACCGCGTATTCGCCATCGGCTTCCCATCCCGCAACAATACACCGCTCAACGGAGAGGCAATTACATACGTTTCTTCTTTTGTTTTGCTCAACATTTCCTTTTCCTTGACTGAAACCATTGCCGCCCCGGAATCTGCACTACAGTTCCAAATAGATGAAATACCAACCACTAAAAAAAACCATCGAAACAACAAGCTCGCCTCCAATGGTGAGACCTGATCCAGTGATTCAAAAGTGCCATTAAAATGAGATTCGGGAAAGTGCACAGTCATAAACAACAGGAAAACTGGCACCAAATAGAACGCACAAGTGAAACCTTCACTTTTTTTGCCCGAAATTCCAGGCAAAAAAAACGGGCCTCAATTGAGGCCCGTTTTCGAAGTAAATAAGCGGAGGAAATTACCAGCCGGTTACTTCCTTCAGTGCGTCGCCGATCTGCGCCAGGGAGCGTACGGTTTTGACACCGGCGTCTTCCAGAGCAGCAAATTTCTCGTCAGCGGTGCCTTTACCACCGGAGATGATCGCACCGGCGTGGCCCATGCGCTTTCCGGGAGGAGCAGTTACACCAGCGATGTAGGAAACCACCGGCTTGGTGACGTTTGCCTTGATGTAAGCAGCCGCTTCTTCTTCCGCGGAACCGCCGATCTCACCGATCATGACGATCGCTTCGGTCTGCGGGTCGTTCTGGAACATTTCCAGAATGTCGATGAAGTTGGAGCCCGGGATGGGGTCGCCGCCGATGCCCACACAGGTGGACTGGCCGAAGCCGTAGTCGGTGGTCTGCTTGACCGCTTCATAGGTCAGGGTGCCGGAGCGGGAAACGATGCCCACTTTGCCCGGCTTGTGGATGTGACCCGGCATGATGCCGATTTTGCACTCACCGGGAGTGATCACGCCCGGGCAGTTCGGGCCAATCAGGCGCACGCCCAGCTCGTCGCACTTCACCTTGGCATCCAGCATGTCCATGGTAGGAATGCCTTCGGTGATGCACACGATCAGCTTGATGCCGCCGTTTGCCGCTTCCAGGATGGAGTCTTTACAGAACGGCGCCGGAACGTAGATTACGGACGCTTCTGCACCGGTGGCTTCAACCGCTTCTTTTACGGTGTCGAAGACCGGCAGGCCCAGGTGAGTCTGGCCGCCTTTACCCGGAGTTACACCACCAACCATTTTTGTTCCGTACGCAATCGCTTGCTCGGAGTGGAAAGTACCCTGGGAGCCGGTGAAGCCCTGGCAGATGACTTTGGTGTCTTTGTTAATCAATACGGACATGATTATTTACCCTCCGCGGCTTTTACTACCTGCTCTGCAGCATCCGTCAGGCTGGTCGCTGCGATGATGTTCAGGCCGCTTTCGCTCAGTACCTTGGCACCCAGGTCGGCGTTGTTGCCTTCAAGGCGCACAACAACCGGGATTTTAACGCCGACTTCTTTCACTGCGCCGATCACGCCTTCTGCGATCATGTCGCAGCGAACGATACCGCCGAAGATGTTGATCAGAACTGCCTTCACATTTTCGTCAGACAGGATGATTTTGAACGCTTCGATAACGCGCTCTTTGGTCGCGCCGCCGCCAACGTCCAGGAAGTTGGCCGGCTTGCCGCCGTGCAGGTTGACGATGTCCATGGTGCCCATCGCCAGACCGGCACCGTTCACCATGCAGCCGATGTTGCCATCAAGCGCGACGTAGTTCAGGTCCCACTTGGCAGCGTGTGCTTCACGGGCGTCCTCCTGAGACGGATCGTGCATTTCACGCAGGTCCGGGTGACGGTACAGCGCGTTGCTGTCGATCACGATCTTGGCATCCAGACAGTGCAGGTTCTTCTCGGGAGTGATCACCAGCGGGTTGATTTCCAGCAGGGCCAGATCTTTCTCTTTGAACATCTTGGCGAGGCCCAGGAAGATCTTGGTGAACTGCTTGATCTGGTCGCCTTCGAGGCCCAGTTTGAACGCCAGCTCGCGCGCCTGGTAAGGCTGAGCGCCTACCAGCGGATCGACGATGGCTTTCAGGATTTTTTCCGGAGTCTCTTCCGCGACTTTCTCGATCTCAACACCGCCTTCGGTGGAGGCCATGAAAACGATGCGACGGGTAGAACGGTCAACAACCGCGCCCAGGTAAAGTTCCTGTTCGATATCGGTGCAGCTCTCAACCAGAATACGGGAAACCGGCTGGCCTTTTTCGTCTGTCTGATAAGTTACCAGGTTGTTGCCCAGCCACTTCTTGGCGAATTCTTCGATTTCAGCCTTGGAGTCCACCAGCTTGACGCCGCCCGCTTTACCGCGGCCACCGGCGTGTACCTGGGCCTTAACAACCCACTTGTTTCCGCCGATTTCGTCTGCTGCCGCTGCTGCTGCTGCCGGGGTTTCCGCTGCAATGCCTTTGGAAACCGGCAATCCGTATGCTGCAAACAGTTGTTTGCCCTGATACTCATGCAAGTTCATAGTCAATACCAATTCACATTTGAAATGTGTTTACCAATTGCAGATTGCTCTGCACCTTTAGACAGAACCCCGACACTGCCTCTTTACAAAATCCGGGTTCTGAAATGAAACCGGGGCGGACATTGCTGTTTCCGCCCCGACACGCGAGTCGCTGATCAGCGCTTCTTGCGATTCGCCATATGGATGGCGTGACCATTGACCGCGAGAGCCGCTTCCTTGACCGCTTCAGAGAAGGTCGGGTGACCGAATACGGTCATACCGATATCTTCCGCACTGGAGCCAAACTCCATTGCGATCGCTACCTGCTGCACCAGATCGGAGGCACTCGGGCCTACGATGTGGGCGCCCAGTACACGATCGGTTTCCGCGTGCGCGATGATCTTCACCATGCCGCCGGATTCGTTGGCAGCCACTGCGCGGCCAACCGCCAGGAACGGGAACACACCTACGTTGTAGGGTTCGCCGTCGGCTTTTACCTGTTCTTCGGTACGGCCAACCGCAGCGATTTCCGGGTGGGTGTAGATTACGTTCGGAATCACGTCGTAGTTCATCATCGGCTTCTGGCCGGCGATACGTTCGGCTACCACCACACCTTCTTCAGACGCTTTGTGAGCCAGCATCGGGCCGCGCACTACGTCGCCGATCGCCCACACGCCCGGTGCAGAAGTCATGCACAGGTCGTTGACGTAGATGAATCCGCGCTCGTCCAGCTTCACGCCGGCATCTTCAGACAGCAGGCCTTCGGTGTAGGGACGACGGCCCACGCACACGATCAGCTTGTCGAAGGTTTCCTGTTGCTCGTTGCCGTCTTTGTCCTGGTAGGTGACGACAACTTCTTTGCCTTTCACTTCGCTGCCGGTTACGCGGCAGGACAGGCGGATATCCAGGCCCTGCTTTTTCAGGATCTTCTGGGATTCCTTGGCAATCTGCTGGTCCATGATGGCGAGGAAGCTGTCGAGGGCTTCCAGCACAACCACGTCGGAACCCAGCCGGTTCCACACGGAGCCCAGCTCCAGGCCGATCACACCGGCACCAATCACGCCGAGGCGCTTCGGTACATCGGTGAATTCCAGAGCACCGGTGGAGTCCACGATAATCTTGTTGTCTACCGGTGCCGGCGGAATATTCACCGGGACAGAGCCGGAAGCCAGGATTACGTTGTCCGCTTCGTAGGTGGTGGTCTTGCCGTCTTTATCGGTCACTTCCACTTTCTTGCCAGCCAGCAGTTTGCCGGTACCCTGGATGGAGGTCACCTTGTTGGCCATGAACAGACCGGAGATACCACCGGACATCTGCTTGACCACACCTTCCTTGCGCTCGATCATTTTTTTCACGTCGATCTTCACCTTGCCGGTTTCGATGCCGTGAACTTCGAGGGAATCTTTTGCTTCGTGGTATTTCCAGGAGCTGTCCAGCAGCGCCTTGGAGGGGATACAGCCCACGTTCAGACAGGTACCACCGTTGATGGTCTTGCCTTCTTTGTTCACCCATTTTTCAACACAGGCAGTTTTCAGACCCAGCTGCGCTGCACGAATTGCGGCCACATAACCACCGGGGCCAGAGCCGATTACAATTACGTCAAATTTTTCTGACATGGTCTGTTCCAAATTTGAGTGGATTCAACGTATGCGGATTCATATCCGCATTACCGGGATCAGCCCGGTTTTCCCTGAGGCGGTCTTGCTGCCGCTGATGCCTGCGGGATGCACAGGCTCATAATGTTTCGGGCGGCCGTGCGAAACGCACAGGGCCGCCCTATCTCCAAGAATCGTACTGCTTACACTTCCAGCAGGATACGCGCCGGATCTTCGATCATTTCCTTGATCGCCACCAGGAAGCCTACCGCTTCCTTGCCGTCGATCAGGCGGTGGTCGTAGGACAGCGCCAGATACATCATCGGCAGGATTTCTACCTTGCCGTTAACCGCCATCGGGCGATCCTGGATTTTGTGCATGCCGAGGATGGCGGTTTGCGGCGGGTTCAGAATCGGCGTGGACAACAGGGAACCGAACACACCACCGTTGGTGATGGTGAAGGTACCGCCGGTCATCTCTTCGATGGACAGCTTGCCGTCGCGGGCGCGCAGGCCCATGTCGCGGATGTTGTTTTCAATATCCGCCAGGCCCATGTTCTCGGCGCTGCGCAGGATCGGTACCACAAGGCCTTTCGGCGAGGAAACCGCTACACCGATGTCCTGGTAGCCGTGGTAGACGATATCGTCGCCATCGATGGACGCGTTCACCGCGGAGTAACGCTTCAGCGCTTCTACCGCTGCTTTTACGAAGAAGCCCATGAAGCCCAGGCGGGTACCGTTGTGGGTCTTCTCGAACAGGTCTTTGTAGTTCGCGCGCAGGTCCATGATCGGCTTCATGTTCACTTCGTTGAAGGTCGTGAGCATGGCGGTAGACTGGGAAGCATCGAGAAGACGCTCGGCGATGCGCTTGCGCATACGGGTCATCGGCACACGCTTTTCAACGCGCTCACCCGGGGCAACCGCCACCTGCGCGGCAGCCGCAACCGGTGCAGCAGCTGCTGCCGGCGCGGAGCCCGCCTTCATCACGTCTTCTTTCAATACGCGACCGCCTTTGCCACTGCCTTCGACAGAAGCGAGGTCAACACCCTTCTCCGCCGCCATTTTCTTGGCGGAGGGCATCGCGATTTTTTCAGCACTGGCGGCCGGGGCCGGTGCAGCAGCTTTTTCTTCCGCCGCCGGAGCCGGCGCTGCGGCAGTGGTACCAGCGGCGCCTTCGGTCAGAATCGCAATCACTTCATTGGAGAGGATGGTCTCACCCTCGCCCTTGACGATTTCACTGAGGACGCCGTCCGCCGGCGCAACAACTTCCAGCACCACTTTGTCGGTTTCAATATCCACGATCAGTTCATCGCGGGACACAGCTTCGCCAGCTTGTTTGTGCCAGGTGGCAACGGTGCCATCCTGAACGGACTCGGGGAAGGTTGGCGCTTTAATCTCGATGGTCATTGGTCCTGTTTCCTGAGATTTTCTTGGATGGCCGGAAAAACGTTTTCCATTTTTCGCGGCCCCCTGCTCTTCGTTGTACTGCTGCCTTAGTTGACAGTCAGCGCCTCATTGATGAACGTGTTCTGTTCTTCCAAGTGCGTGGACATATAGCCCGCTGCCGGTGCAGCAGATGCCGCGCGACCGACGTATTCCAGTTCCAGAGTCGGGTGCGCCTCTTTCAGGAGACGGCGCAGATGGTGCTGACTGGAGTACCAGGCGCCCTGGTTCATCGGTTCTTCCTGACACCAGGCCACACTCTGGAGGTTCTTGAATGCGGAAACCGCGGCCAGGAATTCGTCGTCCGGGAATGGGTACAACTGCTCGATACGAACGAATGCCACGTCCTCCTGTTCGCGCTCAATACGCGCTTCCAGCAGATGGTAGTAAACCTTGCCGGAACACAGGATCAGTCGCTTCACCTTGGCGGGATCGACGCCCTGATCTTGAATAACGTTGTGGAATTTGCCGTTGGCCAGCTCGTCCAGGGTGGAGGTCGCAAGCTTGTGACGCAGGATCCACTTCGGGCTCATGATCACCAGCGGGCGACGCATCGGGCGGATCGCCTGGCGACGCAGCAGATGGAAGATCTGTGCCGGGGTAGTAGCGTTACATACCTGGATATTGTGTTCTGCACACAGCTGCATGAAGCGTTCGAGGCGCGCAGAGGAGTGCTCCGGGCCCTGGCCTTCGTAGCCGTGCGGCAGCAACATCACCAGGCCGCACATACGGCCCCACTTGTGCTCACCGGAAGTGATGAACTGGTCGATGACGACCTGGGCGCCGTTGGCGAAGTCACCGAACTGGGCTTCCCACACCACCAGGGATTTCGGGGTGGTGGTGGCATAACCGTATTCGAAGGCCAGTACCGCTTCTTCAGACAGCAGCGAATCGTACATATCGAAACGCGGCTGCCCCTCGTACATGTGCTTCAGCGGAATGTAAGTCTGGCCATCTTTCTGGCTGTGCAGTACCGCGTGGCGGTGAGAGAAGGTACCGCGACCCACGTCTTCACCGGTGAAGCGGATCATGTAGCCCTGCTCCAGCAATGTGCCGTAGGCGAGGGTTTCCGCCATGCCCCAGTTCAGTTCCAGACCACCGCCGGCCATCTTGCGACGGTCTTCGTAAATCTTGGCCACCTGGCGCTGCATCACGATGCCGTCCGGCACGGTGGTCATACGGTTGGCCACGTCTTTCAGCTTGGTCAGCGGGAAACTGGTGTCACCTTCCGCGGTCCACTCGTGGTTCAGGTACGGAGACCAGTCCACGAACATGGAGGAGTCCGGCTCTTTTACCAGACCGGTGGCCACATCTTCGCCACGATCCAGTTTCTCACGGTAATCATTGGCCAGTGCGTCCGCTGCATCTTTGCTCAGCACACCTTCCGCTACCAGCTTCTCCGCGTACAGGGTACGGGTGGTCTTCTGCTTGCGAATGGCCTGGTACATCAGCGGCTGAGTACCGGAGGGATCGTCGGTCTCATTGTGGCCGCGACGGCGGTAACACACGAGGTCGATGACGATGTCTTTCTTGAATTCGTAGCGATAGTCGACCGCCAGCAGGCCAGCCAGCACCACGGCTTCCGGATCGTCACCGTTTACGTGCAGTACCGGAGCGTCGATCATCTTCGCCACATCGGTACAGTACTCGGTGGAGCGGGCGTCTTCGCGCTTGCTGGTGGTAAAGCCCACCTGGTTGTTCAGCACCAGGTGAATACTGCCGCCGGTGTAGTAACCACGGGTCTGGGACATCTGCAGGGTTTCCTGCACCACGCCCTGGCCGGCAAAGGCCGCATCGCCGTGGATGTTGATCGGCATCACCTTCTCACCGGTGGCATCACCGCGGCGATCCTGGCGCGCACGCACGGAGCCAACCACTACCGGGGCACAGATTTCCAGGTGCGAGGGGTTGAAGGCCAGCGCCAAATGCACTTCGCCACCGGGGGTCATCACGTTGGAGGAGAAGCCCTGGTGGTACTTGACATCACCGGAGGTATCGAGGGTCTTCTTGCCTTCGAACTCCTCGAACAGGTCCGCCGGGTTTTTCCCCAGAATGTTGACCAGGGTGTTCAGGCGACCGCGGTGGGCCATACCGATCACCACTTCCTTCACCCCGTAGGTGCCGGAACGGCGAATCAGTGCATCCATCAGCGGGATCAGGCTCTCACCACCTTCCACACCAAAACGCTTGGTACCCGGGTATTTGGAGTCCAGGTGACGCTCCAGGCCTTCGGCCGCGGACAGGCGCTGCAGAATCTCTACGCGGATGTCGTTGCCGAAGCTGGGCTTGGACAGACTGCGCTCAAGGCGCTGCTGGAACCACTGCTGCTCGTCGAGATTCGACAGGTGCATGATTTCCGCGCCCAGGGTACCGCAGTAGGTCTTTTCCAGTCCGTGCACAATTTCGCGCAGAGTGGCTTCACCATTACCGAAGAACAGGTCACCGGTCTGGAACGTGGTATCGAAGTCGCCTTCGGTGAGTCCGTGGTAATTCAGTTGCAGATCCGGCACCTGCTCACGTGCCATCAAGCCCAGTGGATCGAGAGTGGCCTTCTTGTGGCCGCGGTGACGGTAGGAATTGATCAGCTGCAGAACTTTGATCTGCTTGCGCTCGTGCTCGACATTGATAGAGCCGGCGCCGGGAGCGGATAGCGGGCGGGTACGGTTTTTCGCCAGCAGTTCAAAATGCTGACGAATGGCAGCATGTGAGACATCACCGCCATTGACCCGCGGCAGGCTGTCAAAGTAATTGCGCCATTCTTCCGGTACACCACTGGGGTCGTGCAGATAGGTCTCGTAGAGGTCTTCCACGTATCCGGCGTTACCACCGGAGATGTGCGAAGTCCGCCAGAGCTCCTCCATAGTGCTTTCGTGCATTAATGCCTACCTCAATTGACGACGCGCACCCTTGAATTTCGCGCCGCTCTTTCCTGTCTTTTCACTCACAAAAGGGGAGGTGCTGAAAAGACACCTCCCCTTCTTCGTATAGGCCTGACACCTGCGCTGTTGTCGGCCTAATTGTGATTATTTTTGGTGGGGTAACCCACGCTATACGGCGCGGGTTATCAGCATATTGCGGATATGGCCGATGGCCCGGGTGGGGTTCAAACCCTTCGGGCACACGTTCACACAGTTCTGGATGCCGTGGCAGCGGAATACGCTGAAAGGATCATCCAGTTTTCCGAGGCGTTCGTCGGTGGCGGTATCGCGGCTGTCCGCCAGGAAGCGGTACGCCTGCAACAGACCCGCAGGGCCGATGAACTTGTCGGGGTTCCACCAGAAAGACGGACATGCGGTGGAGCAACAGGCACAGAGAATACACTCGTACAGGCCGTCCAGCTTTTCACGCTCTTCCGGCGACTGCAGACGCTCAATGGCCGGAGCCGGCGTGCTGTTCTGCAGATAGGGTTCAATCTTCTTGTACTGGGTGTAGAACTGCTCCATGTCCACCACCAGGTCGCGGATCACCGGCAGACCGGGCAGCGGGCGCAGTACCAGCTTGCCTTTGGGGGCGGCCTGGGAGATCGGCATGATACAGGCAAGACCGTTCTTGCCGGAAATATTCATACCGTCGGAACCGCACACGCCCTCGCGGCAGGAGCGGCGGAATGCCAGAGACGGATCCTCGGCTTTCAGCAGTTCCAGCACATCCAGCACCATCAGGTCCTTGCCCTGAGTGTCCAGTTCATAATCCTGCATGTAGGGTGCAGAATCGGTTTCCGGGTTGTAACGGTAGATGCTTACTTTCAACATTGTCTTTCCGCTCCCGAATTAGTAGGTACGCGCTTTCGGCTCGAAAGCTTCCACGGTGTTGGGGGCAAAGTTCACCGCACGCTTGCCAACACGCTTCTCCGTCGGGAAGAACATGGAATGGCACAGCCAGTTTTCGTCGTCACGCTCCTGGAAGTCTTCGCGGGCGTGGGCGCCGCGACTCTCGGTGCGCACTTCCGCAGCGATCGCAGTGGCTTCGGCCACTTCCAGCAGGTTCTGCAGTTCCAGCGCTTCGATACGCGCGGTGTTGAATGCGCGGGACTTGTCGTCCAGACGCACGTTGGCGATGCGCTCGCGCAGGCTTTCCAGCTTTTTCACGCCTTCGGCCATGTAATCGCCGCGGCGGAATACACCGAAGTGATTCTGCATCACGTTCTGCAGCTCGGTACGCAGGCTCGCGGCAGATTCGCCGTCATTCGTGGTTTCCAGACGGTTCAGGCGGGACATGGCCGCTTCGATATCGGAATCGCTCGCCTCACGGGCCTCGATACCTTCGCGCAGCGCCTTCTCGATGAACAGGCCGGAAGCGCGACCGAATACCACCAGGTCCAGCAGGGAGTTGCCGCCCAGGCGGTTGGCACCGTGCACGGATACACAGGCCACTTCGCCACAGGCGAAGAAGCCGTCGACGATCTGATCGTTACCGGAGGCGTCCTGGGTCAGAGCCTGACCGTGAATATTGGTCGGGATACCGCCCATCATGTAGTGACAGGTGGGTACAACCGGAATCGGCTCCTTGACCGGGTCTACGTGAGCAAAGGTCTTAGCCAGCTCACAGATGCCCGGCAGGCGGCTGTGCAGCAGCTCTTCGCCCAGGTGATCCAGCTTCAGGAACACGTGGTCGGCGTTGGGGCCGGCACCGCGGCCATCGAGGATTTCCAGCACCATGGAGCGGGCAACCACGTCGCGGGATGCCAGGTCTTTGGCGTTGGGCGCGTAGCGCTCCATGAAACGCTCGCCGTCCTTGTTGATCAGGTAGCCACCTTCACCGCGACAGCCCTCGGTGACCAGTACACCAGCGCCGGCGATGCCGGTGGGGTGGAACTGCCACATTTCGATGTCTTGCACCGGGAAGCCCGCGCGCAGGGCCATGCCCACGCCGTCACCGGTGTTGATGTGCGCGTTGGTAGTGGACGCGAAAATACGGCCGGCACCACCGGTGGCGAATACGGTCGCCTTGGACTTGATGAAGACCACTTCGCCGTCTTCGATACAGATGGCGATCACACCTACAACCACGCCGTCCTGGTTCTTCACCAGATCCACCGCGAACCACTCGTTCAGGAATACGGTGTTGTGCTTGACGTTGTTCTGATACAGGGTGTGCAGCAGGGCATGACCGGTACGGTCCGCCGCCGCGCAGGTGCGCGCCGCCTGACCACCGCGGCCGTAGTCCTTGGACTGACCACCAAACGGACGCTGATAGATTCGGCCTTCTTTGGTGCGGGAGAACGGCAGACCCATGTGCTCCAGTTCGAACACGGCTTCCGGGCCCACGGAGCACATATATTCGATCGCGTCCTGGTCACCGATGTAGTCGGAGCCTTTAACGGTGTCGTACATGTGCCAGCGCCAATCGTCATTGGGGTCATCACTGGCGATCGCACAGGTGATACCGCCCTGGGCGGAGACCGTGTGCGAACGGGTTGGGAATACTTTGGTGATGACCGCGGTCTTGAAACCGGACTGGGCCATCTGCAGGGCCGCACGCATACCCGCGCCGCCGCCGCCAACTACGATACCGTCAAAGGTAATTGTTCGCATATTCGACATGTCTTACACACCCCACAGAATTTCAATGCCCCACACCGCGTAGAACACGGCTACAGCGCCCAACAGCACCTCGACCAGAATACGCAGCACGGTGGCTTTGCCACCCATCATGCGGTTGGTGAGGTAGTCGGTCACCACGGACCAGAGACCGATCCAGGCGTGAGCAATTGTGGAGATCAGAGCCACCAGACTGAAAACGCGTACCCAACGCTGTTCAAACAGCGCGGACCAGCTGGCGTAGCCGAAGTCTTTGGAGAGAAAAATGAAACCCACTATAAAGAGGGTATAAGCCACCAGCACCACGGCACTGACGCGCTGAATGAACCAGTCGTAGAGACCACTGCGACCGAAACCTGTAACTGCCTTTACCATACGAAGACCCCCGCCAGCAGAATGAGCGCTACAGAAAGCACCAGCACGATGATGGCACCGCGGCGGCCACCTTCCAGGCTTTCACCAATACCCATATCCATGATCAGGTGACGCACACCAGCGATCAGGTGATAGATGAGCGCGGCGAGTGAGGCCCACAGAACGAGCTTTGCCGGAACGCTGGTAAAAAACTCAGTTACTTTCTGGAAACCCTGCTCGGATTCCAGACTGGAATCCAGCATGCACAGGAGAAGTGCAACGACAGCAAAGAGCACCACACCGGAAATACGGTGCAGGATCGAAACCAACGCTGGTGCAGGGAGCTTAATAGTAGAAATGTCTAAATTGACAGGTCTGTTTTTTTTCACAGGAAAAACACCTTGTTGCCCTGAAAGACGGGGCGCCCGTTAAATTTGTGTAGTCCGGGCGAGCTTGCTGATCACTATCCACACAACCTGTCGAGGTCTTGTACAAAGTGGCCTTACCACGGCGCAAGCCGCGCGGATTATAGGCATTCAGATTTCAAAACACAACGAACGGCGCCCGCTCAACGCCGGCTTTATACCAGCTGCAATTCGCGCCACTCTACAGACCAAGGTATGAAGCGCACTTCTCATTCCCACTGAGGGCGAGCCGAATTTAGACGCCAGAACTCCCCCCCCCTACAGGCAAATTCCCTGCCACCTGAGCCTGGCGCAACAGATCCTGCGGCCCGCTCATGGGTCAACCGATCCGATTTGGTTTGACAATTTGGGGCGCGGCACTTAAGTTTGGCCGCGCTCAAAAGCCCGCTAGCCCCATATCCGCGTCCGGATGCTGCCAAAGAAGGCCCTCCGAGCCCGCAGAATCCGGCACTTCCCGGGTTTTGCCTGTGCACAGATAACGCCTGGGATACACCTTCCTATAAAAAGGTGATCACAGATGAGCGCGGAGCACGCCCCTCCCGGGCCGTAGAATCGCTGAATTGATTCAGTGATTTGTGTGGAAATAAAAAGCTGGCAACAGAATAGTTTTTAGGAGTCCACAATGTCCGACAAGAAAGCTCAACTCACGGTCGACGGTATCGACGCCCAAATCGACCTGCCGGTCTACTCCGGTACCGTCGGTCCCGACGTTGTCGATATCAGCAGCCTGGCAAGTAAAGGTCTGTTCACGTTCGACCCGGGCTTTATGTCCACCGCCTCCTGTGAGTCCAAAATCACTTACATCGACGGCGCCAAAGGTGTACTCCTGCACCGCGGCTACCCCATTGAGCAGCTGGCGGAGAAATCCGACTACCTGGAAACCTGCTATCTGCTGATGAATGGCGAATTGCCCACCGTCGAGCAGAAGAAGGAATACGTCAACGGCATCATGAACCACACCATGGTGCATGAATCCCTGGTCAACTTCTTCAAGGGCTTCCGCTACGACGCCCACCCGATGGCCATGATGTGTGGCGTTGTCGGCGCCCTCGCCTCCTTCTACCACGACTCCCTCGACATCACCGACCCCGAGCACCGCAAGATCTCGGCGGATCGCCTGATTGCCAAGATGCCGACCCTGGCCGCCATGTGCTACAAGCACAGCAAGGGCCAGCCGTTCATGTACCCGGATAACAGCCTCAGCTACTCCGAGAACTTCCTGCACATGATGTTCGGCAACCCCTGCGAACCGAGCAAGATCGATCCGATTGTGGCGAAGGCCATGGACGTGATCTTCCTGCTGCACGCGGACCACGAGCAGAACGCCTCTACCTCCACCGTGCGCCTGGCAGGTTCATCCGGTGCCAACCCCTTCGCCTGTATCTCCTCCGGTATCGCCACCCTCTGGGGGCCGGCGCACGGTGGTGCCAACGAAGCGGTTCTGAACATGCTGGAAGAAATCGGCGACGAGAGCCGTATCGACGAGTACGTCGCCAAGGCCAAGGACAAGAATGACCCGTTCCGCCTGATGGGCTTCGGCCACCGTGTATACAAGAACTTCGACCCGCGCTCCCGTGTAATGCAGGGCATCTGCGACGAAGTCCTGGGTGCGATGGGTGCCGAGAACGATCCGCTGCTGCGCATCGCCAAAAAACTGGAAAAGATCGCACTGGAAGACGAGTACTTCGTCGAGAAGAAACTCTACCCGAACGTGGATTTCTACTCCGGTATCATCATGAAGGCCATCGGCATCCCCACCGACATGTTCACCGTGATCTTCGCCACCGGCCGCACCGCAGGCTGGATTGCGCACTGGAACGAGATGATCTCCAATCCGTACAAGATCGGCCGTCCGCGCCAGTTGTACACCGGCTACGCCGCACGCGACTACGTGGCCCCTCAGGACCGCTAAGACGGACCGTTGTCCGGCTCCGTCTAGAGCGCGTAAAACCCGGCAATTGCCGGGTTTTTTGTGCCTGCCGTTTTATACCCCTGTATCTCAGGCACAACAAAACCCCCGCACCTTTCGGCGCGGGGGTTTTGCGTCTCTTGTCAGCGGGCGTTACGGCAGATTGTGCACGTGGCTACCCACCGGTCCCGAGAAAATGCCACCGTCGTTCATATCCCAGTTGATGGACCAGGTCATCACACCGTTAAAGGTGGGATAGGCCTGACTGGGGGTCAGGGTGGCGCAGTTCAGCTGTTGGGTCAGACAATCCAGCGCGCGATTGATATTCGCGGTGGTCGCAAATCCGCTGCTTGCCGCACTGGGCCCGGAGGGGAGTGCCAGCCCAACCTGATCCGGGCGCAGTCCCTCAAAGAAGCCTGCGCTTCCGTAGCCCAACGGGAAGCCCTCAATCAACATCAGCGCGGAGGCCACCATCATGTCCACCGAGCCCGCCGCATAGGCAGAGCCACTGTACGGTGTAGAGAGACCGCCATTGTTGTAGAGCTGCACGTGGAGCAGGTCCAGATCGTCGCGCAACTGGTCGATCATTGGCAGGTAAGCACCCCAGATACCGGTGTAGGAAACATACCCACCCTGCACATAGGGATGCTCCGGCGCCATGGACAGATACATACCCGGGTAGAGCTGCTTCAGCTGCTTGACCGCTTTCACCATATTCTGGATCACCGGTGCGCCGTGCATGACACCGGCACCGGACTCCAGATCGATGTCGATACCGTCAAAACCGTATTCATCAATCATCGCTGCAGTGCTGCTGACGAAGTTGGCTACGTTCTCGTCGGTGTTCAAGGTCACGGTGCCTTTCTCACCGCCGTATGACGCCACCACGATTTTTCCAGCGGCACGCTTGGCGGCGACGTCAGCAATAAATTGCTGCTTGTCGAGACCGGGATCCAAATTGAACGCAATACTGCCGTTACCCGCGTCGTCCACAAAGGCCACCACAATCACATCCCACACATCGGATACTTCACTGATGCGGTACAGGCCGGAACCATTGTTGAAGTTGTGCCAGTAGCCCACCAATGCATGTTTCGGCAGCAGACCACTGTTGCCACCAGACGAGCTACCGGAGGAGCCGGAGCCACTGGACGAAGAGCCGGAAGACGAGCTGGCTCCGCTGCTGGAAGAAGAACTCGAGGAGGAGCCACCGCAATCCCCTACCTGACTCCAGGCATCCTGCCAGTGCATGCCGACTCCCGGCTCATAGGCCCAGGCTGCGGCGGAAGAGCACCAGCCGGCGATATTGCATTGGAATTCCAGCCCCACGTTCTGTACCACTTGCCCCGCGGTATAGCTGGTGCCGGCAACATACTGCAACGAGGTACAGGAGCCGCCGCCAGATCCGCCACCAGAGCTGGAAGAAGACGAACCGGATGAGGAGGAGCTGGAAGATGAGGATGAGGACGAACTCGAGGAACTGGAGGAAGACGAGCTGGAAGAGGACGAGCCGCCATCACAGGCACCATCGTAGGCCCACACATCCCAAGTCCCCGAGTGAGTGGCCGGGTTTTCGTTTTGTGTCCACCACTTTGCGGTATACGCATTGCCCAGATGCTTGACCGTATCATTCCCAACATAAATTCCGGCACTCTGCCAGTCCGGACGCGCACTGCAGTCTATGGCTGCCACCTCGACAGAAAACACCCCGAGTGCTAGCAGACCTATTAATTGCCTTTTCATAACGTTTCCCTAAGTTATTTTTATGAGGCTTATCGAAAAGAGCAGAGGGCGCCGTAGCGCCCTCTGTTTACTGCTGTAACACTTAATTACAAGTTGCGTCGCCGATTTCTTCCCAATCGGAAGAAGTACTCGGCTCCTGGCCTTGGGTCCACCACTTGGCGCGGTAACGCTTGCCGTTATGGTTGACCTCGTCACCACCGTTGTAGGCCGTGCTGGCATTCCAGGGTACTTCCACGTCACTGATCAGCTTCCAGTCCGCGGCGCTGAAGCCCGGTTCCTGCTGGGTCCAGTACTTCGCTTCCCAGACCAGGTCGTCGTGGCTGACCTGATTACCGCCGAGGTAGGTACTGCCGGACTGCCACGCAGGATAGTTACCCGCATTCGGGTCGGTCATGTCGCAGCCGCCACTGCCAGTGTTGTTGATTACACTTACGGTCACATTGGCACTGGCACTGTCGATCCCATCGCTCACAGTTACCGTCAGGGTAAAGTCCGTATCTGCTTCTACCTGAGGTGCAGTGATGGTAATGGTGGCACCAGACCCAGTAGCCATACCGCTCCAGGTGTAGGTCAGTGAATCGCCATCGGCATCGGTACCCACTGCGGTGATCGAGTCAGTGGCGCCTTCCTGAATGGTAACCTGAGCCGGAGCGGAGACTTCTGGAGGCGTATTAGCATCCGGCGGCAGCAGGAAAATACTGACTTGATCCGGGGTGTCATCACTCAGCAAGCCATCACTTACGTTCAGCTCAAAAACCAACTCCTGCTCAGCGGAAACCTCGGCCGCAGTGAAACTCGGAGTCGCAGCAGACGTATCGCTCAAAGTTACTGGCGTACCCGCGATCTGAGTCCAGCTGTAGCTCAATGTGTCTCCATCCGGATCACTGGAAGCACTTCCATCCAGGACAACGCTTGCCGGCGTAATAACGATCTGATCAGCTCCCGCGTCGGCACTCGGTGCCTGGTTGGGCTGATCGGCGAGCACAGTCACCGTTATCTGGTCGGTATCGCTGGCGCCACTATCGTCGGTAACCGTCAATTCAAACACTAGCGCCTCATCGACGGTCACATTCGGAGCCGTGAAACTAGCGAACACCGTATTCGCATTCTGCAGGCTTACACTGGTACCGGAAATCTGGACCCAGCTATAGGTCAGCGGATCGTTGTCCAAATCACTGGATGTACTGCCATCCAGCGTAACACTTGCACCACCATCAACAGACTGATCGCCACCGGCGCGCGCGGTTGGCGTGCGGTTGTTCTGGCCACCGCCGTGTCCCAGGCCTTCGTGCATGGCATTGAGAATGTCCCCGTTGTCTGCATCGATTTCCCAGGAAAACAGGCCTGCCAGGCTGTGTGCTTGGACATAGGCCCCCTTCGCCACCACGGAGCGATGGTTGTCGTAGGTGATCAGGTCACCAGTGCCTGGCTTGAACATATACGGCGCTTCAGCGGTTTCATCGTAATACTCCTCCCACTCACCGGTGGCAAGGCGTGCAACAATATCGCGATAGTCCACCACACCAGCTTCCCAAGTGCCGTTAACCGCACCAGTAGCCGTACCCGTCATGTGATCGCCACCGGTCCAGCCGGAAACACCGGTCCAGCCACGACCATACATGGCAGCCCCGACAACCAGTTTTCCCGGATCAACACCGAGACTCAGCATATTCTGGACACCGTTATTGGTGGTGTAGTCAGTGTCCGGGCGCCACGTCGGTGCATATAACGCTGTCTGGTGACCCAGTACGTCGTTGCTCCAGCCGCCATAAAAGTCGTAGGTCATCATGAAGAAGTAGTCCATGTACTGCTGTACAGCGAGGTAGTCCACATCTTCGATCTTGTCTGAGCCGGCGCCGATGGCGGAGGTCAACTCGTACTGACGTCCGGTGTCCTGCTCCACCTCGTCCAGCATCGCACGCAGATCGCGCATCAGCAGACGATAGGTTTCGCCATCAGTAGCAGTATTGCCAAGGTTCGGGTTCGCCCCCTGGCCACCCGGGTATTCCCAGTCGATATCCACACCATCGAAGAATTTCCAGGTGCGAATAAACTCTTCGACAGAGTCTACAAATGTTTTTCTCTTGGCCGCATCACCGAAGAAAAAGAAGGGGTCAGACAGTGTCCAGCCGCCGATAGAGGGGAGAATTTTCAGATCCGGGTAGGCTTGCTTCAGCGCCATAAGCTGGCCGAAGTTACCTTTGTAAGGATCGGAATAGGTTTGCCCATTCTGGGATTTCTGCACCGCGGCAAACGGATCGTGCAGGGAAACCTTAAAGTCTTCACGGCCAGCGCAAGAACGCTGCAGCGCGGCGAAGCTGCCTTCGATTTCTTTCAGGCTGTCATTAATACCGTCACCGCCACAGATGGGCACAAAGCCATAAATGATATGGGTCAGGTTGTAGGCAGGAATCTTGTCCACGGAGAATTTACGCCCGTACACTCCCCACTCCACAAAGTAAGTACCTACGACCGAACCCGAGGTATTAGTGTACGGCTGGTTGTTTTCACCTGCGGTGAGAGTAATCGGATCCAGATGGCTGCCGTCGGTGTCCGCCACCACGATATCCACCGCGGTGGAAGTAGCGCAGCCATCGTCATTACAAAGGGCAACCTGGAGTTCATACTGACCGCCTTGGGCGACTTGCAGTGTCGCGCTGCCGGTCTGAGTGGCCCCACCGCTGATACTCTGCTCCAGCACAACCTGGCCATTTAACAGGTACTGAGCGGTAGTGGCAGGATCGCCCGACCATTTAGACCAGGACACCGGTACTTCGGCATAGTCGTTTACAGTAATCAGCTGCTCGTAGGCAGTAGCCGCATCGTCCACTTCAATGATGGCAAAGCTGGTGTCCATCCAGTCGATGGTGGGAGCGCCTGGTGCGGCGATTGCGGAGGAACTGGTAAGACCGAGCGCTAACAGCGCACGACACCAGTGGCTTGGTGTGAGCCCTTTCATTGATTGTTCACCTTGTCGTTATCTTTTATTGATCAGGATCTATATCAACGGGGGCTGTTGATTGTTTGTTCCGCCTTACCTCGACGGGCTTCTCTCGCCCCCGATTGAACGGCATACAACTACTAATGCCGGTACTTCTTGTTGTTATTTAACTCATCACTTTGGAACAGGGTACTTCAGGCGCCCGGCTGGGATACGGGCATATGACATCGCTGTCATTTCTTCATAAAAAGATGACAGCGATGTCATATGATGTTCACATTACTCCGCTAGGGGCTGTCTTTACCAGAGCCGTAAGACATCAATGAGAGTTTAGTCACAATATACCCTGATATTTTGGCGCATTTTGCTGCGTGCAACACACTTTGCGCCGGCGTATAAAGGGAGAAATTAGAAAACTGCAGAGTCAATAACCTGGCGAAACGAAGAGCGGCCGATAAAACATCGACCGCTCACCCCACAATACCCAATCAAGCTGACTGAAACTTCCCGCTCGTACACTCGCTGAAATCAATCTCAGACCAGTGGTCACCCGCTGTGGGCCTATTTACGGTATATGTTCAGCCTCCGTTACGGACCGCTTCTTCTTGGCACTCCGCCTCGTCTCGCGATGGGGGAGTCTTCCCGGGACAGTTACCAGTATAGTTTCAAGCCTTCACCGTCCAAATAAAGAAGAGGAACTATACTGAACCTAAAGCGACTGAACCTAATATGTGCGCGAAAGAGCGCCTGCAGCTGCATTTCACAGATAACAAAATTTTAATAAAAGGCAAGGAAGCCATGTCATTGACCGTATTACTCGCTCGCACGTATCTGGCATTGGAACAAGAGCTGTCCAAACTGCGTCCGCCTTACACTCTCTATTTTTCACTTTGCGATGCTAAGAGCAGAGCCAGGGTTGTTCACGCTCAGGGGCAGAGTTTTATACAAGCCTGGGAAGCGTGCAGAGTGCAGGCGCTGAAGATTGAAAAAACTGAGAAGCTGGATATCTGCTGGCTTAGGATTGACTGGGTGTTCGCCAGCAAAGAAAGCTCTTGGGAAAAGTTAAAAAAGGAACTCGCGCTTACCAAACGCAACTATTTCCGTCGCGGCCTCGCTCTGGACCCCGAATTCAAAATCAGCTTCCTGGAGCAGGAGTTGAACGCCAATGCGATGCTCTACGGAGGAAATCAAACTTCTCACGCCGTAGTAAACGAGAAAAATTTTTCTGCTTTTGCAAGAAAACGTTATGGAAGCTCCGTAAGTCTGGATTTTTCCCCAGACAAACCTGTTTACATCCTGCACACCAAAGGCATTTTTTCCAGTCGCACGGAAGGGCCTTTGATACTTAATGGTCCTGGCCGCGATATGGGCCGAAGAACCATTCAGGCACTTGATGAATATAACGTATACGAGTTGATCCACAACAGCAGCAATTACCTGGCCAGCCAGGTAACACAAAGTGGCCAGTTCCACTACGGCTGGCACCCTTGCTTTGACCGGCCAATCAGAGCCTATAACAACCTTCGACACGCCAGCAGTATCTACTCGATGCTGGAGGCCTGGGAGGTCACTGCAGATGAACAACTTGGGGCTTCCATACATAAAGCTCTCGACTACCTCATCAGCAATCTGATCAAAAAAACTAAACTCCCAGATGGCGCTACTGCAGCATTTTTAGTAGAAACCAATAATGAAATAAAGTTGGGTGGGAACGGTGTTTGCTTGCTCGCACTTTCGAAATACACTGCATTGACTGGCAAGGATCAGTATCTTTCTCTCATGGAGCAATTGGCGCTGGGCATCTGTCACATGCAAAACCCGCAAAACGGGAAGTTCGTACATGTGCTGGAATATCCTTCACTCAGAGTAAAAGAAAAATTCAGAATCATCTATTACGATGGAGAAGCTGCCTTTGGCCTGATGCGCCTATATGGACTTACCAAAGACAGCCGCTGGCTTAGCGCAGTAGA
Source organism: Microbulbifer pacificus (assembly GCF_002959965.1). Classification (NCBI taxonomy): domain Bacteria; kingdom Pseudomonadati; phylum Pseudomonadota; class Gammaproteobacteria; order Cellvibrionales; family Microbulbiferaceae; genus Microbulbifer; species Microbulbifer pacificus. Next base: position 366,010 of record NZ_PREV01000026.1, read on the forward strand.
AAAAGCATTCGATCACTTCATCAATGCCAAACACTGGCAAGCACATGACCACTGGCTCAGCTACTGCGTCAATGAACTAACCCTTTACAAACCAGAAGAAAAATACTTTAAATTCGGTATCGATAACTTTTCTGACCATCTAGATTTCATTCTGAAACGCATCACTACATTCCCAACCCTTCTGGAATTAATGATGGCTGCAGAAAAAATGATAACAAGGCTAAAGAACCAGAATAGATTCAAGCATCTTATTTCCAGAATTGATTTGCAGAAATTTTATGAGGCTCTCGAATTTCGTGCCCACTACCTTCTAAACGGCCATTTTTGGCCGGAGTCTGCGATGTATTTCCAAAACCCAAAAAGAATACTGGGTAGCTTTTATATACGACACCACGCCTTTCGAGTCAGAATTGATGATGTAGAGCATTATTTATCAGGGTTTGTTTCCTACCGACAATATCTTCTTGAAAAAAAGAAAGTAATTGCAGTCGAAGCACCCGCGCATACCATCCAGACGGAACCTGCAGCTTTATCCGACAACTGGGACGCAGAGAGCCTCGTGCACGCCACATCCGGGGCATGGATCATCCCGCCCAAGACACCCAACTGGCGCGCCACTGGATTATGTATATTTCCACCGGGAATGCGCCCGGGAAACATAGTCGTAGTGAGATCCCCAAATGGAGACAGGTTTATACCACCAAAGCAACTGGGCTCATTGCCGTACATCCCCCAGGCTATCATCACTGACGATCCAGAATTCAAAGCGAACCCTTCAATACCAGTACTGAAAGTATCAAAACTCCGCAATGCTATTCTGGGAATGGGACGGTATGCCCGAAGCCGAAATCAGGGGACGATTATTGGCATTACCGGAAGCTCGGGAAAAACCACGACAGTCGCACTCCTTCATCACTTGCTGCGTCCTTGGGGTAACATCGGAAAAACAGAGCACAATGCCAATCTTCCTCTCGGCATTTCCTGGAATCTGGCATCCATGCCATGGGGTGCACCTTTCACGGTACTTGAAATGGCCGTTGGCAATATGAAGTTGAATAGCGAAATCGCAAAACCGGATATCGCCATCATAACCAATATTCATCCTGCCCACTTGGAATATCACAGCAGCACGGAAGAAATAGCCAGAAAAAAAAGCAGGATTTTCTCAGGAATGAAGCCAGGAAGCATAGCTGTCATCAATCGAGACATACCGGAATGGCCAATCATAGAAGCCGAAGCGAACAGTCACAGCTTGAAAATTGTGACATTTGGAGAGCACCCACTTAGTCAGTACCGACTGAAAGAATATGCAGCGGATACCGGACGAACAGTTACTGATGTGAACGGTATCGATGTCGAGTTTATATCTGGAGCACGGGGCCAACATATGGCCATGAATTGCCTTGCATGTATCGCAGCGATCCACTCACTCGGCCTGGGATTAGAACCTGTACTACCCCTGATCCCCCTCTTCAAGCCACTGTTAGGGCGCGGCAATTCTTCGACAGTCCAGATACATGGAAAGCGGGTTCGGCTTATTGACGAAGCCTACAACGCCAACCCTGCGTCCATGAAAGCAGCCCTGCTTCTCGCAGGGGAAACCACTCTCTCCAGTAAAAATGCGAAGAAAATACTGGTGCTGGGCGATATGCGAGAGCTCGGAGAAAATTCTCAAAAATACCATGGAGACCTTGTTCCCCACATCAAGAAAACGGGGGCAGCCAGGGTTCTTTTACTTGGCAAGGAAATTGGAAACATTCATGAAAATCTCGTTAAAGAAGGAGTAAACAGTTCCGTTCATCCGGATTCATCACATATCAAGAGGGAAATACTGAATTCAATTGAAAACGAGGATCTTCTTTTTTTTAAAGGATCTCACGGCAGCGGCTTGCATTTGCTCGTTAAAGAGTTACTCGAACTATGTAGCGAACCCAGCACCTGAACTCTCGGCCAACCCCCAAAAAACTGTTACAAAAAGCAAAATTACCCTATAAAAAATTGGTATTTTGAAAACATCATCCAACAGCTTTCCGAAAAAAAATTCGAGGAAACCATCACACGCTAGAAATCGGTTGGAATCATGTTTGGCTAGGCACATCAGAGTTCGGAGGCCTACCAGCCCAGAAACCCTTTTCATTGAAAAATGATGAAATGGATGCGCATTTATAATCACACAACTGTAGCAATGACGCTCACTCTTCAGAAATCGGTTTTTTTTAAACTAGAGACCTGCAGCTCCTGGAACTTCAATTGAATACATCCTCCCCTACTCACCCTATAGATCTAACAGCAAAAAGCGCAATTTGCGTTCTTTTGAGTAAGGGGGCAGATAAACCATTCCTGTCCATTTATGAAAAGCACGCAGATTTAGCAATCACGCCAGCCTCAATCACAAAATTGTTGACTGCATTAACCGCCATTAAAATAGCAAGCGAAAACAAAATACCAACATCCTACAATTTGACAGTTTCGCACTCCGACAATGCAGGAGGATCTGGAAGAAATTTGGTACCTGGAGATAAAATTTCATTCCTGGATGGAATAGCCAACCTACTACTTACTTCTTCCAACATAACTGCCAACGTCATAGCAAGAGAGTTTGGATCCATTCTTCAAGTCATGAATCCAAAAACCTTATTAAATCCAGTCAATCGTTTCGTCGAAGAAATGAATTCAGTGTCAAATCATCTTCAGATGAAACACTCAAAATTTTTCAATCCTCACGGGCTAGACACCAAGGGACAAAGATCAACTGCTCGCGACATTTCTGTTTTGACCGCAATCTGCCTAAAACAGAGGTTAATCAATGACACATGGGGAAAAGAGCAGAAAATCATCAATATATCAGGACCAAATAAACGAAAATTAGTAGCAAGATCTATTTTCAGGGAGTCCACTGCCAGAGTCATACCAGACTTCTCCATACCACAGTTCTTGGGCGGAAAATCCGGAACGCTCTACCCATCACTATTCAATTTGGCAGCTGTTTCTGAGATAAATCCAGATGACAATATAATCTCTGTGATCATTGGCTCACCATCACCGACCGATCGCTATTCGGACTATCTCAAACTGGTTCAGCTGGCAAATTCAATATTGCGACCATGAGCTCAATATTCAGTTACCAAAGTACTGAATAGACATAAAAAAATGCCGGGCTCAATGGCCCGGCTTAACAAATGATCAGTCTAAGACATCAGACAACCTGAATACCCGTTTCCACCCAAAGCTCTTTATTGGGATCGTCTACAGAAATATAGATGCTGTAGTCAATTCCATGTGCCAAGCCGGTCTCCAGTTCAGTCCATGCACCGAGTATTTCTACGGTATCTTCCCCATCACCATTGATGTAGAAATTTTCATCACCACTCGAGATGGATACCAAGTCTTCCAATCCAAGGGAAAGCGTAACCGCGTTTTCCTGGTCAAGATCAATCGCATCAATATCGGAAAACTCGCCTACGTAGTCGCTCAGAGTAATGACGGCTTCACCACCTTGCCAGTACAGTGTTTCAAGGCCAGATTCAGAGCTTTGTACAACAAACTCGCTATCCGCAGATTCCTCAACATCTTCGCTAGACTCCGCTGCAAAGGAAGTCATTGCAAACCCTTCCGACATGCTTTCAACACCTGCACCCGACGGTTCTAACGTGATCGTCAGGGAGCCACCTACAACTGCGCCCGTCACCGGGTGTACCAGCTGATAATTAAAGACTTCTTGAGAAGTCATGTCGAAGAATGTTCCATCTGGGATGTAGGTGTAATTACCGTCAGCATCAATTGTCAGTGAGCCAAAGTCACCGTCAACAACCACTGAATCGGTTACATCTACAAAGCCCATACCCGCATCTATCTGAAGTGTGCTGAACTCGGAACCTTCCACATCGTTATCGAACAGGTTACCAACGGCGTTAACGGCACTTTCGATCTCGAATTGGTCGAGGTGAACGACATCAACGTCAGTGGCAACATTAAGTGTCACTGAGGCCAGACCGGATTTGGTCGCACGCACTCGATAATCCCCTGCCGTGAAATTCACGGTAGAAAGGTCAATCGAAGCCACCGTACCAAGCCCCCCGATGACGATGTTGAAGCTATCGCTGGCCACCGTCTCCCAGCTACCAGAGCCCGGTGATGTCTCCCTCTCCAAGAATACCTCTCCACTCGCCAGAGCCGCGAGAAGTACCTCGACTTCGATGCTTCCGGAAACTTCCATATTTTCGGAGATAGTAAACGTGTCACTGATATATTCTTGAGAGCCGATTCCCAGCAGCTCACCATCGGAGTCAGTGAAGTAACCCTCCGTGACTGCATTGGCCCACACAACCGACGCCTCCGCCACATCATCCGACGCAGAGAACTCCATCGTCGCCGGCATAGACGGGTCTTCCTCATCCCATGTCATTTCGACGCTTTCACTATCGATCTGGACATACAGTGTCGCCATCGCAGTGGCACCACTGACTGGATCGACAAGCGTGTACTCAAATATATCTACCTGGCCAATACCGGAACCGTCGCTGTCAAATGGTGTGTAGGTGTAAGAACCGTCCTGGTCGATCTGAAGGGTACCGTATGTCCCGACGATGCTGGACCCGCCCATGACAACGGTCTCACCATTGACACTTACTACGGAGGTTCCCGCTTCGTCGTTATCCAGGACATTACCTTCAACGGCTATCCCTTCGTAACCGGTGATAACGGTATTGTCGAAGTCGGTACCACTCACGGACAGTGAGCTGAGCACTGTCGCCACAACGCCGTCAGCAGCTATGAATGCGCGATACTCACCACTGCCCAATCCCTCGATCGTAACGCCGTCACCGCCACCTCCCAGCAAACCGATTTCAAGTATCGAGGCCTCATCCTCGGAGTTGTCAACGGCAGTCCACATTCCCGTGGCTTCGTCCCATTTCTGCACAACGATGCGAAGATCCCCGAGCAGCTCCAAAGACAGAGTGGAGTCAAATTCAAAGGTCAGATCCTGGGTGTGCCCCGGTTCGATTTCGAACTCCAGGGCCGATGTGCCAAGCACACTCGCCTGCAAATCGAGTCCGATCAGATTCAGATAGAAATCGAGTAAACCGTAATCGGCAGAGCCATGATCTGCGGCCGACTCGGCGCCCAGAATATTCAGCAACGCCGTAGCTACCTCATCGACACCATCCAACGACTCAACACTCACCGGACCGAGCGATCCTTCGGCGCTGGTATTGCCCGCTTCGTCGGTTTGACGAACCAGGACATCGCCGTCTTCGTACTCCCCTTCCGGCAGAGTGAAGCTGTTGCCGGTGCCGGTGTTCCAGGTATCCCCACCGTCGGTGGAGTATTCCCAGGTGGCGTCGGGTTCCAGGCCACCGACGGTGACACTGCCATCGCTGGTGATGCCGTCGCTGTCATCGACCCCGGTGTCGCTGGTCAAGTTGGCGGTCGGCGCATCCGGTGCGGTGGCGTCGATGGTGACCGGACCGAGCGATCCTTCGGCGCTGGTATTGCCCGCTTCGTCGGTCTGACGAACCAGGACATCGCCGTCTTCGTACTCACCTTCCGGCAGAGTGAAGCTGTTGCCGGTGCCGGTGTTCCAGGTATCCCCACCGTCGGTGGAGTATTCCCAGGTAGCGTCGGGTTCCAGGCCGCCGACGGTAACGCTGCCATCGCTGGTGATGCCGTCGCCATTGTCGGCGCCGGTGTCGTTGGTCAGGTTGGCGGTCGGTGCATCCGGTGCGGTGGCGTCGATGGTGACCGGACCGAGCGATCCTTCGGGGCTGGTATTACCCGCCTCGTCGGTCTGACGAACCAGGACGTCGCCGTCTTCGTATTCCCCTTCCGGCAGAGTGAAGCTGTTACCGGTACCGGTGTTCCAGGTATCCCCACCGTCGGTGGAGTATTCCCAAGTGGCGTCGGGTTCCAGGCCGCCGACGGTGACACTGCCGTCGCTGGTGATGCCGTCGCTGTCATCGACCCCGGTGTCGTTGGTCAGGTTGGCGGTAGGTGCATCCGGTGCTTCGGTATCAGAATCAGCGTCGGCATCAGCGTCCGCATCCGCATCCGCATCCGCATCCGCATCGGCATCGGCATCGGCATCGGCATCGGCGTCAGCATCGGCATCGGCATCGGCATCGGCATCCGCATCAGCGTCGGCATCCGCATCAGCGTCGGCGTCGGCGTCGGCGTCGGCGTCGGCGTCGGCGTCAGCATCCGCGTCAGCATCCGCGTCAGCATCCGCGTCAGCATCCGCGTCGGCGTCGGCGTCGGCGTCGGCGTCGCCATCGTCTGGCACGACTTCCTTAGTCACTTCAATGATCAGGTTTGCAGAGAGCACCTCATTAGTCTCGGTATCCACAACGGTCACAACAAAGCTGTCTACACCCACACTGCCTAGTTCCTCGTCCGGCGTATAGATGTAGCTACCATCGCTCTGGATTACCAAAGTTCCATATTCACCCTCAATTTCTATCTCACCGCCGGTGGGTGTAACCACGTTACCGTCGAAGGTGACCGACTGGATTTCAAGATTGTTAGTGTCCCCACTAGCAGACTGATCAATGAAATTTCCTTCCGCGTTCTGACTACCTACGATCGTCTCAACTTCCACTAGATCCGTGGCGGTCACGTCGATAGTACGGGTGATGGCAACACCAACACTGATCAATCCAGGATCAGGAACCAGTGTTGCACGGTATTCACCTGCATCCAGATTCTCCAGCGTTACCTGACCAGAAGTACCGCCCAAGCCAAGTACACTGAGTGAAAGCAGACCGCCATCGAGATTATTCTCACTACTCTCAACTCGGACCCATTCTCCATCTTCAAAGCGTTCGACAATCAAGACATAGTTGTCCAGAACACCGATACCCAGTGCTCCGTCGATTTCAAGGTCGAACACCGTCTCGTTTGTATCTTCACTCAGTTCGAACTCAACAAGCGGTTGGCCTGAACCGATATCGAGACTCACAAGGTCTGCAATGCTGATCCCAAGTAGATCGAACTGACTGTCGCTGTCTGTATCAGGCTCAGCTTCCGGATCCAGGCTCAGTTCACACTCTAGAACCGCATCATCATTAACATCGACTAGCTCGAAGTCGGCATCCGCGTCAGCATCGGCATCAGCGTCGGCATCGGCGTCGGCGTCAGCATCCGCATCGGCGTCGGCGTCGGCGTCGGCGTCGGCGTCGGCGTCAGCATCCGCATCGGCGTCGGCGTCGGCATCGGCATCGGCGTCAGCGTCGGCGTCAGCGTCGGCGTCGGCGTCGGCGTCAGCATCCGCATCGGCGTCAGCGTCGGCGTCGGCGTCAGCATCCGCATCGGCGTCAGCATCCGCGTCGGCGTCAGCATCCGCGTCGGCGTCAGCATCCGCGTCGGCGTCGGCGTCGGCGTCAGCATCCGCATCGGCGTCGGCATCGGCGTCAGCGTCGGCATCGGCGTCCGCATCTGCGTCGGCGTCCGCATCGGCATCCGCATCCGCATCGGCGTCAGCATCGGCGTCAGCGTCGGCATCGGCATCGGCATCAGCATCGGCATCGGCGTCAGCATCGGCATCCGCATCCGCATCCGCATCGGCGTCAGCATCAGCATCAGCATCAGCATCGGCATCGGCATCGGCATCGGCATCGGCATCGGCATCGGCATCGGCGTCAGCATCGGCATCTGCGTCGGCATCGGCATCTGCGTCGGCATCCGCATCCGCGTCGGCATCGGCATCGGCGTCGGCGTCGGCGTCGGCGTCGGCGTCAGCATCGGCATCTGCGTCGGCATCCGCATCCGCATCCGCGTCGGCATCCGCATCGGCGTCAGCATCGGCGTCGGCGTCAGCATCGGCATCGGCATCGGCATCGGCATCGGCATCGGCATCGGCATCAGCGTCCGCGTCGGCATCGGCATCCGCGTCAGCGTCCGCGTCGGCATCCGCATCCGCGTCGGCATCCGCATCCGCGTCGGCATCCGCATCGGCGTCAGCATCGGCATCGGCATCGGCATCGGCGTCGGCGTCAGCGTCAGCATCGGCGTCGGCGTCGGCGTCGGCGTCGGCGTCAGCGTCAGCGTCAGCATCGGCGTCGGCATCGGCGTCGGCGTCGGCATCGGCATCGGCATCCGCGTCGGCATCCGCATCGGCGTCAGCATCGGCGTCGGCATCCGCATCCGCATCCGCGTCGGCATCGGCATCGGCGTCCGCATCTGCGTCGGCGTCAGCATCGGCATCGGCATCGGCATCGGCATCGGCATCGGCGTCAGCGTCCGCGTCGGCATCCGCGTCAGCGTCGGCGTCGGCATCGGCATCGGCGTCAGCGTCGGCGTCGGCGTCGGCGTCGGCGTCAGCATCCGCATCGGCGTCGGCATCCGCATCGGCGTCAGCGTCGGCGTCAGCATCCGCATCGGCGTCGGCGTCGGCATCGGCGTCGGCGTCGGCATCGGCGTCGGCGTCGGCGTCAGCATCCGCGTCGGCATCGGCGTCGGCGTCGGCGTCAGCATCTGCGTCCGCATCCGCATCCGCATCCGCATCGGCATCGGCATCGGCATCCGCGTCAGCATCGGCGTCGGCATCGGCGTCGGCATCGGCATCGGCATCGGCATCGGCATCGGCATCGGCGTCAGCATCGGCGTCGGCGTCGGCGTCAGCATCGGCGTCGGCGTCAGCATCGGCATCGGCGTCAGCGTCGGCATCGGCGTCAGCGTCGGCATCGGCGTCAGCGTCCGAGTCATTGTCGAGGTCGCGGTCATCGACAGACGGAGGCTCACCGACGGGGGTTGGTGTATCTACAGGATCAACTGAAGGCGGGGAGGACGGGGGAGGAGGCGGAGGAGCCTGGATTACATAGGTCGGAATATTCGAGTCATCATCGACACTATCTTTAATTAGATATATTCCGAGCGCCGCCAAGCCTGCCCAGAATACGGGAAGCAAACAGAAGCCTTCACTTCCCTCGCTATTTAACGTCTGTGCAATTTCAGAGCCGCTGGCCAGCGCTAGCGAGAAGCTTGAACCATCCTCGTTATAGTGCGCAAGTTGGACTTCACCGGTATCAGGATTTTCCAGGAAAATGTCACTCTGGACCCCCTCTGAATTGGCGGCAAAAAAATTCGCGATGGTAATTATCTCACCCGACTTCAGTTGGACGATGAGATCTGTACCCGACCTGGAAAATGAAATTACATCTTCTTTTGCTAGAGGAAGCCTGATCAGCCCCGGTGAATTTAACAAAATATTGCTAGAGTAAAACTCACTCAAAGAGCCATTGAATTTATCAATGATGTGGCCGCTCATCCTGCTCATCTAACTATTACCTTTCCTTGTCCTTCTCAGGCACCTTCGTGATCTGAAGGCGCTATTTCCCTTCGCCAACCATGGCTACACTGACGTCAGATCAAACTGCCATTACCAGGCACAAGCCCGGTGTAACTGGCATGTATTTCACTTCGCGGAATACAAAGGACAAGCAATCCAGAACGGATATTTCTTCAACTGCAAGAAAATACAGAACCCCGTCTACCCTTGCTTCCGGAATGACCTTCATCCCAAAGGTAGACAGGATTCGTAAAAGTGATGGAAGAATTGGGCAAGACTCTGAAATTTGGCGCAACTTTCTTGCTGATCGGCTCAACCCGCTGACTGATCATTCAAAAAAATCAGGCCCCCACCTCTGAACATGTGAAATATGTGAAAAACATGCGTCTTACCTGTTTCCACGAAGTATCTGTGAAGAGAAACAGCGCCACCATACACTCCATCAGCGAATCAATCGGATATGTAACAACTGGAGTTACTTATGCAGTTCCGGGTAATGAAACGTATTGCTGTTTTCTCTGCGCTAACGCTCTCCTTAACCACCGTTGGCTGCGCCAACATGAGTGATACCGACCGCCGTGTCGGTACCGGTATTGGTATCGGTGCGGTAACGGGTGCGCTGGTTACGGGTGGTGATATCGGCGGCGCCGCAGTGGGTGCGGCCCTGGGTGGTGTCGGCGGTTGGCTCTACGATCGCGAGAAGAAAAGACGCTACTACTATGACAGCCGCGGTCGTCGCGTTTACGAGCGTTGAAAACCTGTTGACGTTCTTTGGCAACCAGGTTTTTCAGCAACAATGGGTCCGGGAGTCGGGCCCATTGTTGCTTTCGGAACAACGTATTGTGCTCACTTGAGAGGCTTGATCAACCCGTCCAGTCCTTCGATCTTGATTTCCAGCGTCAATGCCATCAGTTCTCCAAGCCTGCCACTGGGAAAGCCCTTTTTCGCGAACCACAGCAGGTATTCCTCCGGCAGATCGATCAGCGACCTCCCCACATACTTTCCAAAAGGCATTGGCGTACGGGCAATATCCAGTAAATCCTGCTTTTCAAACACCGCCCTCTCCTGATTTCACCGGCACAAATTGCTGCACATTCTACACTTTGCTTGGCTTATCCCGACGACTTCGCGGTTTGTTTCAGCAAGGATTCGTATGCCCGGGGTTCTGTGGCAACATGCCGGTCACATGGCCGCCGATTGCGGCCGTTTGTTTTTTGAGCGAGACATATAAGAGAAGACTCTAGGTCTAAGGAAATACCGTGAAAGACAAAATATTCGCCCACCGTATGGGACTGGCTTTGGCCATAGCTCTACTCACCGCCTGCGGTAAACCCGCCACCAACGCCACGCCCGAGGCGACCACAGCCGACAGCATGCCCGCAGCCAGCGTATCGGGGACTGATACATCTGGGACCGACAGTGTTTCCACCGAAGGTATGTGGATGCCGCGCCAACTGCCGGAGCTGGGCGACAAGCTGAAAAGTCTGGGCCTTGAGCTTGACCCGAAGACCATGACGGATCTCACCCAGTTCCCGATGAATGCGGTGGTGAGTCTCGGCGGCTGTTCCGCGAGCTTCGTTTCCCCGCAGGGTCTGGTCGCCACCAACCACCACTGCGCCTATGGCTCCATTTCCTATAACTCCACCGAAGATAACGACCTGCTCACCAATGGCTTTCTCGCCAAGTCTTTGGAGGAAGAACTGCCCGCAGCACCCGGTTCGCGGATCTATGTCACGGTTGACATGAACGAGGTCACCGACAAGATCAACAGCAAACTCAGCGACGACATGGACGGCGCCACCCGTTTTAACGCCATTGAAGATGCGGAAAAGGCCCTCGTGGCCGAGTGCGAATCCGATCCCGGCCACCGCTGTGAGGTCTACAGCTACTACGGTGGCGCCAGCTATTACCTGATCAAGCAGCTGGCCATCCGCGACGTGCGCCTGGTACACGCCCCCGCCTCTTCGATTGGCAAGTTCGGCGGCGATATCGACAACTGGATGTGGCCGCGCCATACCGGCGACTACTCCTTCCTGCGCGCCTATGTGAGTCCCGACGGCAAGCCTGCAGACTTCTCCAAAGACAATGTGCCCTACAAACCCAAACATTTTCTGAAAGTCGCCACCAAGGGCCCACAGGAGGGGGACTTCGTTATGGTCGCCGGCTATCCCGGCAGTACCAACCGCTACCGCACCGCGGAAGAAGTCAGCAACAATTTCAGCTGGTACTACCCCACCATGCAGAAAGTACTGGCGGAGTGGTCCGAGGTCATCGGCAAAGCAACAGAAAACAACAAGGACGCCGCGCTCAAATACGCGAGCCTGGTAGCCGGCCTCAACAACTACTCGAAGAATTTCACCGGCATGATGGAAGGTTACAACCGCAGCGATCTGCTACAGCGCAAACAACAGCTGGAAAAAGACCTGCAGGCATGGATCGAAGCCAATCCAGAAGCCAATAAAAAATACGCGTCCGTCATCAGCGATCTGCAGAAACTGGTGAGCGAACAGCAGTCCACGCAGGAGCGTGACCTGCTGCTGGGCTATATGAATCGCTCCGCGATGCTGAGCACCGCCCAGCGTCTATATCGTCTGAGCCTGGAAAAACAGAAGCCAAATATGGAACGTGAACCGGGCTATCAGGATCGCGATATGACGCGCTTCACGGAAAGCCTGCAACGCATTGAGCGCAACTTCGAACCGTCCGTAGATCAGGCCGTGTGGACCTACTTTATCGAGCGCTATAACGCCCTGCCCCAGGATCAGCGCCTGAAAAGTTTCGACGACTATTTCTCCGGCAGTCTGAGTGGCGACGCGCTGCAGAAAAAACTCTCAGCCATGTATGAGAGTACCGGTCTTACCGACACCAAAACCCGTCTGGCATGGATGGATAAATCTCCCGAGGAGTTCCGCGCGAGCGACGATCCCTTTATCCAGCTGGCAGTGGCCACCTACGACGACCGTCTCGCTATCGAACAGCAAGACAAAGCGATGGATGGCAAGTTCGCGGATGTACGCCCGAAATACATGGACCTGCTGATCGCCTACTACAACGAACAGGGCAAACCGGTATACCCGGACGCCAACAGCTCCCTGCGCCTGACCTATGGCCTGGTAAAAGGTTATACGCCTCCCGCCGGCACCATCAAAGGCCCTGCCGACGGTAACGACGGCAAGAACGGCTTTGTCCCCTTCACTACTCTGCGCGGTATCGAGGCCAAGTACACGGGAAAAGATCCCTTTGATGCGCCGAAAGCCGAACTGGAAGCGATCAAGAACAAAAACTACGGCCGCTTCTATGATGAAAAGCTGGATTCCGTTCCGGTCAACTTCCTCACCACCGTGGATATCACCGGCGGCAACTCCGGCTCCGCGACCATGAACGGTAAAGGTGAGCTGATCGGGCTGGTATTTGACGGCACCTACGACAGCATCAACGCGGACTGGGACTTCAACGACAACACCCGCGCCATTCACGTGGATGTGGAATACATGCTGTGGGTAATGGAAAACATAGACCACGCCGAGAATCTGCTGGAAGAGATGGGCGTGGCGGCACCGGCGAAGGGGAATAAACAGTAATACTGAATCCACCCTCCCGGGTAGCACCGGGAGGGTAATCGGTTCGAACAGATTATCGACCGGCAACACCTCACCGGTCGCCAGCATCAGCGTCCGGCCCGAAAATTACAAAAGCTGCGTCTTGGTTTTACCACAGCGCTGGCAACAATACTCCGTTACCAGCTTTCCCTGTTTCACATCAAACTTGCGTTCGGTCACCACCTTCCACTTGTGGAAACCATCGCGACACAGGCTACTGCCCTTGTGCTTTTCCCAGGCCGTCTTGCGCTTGAATGGCAGTACATCACCCATGATTTTCCTATACCTCACCGCCAGCCGCATGGGCGGAAGCCCAGGCCCACTGGAAATTGAAACCACCGAGCCAGCCGGTCACATCGAGTACCTCGCCGATGAAATACAACCCCGGCTGCTTCATACTCTCCATACTGCGCGAGGAGACTTCATCGGTGTTCACCCCACCGAGTGTCACTTCCGCGGTACGATAGCCCTCGGTACCCTCGGGGATCAGCGTCCAGGTCTGCAGCTTTTCCCCGACCTCCCGCAGCTCACCGTCGCTGTACTGCTTCAGCGGTTTGCTCTGTAGTTCATTGCGCTGCAGGAAAAACTGCACCAGTTTTTTGCTCCAGAACTCGGCCAACAGCGTGTGCAGAAAGCTCTCCTGCTTTTTACCGCGCTGCCCGATCAGCCACTCGCACAAGTTCAGCCCCGGCACCAGATCAAATTCCACGGGCATGCCTTCTTTCCAATGGCTGGAAATCTGCAACACCGATGGCCCCGAGAGGCCTTTGTGGGTAAACAGCATCTGCTCGTGAAAGCTGCCATCGCCACAGCGGGCGGTGACCGCCAGGGAAGTACCCGGTAACTCCTTCTGACGCTCCAGCGAACGTTTTTTCAGGGTAAAAGGCACCAGCGCCGCACGGGTGGGCACGATGCTGTGGCCGAACTGGCGGGCTATGTCGTAACCAAAACCGGTTGCGCCCATGGTGGGAATCGACAGGCCGCCGGTGGCGATCACCAGGGATTCACACACCACTTTTCCGAGAGACGTGTGCACTTCAAAACCTTTCCTCCTGCTCTCATTCGCAAGAGGTTCGATACGCTGAATTTCACAGCGGGTACGAATCTGAGCTTTGGCCTCGCGGCACTCGGCGAGCAACAGATCGACGATATCCCGGGATTTGTTGTCGCAGAACAGCTGGCCGAGGGTTTTCTCGTGGTAGGGGATTCCGTGCTTTTCCACCAGCGCAATAAAATCCCACTGGGTGTAGCGGGCCAGGGCGGATTTACAGAAGTGGGGATTTTCGCTGTAGAAATTGTCCGGTGCGGTGTACAGGTTGGTGAAATTGCAGCGGCCGCCGCCGGACATCAGGATTTTTTTGCCGACCCGGTTCGCGTGGTCCAGCACCAGTACACTGCGGCCGCGCTTGCCCGCCACCGAGGCGCACATCAGGCCGGCGGCGCCGGCGCCGATGATCAGTACATCGGCCTGGGTGGGGAAGTCGGTCATTGTCGAGTATCAGATCAGGTCTTCGGCAGAGTCACACCGCGCTGGCCCTGGTATTTGCCGCCGCGATCCTTGTAAGACACATCACAAATCTCATCAGACTCGAAGAACAGCATCTGCGCCACGCCTTCGTTGGCATAGATCTTCGCCGGCAGGTTAGTGGTATTAGAGAATTCCAGCGTCACATGCCCTTCCCACTCCGGTTCCAGCGGGGTCACGTTGACGATGATGCCGCAGCGCGCGTAGGTGGACTTGCCCAGGCAGATGGTCAACACCGAGCGCGGTATACGGAAGTACTCCACGGTACGGGCGAGTGCAAAGGAGTTTGGCGGAATAATGCAGTAGTCGCCTTCCACATCCACAAAGCTGTCCTGGTCGAACGCCTTGGGGTCTACGGTGGCGGAATGCACGTTGGTGAAAATCTTGAACTCGCTGGCGCAGCGCACATCGTAGCCGTAACTGGACGTGCCGTAGGAAATCAGCCGGTCGCCGGATTGCCCGTGACGAACCTGGCCCGGCTCGAAGGGCTCGATCATGCCCTCGTTCTCAGCCATGCGGCGAATCCACTTATCGGATTTGATGCTCACCCTGCCCCCTCGCTTCTCACAAATGTCTGGTCATAAAAAAGAGGCGGAATCATAGCCGTTTTGCCCTGTGCAAAAAAGTGTCAGACATTGCGACCACCCCCTCGCCCCGCCCCATATCCACGCTTGCCGACCCTGGATAACTACTGTATAAATTACCAGTACACACTGTATAGGTAACCAGTGGTCCCGAGTTGAACAGCCTGTTAAACAGCCAGCGCGGAGCGAACCGATCGTGAACAATGCCGAAAACCTTATGCAAAACAAGCAGTTGAGTGAGCAGGCCGCCGGCCAGCCGGCACAGCCACTGCAACAGCTGCTGACCCGGCCGGATATCTGGCAGCTGGCCAACCGTCAGCGTCAGCCCCGTACCGGCATCAGCACCGGCTACCGCGGTCTCGATGCATTGCTCGCCAGTCACGGCTGGCCCCGCGGCGCCAGCACCGAGCTGCTGGTGGACAAGGCCGGTATCGGCGAGATCAACCTGATCCTCCCCGCACTGGCAGAGATGACCCGGCAAAACCGCATGGTGATCCTGATCAACCCGCCCCACATCCCCTACGCACCCGCTCTGGCGCAGGCCGGGGTACAGTTGGAAAAACTGTTGCTGCTGCACCCCCGCGGCCAGCGGGACCAGCTGTGGGCGGCAGAACAGGCCCTGCAGTCCGGCGCCTGCGGTGCACTGGTCAGCTGGCAGGGCAAGGAAGTACTGGCAGACAAGGATCTGCGACGTCTGCAACTCGCCGCCCGCGAAGGGGATTGCCTGCACTTCCACTTCCGCCCCGGCTCCAGCGCCAGCAGCCCCTCCCCCGCCGCCCTGCGCCTGCAACTGCACAGCGACGGCGAGCAGCTGGCCCTGCAACTGTTGAAGCAACTGAACGGCAAGTCCGGCCAGCGCCTGCACCTGGCCCGCAACCCGGACCTGACCCGCAGGGATCAACCCCTGCACTGACCGCCGGGAACATCAAGCCCCCGCTGCCCCAAACCACCCGTAGGAGCCTGCTTGCAGGCGAACAGGAGAAGTACGCAGTAGCCTTCGCCTGCAACCAGGCTCCTACAAATGCGAATCAGGAATCGACAATGCTCTGGCTCTGCATCCAACTGCCCAAACTCCCGCTGGAAGCCCTCACCCGCGCCCACCGCGCCGGTGACACCGCACCCGTGGCCGTTTCCCAGAGCAACCTGATCATCGAATCCAACCCTGCCGCCAGCGCCCTCAACATAGAACCGGGGCTCAGCATTGCCACCGCCTGCGCCTACTGCCCGGGCCTGCAACTGCTGGAGCGGGATACCGAACGCGAGGCACAGCTGCTGCAACAACTGGCCCAGTGGGCCTACGGTTTTACTCCGGTGGTCTCCCCCCGCACGGGCAATCCCGACAGCAAAGCCCAGAGTGAGTCACCCGCGTGCCTGTTCCTGGAACTCGGCGGCAGCCTCAAGGCCCAGGGTGGCCTCGCGCCCCTGCTGCAACAGCTCGGCAAGGAGCTGCACAAAATGCGTATCACCCACCAGATGGGCCTCGGCCACAGCCCCAGCGCCGCCCACCTGCTCAGCCAGCTGCCGGAGCACCGCCAGTGGCTGGCACAAACCAGTACCCCGCCCACACCACAGCAGTGGAAGCAGTGGATCAGTTTCGCCCCCAGCAAACTGCTCGACTGCAGCAACAAAGCCATCGCCAAACTCTATGCCTGTGGCATAAAACGGGTCAGCCAGCTGCTGGCAGTCCCCCTGTCTGAAGTAGGCAACCGCTTTGGGCGCGACTTTATCAACTACCTCGCCCGCCTCAATGGCTCACGCCCAGACCCGGTGCCCGGCTACCAGCCCCCCGCAGAGTTTCACAGCGAACTCTTGTTCCCCAGCCCTCTGGATAACAGCGAGCAGCTGCTATTTCCCGCCGGCCGTCTGGTGCGGGAGCTCTGCCGGCAATTGCAGCGGCGTCAGCTGTACAGCCCGGCTCTGTACTGGGTGCTGGACTATGGAAGCCGTGGTAGCGAGGAAGTGAACGTGGAGCTGTCACGCCCGCTGTTCGACCCCCAGCGGCTGATCGCGCTGACCAAGTTGCAGCTGGAGCGGGTGAAACTGAAAGAGCCGGTACAGGCGCTGGCACTCCGCTGTAAACAGCTGCGCCCACTGGAAACAAAAATGTTGCGAGAAGATTTTTTCGAAGAGGGCGGCAGCCAGCACGAAAGTTACCAACTGATCGACAAACTCAGAGCCCGCCTCGGCCACCAGGCGCTCTCCGGGATAACACTCAAGGAAAGCTACCTGCCCGAGCAGGCCTGGACCAGCGCCGATAGCCTGAGCCTGCAAAGCAAACGGCACGGGCACCAACTGCACCCGCTCAGTGCCCCCCGCCCCAGTTGGCTGCTGGCACGCCCGGACCGAATCCAGCAGCGGGAACACAGCCTGTTTTACGACGGTGAACTGCAGTTATTGCAGGGCCCGGAGCGCATCGACGGCTACTGGTGGCAACACCACCGCCACGCCCGCGACTACTACATCGCCCGCGGTCCCCAGGGCAGTTTGTACTGGGTATTTCAGGACCTGACGTCAGAGGACTGGTTTCTGCATGGGGTTTACTCCTGATCGTTTTTCCCGGTCTCTTCCCCATGCCGTTTTCACAAAATCCGACACCGCATATTTTCGCAGGCCATGCAGTACGCCGAACTCTTTTGCCAGAGTAATTTTTCGTTTCTCCAGGGAGCCTCCCACCCGCAGGAGCTGATCAGTACCGCCCATCGGCTTGGCTATCAGGCCATCGCCATTACCGACGAGTGTTCCATGGCCGGCGTGGTGCGGGCCTATGCCGAGCTGGAAAAACTGAAAGCGAAAGGCAGTACGCTCAAGCTCATCTGTGGCAGTTTCTTTCGCCTTACAGACAGCCATCAGCGGCTGGTTTTACTCGCCCCGGACAAATCTGCTTATAGTGAAATCTGTCGCCTGATCAGCACCTCGCGCCTGCGAACGGAAAAAGGGCGGTACCGCACGGGCCTCGAAGATATTCTCAACCACAGCAAACACACACTCTGCCTGTGGCTACCATCCACCACACTACTGGAAATTCCACAGGCACTGAAGGAGCACTTCCCGGAGCGCCTCTACATCGCACTCAATAACCGCCTGCAGCCAGAGCAAAACCTGCGACAACAGCAACTGATCGAGTTTGCCCACAACCAGAGACTGCCACTGGTCGCCACCAGTGCGGTACTGATGCACAGCCGCAGTCGCAAGCCACTGCAGGATGTGCTGAATGCCAATTACCACAATTGCACCCTGGACGAGCTGGGCTATCGGCTGGAACAGAATGCCGAGCGTTATCTCCGCACAATGCAAGAAATCGCCGGTCTGTACCCGCAGGATGCCATCGCCAACACACTCGCCATCGCCCGGCGTTGCCGCTTCTGTCTCTCCGAACTGAAATATCAATATCCGGCGGAGGTGCTGCCAGCAGGAAAAAACGCCAGTAGACATTTACAGGAACTGGTGCAAGAAGGGATTAAAGTCCGCTGGCCCGGTGGCCCCAAGCCTCATATACAGCAGCAGATTGTCACCGAACTCGAACTGATTGCGGAGCTGCAATACGAGCATTACTTTCTCACCATTCACGATATCGTCCAGTACGCTCGCAGCCAGCACATTCTGTACCAGGGCCGAGGTTCCGCCGCCAATTCCGTCGTGTGTTACTGCCTGTTCATCACCGAAATAGACCCGCACAAGATCGGCCTGCTGTTCGAACGTTTTATTTCCCGCGAGCGTAATGAACCGCCGGATATCGACGTGGATTTCGAGCACGAGCGGCGTGAGGAAATCATCCAGTACATTTACCGCAAATACGGCCGCACACGCGCCGGCCTCGCCGCCACCAAAATCACCTACCGTTTCAAAAGCGCCCTGCGGGATATCGGCAAAGCGCTGGGATTGAATGCTGCCACTATTGAGCGCTTACAGGCGCAGCGCACCTGGTGGGACAAACGGGAAGACTTCCCCGCACAGATGCAGAACGCCGGTATCGATCCCGGTGGGACTACAGGCCGGATGCTGCCGCTCCTGCTGCAGCAGATCTCTGGATTCCCGCGACATCTGTCCCAGCATGTGGGCGGTTTCGTCATCACCCAGCAGCCACTCAGCGAACTGGTGCCTCTGGAAAATGCCGCCATGGAAGACCGCACCATCATCCAGTGGGACAAGGAAGATATCGAAGACCTGAAACTGATGAAGGTGGATATCCTTGCCCTCGGTATGCTCACCGCCCTGCGCAAGTCACTTACCTACATGGCCCTGTACGGCAGAAAAATGACGCTGCAGGACATCCCCCCGGACTGCAAAGCAACCTATGAAATGATGTGCCGCGCCGATACCGTCGGCGTCTTCCAGATCGAGTCCCGCGCGCAGATGAGCATGTTGCCGCGGCTGCAACCACGCACTTTTTATGAACTGGTGATTGAAATCGCCATTGTCCGCCCCGGCCCCATTCAGGGCGGCATGGTGCACCCCTATCTGCGCCGCAAACAGAAACTGGAACCTGTACGTTACCCGCACACAAACCTGGTTTCGGTACTTGAGCGCACTCTCGGTGTGCCGATTTTCCAGGAGCAGGTCATCAAGCTTTCCATGGTCGCGGCCGGCTTTAGCGGCGGTGAAGCCGATGAACTGCGCCGCGCCATGGCCAGCTGGGGCAAGAACGGCAACCTGCTGGTCTTTCGCGAAAAGCTGGTCAACGGCATGCTCGCCAACGGCTACGAACGCAACCTCGCAGAACAGCTGTTTGAGCAGATGAAAGGGTTCGGTGCCTACGGCTTCCCCGAATCCCACTCCGCCAGCTTCGCCCTGCTTGCCTACTTCTCCGCGTGGATCAAACATCACTACCCGGCGGCCTTCTACTGCGGACTGCTGAACAGCCAACCCATGGGGTTCTATGCCCCCGCACAGCTGGTGTACGACGCCCAGCGCCACCACGTCAACGTGCTACCCATCGATGTTCGCAGCAGCCACTGGCACCACAGTCTGGAATTTGCCGATCAGGGAAAACAGGCTCCCAGCCTGCGCCTCGGCATGCGGCTTATCCCCTCTCTACAGGAGGCCACCGCGAACAATATCGTCCACGCCCGTGAGCAATCCCCATTTAGTGACATGGCAGACTTCCACCAACGCGTACCACTGCCCCCGGAACAACGCAGCGCGCTCGCCAGCGCCAACGGTTTTCAAAGCCTGTCGCAAAACCGCCAGCACACCACCTGGGACACGCTGAGCCATCAGCTGGACCAGCTGGCAAGCTACCATATTCCTTCGGAAAGCAGCCTCGAAGACAACACCTATAACGACTATCAGAGCACAGGGCTCACGCTAAACGAACACCCCATCGCGCTGCTGCGCAGGCAACACCAGTACCGCAAGCTCACAAGAGCCTGCGACCTCCCCAATTGTCGCGATGGTCAGCCAGTAAAACTTCTCGGCCTCACCACCTGCAGGCAGAGGCCCGGCAGTGCATCAGGCGTCATGTTCCTGACACTGGAGGATGAAACCGGTGTGGTCAATGTGGTGCTATGGGAACAGGTACAAAAACGCTACCGGGCCGAGATCAAAGGGGGAAACATCCTGATCGTTGAAGGGCGGCTACAGATCAGCACGAGCCCCGGAGAGCACCCCTTGTCCGTGATTCATCTGGTGGGGCAGAAGTTGTACTGCCTCGAGTGGGGGCATATCCAGAGCGTCAGAAGTTTCCACTAATCTAGTGGCCCCAAGTACCCGGCAAGCGGGCTACCCGGCTGGAATTTCACCGGGCACCGGAGGCACCCTGGCATCCGATGATTCTGACACTTCCTCCGGCGCGATCAGGCTGACAATTTGCCAGTCCGCCTCAAGCGCTAACTCGTCGGAAATAGTGCAGATATGGATTTTCCCATGTGGATCCACCGCGTACAGACGCGTGGCGCGATTGCCGTATGTCTTGTAGTAATCGTCGAGCGTAAAGGACTCCGTCAGGCGTGTGGTCCGAATCACCGCCCCTTTCGCCACCAGGCTGGCAAGGCGGCCGTAGGTAGCGTTCTCGGAAAACAGAGCCAGTTTTTCTCGATATTCCTGCGACATCCGGTGGCTGGCCCGCCCCTCCTGCACCCCCTCGCGCAAACCGAGCACCGTGTCCTTTCCGAGCACATGCTCGTAGTGGTATGTCACCAGCGGATTGAGCTGCCGGTAGGGAGACAGCACCAGCACCTTGCCCACGGCGGACAGATCCATCGTCAGGCTCGCGTGCTCCGAAATCGGATTGCCGTAATACGTGGGGATATTTTCCATGCGCGCCTCACGGATAGCGTCCCAGTTGGTATCGGCGATCCGCACGGAGACCCCCTTATCCATCAGATCCTTCGCCAGCATGCGCGCGAACTTACCGCCACCAAAAATGAGATAGCCGCTGGGGAAGGGGGCGCGGACACCCAGCAGCTTCGCCACCGTCTTCGACGTCAGGCTCTGCAGAACCACCGTGGCGATAATCACCAGAAAAACCAGCGGCACCAGCAGCTCGGATTTTGGCAGCCCAAGGGTATCGAGCTTCAGGGCAAACAAGGCGGACACCGCCGCGGCCACAATACCCCGCGGCGCAATCCAACTGAGCATGGCCAGCTCACGCCAGCTCAAACCGGAGCCGGGCGACGACAGGAAAACCCCCACAGGTCGGGCCACAAACATAATCGCCGCCAGCACCAGCAGCGACCCCCACCCCAGCTGTGCCAGGGTAAAAAACTCCAGCCGCGCCGCCAGCAATATAAACAGCGCGGAAATCAGCAGCACACTCAGGGTTTCCTTGAACTCCAGAATGTCATCGACATCCAGGTTCTTCATGTTCGCCATCCAGATGCCCATCACCGTCACCGTCAGAAGACCCGACTCGTGCGTCATCAGGTTGGAGGCGGCGAAGGCCCCAAGCATCAGGGTCAGCACTGCGGTATTACGCAGATAGTGCGGCACCCAGTTTTTCCTGAGTAATGCCCCCAGGAAATAACCCATCAGGGAGCCAACCCCGAAACCGATCACAACCACCTTCAGGAAAGTGAGCAGCGCATGTTCAAACGCACCGTGAGACGCGACGATATATTCATACACCAGCACCGCCAGCAGCGCGCCCACAGGATCGATCACAATGCCCTCCCAGCGGAGGATATTGGAGATCCGCGCATTGGGCCGCACCGAGCGCAGCATCGGTACGATTACCGTGGGCCCGGTCACCGTAACAATCGCACCGAACAGCGCGGCCAGATGCAGCGGCATCCCAAGCGCGTAATGCGCCGCGGGCGTAGCGATCAGCCAGGTCACCAGTACACCCACCGAGCACAGATTGCGCACCATCGTGCCGTGCCCGGCAATATCAGAGAACTTGAGCGTCAGCGCCCCCTCAAACAGGATGATCGCCACCGCCAGCGACACGACAGGAAAAAGCAGATCACCGAACAACGCATCCGGATCGAGCACCCCAGCAATCGGCCCGAGCACAAGGCCCGCCAGTAACAGCGGAAGAATGGCCGGCAACTTCAACCGGTAAGCAAGAAACTGGCAGGCAATTGAGACGAGCCCCACCAACACCAACAGTGCCATAGGGTTCGAGAAAATCTGTTCCATAGAAAGCGCAGGCCAATTGCAATAAGAAATGACCCAGCAGGTTATAGACTGGCGAACCACCCGGCAAGCCGGGCCTTACTTCGTCAACTGGTGATCACTAGTGCCGGTTATATTTGGCCTGCATATACAACTGGTCTTTCAGACGCGCACGCTGGACCTTCAGTTCTTTGAAATGGTCATCATCCGTAGCCACACCCCGCTCCTCAAGACCACGAATCACCTTGTCCAGCTTGTGGTAATTGTCGCGGTCGTTCTTGAACTGGATACTGTCCTGGACCAGGTGGCGGATACTGTCGGCGAGATCGGGAAACTCGGTTTCCAGGGTGCGGGAAGGGATGGCCATTGGCAGTAGCTCCTTGTGATTGGTGCTTCATCGGCGAATTGTAGTCTCCGGGCAACAAGTAACCACAGGGTAAAGCCGCTCAATACGCGCAATAAACAGCAGAAGTAGAGTTTGACCAACACCTTCCGACTTGACCCGCACGGTCAAATACCCTAGAACACCCTAACACCACCCACGAAAGACTTAGCCAATATGACCACAGGCGCCGGGGACCGACAGCACGACTACCTGGAACAAATCCGCCGATTCCTGTCACAACAAGACGGCCTCGCCGCCGCCTGGCTTTACGGCTCCCGGGCCCGCGGGGAATACGGAGACAACAGCGATTTTGACATTGCCGTCGCCCTCAACAATTTCGAAAAAACTTACTCAGAACGCCGCCTACTGCCAGAAATCATGGCACAAGACCTCACCGCGCAACTGGGGCACCTCGTGCAAGTAGTCGATATCAGCCTTGCCCCGATCACCCTCGCCATCAATATTCTCGAAGATGACCATCCGCTGTTGATCAAGGATGAATTGCGTTACTGCCGGGAAACCAACCGAATTTACGGACTCTGGAACGATCACTGCTGGCATAAGGCGGAAACGCACAAGGAAAAGGCATGAACTACCAAGCCTATTGCGATGCAATAAATGAACAAGTGGATATCCACTCAAGACTGCTAAAGCAGATCAGTGAAAAGCAGACCCTCGGGCTCCTGGAACGCACCGCTGCCGAACGCAGCCTGCAAATTCTTGTAGAAGCCGCCATTGGTGCCGCCAAACATACCAGTAGGAAGCTCAAGCTCCCGGAACGCACCGAGGCCGTCAGCAGCATTATTCAGTTACTGGAAAACCAGCCATTAGACGACGTAACCCCTCAAGAAATGAAAGGCGCCGTAGGCATGCGCAATGCCATTGTCCACGACTATCTGAACCTGGACTGGGAGCTGATACAGGAAGTGATCACTGAGAAGAAGTACCTGAAACTCGGGCAGTTCGTCAGGCACTGTTGCGTACTATTACTCCGCGACTAACCCGATCTACCAGCGACTGCAGTTCCTCATCTTCCGCCATCCGAGTCTTTATACGGCGCACGGGCCTTATACCGGCCACGGAACAACGGCCCGTCCCGCTTTTGCAGACGATTGAAACGCTGGGTTTAAACGCCATTAATAAATATGCCGCATCGCACGGCTGAGATTGCCTTCGGGGGTATGCAATAAAAGATGGTAGTGATTGCCCATCAGGCAATAGGCACGGACCTGAATGGAGAATCGTCGGTGCACCCCCGCCAGAGTGTCGAGGAACGCGGAAAAACAATCCGCATCGAGAAATGTGCTTTGCCGAGCTAGGCCGCGATTCATCACGTGGTACCAGGCTCCGGGGTATTCCAGTCGTAAAGGTCTGCTCACGAGGTTAAAAAGAGCTGAATTCTGTTATGTCGAGATTTGTCCCCTAATTTTTAATCTGACCTGACCCAGATTTGCTTCCGCTAATCTAACCCCATAACAAAAAACCCCGCGGATGCGGGGTTTTTCGATGACTAACTGTCAAAGTCAAGACTTAGCCACTAGCCTTCGGTTCTTTAGCTTACGGAACAGTTAATTGAACGGCCCGCTGTAGTACAGCCAGTTCCGCTCATCACCCACTTAACAGCTTGGTTAGCGTTAATCGTAGGAGTAAGAGTTACTACCAATTTGGTACCAGAAGTATCAGTAGCGGTAGTAGTCAAAGTTATAACACCATCAGCCACCGCAAGCTCATCAACGTAGTTGATAGTTGCACCAGCATTACCGGTTGCAATAGCTCCGCCGATACCATAAGCACCGGCATCACAGTCTCCCAAGTTGCCGCGCTCAGCAATGCAAAGAGAAATTGTGGTTTTATAAGATGCAATACCGGCAACTGCACCAGCTACCTTTGTACGCTGTTGGTAGTCAGAATATGCTGGCAGTGCTACAGCAGCCAGAATACCAATGATCGCAACAACGATCATCAATTCAATAAGAGTAAAGCCCTGTTGCTTTTTCATTGTAACCGTCTCCATACAGACTGTTGTTTTTGGATGAATCCCGTGAGGAAATCGGGAATTACGATACCCGCAATACGGTAAAACGCGCAAGCGCGAAAATTGCACTGAAGTGGCGGTTTGAAAGGAAAGTCACGCGGCGAACGATTAAAAAATAGGCGAACACGTCAATTATCGCTCAATCAATAGAATTCGGTGACGAATTTTGTCAGTAAACTTCTGATGTTCGAGACGGAGTCCTAACCAAACCTTTGAGTGAAAAATATCAACCTATTGGCTGCCGAAACTGGGGGAAACTTTCCGATATCTCACGGCTAAAGGCAGGCAACAAACCTAGTTCACAGGATGCAACCCCGGCCCTTCAGGGTCATTGGCGGGTGCTTTTATATTCGCTATATTGATCGACCTTCTGGCAGCACCAAGATTTTCCTTGCACTCCCAGAGACTTACGTCCAGCAATTAAACTAAAGTAAAACGTTTCCCGGCGCACGGTAACCATAAGTTCTATGAGCACCCCCCCACTTAGTGGCCTGGCCAAGCGGCTGGTACTCGACAATGCCCTGGACGAGACTACAGCCCAATCTGCCATCAAGGCCGCCAAACGCGAAGGCCACAGCTTTGCCCAGCATGCGGTGGACGCCAAGCTGATCAAAAGCCGCGAGCTGGCCAATATTGCCTCCACCGCCTTCGGCTCGCCGCTGTTTGACCTGTCCAGCTACAACTTTGATCTGCTGCCCAAAGATATCGTCGACGAAAAACTGATCAGCAAGCATTTTGCCCTGCCTTTGTACAAGCGCGGCAACCGCCTGTTTGTGGCGGTGGCGGACCCTACTAACCTGGCGGGACTGGACGAGATCAACTTCAACACCGGCCTCAACACCGATGCGGTGCTGGTGGAAGCAGATAAACTCTCCAAGGCCATTGAAAACTACCTGAACAACAGCGACGTAGGTGGCGGCTTAGAGGGGCTTGACGACGAAAGTCTCGATGGACTCGATGTTGAAGCCTCTGAGACCCGGCGGGAAGACGAGGCTGACCCCGGTGGCGATGAAGCACCAGTGGTGCGCTTTGTCAACAAGGTATTACTGGATGCAATTCGCACCGGCGCATCGGATATACACTTCGAACCCTATGAAAAGCTCTACCGGGTGCGGCTGCGCACAGATGGAATTTTGCACGAGGTAGCGCGCCCCCCGATCCAGCTGGCCACCCGCATCTCCGCGCGTTTGAAGGTTATGTCAAAGATGGACATTTCCGAGCGCCGCGTACCGCAGGATGGCCGCATCAAGATGAAACTGTCGAAGACCAAGGCCATCGACTTCCGCGTAAACAGCCTGCCCACCCTGTGGGGAGAAAAAATCGTACTGCGGATTCTGGATCCCTCCTCTGCCAAGCTCGGTATCGACGCATTGGGCTACGAGGAGTTCCAGAAGAAGATCTATAT
Source organism: Microbulbifer pacificus (assembly GCF_002959965.1). Taxonomy (NCBI): domain Bacteria; kingdom Pseudomonadati; phylum Pseudomonadota; class Gammaproteobacteria; order Cellvibrionales; family Microbulbiferaceae; genus Microbulbifer; species Microbulbifer pacificus. The sequence goes on from NZ_PREV01000026.1 coordinate 392,377, forward strand.
GGATGCCCTGGCGCAGCCTCAGGGTATGATTCTGGTTACCGGGCCCACCGGCTCCGGCAAAACCGTATCCCTGTATACCGGCCTGAATATTCTGAATACGCCCGAGCGCAATATCTCCACCGCGGAAGACCCGGTGGAAATCAATCTGGAGGGCATCAATCAGGTCAACGTCTCCAACAAGGTGGGGCTGAATTTTGCCGAGGCGCTGCGCTCCTTCCTGCGCCAGGACCCGGATATTGTGATGGTGGGCGAAATCCGGGATCTGGAAACCGCGGAAATTGCCATCAAGGCTGCACAAACCGGACACCTGGTGCTCTCCACCCTACACACCAATTCAGCACCGGAAACCCTCACCCGCCTGATGAATATGGGGGTTCCCACCTTCAACATCGCCACCTCGGTAAGCGTAATCATTGCCCAGCGGCTCGCGCGACGGTTGTGCGGAGAGTGCAAGAAACCCGCGGAATTGCCGGAAGAAGTACTAAAAGAAGAAGGCTTCGATACAGTCACCATCCCCAGATCCGATTGGAAGATATACCAGCCGGTGGGCTGCGAGCACTGTTCCAAGGGCTACAAGGGGCGCGTGGGCGTGTATGAAGTGGTTCGCATCACTGACGGAATTTCGCGCATTATAATGGAGGGCGGCAATTCCATTCAGATTGCCGATCAGGCAAGAAAGGAAGGCTTCAATAACCTGCGCATCTCAGCGCTGCGCAAGGTGGTGATGGGCGTTACCAGCCTCGAAGAAGCTAATCGGGTCACCAAAGATTAAAATTACAGGCCTGATGCCTGAACAATTGATAAGAAAATCGGGAATCTCACCATGGCCAAAGCCGCCACAGCAACTGCCTATACGTACAAAGGTGTTGATGCCAAAGGAAACGTAGTTGAGGGTGAAATCAATTCGTCCAACCCGGCATTGATCAAAGCCCAGTTACGTCGCCAGGGAATTATTGCCAGCAAGGTACAGAAAAAGCCCAAGCCTCTATTTGGCGGAAGTAAAAAAGTAAAACCTGGCGACATTGCCATCTTCACCCGCCAAATGGCCACCATGATGAAAGCCGGGGTACCACTGGTACAAAGTTTTGAGATTGTCGCAGACGGCCTAGACAATGCGGGCCTAAAAGAGCTGATCAATAAAATTCGCGATGACGTGGCTTCAGGGACCGCCTTTGCCGACGCGCTGCGCAGGCATCCACTCTACTTCGACGATCTGTTTTGCAACCTGGTCGCCTCCGGCGAGCAGTCTGGTGCGCTGGAAACCATGCTCGACCGCATAGCAACCTACAAAGAAAAAACTGAGTCACTGAAGAAAAAGATCAAAAAGGCCATGACATATCCTATTGCGGTCATGGTTGTAGCTGTAGTTGTGACAGCTATTCTGCTAGTAAAAGTTGTACCTCAGTTTGCGACCACATTTCAGGGCTTTGGTGCCGATCTACCGGCTTTCACCTTATTTGTTCTAAGTATTTCAGAGTGGATGCAGGCCAACTGGTTCTTCGCCTTTCTTGCCATTGTGGCGGGCGTTGGCGGCACCTTAGAAGTAAAAAAACGCAATAAAAATGTTGCCAATTTTTTTGACAAATTAGCACTCAAACTGCCAATTCTCGGGCAAATCGCCTACAACTCGATAGCCGCACGATTTGCACGCACGCTTGCCACTACCTTTGCCGCCGGTGTCCCACTAATCGACGCGCTGAAGTCCGTTGCCGGAGCAACCGGTAATGTAGTGTATGAAGATGCCACATTGAAGATCCGTGATTCAGTGGCTACAGGTGTACCACTTAACGGCGCAATGCGAGTGTCCGGCTTATACCCCACTATGCTGATACAAATGACCGCGATCGGTGAAGAGTCCGGTGCACTGGATGAAATGCTCGGCAAGGCCGCGGACTTTTATGAGGAAGCAGTGGACAACATGGTGGACAATCTTACCGCGTTAATGGAACCTATGATTATGTCGATCCTCGGTATACTAGTTGGTGGACTGATGATCGCCATGTATCTACCCATTTTCCAGCTCGGTCAGGTTGTCTAAACAAACGAATTCACAATGCTCGAATATATTTCTTCCCACCCAGCGCTGCTTATTAGCAGCGCTTTTATTTTAGGCCTGCTTATCGGCAGCTTCCTTAATGTCGTCATCCACCGCCTCCCCATCATGATGGAGCGGGAATACAAGCAGGATTTCTACAGCTATTTTGAAAAGACACCCTCTGCCGACGAGCAGAAGCAGCTTTCCGAAACCTACAACCTGGTGCTCCCCCACTCCCACTGCCCTAAATGCAATACAGTGATCAAGCCCTGGCAAAACATCCCCATCATCAGTTACCTGCTGCTGCGTGGTAAATGTGGCCACTGCGGTACCGCGATTTCCAAGCGCTACCCGCTGGTGGAGCTGGTCACCGGGATTTTGACGGCCATTGTTGTGTGGCAGCTGGGTTTTACCTGGCAGGCGCTGGCTGGGGTGTTTTTTACCTGGGCGCTGGTGGCGCTGACAGGGATTGATTTCGACAAACAGCTGCTGCCAGACAATATCACCCTGCCCCTGCTGTGGGTGGGGCTGCTAATCAATATCTGGGGCGTATTTGTACCGCTGCAGGACGCCGTCATCGGTGCGATTGTCGGTTACCTGTCCCTGTGGGCTGTATTCCATCTGTTCAAGCTGGTTACCGGCAAGGAGGGTATGGGTGCGGGGGACTTCAAGATTCTCGCGGCCATTGGTGCCTGGTTTGGCTGGCAGTCGGTGCTGCTGGTGATTCCGCTTTCCGCGGCCGTAGGCGCGCTGGTGGGAATTGTCTGGACGCTGGTTTCCGGGCGCGACAAGAACCTGCCCATCGCCTTTGGACCCTATCTGGCCGGCGCGGCATGGATTGCCATGCTGTGGGGCGAACAGATTGTGGGCTGGTATTTCCGTATATCCGGACTGAACTGAGTGGCTGATTCCGTGTTTATCGTGGGGCTGACCGGCGGTATCGGCAGTGGCAAGTCAGCCGCCGCGGCGCGCTTTCGGCACCACGGGGTGAATGTGGTGGATGCGGATTGGGCGGCACGGGTGGTGGTGGAGCCGGGGCGGCCGGCGCTGGCTGCCATTGAAGAACATTTCGGGCCGTCGGTGATTCAGGCAGATGGCACGCTCGACCGGGCGGTGCTGCGCAAGCTGGTGTTTACTGATCCCGCCGAGCGGCGCTGGCTGGAGCAGCTGACGCATCCGCTGATCCGCGAGGAAATCGTCAGTTCTCTGGCGGGCAGTGCGCAAACGCACTCCGCACCCTACGCAATCCTGGAATCCCCGCTGTTGATCGAATCCGGCCAGTCAGAGCTGGTGCAGCGGATCTGTGTGGTAGACCTGCCAGAGGCGATGCAATTAGCGCGCGCCAGTGCACGGGATGCCAATACCCCGGAGCAGATCCGCAAGATCATGGCAGCGCAACTTTCACGGAAGACACGGTGTGCAAAAGCAGACGATATTCTGGATAATAGCGGCTCGCTCGAATCCCTGAATGCACAGGTGGACGCGCTTCACGGGAAGTACGTTCAACTGGCATCCCAATCCTGATTGTTGTTATTTCCATGTCTGACCGCTCTTCTTCCGACACACCAACCCTCGCCTGCCCTACCTGCAAGAAGCCCATTGAGTGGAGCGAGAAGTTTCCCCACCGTCCGTTCTGCTGTGAGCGCTGCAAGCTGATCGACCTGGGGGAGTGGGCCAGCGAGGGGCACAAGATACCGGGGCAGCCGGTGTATGACGATGTGTTGAGTGACGATTTGGACCCGGCCAAAACTCGGCACTGATACCGGGAGTGCCGAGTTCCTGTTCAACAATCAGTGCTGGTTTCCTACCCGCGCGCGTGGAGTGGTAATTTCAACGCTTGCGTTTAACTCCCGCTCTCCTAAGTGGTCATTTTCAATAAACGCCGGACCAATCGCCCGGCAGCCCGGCAGCGGCCGAGGCTTGATACGTTGGTCGATAAATGCGGCCACGTCTTCCTTGGGGGCGCGGTGGTCGCCGCCCTCTCTGGGTTGTAATTTGTCTCGGTACTCTGCTCCACTCCACATGTACAAGGTGTGTTTAGCTTCAATGACCTGTGTCTCCGTGCAGTGGAACAGAGGGAAGTGATCCTCCGAATTGTGAATGGTGGCCTTTTCCCGCTTCGCGGGCTCGGATAGCTCCACCACAATCGTGGACATGATGTTTTCCATCAAACGGAGGTAGTTGGTAAGGGGGGAGCGTTGTTTACGGTATGGGTTACCTGAGTTATACAGACTGCGCGATACATCAAATGTGGCGCGCAGGCAGCGGCGGTGGCCAATAGGGCATAACCAGTAAAATTCATCTGAGCCCATCCGCAACGGTTGGGCTTCAAAATAAAACCAATTTCTCCCATTGAGTTCCAACCATTGAGTATTCAGTGGTGCCAAGTAGCAGGGCCACAGGTACTCGGTGAGGTCAAAAGGATCTCGACTCTCACCATAACCCTCGTGGTAGCTGCCCAACCAACCTTCACTGAAGTACCCTCTCGCATAACGCAGCAGATCGTCACGACGAAACAAACTACAGTTAACCGGCAGCTCATCCACCTCTTCCACCACCAGTTGCACTTCCAAGCCACCGACACTTGCTCCATCCAACAGCGGTCTTCCGGTGAAGTTCCATCCGCTGCTCCAAATGGTTACACGACGATCCGCGCGTTCGCTACCGGCCGGTTTATGACTGGGAATATGGCGGTCATATTCAATTAATTCGAAAGTGCCAGTTGCATCCAAATCAAATACGGCTGGCTCTTGCCCAAGTGCAAATGACATATACGCGTTGGGTAATAGTGGGGGAGCCTGGAGACTGACTCGAGTTCCAGATAATTCTTTGACTACTGGGCGAGCCTTATGCCAGCTGGGCCCCTTAGGTTTTTTCTCGCTGCCAAACCACATAATATTATCCTGACACCGTTTGGGTTATGGCTTGTTGGGTTTATTGATCAACTGCTGGAGCTGATCCCCGGTACTTTTAAAGTAGTGATTGCGTGCACCAGGCAGTGAGGCTACGACTGTTGGTGTCAGTTTATGCAACGCTTTGACCACCGCCGCGGCCAAAGCTGCGGAACCGCCGGTTGAGGCAGCCAACCCTGCTGCCATGCCGGTCATCCCCCACTTTTTAATCAGGTAGTCACCGGTCTGCCACGCCAGGTTAACGCTCTTGCCCAAACGATCGCCCCGGGGAGTGTGATGGAGCAAATCATTGCCCGCGCTGAGCAATGGCGCCAATCCCAACTGTTCGCCGCCGATTGTCTGTGTCAAACCCGGCGCCGCGTTGTGCCATTTATCATCCTGAGTGTCCATATTCAGTTTCCGGCGCGCACGATCAGCGGTGAAACGACTGCGGGTGTGGTCACTGAGGAAGATCTTCTGCCGCTGTTGCAGGTCAACCTGCCCCCGTCCCAAGAATTCCATAGCTTCGATCAGTACCCATGCACCCTCACCATGGCTGGTCCATTCCACATGCAGCCCCTGCTGATGGGCTTCGAGCATGTGCTGGGCGAGAATGCGTGCGGCCTTCTGTTGCTGCTCCGATCCATAATTGCCAAGAGACTTCAGGGTTCGCCAACCGGCAATCCAGGCACCGGTCTCTGGTGGCACGTAAAGCAGCTGGAAGCCAGATTGCACCAATACGCTGAGCTTGGATTGATCGCCCCGACTAATATGGTTGGCCATTATTCGCACAGCGTCATTTGCTTGGGCAATCTGCCCGTTTATCCCAACCTTGACAGGCGATGTGGCACTTCCTTGTTGAGTTTTGGAAGGTATTAACTTTGGACTGGGCTTCTTGGGAAAAGTGAAGCGCCCTCTATTATTCGTCGCAATTTGCCACAATGCCGGATGTCTCTTTTCAGCAACATCCGCGGTAACCATCCGAATTGCCACTATTTCCACATCCGTCTGACAATCCCCGTAGTAACTGTTCAGTTCATACTCAATCTCAAATCCTCCGGCCACCAGCAAACGGCGTGTGGGGTGATTGGGTTTGAGCATGCTGTTGACGGGGCTGGCGGGGCCGCGGAGGCTGTCGACGGCTTTAATCAGGACCTGAGCATGATAGCCGGCGCTGCTCTGCTGGGTGCTGAGCTGGCGAAAGTTGTCGAGTATCTGCCTCTGGCTGCCGTTGGCGAAGATGGCGCGTCCGGAGTCGCGTTTTCCCCAGGCCTGGAGGGCGTTGGATGTTTGGGTGGCAGGCAGCTGTCCCATGGCAAATTCCTTCTGCGTACGGGGTTGTTCCATTGACTTGTTGCCGGTACCTCCGGCGTTCGCCGAAGATTAACAAACACGCCAAAACGCTGGCAAAAATAGTTGGGGTACTGTGGTTCCAGGTAGTGCAGGGAGCGCGAAGCTCCAGCTCCGCAGTTGGCGGGCTTGGTAATTATGGCGTTATCCGCAGTGCGGAGCCGGGCTCCGTGTTCCCGGTCCTATTCCGCCAGCCACAAACGGACTTTCAATCCCCATTTCGACGTCATTCCCGAAGTTACCGTGCTCACAATTCCTTCACGATCGACGATGGCAATGGTAGGGGTTACCTGCAGGCCCCAGCTGGCGCTGAGCGCGCCGGTGGGGTCGTTGATGGTGCGGAACATCAATTCGTGCTTTCGCTGGTAAGCGGCCACTTCTTCCGCACTGCCCGACTGCAGGGCTACGCTGATGATTTGATGATTTTCGGAAAGGTCGGATACCGCCGGCGATACTACGCGGCAGTAGCCGCACCAGGTGGCCCAGAAGTAGATCAGCACCGGTCCCTGTTCGGTCATGGTCTGCAGATCCAGTGACGCCCCGCTGATATCCTCTGCCGTCAGTTGCGGCGCTTTTCCTTTGGGCATATGGCGGCTGTGGTAGCCAGACACGACGGTGATAATCACGGCCGCCAGCGCCATAAATTTACCCAGCGACCACAGCGCACTTCGCCATTTCACGGCCCGAACCCCATTCACTTCCCGACCTCTTCACTCAGTAACCGCAAGTCCACCACCTCGATCTCACCGCGGATATACCGCCACTGCAGATTGAAACCACACAGCGCCATGCCATAAATCCGTTCCGGGTCCGGTTGCTGGTAGGCCGGCTTGGGGTCCTGGGCGAGGACTTGGTGAATCAGTGCCGGCAGGTCGGTACCCCAGTCGTCGCGGTAATCCCGGGCCACTGTGAGAATGGCTTCGGGGATGTTGACAGCGATGGATGGCGGTGCGGCTTCGGCGAGTTCACTGCGGGCATCTACCACAGCATCGGCATAGGGTATGTAGGGCTTGATGTCGAGAACGGGTGTGCCGTCCAGCAGGTCGGCACCGGCGACGATCAGCTCCACTCTGGGGGCTGTGCGCACTTCGATCAGACGCACCACAGACAGGCCGATATTGTTGGGGCGAAATGGTGAGCGGGTGGCGAAGACACCGAGCTTTTTGTTACCGCCAAGGCGCGGCGGGCGCACTTTGGGAGACCACTGGCCGGCGACCTCATGAAAGAGCCAGGTGAGCCACAGGTGACTGTGCTGTTCAAGCCCGGACACGGCATCCGGGTCGTTGTATGGCGGTAACAGTTCGATGGATGCGCGGCTGGCATCCGCCAGCAGGGGCTGGCGGGGGATGCCGAACTTGTCGCTGAAGCAGGAGTGGGTGGTGGCAACGGGTTCGATCTTCAATGGCTGCCCTTGTCTATCCCGCCCATACACAGGTATTTGATTTCCAGGTAGTCGTCGATACCGTATTTGGAGCCCTCGCGGCCGCTGCCGGATTCCTTGATGCCGCCGAAGGGAGCCATCTCATTGGAGATAATGCCTTCGTTGATACCCACCATGCCGTATTCCAGCCCTTCCGCCACGCGCCAGATTCGGCCGATATCGCGGGCGTAGAAATAAGAGGCGAGCCCGAATTCCGTGTCATTGGCCATGCGGATGGCTTCTTCCTCGCTGTCGAACTTGAACAGCGGCGCCACCGGGCCAAAGATTTCCTCCTTGAACAGACGCATGGTGTCGTTCACATCTGCCAATACTGTCGGGGTAAAGAAGCACTCACCCAGATCGCTGGGGCCACCTTCGCTCAAGGCCTTTGCGCCTTTACTAACGGCATCCGCCACCAGTTCTTTTACATCTTTTACCGCACCGGTATTGATCATGGGGCCGACTTCGGTGCCCTCATCAAAACCGTTGCCGACTTTCAGCGCCTTAACCGCGGCGGTGAATTTTTTGGCGAATTCTTCGTACACTCCCGACTGCACCAGAATGCGGTTGGCGCACACGCAGGTCTGGCCGGCATTGCGGTATTTACAGATGATCGCGCCTTTGACGGCGGCATCGATATCCGCATCGTCAAATACGATAAACGGCGCATTGCCGCCAAGCTCCATGGAGGTTTTCTTCATGGTTTCCGCGCACTGGGCCTGGAGCTGCTTGCCCACGGCAGTGGAGCCGGTGAAGGTGAATTTACGCACCAGCGGGTTGCTGGTCATCTCGCTGCCAATTTCCCGTGAGCTTTTGCCCACCACCACGTTGAATACGCCTTTCGGCACACCGGCCTTTTCGGCCAGAACCGCAAGGGCCAAGGCAGAGAGCGGGGTTTCCGAGGCGGGTTTGGCGATGAACGTACAGCCGACGGCCAGCGCCGGGGCAACCTTGCGCGCAATCATGGCACTTGGGAAGTTCCACGGCGTGATGGAGGCGGTGACACCCACCGGCTGTTTGACCACAACAATGCGCTTATCTCTGGAGGGCGGCGCAATCACATCGCCGTAGGCGCGCTTGGCCTCTTCCGCAAACCACTCCAGGTAGTTGGCGCCGTATATGATCTCGGTTCTGGCTTCACTCAGGGGTTTGCCCTGCTCCGCGGTAAGGATTTTCGCGAGGTCGTCGACGTTGTCGAGGATCAGGTTGTACCAGTCCCGCAGGATTTTCGCGCGCTCCTTGACCGTGCGATCGCGCCAGGCGGGCCAGGCGTTATCGGCAGCTTCGATGGCGCGGCGGGTCTCTATGGCGCCGCAGGAGGCTAGGGTGGCAACGACATCACCGGTGGCGGGGTTGGTGACGTCGAGGGTATCGCCGCTGTCGGCGTCGCGCCACTCGCCATTGATGTAGGATTGTTTGCGCAGCAGGTCGGGATTGTTGAGTTTCAGCATGAAGGGCTCCTTTCCTTATTCTTTCCTTATCCTTTTCGGTACTCTTTCGGGTACTGGCGAATCCGCGGCCGTTCGCCTGCAGGCGGGCTCCTACGGAGTTCAATAAAGGCAATCATTCGTCGGCAAGTTTAGCCTTGCGTCCAAATGATCGCCTTTGCCTAAAGGGTATTGCGCCGCCCCGCGTGAATCTCCGTGCTTATTTTTTCTTTTTCACAAACTTCATCAGGCGACGCTTCTTGGCTTTCTGGCGATCGCTGAGTTTGTTTTTCTTGCCCTCGTAGGGGTTTTTGCCGGTACGGAATTCGATTTTTACCGGGGTGCCGTGCAGTTCCAGTGCCTGGCGGAAGGTTTTTTCCAGATAGCGAACGTAGTGGCCCGGCACTTCGTCGGTCTGGTTGCCATGGATCACGATAATCGGCGGGTTCTTACCGCCGGCGTGGGCGTAGCGCAGTTTGATGCGGTTGCCGTTCACCAGCGGCGGTTGGTGCTCACTCACTGCCCATTGCAGAATCCGCGTGAGGTGATTGGTGGACAGTTTGTCGGTGGCGGACTGGTAGGCGGCCTCAATGGACTGGTACAGGTTGCCGACGCCGGTGCCGTGCAGAGCGGAAATAAAGTGAATATCCGCAAAGTCCACAAAGCGCAGGCGACGCTCCAGTTCGGTTTTTACATAGTCGCGGTGGTCTGGGTCAAGACCGTCCCATTTGTTCAGCGCCACCACCAGTGCGCGCCCCGCCTGGATGACGCTGCCCATCAGGTGCAGATCCTGGTCGACGAGGCCTTCGCTGGCATCGATCACCAGCACCACGACATTCGCATCTTCCACCGCCTGCAGGGTTTTGACGATGGAGAATTTCTCTACCGATTCCTTGACGTTCTTGCGGCGGCGGATGCCGGCCGTGTCGATGATGGTGTACGGCTTGTCGTCGCGGGTGTAGTTGATATACACGCTGTCACGGGTGGTGCCGGGTTGGTCGAACACCACAACCCGGTCCTCTCCCAACAGGCGGTTCACCAGGGTGGACTTGCCCACATTGGGGCGACCGACGATGCCGATCTTGATACCTGTGGCTTCTTCTTTTTCTTCCTCTTCCGCCGGAGCCGGCAGACCTTCGATCAGGCGCTCCATCAGCGAGCGCACACCGCGGCCGTGCGTGGCGGTGGTAGGGAAGAGTTCTCCGATGCCAAGCTCGTAGAATGGCGACAGGGCAATGTCCGGATTGACGCCATCCACCTTGTTGGCGACGAGGATGGTGGGCTTGGAGCGCACGCGCAGGCGCTCGGCAATCATTTCATCCGCCGGGGTAAGGCCAGCGCGGCAGTCCACCATGAACAGGACATAATCCGCCTCTTCGATGGCCTGCATGGATTGCTGCGCCATGGCGGCATCGATGCCCTCTTCCCCGCCACTGATACCACCGGTATCGACGAGGATCATTTTGCGGCCTTCAAACTCCGCTTCGCCGTACTTGCGGTCGCGGGTGAGGCCCGCATAGTTCGCCACCAGCGCGTCGCGGGTTTTGGTGAGGCGGTTAAACAGGGTGGATTTGCCCACATTGGGGCGCCCGACCAGGGCGATTACAGGCAACATAATTCGGGTCTACGTAAAGCAAAAATGGTTTTGCCAGAAATACGAACGCCCGCGAGAACGCGGGCGGTCCAGGTTCGCCTGCGAACAGGCTCCAACAGCAGGGTCATATCACCCTGAATTTTCGATCAGCGCTCCAGGCGCAGTGCGACCAGTTCGCCGTCATCCGACAGCGCAAACAGGAGGTCGCCATCCGCCAGCAGCGGAATACGCACCGGGTCGCGGTCGATCCGGGTACGGCCTACAAAATGACCGGTGTTGGGGTCCAGCGCGTGAAGGTATCCCTCCAGATCGCCAACCACCACCACATCGCCAAAATACGCCGGACCGCTCAGCTCGCGACGCAACAGTTCGTTGTTACTCCACAGGATCTGCCCATTACCCACATTGTAGGCGTGGACGCTGCCATCGGCGCCGCTCAGGAACACCTGGCCGGCACCTACCGTCACACTGTGGTTAGTTGACGCGTCGCGCGCCCACAGGCCGCGGCCGTCTTCGCGGGACAACGCCACCACACGGCCCTGGTAACTGGCGGCAAACACCAGCTCACCGCGCACCAGCGGCGCACCGTCGATATCCACCACCCGCTCGAGTTCCGCAGAACCCTGCGGAATGGCAACCCGCTGCTCCCAGCGCTCGAGGCCATCACTGGCGCTCAGGGCAATCAGTTTGCCGTTGTCGAGACCGGCGAAGACCATCCCGGCGGAAATTACCGGGCTCGCAGTGCCGCGCAGCGTCAGAACCGGCAGCACGGTGTTGTGCCGCCAGCGTTGCTCGCCGGTGCTGGCATCCAGCCCCAGCAGCTTGCCGTCGACGGTCTGCACCACGACCATACCGGAGCCCACCGCCGGGGTGGACACCACCTCGCCACCCAACTGGGTTGCCCAGCGCTGGCTGCCATCGTTCAGATCGAGGGCCACCACCTTGCCGCGGTAATCTGCCACTACGGCGATGCCGAGACCAACACCGACGCCGCCACTGATGGACTGGTCAATATCCGTGCGCCACAGGCGCTTTCCGCTGGCGCGATCAAAGGCGTAAACATCGCCTTCACTGTTGGCCGCAATCACCTTGCCGTCGATGATGCCGGGTTTCAGCATCGCGTACCGCAGGGCGTCGATATCACCGATATTGTTCGACCACACTTCACGCAGCCGGACGCTCTCGTGAATTTCCGTCAGTTCTACAGGATCTGTATCTTCCTTCTCTTCGTTGGAAGCACAGGCTCCGAGCATCGCGGCCAGAGCCACGGCGACGATCCGGTTAAGCGCCTTGTGTGTGCCGATCATTGTGCATCCTTCTCCGTTGCTGCTTCGGTTGTCTTATCTGAGTCAGACTCTGACACCGGCTGCTCTTCCTGAGTTTCATTGTTCTGTTCCGGCGCTTCGCCGAGGCTCTGGATCTTCAGATCGAGCAGGCGGGAACCGGCGGCCTGTTCCGGCAGCAGCTGCGCGCGGGCTTGCTGGTAGGCGGCACGGGCGGCATCTTTATCGCCCTGCTGCACCAGAATGTCACCGCGGGTTTCCGCAAACAGCGCGGCGAAGGCGGCGGGCACGTCCCCTTCCAGCAGTTTGAGTGCTTCGTTGGTTTCACCGCGCGCACCTTTCACCGCTGCCAGACGGCGCTTGGCGATGAACTTGAGTGCATCGTCGCTGGTGTTATCCAGCGCCCACTGCAATTGCTTCGACGCTTCTTCCAGATCATTTTTCTCAACCGCCAGTGCCGCCAGTTGCAACGCTGCCTGGCTCGCATAAATACGGCTGGAGAAGTTATCTTTCAACTCGCGTGCCAGAGACTGAGCGGTAGTCAGCTGTTTGTTGTCCGGCTGCCCTTCATTCGCGCTCACCGCTTCCACAAAGCCCTGGTACAGATTGGAAGCCACTTCCGCATCGGCGCGTTGCTTGCCCTGCCACCACTGCCAGCCGAAGTAGGCCACCAGTGCCAGTATTACACCGGTGACAATGCCGGTACCGTTTTCTTTCCACCAGCGCTTGAGCGATTCAATCTGTTCTTCTTCGGTCAAATGGTCAGCCATTTCTTATTCGCCTTATTTTGAACGTCTTTATCAGGGAGAATTTCTATTCAGGCCTGCAGGATTTTCGGCAGGTCCGCGAGCGCTACCGTCTGCTGCTCAGCGTCCGCGCGCAGGGATTTAACGGTCACCCGCCCCGCCGCGGCTTCGTCTTCGCCGATGATCAACGCGTATTCCGCCTTGCTCTTGTCGGCCTTCTTCATCTGGCTCTTGAAACTGCCGCCACCGCAATGGGTCTGCAGCCGCAGCCACGGAAGCTCGGTACGCAGTTGCTCCGCCGCCGCCAGGGCCGCGGATTGTACATCACCTACCGCCACCAGATAGGCATCTATCTGCTGATCCAGGGAGTCCGGCAGCACATCGAGGGTTTCCAGCAACAGTACCAGACGCTCCACACCGAGACCGAAGCCTACGGCGGGTGTGAACTTGCCGCCCATCTGCTCGACGAGACCATCGTAGCGGCCGCCGGCGCACACGGTGCCCTGAGCCCCAAGGCTGTCGGTCACCCATTCAAAAACGGTTTTGCCGTAGTAGTCGAGGCCTCGCACCAGGCGCGGATTCACTTCATAGGCCACACCGGCGGCGTCGAGGAAGGCGCGCAACTGCTCAAAATGCGTGCGAGACTCGTCGTCGAGGTAGTCCTGCAGGCACGGCGCATCCGCCAGCAGTGCCTGGGTATCCTGATTTTTGCTGTCGAGAATCCGCAGCGGGTTCTTGTCGAGGCGACGCTGGCTGTCTTCATCCAGCTGATCCTTGCGTGCGGACAGGTACTCCACCAGTGCATCGCGGAAGGCCGCGCGACTGGCGCTGTTGCCCAGCGAGTTGAGCTGCAGGGTCACATGCTCGGCCACGCCCAACTGCTTCCACAGGCGTGCGGTCATCATCAGGATCTCGGCATCGATATCCGGGCCTTCAATGCCGAATACTTCCACCCCGAACTGGTGGAACTGGCGCAGGCGGCCTTTCTGCGGGCGCTCGTAGCGGAACATGGGGCCGAAGTACCACAGGCGCTGTGGTTGGCTCAACAGGCTGTTCTGGATGGCGGCACGCACGGTGCCGGCAGTGCCCTCCGGACGCAGGGTGACGCTGTCGCCGCCCTTGTCGTCAAAGGTGTACATCTCTTTTTCGACAATATCGGTGGCTTCACCCACGGCGCGGGCGAACAGCTGCGTCGCTTCCAGAATCGGAGTGCGAATCTCGCTGTAGCCGTAGCGGGCGAAGAGCTCGCTCAAGGTGCTTTCCACGTACTGCCACACCGGAGATTGGGTGGGCTGCAGGTCGTTCATGCCACGGATGGCGCGAAGTTCTTTCAACGGTAGTCCTTAACGTTTTGCTATACATGGGCGTGCCGAGCCTCCGCTCCGCACCCCGGAATTACTCGGTGGTTTCCCGGGCGATGATGCTCGCTTCCTGTGCCGCCTTGGCCGCGGCCTTTTCACGGATCAGCTTTTCCAGATCATCCACCAGGTTGTCGTTCTTGAATTTGCGGTCCGGCTGGCCGTCAACATAAATGGCGTGGCTCGGGGTACCACCGGCGAGGCCGATATCCGCCTCTTTCGCTTCACCCGGGCCATTGACGATGCAACCGATTACCGCCACATCCAGCGGCGTGGTGATATCTTCCAGACGGGTCTCCAGCTCGTTCATGGTTTTCACCACGTCGAAGTTCTGGCGCGAGCAGCTGGGGCAGGCGATAAAGTTGATCCCCTTGGTACGCAGACGCAGGCTTTTCAGCAAATCCCAGCCCACCTTCACTTCTTCCACCGGGTCCGCCGCCAGAGATACCCGCAGGGTATCGCCGATGCCGTCCAGCAGCAGCGCGCCGAGGCCGATAGCGGATTTCACGGTACCCGCGCGCAGGCCACCAGCTTCGGTAATACCGAGGTGCAGCGGCTGGTCAATCTGGGTCGCGAGTTTGCGGTAGGCGGCGGTGGCCATAAAGATGTCGGAGGCCTTCACGCTCACCTTGAAGTTCTGAAAATCCAGGCTGTCGAGGATATCCACGTGGCGCAGGGCGGATTCCACCAGGGCGTCCGGCGTAGGCTCGCCGTATTTCTTCTGCAGGTCCTTTTCCAGGGAACCGGCGTTGACGCCGATACGGATCGGAATATTCAGGTCCCGCGCCTTGTCCACCACCGCGCGAATGCGGTGTTCGCGGCCGATGTTGCCCGGGTTGATCCGCAGGCAGTCTACGCCCAGATCCACCACCCGCAGGGCGATGCGGTAGTCGAAGTGGATATCCGCCACCAGCGGCACGCTGACCTGCTTTTTGATCTCTCCGAAAGCCTCGGCGGCTTCCATGGAGGGCACGGAAACCCGCACGATATCCGCACCCGCTTTCTCCAGCCGCTGGATCTGGTCCACCGTAGCGGCTACATCGCAGGTTTCGGTGTTGGTCATGCTCTGTACGGAAATGGGTGCACCACCACCGACCGGCACATTGCCCACCATGATCTGGCGTGACACGCGGCGAACTATGGGTGACTCGAACTGCATAACAGAACCTGCGTTGGCTATTGAGCGGGTATTTCGGCTTCGCAATCAGCGGGTAATTGGCGAAAAACGGGGAGGATTATAGAGAGAATGGGCGCAAACCTACAGAGGCTGCGCCCTTACAGGCAGATCATATTGGTTGGAATCAACCACCCACACTGAGCTTGCGGGTGCGGCGATTGCCGATGGGGGCGCTGTCGACGGTCTGGCCGTCAAAAGTGACGGTAGCACCCGCGGCATTACCCAGCATCACACTGAACGGCGCGCGGCCGCTCAACTGCACCGTAGAGCCCGCAGGCTGCAACTTGGAAATCATCTTGTAGCCGGTGGCATCGGTCACCTCCACCCAGGATTCCTCCTGAAAGGAAATCACCAGGCGCGGCTCCGCCACTGGATTCTCTGACGGAGCGGCAACAGGGGCCTCCCCCTGTGCCTGAGCGGCCAACACCGGAGCGACGGCGGCAGGCGCTTCACTCCGCTGAACCACCGGCGCCACCGCCGCTTCGCGCACCGGCGGCAGCTCCGCAAGCGCGCCCTCCAGGTCGCTCGAATCACTTGCCTCGGCAAGCTCGGCATCGGTTTCAGGTGCACCATCACCGATATCCGGCGCATCACCACTGGATTCGACAGTATCGTCCTGCGCTTCGGGCACTGCCAAGGCAGAAAATTCGAGATCCTCGGCGGTCTGAGCCATATCGGGCTCTGCGCCATAGCTTGATGCTGTCGCCAGCAATTCGCGGTCATCGCGATCCTGCGCGTTGCCCAACTGGACAAACTGGCGCCCGCCAGCCGCCTGCTGATCAAACCACCAGTAGCCGCCGCCCGCAGCCATGGCGAGCACCAGTACAAAAGGAACAAACAGGGAACCCCCCTGCTTTTCCCGACGACTGGTCATCACCGCACCGACCGGGGCGCGCACCGGCTGTGGCGCGACTTCCGCGGGTACCTGTCGTGCAAAAATCTCCATGACAGCCGCAGTATCGAGCCCCAGCTCCTTGCACAGATTGCGAATATAGCCACGCACATAGGTGGCGCCGGCAAAGCGCTCGAAGGCGTCCTGCTCAAGCGCTTCGAGCTTGTCCGGGGTCATGCACAGGCGGCGGGCAAGTTCGTCACCGGTGAGGCCCGCCTTTTCACGCGCCTCTCGGAGGGTGGCGCCGACGGTCATCGCGGGCGCCTCGGACGAAGTGTTTACTTGGTCTGAGAACTGGTTACTGCTGCTCATTTTCGGCCATCATCTGCTGGTATTTCAGCGTTTCCGCTGAATAGGGAAAGAGGTTTTTCAGCGCCAGGGCATAACTCCTTTCCTTGTCCCGATTGCCGAAGATTTTCTCGATGCGAATCCCCAGCCATAGGGATTGCGGAACCTGCCGGTTCTTCTCACTAAACCGGTCCAGATACTGTTTTGCCTGGGTGTACTCACCCTTGTCAAACTTGAGCTCCGCCAGCTCCAGCTGCGCCATCGACATATTCGGGCTCAGGGAGAGCGCCTTTTTGAACGCGGCCTCGGCGGCCTCGCTCTCACCGAGACGCAACTCGGCGCGGCCGAGGTTGGCGAGCGCGTATGAGCGGCGGTTATAAGTGAGGTCTTCCGATGCCACCTGGAACTGCTCCTTGGCATCGCGGTAACGCTCCTGCTGGTATAGGAAGGCACCGTAGTTGACCCGCGCCATGGAAAACTTGCTGTCGTAGCGCAGGGCCTTCTTGAAATGGGACTCCGCCACTGCATTCTCGCTGTCGGCCTGATACAGCAGCGCCAGACCGTGGTGGGCCTGTGGATCTTTCGGGCCCAATTCGAGTGCCTTCTGGAAGTGATGGCGAGCCAGCTCACGGTTGTCACTGCCGCTCTGCAGATAACGCAGACCGAGCTGGACGTGGGTCTCCCGCGCCTTGTCGAGGTCTACCGACTTGCTGGGGCCGCTGCTGACACAGCCGCCCAACAGCAGGGTCAGGAGGAGTCCGGCAAACGCGGCCGGGCTGGAAATTCTTGCAAACACGAGCTTCACCTTGTCGTTATCGGGTGCGATTACCACGGGCGCACGCCGAATTCCGGCAATGCAAATATCAGGCCTGTCCGACGATCCGCACCGGGCGTTCCGCGTTGCGGTAACGCTCCGAGCGACGGGTGCGGTCGTTCACCTGACCGGCCAGCTGGCCACAGGCCGCGGCGATGTCGTCGCCCCGGGTGGTACGCACGGTTACGGTATAGCCTTTGTCCAACAAAATCTGTTGAAAACGTCGCAAAGCGTTGTTGCTGACCCGCTGATAGTCGGACAGCTCAAACGGGTTGAAGGGTATCAGATTTATCTTTACCGGCACATCACGCAGCAGCTCCGCCAACTGCTCGGCGTGCTCCGGGCGGTCATTTACCTCCCGGATCATGGTGTACTCAATCGTCATCTTGCGATGATTGTCCGGCATGTTCTCGATATAGCGCTTGGCGCTGTCGAGCAGCATGGCGATGGGGTACTTCTTGTTGATCGGCACCAGCTCGTTGCGCAGCTCGTCGTTGGGTGCGTGCAGGGAGATGGCCAGACTTACATCGGTCACTTCCGCGAGGCGATCCAGAGCCGGCACCACGCCGGAGGTGCTCAGGGTGACCCGACGCTTGGAAATACCGTAGGCGTTGTCTTCCATCATCAGGTTCATGGCGTCGACCACGTTATCGAAGTTGAGCAGGGGCTCGCCCATACCCATCATCACCACGTTGGTCACCTTGCGCGGCCCTTTCGGCTGCAACTGACCAAAGGACTTACACGCGATCCACACCTGGCCGATGATCTCGGCGGCGGTCAGGTCGCGGTTGAACCCCTGCTTGCCGGTGGCGCAGAAGCTGCAGTCGAGGGAACAGCCCACCTGGGAGGACACACACAAGGTGCCGCGCTCGCCGTCGGGGATGAATACGGTTTCGATCACGTTGCCGCCGCTCACCTCGATCAGCCACTTGCGGGTACCGTCGGCGGAGTCCATCTGTTTCAGGACTTTGGGGGCACGGATCTCGGCCACATCCGCCAGCTTCGCGCGCAGCGCCTTGCTGACGTTGGTCATCTGCTCGAAATCGTCGGCGCCATTCTGGTGAATCCACTTCAGTACCTGTACCGCGCGGAAGCGCTTCTCACCGAGACCGTCAAAGAACGCCGCGAGCTTGTCCACAGACAGGCCCAAAAGGTTCACTTTCTCGGTTTGCTCGGTAGCAGCTTGCACTATTTGTACGTCGCTCATGAATTCACCTTGCACCGGATTCGGCGCTGAAAATGGGTGCGTCTGTAGGAGCCTGCTCCAGGGATGGCTGCTTGCGAGCTCGCCTGCAAGCAGGCTCCTACAGCGTTAATTGCCGGAAAGCAGCTATTAACGCGCGCAGATTTCTTCGGCAGAGAAGAAATAGTTCACTTCACGCTCGGCGGAAGTGGTGGAGTCGGAACCGTGTACCGCGTTGGCATCGATGCTGTCGGCAAAGTCCGCGCGAATGGTGCCGGCTTCGGCTTCTTTCGGGTTGGTAGCGCCCATCAGGTCGCGGTTGGCCTTAACGGCGTTCTCACCCTCCAGCACCTGAACTACCACAGGGCCAGAAGTCATGAAATCTACCAGATCCTTGAAGAAAGGACGCTCTTTGTGCTCGGCGTAGAAACCTTCGGCTTTCTCGCGGGACAGCTGGACCATTTTCATGGCAACAATGCTCAGGCCGGCTTTCTCGAAGCGGCTCTCGATTTCGCCGATTACGTTTTTGGCTACTGCGTCCGGCTTGATGATGGACAGAGTGCGTTCCAGGGCCATGGTTTTCTCCAATTTCAGGTTTATAGACAATTGTGTTTTCAACAGATACGAAAAGAGCAACCGGAGTTGCTCTTCCCTGAATTCTCTCTCGCTGCGAACTGACGATTATTTGACCAATCCCGGTTCGCGGAGCGCGGATTATACGCGTAGTAGAGTGAAGTTTGTACTACAGATCAGACTATTCGTTTTCCTCGATCCAGGCCGCCTGAATGGCCTCCAGGATCTTTTCCCCACAACGATTGGGGTCATCGTCAAACTCCGGCAGCGCCATCACCCACTTGCGCAGATCGACAAAGTTGACCGCGAGCGGGTCTACGTCCGGATAGTTGTCGGCGAGTTCGATGGCGATATCGTGAATATCCGTCCATTTCATCGGCGTGTCCTCATGCTGACGCTTGGTATTAGTGACGCTCAGAGACCTGGTTGATGGTGTACTTGGGAATCTCGACCACCAGGTCTTCCTCTTCCACCACCGCCTGACAGGACAGACGAGACTCCGGCTCCAGGCCCCAGGCCTTGTCCAACAGATCCTCCTCCAGTTCGTCCGGCTCGCCAAGGGAATCGAAGCCTTCGCGCACGATCACATGACAGGTGGTGCAGGCACAGGATTTCTCACAGGCGTGCTCGATTTCCACACCGTTCTGCAGCGCGGCGTCACATACCGTGATGCCCGGCTCCACTTCTATGACCTTGCCTTCCGGGCACAGCTCCGGATGGGGCAGGAAAACGATTTTCGGCATAACTCAAACTCTCACTCAGTGACCAGTCGAACAGCCCTCAGGGCTTGTCAAATTCATCCAGGTTGTGCCCCTGCATCGCGCGTTTGATGGACTTGTCCATACGGCGGGCTGCGTAGGGTTCAGACAGCGTATTCAGCTCGTCGATGCGGCGGTGGATCTCTTCCGGTGTACCACCGTTGTGGGCCAGACGCAGCGCCTCCATGGCGCGCTCCAGCTCGCTGAGTTCGCGCTCATCCAGCAGTTCCGCGCCGTCTTCCTGCAGTGCCACCAGCATGGCCTCCAGGGTGCGCTCCGCCTCGACCTGGGCCTCACGCAGGGCACGCGCGGCAATGTCTTCCGCGGCATTGGCGTAGGAGTCCTGCAACATGCGGGTGATATCGGAATCGGCGAGGCCGTATGATGGCTTGACGGTAATTTCCGCGGCCACACCGCTGCTCTTCTCCACCGCACTGACCGCCAGCAGGCCATCCGCGTCCACCTGGAAGGTCACGCGGATATGCGCCGCCCCCGCCACCATGGGCGGGATGCCACGCAGTTCAAAGCGGGCCAGTGAACGGCAGTCTTTCACCAACTCACGCTCACCCTGCACCACATGAATCGCCATGGCGGTCTGGCCGTCTTTGAAGGTGGTGAATTCCTGGGCCTTGGCCACCGGGATGGTGGTGTTGCGGTGAATCAGCTTCTCGGTGAGCCCGCCCATGGTCTCGATACCAAGAGACAGCGGAATGACGTCCAGCAGCAGCAGGTCTTCGCGGGACTTATTGCCCACCAGTACATCCGCCTGGATCGCCGCGCCGATGGCAACCACCTGATCCGGGTCGATATCCGCATGGGGCTCGCGACCGAAAAATTCCTGTACCTTTTCCCGCACCCGCAGGGTTCTGGTAGAACCACCCACCAGCACCACTTCTTCCACATCCTGCGCTTCGACATCGGCATCGCGCAGGGCGCGTTTGCAGGCGCGCAGGGTTTTGGCGATCAGCGGGTCAACCAATTCGGCAAGCTTGTCGCGAGTCAGGACCCCGGACCACTTGCCAAAAGCCAGTGGTGCGGAATTCTCGGCTGCGAGCGCTTCTTTCGCGGCGCAGGCAATGTTCAACAGTTTGCGCTGGGTCGCAGCGTCGAGATCGGTCCCGAGACCCGCCTCAGCCGCGATCCATTCCGCCACCGCGCGATCGAAGTCATCGCCACCGAGGGCGCTGTCACCCCCGGTGGAGAGCACCTCAAACACCCCTTTGGACAGGCGCAGGATGGAAATATCGAAAGTGCCTCCGCCGAGGTCGTACACCGCGATGGTTTTGTCCGCCACATCACTACCCTGGTCGGACTTGTCGAGACCATAGGCAACGGCCGCGGCAGTGGGTTCGTTCAGCAGACGCAGCACCTTGAGACCCGCGAGCTTGGCGGCATCTTTGGTGGCCTGGCGCTGGGCCTCATCGAAATAGGCAGGCACGGTAATTACCGCACCGTCCAGCGGGCCACCGAGGGAGTCCGCTCCGCGCTTGGCCAGAACCTTGAGAATTTCCGCGGAAACCTGCACCGGATTGACCGCCCCGGCCACGGTTTCGATGGCGGGCATGCCGCCATTGTCAGCAGCGAACTTATAGGGCAGTTGATCGCCAAAATGTTTGATATCGGCGAGACCGCGCCCCATGAAACGCTTGATGGAAATCAACGTGTTATAGGGGTCATCACCGGCGGCCGCGCGCGCGGCGTAGCCGACTTCTACACCGTTTTCGCGGTAGCGCACGGCGGAGGGCAGAATTACACGACCGTCGGCAGCCGGCAGGGCTTCGGCTGTGCCACTGCGCACTGTGGCCACCAGGGAGTTGGTGGTACCGAGGTCGATCCCTACCGCGCGTTTGCGCTGATGGGGTTCAGGGGTCTGGCCAGGTTCGGAAATCTGCAGTAATGCCATAGTTCTATAAAAATGTTTTCGATAACTTCAGTGCGTTCAGTCGAGCAATTCTTCTTCGAGTGCATCGATCTGTCGGCGCAGCTTGGCGAGAAATTGCATCTTCAGCAGCGCGGACTTTGCCTCATCCAATGCCCGGTTTTTCAGGCCCTCGGAAAATGCCTGCTCCTGTGCCCGGAAGAGATCCGCAGCGTCACTTCCCAGTTCGTCCAGCGCCGCTTCCGGGTCGGCGGCATCGCGCACGTCTTCCAAACGCTCGCGCAGGATCATTTGCTGCATCAGGAATTCGCCGTCGGCGGTGGTCTGCTCGGGATTGATCTCGACACCCGCCAGCTTCAACAGGTACTGGGCGCGGGCCACCGGATCCTTGAGGGTGTTATTGGCCTCGTTGATCTGCGCCGCATACTGCATGGACAGCATCTGCTCGCGCTCGGATTTGGCCGCGAATCGATCCGGATGAAACTCCTGCTGCAGCTCGCGATAGCGCCTGGTCAGCGCCTGGCGGTCCACTTCATAGGCTTGCGGCAGGCCGAAGATTTCGAAATGGTTCTGTTGCAGTTTCATAGGGGCCGATTCATTTCAAATCACCGCGGGATCTATAGCAAAAAGGCCGGCATGCACCTTGGCACCCGGCCTTCTACTGCCAGAGGGGCGTCAATTAAACGTGGAAGCTTTCGCCACAGCCACACTCGTTCTTCACGTTCGGATTCTTGAACGCGAAACCTTCATTCAGCCCTTCCTTGACGAAATCCAACTCGGTACCGTCGAGGTAAGCAAGGCTTTTGGGGTCGACCACCAGCTTCACACCGCCGGCTTCAAAGACCTGATCTTCGGCCTCGGCGGAATCGACGAATTCCAGTACATACGCCATACCGGAACAGCCGGCGGTTTTCACACCGACGCGAATTCCGATGCCCTTGCCGCGACTGGCCAGCTGTTTGGCAACGTGTGCCTGGGCCGCTTCGGTCATGGTAATGGCCATATGCTCTGCTACTCCTTGAAGCTGATGACGCTCGTCTGTGTTAAAACCTGGTCAGCCCCGGATCAACCCGCGGCTTCTTCCACGCTCTCACCGCGTTTTTCGCGGATGTTGCGCACTGCCGCCTTGATGGCGTCTTCCGCCAGCACGGAGCAGTGGATTTTCACCGGCGGCAGCGCCAGCTCTTCGGCGATCTGGGTGTTCTTGATCTGCACGGCTTCGTCCAGGGTCTTACCCTTCACCCACTCAGTGAGCAGGGAGCTGGAAGCGATGGCAGAACCGCAGCCGTAGGTTTTGAACTTGGCATCTTCAATGATGCCGGCATCGTTCACCTGAATCTGCAGACGCATCACGTCACCACAGGCCGGTGCGCCGACCATACCGGTACCCACATTGTCCGCCTTGTCGTCCATGCGACCGACATTGCGGGGGTGTTCATAGTGGTCAATTACTTTATCGCTGTAGGCCATGACTGTACCCTCTCAAAAATTCTCGTATTCGCGTGGCGGTCTCAGTGCGCCGCCCATTCGATCGTGTTCAGATCGATGCCATCTTTGTACATATCCCACAAGGGCGACAGCTCACGCAGTTTTTCCACCGCCTTTCTTACTTCTTTGGCCGCGGTATCCACATCCTGTTCCGTGGTGAAACGACCAAAACTGAAGCGCAGGGAGCTGTGGGCCAGCTCGTCGTTCACCCCCAGCGCACGCAGCACGTAGCTGGGTTCGAGGCTGGCGGAAGTACAGGCGGAGCCGGAGGAGATCGCCAGATCCTTCAGGGACATAATCAGGCTCTCGCCTTCCACGAAGGCGAAGCTCACGTTCAGGTTGCCCGGTACACGCTGCTCCACAGAGCCGTTGATGTGCACCTCTTCCATATCGCTGATCTGGCTCCAGAAGCGCTCGCGCAGGGCCAGCAGACGCGCGCCTTCTTCCGCCATTTCTTCTTTGGCAATACGGAAGGCTTCACCCATACCCACAATCTGGTGGGTCGGCAGGGTGCCGGAGCGCATACCGCGCTCGTGACCGCCACCGTGCATCTGGGCTTCAATGCGAATGCGCGGCTTGCGACGCACATACAGAGCGCCGATCCCCTTGGGACCGTAGACCTTGTGGGCAGAGAAGGACATCAGGTCAACCTTGGTATTCTCCAGGTCGATATCAATCTTGCCGGCACTCTGGGCTGCGTCCACGTGGAAAATAACCTTGTTCGCGCGACACAGCTCACCGATCGCCGCGATGTCGTTGACTACGCCAATTTCGTTGTTGACGTGCATCAGACTGACCAGGATGGTGTCTTCGCGCAGCGCTTCCGCCACCTGCTCCGGGTAGACGATGCCGTCTTCCTTCGGATTCAGATAGGTGACCTCAAAGCCTTCACGTTCCAGCTGGCGACAGGTGTCCAACACCGCTTTGTGCTCGATCTTGGAGGTGATGATGTGCTTGCCCTTACCCTGATAGAAGTGAGCGGCACCCTTGATGGCGAGGTTATCGGACTCGGTGGCACCACTGGTCCACACGATTTCACGCGGGTCGGCATTGACCAGTTCCGCAACCTGGCGGCGGGCATCCTCCACCGCTTCCTCGGCTTTCCAGCCGAACAGGTGGGAGCGGGAGGCCGGGTTACCGAAGTTGCCGTCCATGGTCAGCTGCTCCGCCATTTTACTGGCGACACGCGGGTCTACCGGGCAGGTTGCCGAATAATCCAGGTAAATGGGAAGCTTCATAATCTCTCGTCTCCACTCGCCGAATACTTCCGGCGCCATAACTGCTGTCTGCTGTCACTTGCTGCTTTCTGAAGGATCAGACACCCGTCGGCACCAATGGCCTGACCGGGCGGCCGGCACCTTACTGCAAGCCACCAATAATCGCTACTTTCTGTTCAATCATGTCGCCCGCGCCGTTGCGGCAGTCCTGGCGACGGGCCACTTCCTGCACCTCCGAGCGCTCAACCAGATCGGCGAGGCTGATGCCATCAAGGAAGCTGTGAATCTGGCGACTGAGGTCCGTCCACAAATAGTGGGTGAGGCACTGCTCGCCGCCGGAGCAGTCGCTGTTGCCGCCGCAACTGGTGGCGTCGACGGACTCGTTGACCGCATCGATGATTTCCGCCACACAGATGTTCGCACCGGGGCGCGCCAGGCGATAACCGCCGCCGGGGCCGCGCACGCTGGATACCAGGCCGGACTGGCGCAGGCGGGAGAACAACTGCTCGAGATAAGACAGGGAAATATCCTGGCGCTTGGAAATGTCCGCCAGGCTGATGGGGCCGCGCTCCGCGTGCAACGCCAGGTCGAGCATGGCCGTGACCGCATACCGCCCCTTGGTTGTCAAACGCATCTTTCTTGCCCTCCTGCCGCCTGGCTTACGGATTACTGTCCGCGCCGGCCCACTGAATCGGGGCGCGAGTATGGAATAACCCACTACTGTGGTCAAGTATATAGCCGAGCAAACTGGTCGGGTATTTGGCGGATTGTTATACCAATTGGCTATTCTGGCAGTGCGCGGGGAAATATCCCGCTACCCACCCCAAAACTTGCCCCCGAATACCTGTCCCCAGAAACATGGCACCGGTCAGTCCGGGCGCCCCCTGCCCCCGGAGCGGTGAATATGGTTCTGGATCGCGGTCAGCATGCCGCGCAGTATGCCCAATTCCATATCGTCCGGACGTACACGACTGAACAGTCGGCGCAGGCGGGTCATGGTCTGGCGGGGATTATCCGGGTCGATAAAGCCCAGCTCGCCCAGGGCCAGTTGCAGATGCTCATAGTAGAGCTCCATATCCGAGGCCTTGGCCGGCGGGCGGTCCCAATCGCTGAAACGAAGCGCCTCACCACGCTCATCCTCAAGCGCCGCCATACGCGCCTCGTACACCAGCACCTGCACCGCGGTAGCCAGATTCAACGAGCTGTACTCCGGGTTGGCCGGGATGTGCACATGGAAGTTGCACGCCTGTAGCTCTTCATTCGTGAGGCCGCGATCTTCGCGCCCGAATACCAGAGCCACCGGATGGGACTTGGCCTCCGCCACCGCGCGCACGCCGCACTCCCGTGGGGTCAGCAGCGGCCAGGGGATGCGGCGCTCGCGGGCACTGGTAGCTACCACCAGGCCGCAGTCCGCCACGGCTTCCTCCAGCGTTTCCACCACCACCGCGCTGTCCAGCAACTCGGCGGCACCAGCGGCGCGCCACACCGCATTGGCGGCGGGAAACTCCCGCGGCTGCACCAGGTACAGCTGGCTGAGCCCCATATTCTTGAGCGCGCGGGCCGCGCCACCAATATTGCCCGGATGCGCGCTGTTCACCAGCACCACACGGATATTATCCAGAGCCTCCAGCGCGGAGCGGGAAGCGGTGGAGGTTGCGGTTTCAGAAGGAGAGGTCGCCATGGGAGTTTCCGGGTACCGGCAGGATCGGGTAGCAATACTGCGACTACCGAGCCTACACTTGCGTGTTACAAAACGGGCGCGGAGTGTAGCAAAATTGCACAGAAATCCCTACAATCGCGCCCGCCCGGCAAGCCCGGTGCTGCTTTTTAGAATCCACTAACTGATCGCGGAATTCCTATGGAACCCATGCTGAATATTGCCCTGCGCGCGGCGCGCAAGGCCGGTGAACTGATTGAACGTGCCTGGGAGCGCGGCGACCTGATGAAGTTTGAAGAAAAGGGTCGCAACGATTACGTGACAGAAGTGGATCGTGCCAGCGAACAGGAGATCATCTACCACCTGCGCAAGGCCTTCCCCAAACACAGTATTCGCGGTGAAGAGAGCGGCCTGCAGGAAGGCGCGGAGCCGGAGTACGAGTGGATCATTGACCCGCTGGACGGCACCACCAACTTTATCCACAACTGCCCGCACTTCGCCATTTCCATCGCCTGCCGCTACCGCGGCCAGATCGAACACGCCGTGGTACTCGACCCGATCAAGCGCGAGGAATTTACCGCAAGTCGCGGTCGCGGTGCCGCGCTCAACGGCCGCCGCATCCGCGTATCCAACCGCCAGGGGCTCAACGGCGCACTGATCGGCACCGGTATTCCCTTTAATGGCGACTCCCTGGAAAACATCGATTCATACCTGGCGGCCCTGAAAGAAATCGCCGGCCAGACCGCCGGTATCCGTCGCCCGGGCGCCGCCGCCCTGGACCTGGCCTACGTGGCCGCGGGCCGCTTCGACGGTTTCTGGGAAATGTACCTGAACACCTGGGACATCGCCGCGGGCTCACTGCTGGTGAAGGAAGCCGGCGGCCTGATCAGTGACTTCCGCGGTGGCAACGACTATCTGGACAGCGGCAATCTGGTGTGTGCCACGCCAAAGACCTTCAAGCCACTGCTGCAGATCGTGGGCAAACATCTGGGCAAGATTCGCCAGTAACGCCTGTCGTACCCATTGAATCGGCCTGCGGGCCGGTTCAACTGTCCAGTGCCGCCCCGGCAACCTCATCTTTTTTCTGCTCAAGGCGCACATTTTTTTTGGCCCGGCTCTTTTTGGGCAACCGCTGCTCCGTACGACATTGCGCCAGCAACTCCTCCAGTGGCATGGGCCGGCCGATGTAATACCCCTGTACAAGATCCACTCCGATTCTGTTCAGCCTTTCCGCGGTAGCCGCATCCTCTACATATTCCGCAATGGTCCGTGCTTTCAGGCGGTGCGCGACCTGGTTAATGGATTCGACAATCATCAGGTCGACAAAATTTGACTCCACCTGCCGTACAAAGCTGCCATCGATCTTGATGTAGTCGATCGCAAACGCCTTCAGATAATTGAACGAACTGAGGCCATTGCCGAAATCGTCCAGTGCCACCTTGCAACCCATGGCTCGCAGTGCCGCCACGAATTGGCTGGCGCTATCCATCTGGTTGACCATGGCAGTTTCGGTAATTTCAATACCCAGGCGATCTGCGGGCAACGTCGACGCCTCCAGCAGGGTGAACAGGCGCTGCTGGAAGCTACTGTCGCCAATCGCCTCCGCGGACAGGTTCATGGCGAAATTCAATCCGCTCTTTACCACCGCCCGAATCTGTTCACACAAAAATGTGTTCAACACCCAACTGTCGACCTGCAGCATCAGACCGTAGCGTTCGGCGGCGGGAAGAAAGGCACCGGGCTGGATCAGGGTGCCGTCGGTATCCACCATACGCACCAGCAGCTCGTAGTGGCTGATACTGGAAGTATCCATGGCACTGGCAATGGGTTGCGCAAACAGACGCAGACGGTTTTCATCCAGCGCTTCGCGAATTCGCGACGCCATATGGATTTCCCGATGCTGCTCGGCGGCGGCGCTGCTGTCGGTCTCGTACAGCATTACCACACCGCGACCGGCGTGCTTCGCGGAATAACAGGCCACGTCCGCCTGACTCATCAGGTCCGCAACCTGATTGTTGTCGCGACGGATTTCCGTCACCCCTACGCTGGCGCCCACATCAAAGATACGCCCCGCCCAGGGAAAACGCAGTGCGGCGATCTTCCGCACCAGTTGCTCACAACGACGCCGTCCCCGTTCCTTGTCGCAATCCCTCAACAGAATGCCGAACTCGTCACCGCCGAGACGGGCAACACTGTCGCTGTCGCGCAGCTCTCCCTGCAAGAAGCGCGACACATTACGCAGCAGCGCATCGCCCGCCTGGTGACCGGCGCTGTCGTTAATGACCTTGAAACGGTCAAGATCGATATAAGCCAGTACATGTACGGTCTCGTTATTGCGCACGCTGGCAACAGCGTCCAGCAAATCGCGTTTGAACGACTCCCGGTTTGGCAGATGCGTGAGATCGTCGTGGCTCGCCTTGTAGCGCAGCTGCCGGATCAGCTCACGGGTTTCGGTCACATCCTGGAATACCAGTACCGCACCGAGCAACTGTCCGCCGCCGGTGCGCAGCGGTGACGCGGAACATTTCACGTCGTAGCTGTTGCCACGCCGGTTATGCAATACCGTGCCCTCGGCGGAAAACACAGGCTTCACGCTACTGAGACACTCGCTAACCGGGCAGGAAACGGGCCCACCCTCGCGTCCATTGGCAATCTGCAGAACCGCGCCGACCGCCTTGCCCTTCACCTCCCCCAGTGACCAACCGGTGAGTTGTTCCGCTACCGGGTTCATGAAGGTAATTCGCTGCAGCGGATCGGTGGCGATCACCGCGTCGGCGATGGCATTCAGCGTCACCTGCAGGTGCTCTTTCTCCTCCTCCAGCGAGCGCTCCATATTTTTGTTTTCGGTAATGTCCCGCAGCACACCGATCAGGCGCAACGGCTCGCCACCGTCACCGGACTCCATGACATGGGCAACTTCATGAATCCAGCGCATCGCCCCGCAATCCGTGCGCACCCGGTATTGGCAGTCGAGATCTCGCGCCAGTCCGGCAAAATGTTTGCGCTGCGCCAGCAGCAGACGCTCGCGGTCTTCGACCAGAACACGATCAAGCCAGTCCTGACGGCTACCCAGGTGCGCGGCGTCGATGCCTACACCGCTACTGAGCCACTCGGAAAAAAACGTTTTGCCGGTAATCAGATCCCAGTCGTATACCACCTGACCGGTCACGGTGAGGGAAAACTTCCAGCGCTCCTCCGCTTTCGCCAGCTGGGCCTCACTGCGTTTTCGCCAGTCAATGTTTTCCACCTGGGCCACTGCATACAGCGGTTCGTTGCGGGCGCCGCGAGCGAGACTGCAAGACCAGTGCCCCCAAACCTGTTCGCCACTCTTGCGCAGGAAACGCCACTCCGCGTCCTGAACAAACCCCAATTCAAAATCAATCAGCGGCATTCGCGGGCGCGAAGCCCCCGTGCCTCCCTCGGCATCGGCAAACCAGACCACTTCACGAATACTGAGTCCGCGCAACTCCACTTCTGAATAACCGATAAAGCGGCAGAAACTCGGATTCGCCTGAAGAATGCGGTTATCAAGCGATACCAACAGCATACCGATACGGGATGAACCCATAGCGGTACGGAAGCTGCTCTCCACTTCAATAATTTTCTGACTGCGCTTGCGCTCAATACCGGAGGTAACGGCCATGACATAGGCCGGCACCATGCCCACATACAGCGGTAAAAAATCCAGGATATTGCGAGCACCGCGCAGGTTCTCGGGAAGCCATTCACCGCCCCCAACCAGTATCATCAAAAGCAGCATCGCCGTGGAGAAGATCACCAGTAGTGCCTGGGGCAGTTCCAGGCGGGAAGCCGCCCAGATTAATGGCAAGGTGATGAATACAAACGGATCGGGAAACACCAGTAACAACAACAGGCTGCTGGCGAGTACCGCGGCGCCGACGGCCAGCAGGTGAAGATATGAGCGGGCGAACATTATCCTGATCGCAGGTTCACTGGAGAGCATGTGAATCAGAGGGAGAAACATGCAAATGCCGATGGCATCCGCCAGGTACCAGAACAGGAATACTTCGCCAAAGGGAATACCGCGAAAATACGTCGCGATGCCCGCGCCAACGCTCGCACCTACCAAGGTCGAGAGAAACGCGCCGAAGAAAATAAACCGGATCCAACGCCACATACTGCCAAAGAAGTCACCGTCCGCGCAGAACAGTCGCAGCATGCTCGCCGCAATGACGACCTCAATTACCCCGGCCAGCGAATAGAGCGGAGCTATAAACAACTCCAGGCCACTTGCCAGTGCCGCGGCCAGGTTGCCGGAAAAGGACCCAGCCAGCAACAGCGGCCATGCGCGGAGCCGGTGACGGTAAAGCACGGCGATGGCGAGGGCATCCGCCAGCCAGATGAGGGCGACCCCATCACTGAAGGAGAGGAAATTTTTACAGAAATACGCCAGACAGAAACTGCCCACCAGCAGAACCTGAGCGTCGATCAGAAGGCTATCCCCCTGATTCGTCGTTACGACCTCCAGACGGGAGTTTGGACTGTCGCCAGTATCTTGAACGGGCATGGAACACAACTTCCTGTTGCGGGCATGTTTTATTGTCTGGCAGGACACCGCCAAATACTGTCCGATTTTGTCGTTTGTGTCCCGCGTGTTGGTTCACACTTCGAGCAGAGGGCTCAGATTTTGCCCTCAATATGCTCGCCAGTGCCCCTGGAATCCCTGAATGCCAGGCTGTAGCGCAAGCCCTCCGCCAACGATGCCAGATCGCAGGACGTGGGTACACAGACGTCCACATGACGGCTGCGCTGATCGGTGATCCCAAGAAGGGGGATATGTTCTGTCGCGCTGTCTCCGCGGATGATCGCAGCAAAGTCCTGGAGAGACACGCCCGGCAATTCACCGTCCAGCAGAATCACATCCGGTCTGCTGGTACGGGCGGCGAAAATGCCTCTCATAGCGTCCGTAGCAATCTGAATTTCCACTTGCTGCACGTCAGCCAACATCGATTTCATACGGCTGGCGGAGGAGGTCCTGCCGGTGACATACAGCAGCCGGCACGCGGGCAGCATGCGCACATAGTCCGGGCGCGCGACCATCTGCAGCACTTCATCGGGCGCGTCATTCATTAAAAATTCGATCCAGAATACCGAGCCCTGCCCCTCTTCACTATCGAACCCAATGCGACCACCCATGGCTTCCGTCAGCTGCCTGGCGATAGCAAGCCCTACGCCGGTACCTTCGATTTTGCCGCGCTCGGCTCCCAGGCGGTTAAAGGGTTCAAATACATGGACCTGTTTACTGGTTGCGATACCACACCCGGTATCCAGAACACTGAGTCGCAACCACCCCTCCGCCTGAGGGGCAAAGGTGATCACCACCCGACCTCCTTCGCGGTTGTACTTGATTGCATTGCCCACCAGATTCAACACCACCTGTTTGAACCGCACCCGATCGGCCAGAATATAGGCGCGCTCCCATCCCAGTGGCTCAAACGTGAGACTCACATTGCGGGTTTCCGCCAGCGGCTCCAACAACTGCCGGCAGTCCGCCACCAGGGCAGCGGGCTGTACCGGTTCAATGGACGGCGCCAGGCGGTTGCTGTCGATACGCGCGAGATCCAGCACGTCGCCAACCAGGTGCAGCAGATGCTGACCCGCCTTGCGGATTTCCCCCAAACGCAGGCGCTGGTCCGGATTCAGACTCTGATCCAGCTCAACCATCTGGCTGTAACCGAGAATGGCGTTCAGCGGGGTACGCAACTCGTGGCTGAGGCTGGAAATAAGCGCGTTGCGGTCGCTACTTTCCTGCTTCAACCGGCGAAGCTCTTCCTCCAGGCGAAGCTGCTTTTTCTTGCCGGCGGTAATGTCCTGCAGTGTGCCCAGAACCCGGATCGGCTGCCCTGTACTGCTGCACTGGACATTGCCGCGGCAGCGCACCCAGATGATGCCGCCCTCCCGGTGACGAAGGCGGAACTCCACGTCCAATGGCAATTGCTCGCGCACATTGTCTTCCATCGCCTGCTTCACATCCGGGTAATCGTCGGGCTGCATGTGCGCCTTCCAAAGCGCCAGTGCCGCGCGCGCGTCCAGGTCTCCGGGACCGCGAGCGTAGCCCAGCATGCGCCAGCAGGTCACATCGAGTACTACTTCATCCACCTGCAAATCCCACTCCCACAGGCCGTCGCCCACGGCGTCGAGCGCATAGGAAAAGCGTTCACCAGAAAAGCAGGAGAGTGGTCTGGGGGAAATGGACTCGCTGTAGTCGGTGCAGCCACCGAGGAAAAAGCGCTCACCGTCGGGATCGCTAAAGGCGCGCGCCCACAGCCTCAACCATACGGGCTGCCCGTCTCGGGAATAGGCACGGATGGTGGTATCGACAAAAGTACCCTGCTGGCACAGGCGATTTCGCAGCGACAGCAGGTTGTCGCGATCGTCCGAATGCACCAGTGCCAGATCTCCAGTCCAGACACTGGCAAGTGCCACCTCCGGATCACCATGCAGCTGTTGCCACAGCGTTCCCGTGGCTCGCTGCATGCCACTGCACGGGTGCCACTCCCAGACACCGCGATTGGCACTCAACAGCAGTCCGTGCAGATATTGCACCTGTGTAAGCACCTGCGCTGGCGGCAGCCCTTCCAGCTCGCCGGGAGTGGCGAGATGCAGGCCGACCGCTGTGGGTTGAGGAGTAACTGGGTTCGACACCGTGTTGCCGTCGGGCTCATCAAAAGAAAACAGGGATCCGCGGGAGCCGCGGGACCGTCCTGGGCAAGTGAATCACTTATCGGGAGATAAAAAAAGGCCCTGCAAAGCAGGGCCCAAAATAGCGATGATGAGAGAAAACGGGAAGTCACGCATTATTTCGTTTGCCATAACCCGTGATGGATTCCCGGAGCGCAGGCCGAGTGGCCTACACGTAAGATATAGCAATCGTCATGCCAACTTTTTGAAAAGCAGTGAAAACGTCCTCAATCGAACATTTGTGGACAGTTTTTATCCAGCCACCGCCCACTCATGCCGGCAACATTTTGCTACAGGACGGCCTGTTACGGAAAAATGACAGCGCTTGACCCAATTCGGAACGCAAAAATCCTCTCTCGCACCAAAAGTGCACACAGACCATTCATTTTGCGATTAACTGACTAACCGTTCTCAAAATTCCGTGACTGGTCCTCCCTGGAAGATGTTCCCCGGAGGTATCTGAGTTAGCATTTGTCCCGTTGGCTCTAACAAGGTTGTAACTATGAAAGCTGTTCCCGAAGCTCCCCGTATCTGGCTGACCACCATCCTGTTTACCAGTACGGCACTGGCGGCACTGGTACTGGTTCCGCTGTACGGTATCCTGGTGGGCTACCACTGGTATCAGTGGCTGGCCTTTGCCGTGCTGGGCGCATTTTGCGGATTTTCCATTACCGCGGGCTACCATCGCCTCTGGTCCCATCGTACTTATGAAGCGCACTGGTCACTGCGCCTGTTCTTCGCCCTGTTCGGCGCCGCGGCGTTACAGAACAGCGCGTTGATCTGGTGTTCCGGCCACCGTCGCCACCATCGTCACTGCGACGATAATGATCACGATCCCTACTCCGCCAAACGCGGTTTCTGGTTTTCCCACATTGGCTGGATGCTGCGCGAATATCCCAGCGGCGAAGTGGATTTCGATAACGCCAAGGACCTGCAGCGGGACAAGATCGTGATGTGGCAGCACAACCACTATCTTCCGATCACCGTGGCGATGAACGTCGGCGTACCGCTGGTTCTCGGCCTGCTTACCGGCGACGTACTGGGTATGCTGCTGCTGGCGGGTATCCTGCGTATCGTGGTCAATCACCACACCACCTTCTTCATCAATTCTCTGGCCCATATCTGGGGCCGCCGGCCGTATACCGATGAAAACACCGCCCGCGACAACGACCTGCTGGCGTTTTTCACCTTCGGTGAGGGGTATCACAACTACCACCATATTTTTCAGACCGATTACCGCAATGGTATCCGCTGGTACCAGTGGGATCCCACCAAGTGGCTGATCAAAACCGCCAGCTGGCTGGGGCTGGCACGCAATCTGAAGACCGTGCCGGCAATGCGTATCCAGCGCGCCATGCTGTCCATGCAATTCAAGCGTGCCGAACAGAAACTGGAGAATTCCAAGCACAAAGAGAGCTGGAAAGAACTGCTGGAACGCGAGGCACAGGATTTCTCCGCGGCACTTGCCGAGTGGAAGGAACTGCAGCAACAGCGTTATGAAAGTGCCCGCGAGCGTCTGGTGAGCAAGTGGGAAAACGCCACTATCCGCACCCGGGTAAAGGAACTGGAATACAGCCTCAAGATGCAGCGCAAGCGCCTGCAGATCATGATGGCGCAGTTCCATCTGGCGCCGGCGACTGCGTAAGCGCTCACCGCTCGCAAACGGTCAGCCCCCAATCCCAAGCGGCCCCAGTGGCCGCTTTTTTTGTCCCGGCAAATATCTCCCCCGGGAACACCGCACCCCAGCATCCGCGAATTGATGACTCACCGGTACTCTGATTTCCGTGAAGAGTTGAACGCCGCCGGATATGCACTATAACCATAGGAGAGACATTGCATTTCCGACCATCGACACCTCTCACGGGAAAACCATAAAGAAATCAACCACTAAGAAGGCGCATAG
Source organism: Microbulbifer pacificus (assembly GCF_002959965.1). Lineage (NCBI taxonomy): Bacteria > Pseudomonadati > Pseudomonadota > Gammaproteobacteria > Cellvibrionales > Microbulbiferaceae > Microbulbifer > Microbulbifer pacificus. The sequence continues at coordinate 427,012 of NZ_PREV01000026.1, forward strand.
ATGAAGACGTTCAAACAGGCCCACGAGATTCTCAAGAACGCCCAGAAGTTTCATCTGGATATGGCTGGCGTTTACCAGCAGCTGCTGGAAGGTGCTCAGGACAACCGCACCCAATTGCTGCTGAAACATCTGCATGAGCACGAGTTGCGCATGGCCAACAACCTAAAGAACTACGGTGCGGTGGCGGAGCAGAAGGTAATGCAGACATGGCTGCAATATACCCACGAGGAGAGTGCCGGCGACCTGGTAAAAAACCTCTATCTGAGCGACAAGCCCAGTATTGAAGAGATCAATCAGCTGGGGCGCGAAGTGGATCGCTACTTCTCCGACTTGTACCACTCCGTATACGGCTCCATCGAGTCTGCGGAAGTGAAGGAGGTGTTTGAAAACCTCAAGCACATCCAGGACAAGGAACGGATCACGCTGTCCATGGCCACCAATTCGCTGTGGGATATGTAGCTACCGGCCATTTCCGGCTGCTCCTCCCCATGGGCGCACACCGCAGACCTGCTCCGGTTTACCCGCCTCCGCACAGCATATCAATGTGACAAAAAACCCGGTCCTGATGCGGAAATAGCTGAAACTGGCGCGCAATATCTCAAATTTTACCGCTTTGTGATAATCCGGTATTGCCTTTTCCAGGTGGTCATTGCTATTTTGACAGCGATGTCATTTCGTGGTGCGTTTGTAGTAGCGCCTTACTCCAATAAAAATAATTCTCCGCAAGGTGTACATTAAATGATCAACAACAAGCTCCGACTCGGTCTGCTGACCGCAGCCATGCTCTCTGCCGGGCACGGCTATGCCGCGGTGGACTGTACTTCACTACCCGTCTGGGAAGCGGGTCCCGCCTATTCCGGCGGCGCCCAGGTCCAGTACAACAACAATGCCTACAAGGCAAACTGGTGGACTCAGAATCAGAATCCGGAACAGTATTCCGGTCAGTATCAGGAGTGGACACTGCTCGGGCCCTGCGAGGGCGACGTAGACCCGCTACCTCCCACAGGCTCGATTACCGCCCCGCAGAACGGTTCCACCGTGACCCAGAATGACAACGTTGTCATATCTGTCTCTGCCAGTGACCCGGATGGGCAGGTGACTGCCGTCGAATTCTTCGTCAACGGCAGCCTGCTGGAAACCGACACCGCGGCCCCATGGGCGGCTTCGTGGACGGCAGCAACAGCGGGCACGGCTACCCTGACCGCCCGTATCGTCGATAATGACAACCTGTCCGTCACCACCGCGCCAGTGTCCGTTACCGTGGAAGAGGACGTGGTCGTAGGCCCAGTCGCACCATCCATCAGTCTTACTTCGCCGGCACATGGCTCCAGCCATATCACCGGCACCGATCTCACTCTCAGCGCGAGCGCCTCGGACAGTGACGGCAGCGTGAGCAAGGTAGAGTTCTTTGTCGACGGCAGCCTGATCGCTACCGATACCAGCGCGCCCTACAGCACCCAGTGGACGGCCACCCTCGGCAACCACACCATTACCGCCGTGGCCACCGATAATGACGAACTCACCGCAAGTGCAGAGGCGGACATTGAGGTTGCTGACGAACAAGTGGTTGTGGGCGATCACCCCTGTCGCCCGGACGGGCTGTACACCACCCCGGGTACCGCGCCCAACTACTGCGACATCTACGACGCAGAGGGCCGCGAGGACATGGGGGCCGACCACCCGCGCCGTATCATCGGGTACTTCACCAGCTGGCGTAACGGCGCCAACGGCCAGCCCAGCTACCTGGTGAAAGATATTCCCTGGGACAAGATTACCCACATCAACTACGCCTTCGCCCATGTGGGCAGCGATTACTCTGTTTCAGTGGGCAACACCAGCGATCCTGGCAACCCCGCCACCGGTATGGAATGGCCGGGTGTCGCCGGCGCGGAAACCGATACGGATTACCCCTACAAGGGTCATTTCAACCAGCTGTCCAAGTTCAAGGAGCAGCACCCGGACGTGAAAACCCTGGTGTCTGTGGGCGGCTGGGCGGAGACCGGTGGCCATTTCAACGACAACGGCGACCGTGTGGCTGATGGTGGTTTTTACACCATGACCACCAATGCCGATGGCAGCATCAACCACCAGGGTATCGAAGCATTCGCCAATTCCGCGGTCAGCTTTATCCGCCAGTATGGCTTCGATGGTGTGGATATCGACTACGAATATCCCACCTCCATGAATGACGCGGGCAACCCGCTGGACTTCGGTATTTCCAACCCGATGCGCGGCAGCCTGATGAGCTCCTATGTGGAACTGATGCGTGTACTGCGCGAAAAACTGGACCAGGCAGGCCAGGCGGATGACACCCACTACCTGCTGACCATCGCCTCCCCGTCGTCCGGTTATCTGCTGCGCGGTATGGAGACCATGCAGATCACCCAATACCTGGATTACGTCAACATCATGACCTATGACCTCCATGGGGCATGGAACGAATATGTTGGCCACAACTCCGCGTTGTTCGACAACGGCAACGACCCGGAACTGGCGGCAGCCAGCGTGTACACCACTTCCCAGTACGGTGGCATCGGCTACCTGAACATCGACTGGGCGGTTAAGTACTTCCGCGGCTCCATGCCGGCGGGTCGCATCAACGTAGGTATTCCGTACTACACCCGCGGCTGGCAGGGCGTAACCGGAGGCAACAACGGTCTCGGCGGATCCGCGGCGCTTCCGGCGCAGTCCCAGTGCCCAGAAGGTACCGGCGGTTCCGCCAAGTGCGGTAACGGCGCCATCGGTATCGACAACATGTGGCACGACAAGAACAGTATCGGGGACGAAATGGGTGCCGGCTCCAACCCCATGTGGCACGCCATGAACCTGGAGAGTGGCATTCTCGGCAGCTACCTCGCTGACTACGGTCTGGACCCGGTCAACGATCCGGATGATGCACTGGTAGGCACCTACGTGCGCAACTACGACAGCGTCTCCGAAGCCCCCTGGCTGTGGAATGCCCAGAAAAAGGTATTCATCTCCACCGAAGATGAAGAGTCCATGGACGCGAAGGTGCAGTACGTGATCGACCAGGGAGTGGGCGGCATCATGTTCTGGGAGCTGGCCGGCGACTACGACTGGGACGCGGCGAAGGGCGAGTACTTCATGGGCGACACCCTTACGACCCTGGCCTACGACAAGTTCACCAGCGCCGCAAAATACCGTCACCTGCGCACCGACCGCGTAATTCCCGCGGAAGCACTGGATATCGGCATTGAAATCACCGGGTTCAAACTGGGCGATCAGAATTACCCGCTGAATCCGAAGCTGTATATCACCAACAACACCGGTGGCACCCTGCCCGGCGGTACCGTGTTCGAATTCGACATGCCCACGTCCACCTCCAACATCATCACCGACCAAAGCGGTGCGGGACTGGAAGTGGTCGAAGACGGCGCCAACTCCGGTGGCGGCAACGTGGGCGGACTGGAGAACGAATTCCACCGCGTGCGTTTCAGTCTCCCGGCCTGGCAAAACCTGGCGGACGGCGATAGCTGGGACCTGACACTCAACTACTACCTCCCCGTGTCCGGACCCCAGGCTTACACCGCCACCGTCAATGGCAGCACCTATGCCCTGGCATTCGAGCATCCCGAACTGCCGCTGGCCGAGCTTGGAGGTGGTGATGGCGGTAGCTCCAGTGGCGGTGGTGGCCAGACGTGCTCCAGCGCCGGGGTCAACACCAGTGGTCTGGTGACTTATCCCGAGTGGCCGCGTGGCGACCACGCTGCCGGTGGCGACCAGATCATCCACAACGACAGCGTGTTCAAGGCTAACTGGTGGACTCAGTCGGTACCGGGTACCGCCGATGGCAGCTGGTCATTTATCTGCTCAATCTGACGGACCGAGCAAGAAATTCACTGGCCGGCGACGCAGCGCCGGCCCCCTCTCACAGGATGGGTAGCAGTAACTTTGAAATTCTCTCTGCGTTGTGACCAATAGGAAAGTCCTGTACAGGAAATGCTCCTATCTTCGCCCCGGCTTCGGCCGGGGCTTTTTTCGTTTAGCGCGGTAACAAAAACGTTAAAAACCATAAGGAAATCTCCATGAAATATTTTTCTTCCCTGCGCCTCTCCGCGGCGATCGGCGCACTTATCATCGGCGGTTGTGGAGCTGATGACGATGGGCAGACCACTTCGACGCTCTCTACGGAAGTCGTATCTCAGACAAAGGACAGCAAGATATTTTTTGACGATTTCTCTTACCAGACGCTGGAGGAAATGGGCAAAAACCAATGGAAAGCCCGCAGTGAAACCGGTCACCCGGGGGTAAGCGGGGCGCGCTGGTCCGGCGATGGCATCAGTTTTATGGCAGATGCAGAGAACCCCGAGAACACGTTGCTGCGCATGACTTCCTCCACCGATGGCCGCGGGGAAAATACCCAGCACACCCAGTTCTGCCATCAGCGCAAATACCTCGCCGGTACCTACGCCGCGCGCGTTTTCTTCCGCGATGAGCCTACTTCCGGTCCGGATGGCGATCAGATTATCGAAACTTTCTACACCATCAGCCCACTCAAAGCCGATATGGACCCGGACTACAGCGAGATGGACTTTGAATACCTGGCCAATGGCGGCTGGGGTGAACCCGATAACGCACTGTTCGCCACCAGTTGGGAAACGTTCAAACTGAATCCGTTTGAAAAAGATAACGAATACTCCACAAAGCCCGGCAGCTTCGCCGGTTGGCACACGCTGGTACTACATGCGGCGGACAACCGGATCCGCTATTTTGTTGACGGGGAACAGTTCGCCGAGCACAGTGAACACGTGTACCCCGAGGAGCCCATGTCGATCAATTTCAACCTGTGGTTTACCCAGGAAGGGCTCATTGATTCCAGCGAACTCCGCACCTACCAGCAGGAAGTCGATTGGGTTTATCACATCGCCGATGAGGTGCTCAGCACGGAGCAGGTAGAGCAGGAAGTTCGTCGCCTGCGCAACGAACAGATCGCATTTACCGACACGGTACCGGACTGGACCCCGAAGCTGGAATCTCCCTGCGGGCTCTGATCCATTGACATCACTCGTTTAGACACAGAGCGGTCACCGACCGCTCTGTATGGTATTTCTCCAAGTAAATTGACTGAAAAGTGGTAATCATGGTCAGTAAAAAACAACGACTTGCCTCGGTAGACGCCTTGCGCGGCTTCGATATGTTCTGGATCATCGGCGGCGAGGCCCTTTTCCTTCCCCTGTTCGCCCTTACCGGTTGGTCCATTTTTCATTTCGGTGATGGCCAGATGCACCACAGCGTTTGGCACGGCTTCACATTTTACGACCTGATTTTCCCGCTGTTCATTTTCCTCTCCGGCGTTACCCTCGGGCTTGCCAACAAATCCCTGCGCGGACTACCTCTGGCACAGCGAGCGCCGGTTTACCGCAAGGCGATAAAGCGGCTGTGCCTGTTGATTCTTTTGGGCATTGTTTACAACCATGGCTGGGGCACTGGGATTCCCGCCGACCTCGGTGAGATACGCTATGCCAGTGTGCTGGCGCGCATCGGCTTCGCCTGGTTCTTTGCGGCAATGATCGTCTGGCATTTTGGTATACGCACCCAGTACGGTATTGCTGCCGGCATTCTCGCGGGGTACTGGCTGCTTCAGGCCACTGCCGGTGATTTCACGGCCGAGGGTTCGGTGAATGCGTGGGTGGACCAGCACTTCTTACCGGGTATCACCTACCAGCACCGCGCCTACGATCCAGAAGGTCTGCTCTCCACCATTCCGGCCATCGTTAACGCACTGTTCGGGGTGTTTGCCGGTCGCTGGCTGGCTAAGTATTCGGGGGATCATGCGGCGATCCTCAAGGGCCTGTTTATCGGTACGGTGATCTGTCTTGTCGCGGGCTTTTTGTGGCACTGGGTGTACCCGGTCAACAAGGAGCTGTGGACCAGCTCTTTTGTGTTGATCACCTGCGGCTGCTGTCTTTTACTGCTCGGAATTTTCTACCTTGTCGTAGATATGTGGCACTGGAAATCCTTCACCTACTTTTTCTCGGTGATCGGCTGCAATGCCATTCTGGTCTATCTCGGTACCAGTCTGGTGAACTGGCAATACAGCAGTAAGAGTCTGTTTGGGGGGATTGCGGTTGCCCTGTCTGAGCCGGCCGGTGTTCTGGTAATTGCTGTCGGGGTAATTCTGTTGCAGTGGCTGGTGCTGAGGTTTCTTTACAAGCGCGGGATTTTTATCAGCCCCTGAGACATTGCCACTAAACACCTGCGCAATTTGTGGCGGAATGCCCGAATGGCTTCGAAGCAGGTCCATTGGCGGCAAAGCACTGGGTACGGGTTTTCAGGACCGCTGTGAACCCATCCCTGGGCGCTGCGGCGCAAACTTCCTGTTTGCGACGCTCCTGAAAACCCGTACCCAGCACTTTGCCTTCAATTCGAAATCTTCACTCTGTTGAACGCTTTCTTTGCTCGAACAAAGTGAAAAATGTTTAAGCGAAGGGAAAGTGCCGGGAATCCGTTTTCGAAAGCCTCGGCGACATGGACGTCGCCGAGGCAGCGTACAGGGATGTATTCACAGCGGTTTCGAAAACGGATACCCGGTGCTTTGCCGCCACCGGGATAACTAAGCGGAACCACAGACTCTTAGGAGAGTACTCAGTAAGGAAATTTCCGTTGAACTGCCTCGACTATGGGCTGATTCGCATCCGGAAATTCGTAGTTGGTGAGATCAGAAGCGGTAACCCAGGCCAAGGCCTGCCCCTCAACTCCGCGCGCTTCACCGGAAAATTCCGTCACGCACCAGGTATCGAGAAACACCTGCTTGTCACCGTAGTCATGGCGCACCTCGATGAGTTTCTCCATCGCCAGCACGCCAATATCCAACTCCTCGCGCAACTCCCGCGCCATCGCCTGCTGGATCGACTCGCCGTCTTCCACCTTGCCACCGGGAAACTCCCAGCGCCCGCCCATATGTAAATGATCCGGACGCTTCGCCAGCAGAATGCGCCCGTCGCCACCAACGATCACACCCACAGCAACGTGTACACACTTCTTCAGGCCAGACTCCACCATCAGGTGCGGTACTCCGCATTGATGGTCACATACTCATGAGAGAAATCGCAGGTCCAGATGTGTTCGGAAACATCGCCCCGTTGCAGGTCCACGGTAATGGTGAAGTCGGACTGCTGGAACACCTTCTGTCCCTGCTCTTCGGTATAGCCATCCGCACGGCCACCAGCGTCCACGATCTGCACATCGTCGAGGAACACATTCACCTTACCAGTATCCAGGCCGTCTACGCCCGCATTGCCAATCGCCATGATCAGACGACCCCAGTTGGGATCGGAGGCGTACATGGCGGTCTTAACCAGTGGCGATTCACCAATCTCGAACGCCACTCGCAGCGCCTCTTGCGAACTCGCCGCATTCTTCACCTGCACGGTGACAAACTTCGTCGCGCCCTCGCCGTCCCGCACGATGGCCTGAGCCAGCTCGATGTGCACCTCGACGATGGCCGCCTTCAAACGCGCGTAGACCTCACTGCGGGTATCAGCAATCACTTCGCCGGTGGCGCCGCTGGCGATCAGCACGCAGGCATCGTTGGTAGAGGTATCGCCGTCGATACTGATACAGTTAAAGGACTGCCCCACCGCGTCTTTCACCAGCACATCCAGCATAGGCTGTGGAATCGCTGCATCGGTGGCCACGTAGGCCAGCATCGTGGCCATATTCGGCTGGATCATACCGGCCCCCTTGGCGATACCCACAATGGAGATGGTCTCACCGGCGATGTCCAGGGTACGGCTCGCGGTCTTGGGGCGAGTGTCGGTAGTCATGATCGCGCGCGATGCCATCTCCCAGCCATCGGCCTTCAGGCCGCTCGCCGCCACGGGCAGTACGTCGAGAATTTTCTGTACAGGAAGGTGCTCGCCAATCACGCCTGTACTGAAGGGCAATACCTGAGCGGCCTCGATACCGAGCACCGCGGCTACCCCTTCACAACACTGCTGAGCGCTTTGCAGGCCGCGTTCACCTGTCGCGGCATTGGCATTGCCAGCATTGATCAACAGCGCGCGGATATTGCCTTGGCGTATATGTTCCTTTGCCACCAGCACTGGCGCCGCGCAGAAGGCATTCTTGGTAAACGTCGCAGAGACGCTGGCACCCTCGGCGATTTCAATCAACAGGACGTCGTCACGCTGCCAGTTTTTGATTTTGGCGGGAACGGCGGAAAGACGGACACCGGGAATCTGGGGAAGTGGCTGCGCCATGATCGTTGGCCTTGTAAGTTGAACAAACGGGGCGGAATTATATAAACGGGACATGCCCAACAAAAAGGCCCGCGGAATCCTCCGCGGGCCTTTAGGGGCTGATTACCTCCGACCGCTATCGGTATCAGGTGGCGGAGGATGTCAGCTTGCCGTGGCACTGCTTGTATTTCTTGCCTGACCCGCAGGGACATGGGTCATTGCGCCCCACACGCGGTCCGCGGCGCGCGGGCTCCGCGGCCTCGGCGGATTCCTCTACTTGGGGCATGGCGGATGCCTGTGCATGTTGCAGCTCCAGCTGCTGACGACGCTGAGCCTCCAGACGGCGCTGTTCCATCTCCTCCATCTGCTCGCGGGTCATCGGTTCGACATGCGCCAGCACTCGGACCACTTCATGCTTGAGGTTGTCCAGCAGCCCTTGGAACAGATGGAAGGATTCTCGTTTGAATTCCTGCTTGGGATTTTTGTTGGCGTAGGCGCGCAGACCGATACCGGCGCGCAAGTGATCCATGCTGGAGAGGTGGTCTTTCCACAGCTGGTCCAGCACCTGCAGCATCACCTGGCGTTCGATGGTAGGCATCAGGTTGGCGTCACCAGTGCTTTCCGCGATACGCGCCAGCTTCTGCTGGTATGCCTGTTCGGCCTCGGCGACGATTTTCTCACGCAGGCTCTCTTCGTGCAGGGTGCGGTCTTCGTCCAGCCACTGCTTCAGCGGCAGCTGCAGGCCCAGATCCGAGGCCAGCTGCTGTTCCAGTGCGGGAATATCCCACTGCTCCTCCACGCTCTGCGGCGGCATGTACGTGGAGATCAGATCGTTTACCACATCCTCGCGGATGGCGGTGATGGTGTCGCTGATGGTTTCCGCCTCCAGCAGCTCGTTGCGCTGGGAGTAAATGACCTGACGTTGGTCGTTGGCCACATCGTCGTATTCCAGCAGCTGTTTGCGGATATCGAAGTTGCGGCCTTCCACGCGGCGCTGCGCTTTTTCAATGGCGTTGGACACCATACGGTGCTCGATGGCCTCCCCGCGCTCCATACCCAGCATCTGCATGAAGTTCTTCACCCGATCGGAGGCGAAGATACGCATCAGGTTATCTTCCAGCGACAGGTAGAAGCGGGTCATACCCGGGTCACCCTGACGGCCGGCACGGCCGCGCAGCTGGTTGTCAATACGACGGGATTCGTGGCGCTCGGTACCAATGATGTGCAGGCCACCGGCCTCGATAACGAGATCGTGGCGCTTCTGCCACTCCGCTTTGATTGCGGCAATCTCTTCAGCGGTGGCCTCACGGCCCTCACGCTGTTGCAGATCCTCCACCTCCGCTTCCCAGTTGCCGCCGAGCACGATGTCGGTACCACGGCCGGCCATATTGGTGGCGATGGTAACGGTTCCCGGGCGGCCGGCCTGGGCGATGATGTGCGCCTCACGCTCATGATACTTGGCGTTCAGTACCTGGTGCTCGATCTTGGCCTTCTGCAGCAAGCGCGACATTTCCTCAGAGGTCTCAATAGACGCGGTACCCACCAGAATCGGGGCGTTTTTCTCCCGGCAGTACTTGATGTCCTCGATGATCGCTTCGAGCTTCTCTTCCTTGGTGAGGTACACCAGGTCGTTGAGATCCTGGCGCTGCTTCTCGCGGTTGGTGGGAATGACCACCACGTCGAGGCCGTAGATCTGACGGAATTCGAAGGCTTCGGTATCCGCAGTACCGGTCATGCCGGCGAGCTTGGGATAGAAGCGGAACAGGTTCTGGAAGGTGGTGGAGGCCAGGGTCTGGCTCTCGCTCTGGATCTGCACGCTTTCCTTCGCTTCCAGTGCCTGGTGCAGGCCCTCGGACAGGCGACGGCCGGGCATGGTGCGGCCGGTATGTTCGTCGATCAGCACCACCTGGCCGTTCTGCACGATGTAATCCACATCCTTATTGAACAGCACATGGGCGCGCAGGGCGGCATTGACGTGGTGCATCAGGCCCAGATTCCCAGGCGCGTACAGGGACTCACCCTCACGCAGCAGACCATTGCGCACCAGCAAATCCTCTACCAGCTGGTGGCCATCCTCGGTCATCTCCACCTGGCGGGTCTTCTCATCCACGGTATAGTGGCCCTCACCACCCTCCTCCGCGCGCTGCAGCTGGGGTACCAGCTTATTCATGGCCATATAGAGGTGGGAGGAGTCTTCCGCCTGACCGGAAATGATCAGGGGCGTGCGCGCCTCGTCGATCAGGATCGAGTCCACTTCGTCGACAATGGCGAAGTTCTGCGGACGCTGGGTACGGTCTTCCTTGCGCAGCACCATATTGTCGCGCAGGTAGTCAAAACCGAATTCATTGTTGGTGCCGTAGGTGATGTCCGCCTGATAGGCGGCGCGTTTCTCCAACGGGTGCTGCTGGGACACCACAATGCCCACGGAGAGCCCGAGGAACTCGTACACCGGACGCATCCAGTTGGCGTCACGGCTGGCGAGGTAATCGTTCACGGTCACGATGTGAACACCCTTGCCTTCCAGGGCGTTCAGGTACGCCGGCAAGGTCGCCACCAGGGTCTTACCTTCGCCAGTGCGCATCTCGGCGATGCGGCCTTCATGCAGGGTCATACCGCCGATCATCTGCACGTCGAAGTGACGCAACCCCAGCGTCCGGGCACTGGCTTCACGCACGGCGGCAAAGGCCTCCGGCAGAATCTGGTCCAGGGTTTCCCCCTGCTCCAGGCGCTGCCTGAATTCATCGGTCTTGGCTTTCAGCGCGGCGTCGTCGAGCGCCTTGTATTCCTCTTCCAGCGCATTGATTTTTACCACTGCCTTACGCATGCGCTTGAGTTCGCGGTCATTTTTTGAGCCGAAGACCGTCTTTATCAGTTTGCCAATCATTATTCAGAAACCACATTAAAGCTGAGTGTGCCCGCGCTCCCGGCGCATTGGGGCTCGCGTGAAAGGATGCAAGTAAACAGGAAGGCGCCTGACGCCGCAACCGTATAGGGAATTGCGGGCGCCAAGGCAGGATTGCAAGTGTCCTGCCGCGCAATGATAGAGGATAGTTGTTATCTGCCGGTGCGGCGGATATAGGTGGCGGGGTCTACCGGGCGGTTGTTTTTGTAAACCTCAAAGTGCACATGCGGACCGGTGGAGCGGCCACTGGATCCCATCAGGGCAATAACCTGCCCCTTTTTGACCACATCGCCCAGCTTGACCTTGAGCTCGCTGTTGTGACCATAGCGGGTTTTGTAGCCATTGCCGTGATTGATTTCCACCAGCTGGCCGTAACCGTTGCGATCCTCCGCCCAGGTCACGACACCGGCAGCCACGGAGACCACGTCGGAACCCTTTTTGCCGGCAAAATCCACGCCCTTGTGCCAGGAGCGGCGACCGCTGAAAGGATCGGTGCGATAACCATAACGGGACGACATCCAGCCACGGGAAATGGGGCGCCCGGCGATGAACTGCTCGTCCTGCAGCTGACGGCTTGCCAGCAGGGTATCCAGAGTGGAGAGCTGCATCTGGCGGTCTTCGATCTGGTCCGACAGTTCGCCGATCGCCTCAAGGAATTCCGGGGGCTGGTATGGCAGGTCGCTGGTGCCAGCAATACCCGGATCTTCCGGGCCACCCACCGCGGGAGTACTGCCAAACTGGAACTCGCCTTCGTCCAGCTTGGCCAGCGTGGTAAGGCGTTCACCGAGCGCGTCAAGACGGGTGAGGCGGGCCTGCATTTCCGCCAGTTTGACGGTCAGCGCGGTAAGTTGCTCGCGGGCCTGACGGTCCGCCTCAGTGATATCTTCCTGCTGTTTGCGCAGTGCCTTGTTCCAGGCTTTCACGGCGCGGGAATCGAACACATCGGATTCCGCCGCCGGCAGGTTGGCACCCACCCACAACGCACCGACAGGCAGACCAAGCAGGCAGAGACTGAGCAAGGCTTTGCTCAGTCCACCAAAATTGAAGCTGCGGGATATGCCTCCCCGCTCACTGACCAGAATTACTTTCATATCAGGCGTGCTAGATCTGCGACATTTTGTTGTTGTATTGCTTGCTCACCGCAGGCAAAGCGCTGATTGACGCTCGCTCCTGCACGGTGCCGGGACTTGTCGCATCCTGCTGCGCCCCTGACCATCCATATGGCCGGATGCCGCCAATGTAACAGCAATTGGCAACACAAAAAGTTTACAAACGCACAAATCCACACAAGGCCATTGTGCGGATAGCACGTAAAGCAACTACTTGCAGTAACTACTTAAAGTAAAAAGTAACGCCTTGAAACCGCTACACAATTCAATGGCGTAAAAAAGCCGGCATCTGGGAGCCGGCTTTACTGACTTTTAGACCGCCAGAATCGGTTTGACGTATGAGATCGGAGCCTCTTCCTGCTCACCTTCAAACGTCACCATTTCCCAGGCATCCTCCTGCGCCATCAGGGTACGCAGGGACTTATTGTTCAGTGCATGGCCGGATTTGAAGGCCTTGAATTCGCCGATGACGCTGGTACCAAGCAGGTACAGATCGCCGATGGCATCGAGAATCTTGTGTTTGACGAACTCATCTTCGTAGCGCAGGCCGCCCTCATTGAGAATGCGGTACTGATCGATCACGATCGCATTGTCTACGCTACCACCCTGCACCAGGCCCTTGGAGCGCAGGTATTCGATTTCGTGCATGAAACCGAAGGTGCGCGCACGGCTAACCTCTTTCACGAAAGAGGTGCTGGAGAAATCAACAGAGGACGTTAAATTGCGCCCCTGGAACACCGGGTGATCGAAATCAATGGTGAAAGACACTTTGAAACCGTTGAATGGCAGGAAGCTGGCAACCTTGTCGCCCTCCTCCACGGTGACCGGCTTCTTGATCCGCAGGAATTTCTTCGGAGCCGACTGCTCTTGGATACCCGCAGATTGAATAAGGAATACGAATGGGCCCGCACTGCCGTCCATAATCGGCACTTCCTGGGCGGAAAGCTCGACAATCGCATTGTCGATACCCAGACCCGCCATCGCCGACAGCAAGTGCTCAACGGTGGCGATACGCACATCTCCCTTCACCAGGGTGGTGGAGAGCAGGGTGTCACCCACGTTTTCGGCACGCGCTTCAATCTCAACCACCGGATCCAGATCGACCCGGCGGAACACGATGCCGCTATTGACCGGCGCAGGCTTCAGGGTCAGAACGACCTTCTTGCCGGTGTGCAGACCAACACCAGTGGCTCGAATGGCATTTTTGAGAGTGCGCTGTTTGATCATCTATATCCAGGTTCCCAGGTCGGTAGGCTGCGCACGGATCGCAGCGAGCCGGCGATATTAACAGAAAACATACGCCAAAACCACAGATACCGCTTCGGTCATATCCGTTGTTCAGGCCAGGCCGATCATTAGGCTAGATGGGCCTCTGACTTAGTAAGCATAGTCCAGTGCGAGGACTGCAACGCCAAACCAGCTCACCGAATCGCCACATATTGTACGCCCTTGACGGCACAGTAGCGGTTAACAAGTGTTAATACCCGCCGTAAAACCTTTCAGTCACCGAATATTTTCTACAACGTCCCTGAATTACCCCTGAATAACTGGCGTCCCTGCCACCACAACTTCTTCCTGACCCAGCGGTACCAATCTCCGGGGCGATGGGTACCGCACCCGAAAAGGGGGGCGGAGGCCCGGCCTCTCGGCCGGGCGAAGACATGAGCAGATGTTCCGCCCCAACTCCTCGGGGGGATCAGTCCGCCTGACGGCGCAGGAACGCGGGAATATCGAGATATTCCATATCCTGATCCGGGTTGAGCGGCGGCATGGAGCGCGGCTTGCGCTCACTGTCCATACGATTGGCGCGCAGTTCCTGCTGAGAATCGCGAACCGGTTCTGCACTGGTCACCGGACGTACGCTCTCGCGGGGCTCGGGGCGGCGCACGCTGGTGTTATCCACTACTTTGGTGGGACGTGCCACCTGCGCGGTCAGCTCGCCGAGACCGGCGGCCACCACGGTGACGCGCATTTCGTCACCCAGCTTATCGTCCACCGCGGTACCGATCACTACGGTCGCATCGTCGGAGGCAATCTCCTGCACAATCTGACCGACTTCAGAATATTCGCCCAGGGTCAGCTCCTGGCAGCCGCCCTCTTCGCTACCGGTGATAATGTTAACCAGGATACCGCGAGCGCCCTGCAGATTGACGTTATCCAGCAGCGGACTGCGCACGGCTTTCTCCGCCGCTTCGCGCGCACGGTTTTCACCCACCGCAGCACCGGAGCCCATCATCGCCATCCCCATTTCGGACATCACGGTACGCACGTCGGCAAAGTCCACGTTCATGATACCCGGGCGGATCATCAGATCGGCAATCCCCTGCACCGCACCCAGCAGCACGTTGTCCGCTTCCTTGTACGCAGCTTTCATCGTGATCTTGTTGCCGAGTACTTCCAGCAGGCGATCATTGGGGATGGTGATCAGGGAGTCCACCTTGTCACGCAGCTCGAGGATGCCCTCTTCCGCCACGGTCGCGCGCTTGCGGCCTTCGATCATGAACGGACGGGTAACCACCGCAACGGTGAGGATGCCCAGGTCCTTGGCGATCTCCGCCACGATCGGCGCACCACCGGTTCCGGTACCACCGCCCATGCCGGCGGTAATGAAGACCATATCCGCACCGGTCAGCACTTCGGCAATACGCTCGCGATCTTCCAGTGCGGACTGCCGACCCACATCCGGGTTGGCACCGGCGCCCAGACCACGGGTGATGGTGTTGCCCAACTGCAGAATGGTGTGTGCCTGCACATCTTTCAGCGCCTGCGCATCGGTGTTGGCGCAGATGAAATCTACACCGTCGACATCGCACGCAATCATGTGCTTGACGGCATTACCACCACCGCCACCGACACCAATCACCTTGATGACAGGCTTGTCCTGTACGCTATCTACGAGTTCGAACATCGCTGTTCCCCTTTTTTGCTCATGTCCAAATTTAATTATCGATCCCGGTAATTATTTTCTGTCCGCCGGCACTGCCTTAAAGATTGCCCCGGAACCAGTGCTTCACCTTGTCCCACCACTGGTTTTCGGTATTGCGCTGCACACTGCGCGGACGGCTGCGCTTGCTCTCTTCCGACTTCAGCGCGTACATCAGTAAGCCGACGCCGGTGGAGTAAATCGGATTGCTGACGATATCCGTCAGGCCGGCGATACCCTGAGGTACCGCGAGACGCACCGGCATATGGAAAATCTCCTCTGCCAGCTCCACCGCGCCTTCCATTTTCGAAGACCCACCAGTGAGCACGATGCCCGCCGCGCACAAGTCTTCAAAGCCACTGCGGCGCAGTTCCGCCTGCACCAGCGTAAACAGTTCGTCGTAGCGCGGCTCCACAACTTCCGCCAGAGCCTGACGAGAGAGATCGCGCGGTGCGCGGTCACCGACGCTCGGCACCTTGATGGTTTCCCCTTCCCGCGCGAGCTTTGCCAGCGCGCAGGCGTACTTGATTTTCAACTCTTCCGCGTGCGGCGTCGGTGTGCGCAGAGCCATGGCGATGTCGTTGGTGACCTGATCCCCGGCAATGGGAATAACCCCGGTGTGACGGATGGAACCGCCGGTAAACACCGCGATATCCGTGGTACCACCACCGATATCCACCATGCACACACCCAGTTCCTTCTCGTCATCGGTCAGTACCGCGTAACTGGAAGCCAGCTGCTCGAGGATGATGTCTTCCACCTCCAGGCCGCAGCGGCGAATGCATTTCTCGATATTCTGGGCCGCGTTCACCGCACCGCTCACCAGGTGCACCTTAGCCTCCAGGCGAACCCCTGACATACCCAGTGGCTCTTTCACGCCTTCCTGGCTGTCGATCAGGTATTCCTGTGGCAGGGTGTGCAGGATTTTCTGATCCGCGGGAATGGCTACCGCACGCGCGGCATCAATCACACGATCCAGATCCTGCTGAGTCACCTCGCGATCCTTGATCGCCACAATGCCGTGGCTGTTCAAACTGCGGATATGGCTGCCGGCAATGCCCGCGTAGACCGAGTGAATTTCACAGCCCGCCATCAGCTCCGCTTCTTCGACCGCGCGCTGGATGGATTGCACCGTGGACTCGATATTCACCACCACGCCCCGTTTCATACCGGTAGAGCGGTGAGAGCCAATGCCGACGATATTCAGTTCGCCGTTACCGGTAACCTCACCGACAATCGCCACGACCTTGGATGTACCGATATCCAGACCGACGACCATGCGTGGTTCCGTTGAGTGTGTCATTGAATTTTCAACCTCGCTGGGCAGTCACTCCGATCCACATGTGGCATGTCGGATCAGGGGAAAGCCCACCTTTTTATCTGCCTGTTTTGTTGTCAGTTTTCTGTGTTGTCTTTTCTTTCCATTGCACCGCAACTGCGTTGTTATAGCGGGTATCGACCCCGGCAACTTTCTGCAGATGCGGTGCCAGTACACCGCGGGTCAGACGCAGGAAGCGGCCCACCCGCTCCAGTAACTCGTCGTGCCCCAGTTGTAAACGGATACCGCTTACCAGTTCCAGCTGCCAGCCCGATAGATCGTCGAACGACAGACGGCGCACTTCCATATCCTTGGTGGTCAAAAGCCCGGCCAGTGCCTGGTACTGGGCCATGATGCGATCCACCAGTTCCGCGTCACCGGCGAGTTCCGGCAATCGCAGGTCCTTCAGGTTTTCCGGTCGCGGCAGTAGCTCACCACTCGCGATCAACAGCCGGTCACCACCCCAAATGGCGAGAGGCTCGGCTTCCTCCACGATAACCTCGACACCATTCGGCCAGCGGCGACTGACCGCCGCCTTCACGATCCACGGATTGTGCAATAGCGCAGCCCGCATACCGTCGATATCCAGGGAGAAGAATCCGTGCCGCAGATACGGCAGCAGAATGTCTTCCACTTCCTGCTCGGTCACCGCACGAAACGGCGCCTTTACCCGCACATTCTCCAGCGCATCCACTCGGCTCAGTTCCGCGGTGGGAACCTTTTGCCAGAGCCAGCGTGCGCTATAGCCAATTCCCGCGGCAACCGCCAGCAAAAACACACCCAGCAATACCACCCGCAGTGGCTTTAACGGAGGCTCTGCATTCGGGTCCGGCAGTGCGCGGGCGCCGCGCAGTGCGGGTTTTCCCTTGGGCTGTTTCTGCCGTTGCGACGGCGCTTCTCTGTCCACAATTCTGTTTCGAGTATTTTTTTCTTCGCTTGTTGCGCTATTGTTCGATGGCGTTACTGCGCGGGGCCGGTCCTGTCACCCAGCTTCCATTCCGCCAGCTGTTGTGCGAGTCCACCCACATTACCGGCACCCTGGGTCAGCACGATGTCACCTGGCTCCAACAGATCCGCGAGCAGCGGCGGGACATCCTCCACTTTCTCCACAAAAATCGGGTCGATCTGGCCGCGGTTTCGAATACTGCGCGCCAGTGTGCGGCCGTCCGCGCCGGGGATTACCGCTTCGCCCGCGCTATATACATCCAGCAACACCAGTTTGTCGACCTGAGAAAGAACTTGTACAAAATCCTCGAACAGGTCGCGGGTACGGGTGTACCGGTGCGGCTGATACACCATCACCAGTCGGCGTTCAGGCCAGCCGTCGCGCACGGTTTTGATCGTGGCCGCCACTTCCCGCGGGTGGTGGCCGTAGTCGTCCACCAGCATGACTTTCTCCGCGGCTGCATCGTCGCTGACCGGGTACTCCCCGTAAATCTGGAAGCGGCGACCAACGCCCTGAAATCCTTTCAGCCCTTCGCATATGGCCGCGTCGCTGATGCCCTCTTCACTCGCTACGGCAATAGCCGCAGTGGCATTCAGCACATTGTGAATACCGGGCACATTAACGCAGACGTCCAGTGTGCCGCCGTCTGGACGGTGCACCGTGAAGAAACTGCGCAATGGCTGTTGTCGCACACCACTGATGCGAAAATCATTGCTCTCATCGAAACCATAGGTCGTCACCGGGCGCGCCAGCTTCGGAATCACCGATTGCACATTGGCGTCATCTCCGCACACCACCGCGAGGCCGTAAAACGGCAGGTTGTGGATAAAGTCGATAAAAATCTGCTTTACCTTTGCGAAATCGCCACCATAAGTTTCCATGTGATCCGCGTCGATATTGGTCACGACCGTGACCATCGGCTGCAGATGCAGGAACGATGCATCGCTCTCGTCCGCCTCCGCAATCAGATAGCGGCCCTCACCGAGCGCGGCATTGGCGCCGGCACTGTTTACCAGCCCGCCGATGACAAACGTCGGGTCCTTGCCATCGGCGGCAAAAATAGACGCAATCAGACTGGTGGTCGTGGTCTTGCCGTGGGTACCCGCCACCGCAATGCCATAGCGGTAGCGCATCAGCTCACCCAGCATTTCCGCACGACGCACTATTGGTACACGCTTCTCCCGTGCCGCGGTCAGTTCCGGGTTATCCCCATAGATTGCGGAGGAGTTCACCACCACATCCACATCGCGAATATTTTCCGAGGTATGGCCGATCTGTACTTTGACACCGAGGCTACGCAGGCGCTCGGTAACCTTGCTCTCACGCAGATCCGAACCGGAAACTTCATACCCCTGATTCTGCAGCACCTCGGCAATACCGCTCATGCCCGCGCCGCCCACACCGATAAAGTGAATCCGGCGGATACGGCGCATGGCCGGTACCTGGTAATTGCTTTCGCCGCTGTCACTCATCATTTTTCCAACACTGGTTTGATTCTTAATTTCGCGAGACATTTCAACACCCCATCTGTTCGCGACACACCGCCAACACGCGGTCGGTGGCATCCGGTTTGGCGACGCCGCGCGCGGCCTCCGCCATGGCCAATAATGTATCTGGTGCAGCAAACAATTCTTCCAGTATCACCGCCAGTTCACCCGCGTCCAACGCGTCCTGCTGGATCACTTTTGCTGCGCCCGCCCTTTCCAGCCACTCGCCATTTTTGGTCTGGTGGTCGTCGATGGCGAACGGGAACGGGACCATGATGGCTCCTACGCCCGCCGCGGCAATCTCCGAGACCGTCAGCGCACCGGAACGACAGATCACCAGGTCCGCGTGACCATAAGCGGCAGCCATATCCGCTATAAACGGCACTACCTCCGCCTCCACACCCGCGCGCGCGTAGGCCTCTTTCGCCACATCGAGATGGCGCTGCCCGGCCTGATGGACCACCTGCGGCCGCTTGGAAGCATCCATTTTTGCGAGCGCCTGCGGCACCAGCTCATTGATGGCCACCGCCCCCAGGCTGCCACCCAACACCAGCAAACGCGGTGGCTGCTGCTTGCCAACACGCTCCGCCGGCGCGGGCAGCGCGGCGATTTCCGCACGCACCGGGTTGCCCACCTGTTGCGCCGACGGTAATCCACTCGGAAATGCCTCAAGTACACGGTTGGCAATTTTCGCCAGCAGGCGATTGGTAGTACCCGCTACCGCATTCTGCTCGTGGATAATCAACGGTACACCGCTGAGTCGCGCTGCCACGCCTCCGGGCCCCGTGGCAAAACCGCCAAATCCCAGCACCGCATCCGGTTTTATCTTCTTCACCACGCCTCGGGCCTGCCAGATAGCGCGCGTGATCTGCAACGGCGCCTTCAGCAGGGTCGCCGTTCCCTTGCCGCGCACACCTTCCACAGTAATGAAATGCAGTGGAAGGTCCGCCGCCGGAATCAGTTGGGATTCGATGCCGCGCATGGTACCGAGCCACTCGACCTCGCCACCCTGCGCCTGCAGCGCCTTCGCCACCGCCAGTGCGGGGAATACGTGACCTCCGGTACCACCGGCCATCACCAGAAACTTCTTGCCCGCGAAGGGCTGAGCGTCTGCGGACTGCTCCATCACGCGGCCTCCCCGGTCTGTCTTTCGTCCTTCCTGTCGCCCAGTTGCAACGGATTGAAAATCGGCAACTGGCGAATTTTGCCCAGGCGGTCTTCGCCCCCCTCGGCGTCACTATTCAATTCCCTCTGCGCACGCCAGGCGAGTGCAAACAGCGCAAAGCACACCACCAGGCTGGAGCCACCGGAACTGACAAACGGCAGGGTCAATCCCTTGGTGGGCAGCAGGCCCGAAGCCACACCCATATTCACAAACGCCTGCCCGGCCAGCAGCACCGCGATGCCAAACAACAGCAGCGCGGAAAAAAATGCCTGCTTCGCCAGCGCCTTGCGCACAAGCCGCAGCAGGGACCATGTAAGCGCCGCAAAAAGGCCGATCACCACCAAGCCTCCGAACATGCCCCACTCTTCCGCCAGAATCGCAAATACGAAATCCGTATGCGCCTCGGGCAGGTAAAACAGTTTCTGTACACTGTTGCCGAGTCCGACCCCGAACCACTCGCCGCGCCCGAACGCGATCAGCGACTGGGTCAGCTGGTAACCACCGGAGAACTGCTCACCCCAGGGGTCGAGAAATGTCGTGAGACGCTGTAATCGGTAGGGACTGATCAGCGCCATCATCACCAGTCCGCAGGCGGCGAGCCCCACCAGTAAAAACGTGTGCGGCAGGCGCGCGCCGGCGAGAAACACCATTGCCAGTGCGGTGCCTGAAATCACCACTACGGAACCAAAATCCGGCTCCAGCAACAGCAACAGCGCCACAATGCCCAATACCGAGATGGGAATCATGAAGCTGCTCCAGTGCCGCAACTTTTCGTTGCGGCGAGTCAGAAAACTGGCAAAAAACACCAGGCAGCAGAATTTCGCGATCTCCGCCGGCTGCACCGTAATCGGCCCCAGTGCAATCCAGCGCATACTGCCATTGACCGAACGTCCCACACCGGGAATCAGCACCGCCAACAGCATCCCCAGGGCAAAAAACAACAGGGTCCACGACAGGTTCGACCAGGTCGCCAGTGAAATACGACTCACCAGCAGTGCTCCGAACGCACCCGCAGCCAGAAACACCAGATGACGCTTCAGGAAATACCAGGGGTCGTTATATACATCTGCGGCAAATGCAATGGACGCGGACGCCACCATCACTACACCGATACTTGCCAGCGCCAGCACACAAAACGGCAACACCCAGGCATATTCATCTATCGGTTCATTCGCTGCCGACTTCAGCTGCGCTTTACTCATGCACACCTCCACGGCCGGAGGATTGCACCAAGGCGTCGACAGCACTGCGGAAAACTTCGCCGCGATTTTCAAAGTTGCGGAACATGTCAAAACTGGCACATGCGGGCGACAGCAACACGTAATCGCCGTCGCGGGCCAATGCTTTGGCCTTGGCAGTCGCGTCGTCCATGTCATCCGCCGCCTGCTGCGCCACCAGCCCCTCAAACACCGCCGCGATTTTCGGACCGTCGACACCGATGGTAACCAGTCCGCGCAGCGCACCGGCGGCTTCCGCCAGCGGTGAAAAATCCGCGCCTTTGCCGTCGCCACCGGCGATCAGCACGATCTTGCGCTTATCGTCGGCAAGGCCATCCAGTGCAGCTCGGGTGGCCCCCACGTTGGTGCCCTTGGAATCATTCACAAAGGTAACGCCGTCCAAGTCCGCCACTCGTTCGCAGCGGTGCGCAAGACCGGCAAAACTGCGCAGCACCTGCAACATCGGCGCCATGGGCAGGCCAACCGCGCTGCCAAGTGCCAGCGCTGCCAGTGCATTAGCCACATTGTGACTGCCCACCATCGCCATCTCACTGGCCGGCATCAGCGTTTTCTGGCCCTTGGCCAGCCACGGTTGGCCGCCTTCGCTGATCACACCAAACTGTTTCAGGTCGGGGCGATCCAGGCCGAAACTCCACTCAATACTGTCGCGATTCAGCGGACCACGAGTAAGCGGATCCGCCCGGTTGATCACCAGCTGGCGCGTGTGGCGATACACCCGCTGCTTGGCACGGTGATAAGCCGCGAGGTCCGGGTAGCGATCCATATGGTCTGCGCTGACATTCAGAATCGTCGCTACTTCGGCTGCCAACGAATAGGTGGTTTCCAACTGGAAGCTGGAAAGCTCGAGCACAAACAGTTCCGGCAATGCGGCACCTGACGTAAGGAAGTCCAGCACCGGCACGCCGATATTACCGCCCACCTTGACGCTGACACCGGCGGCTTCCGCCATCAGTCCCATCAACGTGGTCACGGTGCTCTTGCCATTGGAGCCGGTAATCGCAATCACTTTCGGCGTGGGCTCGACCTTCGCCAACTCACGCGCAAACAGTTCTATATCACCCACCACAGGAATACCGGCGGCTACTGCCGCGGCAATCGCAGGTTCGTCCACACCTATGCCGGGACTGACGACAATCTCACTTGCAGCCAGCAAGGTTTCCGGATTCAGAGGACCACACACCACCGGCACATCCGGGAATTCCCCGCGGAAGGCTTCCAGTGCCGGCGGCGCATCGCGGCTGTCCACCACAACCGGCGAGAAACCCCGGGCAAGCAGAAAGCGCACCACCGATTGCCCGGTAGCCCCCAGTCCGATCACCACTTTTTTCTCTGAGGTTGCGATGAGATTCATTCAGTCTTTTCTGTTCTACGGTCTATTTTTTTCAGCGAAGTTTCAGGGTCGCGAGCCCCGCCAGTACCAGTACCACAGTAATGATCCAAAAACGCACGATCACCCTCGGTTCGGGCCAGCCTTTCAATTCAAAATGGTGGTGCAGCGGCGCCATACGGAAAATGCGCTTGCCGGTCAGTTTGAATGACGCCACCTGCAGGATCACGGAGACGGTTTCCATCACAAACACACCGCCCATAATGAAAAGTACAATTTCGTGGCGGGTGATCACGGCGATGATGCCGAGTGCCGCACCCAGTGCCAGAGCACCCACATCCCCCATAAATACCTGCGCGGGATAAGTGTTGAACCAAAGGAACCCGAGCCCCGCACCACCCAGCGCTGCGCAGAACACCGCCAACTCGCCCGCCCCGGAAATGGACGGAATGTGCAGGTAGGTGGCAAATTCAACGTGACCCACGAGATAGGCGATTACGCCGAGAGCGCCGCCAACCATTACTGACGGCATGATCGCAAGACCATCCAGGCCATCGGTGAGGTTGACTGCGTTACTGGAGCCCACCACCACGAAGTAAGTCAGCAGGATGAATGCCACCGGTCCCAGATTGATCGCCACGTCCTTGAAAAACGGCACGAACAACTGGGTTTCCGCGGGAGACGTCGCACTCATGTAGAGATAAATCGCAGCGCCCAGACCGGCCACCGACTGCCAGAAATATTTCCAGCGCGCGATCAGCCCGCGAGAGTTTTTCTCCACGACCTTTTTGTAGTCGTCCACAAAGCCCACTGCGCCGAACACGAATGTCACCAGCAGAGTCACCCACACCAAACGGTTGCTCAGATCGGACCACAGTAGCGACGAAGAAAAAATCGCCGCGAGAATCAGTGTGCCACCCATGGTGGGTGTACCGGATTTGCTCAGGTGCGATTGCGGACCGTCGTCGCGTACGGCCTGCCCCACCTGCAGGCGGTTCAGCCAGGTGATCATGCGCGGGCCCACCAGCAGGGAAATACCCAGCGCCGTCAACGCACTCAGAATGGCGCGTACGGTGAGGTACTCAAAGACCGCAAAGCCTTTTACATATTGTTGGAGAAGTTCAGCCAGCCAGAGCAGCATTGTTTTACCTTTTATTGATTCCCGTTGGTGAGTGCCTGCACTACCAGTTCCATGCGCGCACTGCGGGAACCTTTCACCAGCACAGTGGTGTTGCCATCCAGCTCCGGCACCAACGCCTGAATCAGGGCGTCGCGCTCGGAAAAATTCCTTTGCACATGTTGCCGCCCGGCGGCAAATTCGATGCTCGCCGCGGCGCTCAGGGTGCCGAGAGTAAACAGCTGGTCAATACCGCGCTCACGCGCGAGCACGCCCATATCGCGGTGCGCCCTGTCCGCTTCCGGCCCCAGTTCTGCCATATCGCCCAGAACCAGAACTTTCTTGCCATCGCGCTGCGCCAGCAGTTCGATCGCGGCACTGACGGATCCCGGATTGGCGTTATAACTGTCGTCGATCACCGCCGCGCCGCTTTTGCCAGTAAGCGCCTGCATGCGACCACCGACACCGGCGAGGGCACTGAGCCCCGATGCAATTTCCACAACCGGCAGGCCGGCCGCATAGGCGCAACCGGCGGCGACCAACGCGTTGTGTACGTTGTGCTCACCCAGTAGCTGCAGACGCACCGGATGGGTCACGCCTTCAACCACCAGATCGAAGGACGCACACCCCAGTGCATCCAGATTAATGTTGTCCGCATGTACCGCACACTGGTGCCCCAACCCCACTTCCAGGGTGCGCACACCTTCCGGCATTTCACCGCGCCAGTAATCCGCGTAGTTGTCGTCCGTGTTCAATACTGCCGTGGCACCAGGTGCGAGACTGGTATAAATCTGGCCCTTGGCGGTGGCGATGCCATCCACGGAACCGAATCCTTCCACATGCGCCGGCATTACATTGTTGACCGCAGTGATTTCCGGCTTTGCGATACCGCACAGATATCCGATTTCATTCGGTCCACTCGCCCCCATTTCCACGATCAGCACCTGATGCTCAGGCGCCAGGGAAAACAGGGTCATGGGCACACCGAAGTGATTGTTCAGGTTGCCTCGGGTCACGCACACCTGATAGTGCTGACCGAAGATCGACGCCAGCATTTCCTTCACGGTGGTCTTGCCACAGGAACCGGTAATACCGATCACCGGACCGTCGAACTGTTCGCGGCACAGGAGCCCGATCTGCCCGAGCGCCATGGTGGTATCGGATACCAGCCACTGCGGCAGAGATGAACCCTCAATGGGCTTTTCCGTTACCAATCCCAGAACCTTGCCGTCGATATCCGCAAGGAAATCGTGCGCGTCGAACGTCTCGCCCCGCAGTGCCACAAACAGCGCACCCGCATCCAGCTTGCGGGTATCGGTACACACCGCATCAAACGATACAGAGCCGTTGATCAGCTCGCCGCCGAAACGCTGTTGCAACTGTTGCAGAGAGATCGGGGCAATCATTGGCGACTGGCCTCCAACTCTCCTGTGGCACGCTGGGCCAGTGCGGCAGCGGCCTGCTCGCGGTCACAGAAATGCAGTTTCTCGCCTGCGATCAGCTGGTAGTCCTCGTGGCCCTTGCCGGCAATCAGCACCGTGTCACCGGCGGCGGCCTGATTGATCGCGTGACGAATGGCCGCCGCGCGATCTACATTGGCCACGCAGTGCGTACCGCCGTCGATGCCCTCGAGGATGCCATCGATGATCGACTGCGGGTCTTCGCTGCGCGGGTTATCACTGGTGACGACAACGTAATCCGCCAGCTCCGCGGCAATACGCCCCATCGGCGCACGCTTGCCGGTATCGCGATCTCCGCCACAGCCGAATACGCACCACAGTTTGCCTCGGCAATAGGGACGGGCAGCCTCAAGTGCCGCACGCAGAGCGTCTGGCGTGTGCGCATAATCCACCAGTACATTGATGTCATCGGCGGTACTTTCACCGGAGACTCGCTCCATGCGACCGGGCACCGGCAGGATGTCCGGGAAGGCCGCAAGAATATCCGCCAACGGCATGCCCGCCGCCGCCGCCGCGGAAACCACGGCCAGTGCGTTGTGGATGTTGAAATCACCGATCAATGGTGCGCGCAGTTCACCCTCGCCCCACGGCGTGATCAGCTGTACGGAAAAGCCGCTGTCGAGACGCTTCAGATTGCGCACCTGCACATCGCCCGCCTGCAGGCCGTAGGTAATCACTTTCAGGCCGCGCAACTTGCAGCGCTCCACCATCTGCGCACCGAAGGGATCGTCAATATTGATCACGCCGCGCTTCAGCTTCGGCAACCCGAACAGTTTTTCCTTGGCGGCGCCATAGGCGGCCATGTTGCCGTGATAGTCCAGGTGGTCGCGGGTGAGATTGGTGAACACCGCGGTGTCAAACACCAGTCCGTGCACCCGCCCTTGAGACAGGGAGTGAGAGGAAACCTCCATGGCGGCGGCGCGCGCGCCGTCGGCGTAGAATGCAGCGTAATCCGCCTGTAAACGCACCGGGTCCGGGGTGGTCAACCCGGTCTCTTCCAGACTGATCGCACCCTCTTTCCACACACCATTACCAATGGTGCCCATCACTGCGGCGCGGCCGAAATGACGTGCCAACAATTGGGAAGTGAGGAAGGCACAGGTGGACTTGCCGTTGGTACCGGTCACCCCCACCAGATACATATTTTCGGTTGGGTGGCCATAAAAACGCGCGGCGATCTCCCCCACCCGTGCAGCGAGTCCGGGCACGGTAACGACTTGAATACCGTTGCGCTCTTCGGCCCCGAGGGTTTCGCCGTCGGCCAGTACCGCGGCGGCCCCTTTTTCTATGGCGGCATCGATATACTGGCGACCGTCCACTACGGTGCCGCGCAGCGCCATAAAGACATCGCCGGCTTTCACCTGACGGCTATCCAGGGCCACGCCGGTAACAGGAATATCGGGAATACCCGCATAACCCGGTACCAGTGCGGACAGGGTAGCGCTGCGGTCTTGCATTGGGTTGTGCTGGGTCACGACGTTGTACCTCTCTCGTCGAGCTGGGTTGCCAGCTGTTGCTCAGCGGGCGCAATTTCTTCCGGTGGCACCTGCAACAGGCGCATGGCGCCGGTCATGACTTTTCCAAATACCGGGGCGGCGACTTCCCCCCCGGAATACTTGACCGTACTGGGCTCCTCGATCACGACCACCGCGGCGAGGCGTGGATTGTCGGCCGGTGCAAAGCCTGCAAACACCGAACGGTAGCGGCTGTCGGCATAACCCTCACTGCCCACCTTGTGCACGGTGCCGGTTTTGCCCGCTACACGATACCCCTCCACCGCGGCGCGCTTGCCGGTACCGACGGAGCTGATCACGGTCTCCAGCATGGTCGTCACCTCCCGCGCCAGCTTCGGCTCGACCACACGCTCCGCTTCCACGGCCTTTTTACCCGGTTCCATAATGAGGGAAACCGGGCGCTTGAGCCCGGCGTTGGCAACCACACTGTAGGCCTGGGCCAACTGCACGGCATTCACTGTTAAACCGTAGCCGAAGGCGAAGTTGGCCAGCTCAATGGGGTGCCAGCGTGTCCGGCTGGGAAGTATTCCCGGGGTCTCCCCGGGGAATCCGGTGCCAACCGCCTCTCCGAGCCCCATGCGATAGAAAAGTTCACGCAGGGTTTCCGGCTCGAGATCCATTGCCACCTTGGTGATTCCAACCTGGCTGGACTTGGTGATCACCCGGGTCAGATCGATTTCGCCATAGTTCACTGGGTCCAGCAGGGTTTTTCCCGGCAAGCGGATGTAACCGGGGCTGGTGTTGATCATGGTGTGCGGCTGGTAGCGTCCGCTTTCCAGCGCCGCCAGCGCAGTCAGAGGCTTGACGGTGGAACCCGGCTCAAACTGGTCGATCAGCGCGCGATTGCGCATGGCCGCAGCTTTGACGCCCTGGCGGTTATTGGGGTTAAACGATGGCTGATTCGCCATCGCCAGAACATCGCCACTGTGGGTATCCAGGATCACGATGTAACCGGCGGCGGCTCCATTCTCCGCCACCGCCTTCTTGAGTTCGCGATAGGCGAGGTACTGCAGGCGCATATCGATGGTGAGCTGCAGATCGCGACCCGGACGCGCCTCCTGTTTCACCGCCAGATCCTGTACGGTGCGCCCCTTCAGATCCTTGACCACCTGGCGCTTGCCGGGCTCCCCGGCCAAAGACTGCTCATAGGCGAGCTCAAGCCCTTCCTGGCCGCGATCGTCAATATTAGTAAAGCCCAGCAACTGGGCTGTGACCTCACCGGCGGGGTAAAAGCGACGGTATTCCTTCTTGGCGTACACGCCGGCCAGATCCAGTGCCAGCACCTTGTGTGCCTGCTCCGGCGTCATATGGCGCTGCAGGTACATGAACCCCTTGTTACGGTATTTATCCAGCCGTCTGGCGAAGTCTGCCGCGGGCGTTCCCAGCGCAGCGGCCAGGGCGCGCAATTCCTGCTCGGAGGCTTCTTTCAATAATTGTGGATTGGCCCAGATGGTCTGAACCGGGGTGCTGACCGCCAGCAATTCACCATTGCGATCGACAATGGAACCGCGATAAGCCGCGATTTCTTCGGTGCGGATGGTGCGGGCGCGTCCCTGATCCTGCAGGAAGCGGTAGCCCTTGTCCTGCTCAGGCAATACCTGCAGACCTGCGAGGTGTACCACCAGTGCCACGGCGAGCAGACACAGCATGCCGGCCACCAGCGCAAAGCGCCAGCGGGCAATTCCCGGCTGTGGTTGCTGTTTTCTCACCGCGCTCATGGCAGATCCCTGTCCCTACCCTGTTTCTATTAATACTGTTATGAACTTCCCCTTCGCGGGGGCTGTACCGGATTACTACTCGCCCGTAGCCACAATGCGTTCCAGGCGCACTCTCAATCAGCGGCCAGAGCGCACCAGAACCCGCTCGGCCGGCGTTGGCGCGCGCATGTTTAGCTCCTCTCGCGCCACCTGCTCGATGCGACTGTAGGCAGACCAAGCCCCGCGCTCCAACAACAGCCGCTCCTGCTCGTAACGCAGCTCGTCGCGGTAGCGCTGGGCCTGCTCCAGCTGCGCCGTCAGCGCTCGACTCTGCTGGGTGGTATGCACAACCCCAAGGGCTGACACCATTACCAACCCCCACAGGCACACCAGCAACAATCGGTTTCCTCTCACAGGGCCTACCCCAACCGTTCGGCGATGCGCATTACCGCGCTGCGAGAGCGCACGTTTTCACCAACCTCCTGTGCCTCTGCCTTTACCGCCTTGCCCACAGAGCGCAGGGTGCGGTGAATCTGGCTATCCATCACTGGCAGACCACGGGGCAACTGGGGCCCCTTTTCCTGTTCGCGGATGAACCGCTTCACGATACGGTCCTCCAGCGAGTGAAAGCTGATCACCACCAGACGACCACCGGGTTTCAGCAGCGTCAGCGATTTCTCCAGCGCCCGCTGCAGATCTTCCAACTCGCCGTTTACGTGAATCCGAATCGCCTGGAACACGCGGGTGGCCGGATGCTTGCCCTTTTCCCAGGCCGGGTTGGCCGCCTTGACCACCTCCGCCAGATCCAGGGTGCGTGCAAACGGTTTCTCGGTGCGGCGCCGCACAATGGCCGCGGCCATGCGGCGGGCAAAACGCTCCTCGCCATATTCCTTGAACACCCGCGCCAGCTCAGTCTCGGACTCGCTGTTTACCCAGTCCGCCGCACTGATACCGCGACTGGTATCCATGCGCATATCCAATGGCCCATCCTGCATGAAGCTGAAACCGCGCTCGGGCTGATCCAGCTGCGGTGACGACACCCCCAGATCCAACAGGATTCCCGTAACCTGGCCCGTCTTATCTGCGGCGGCCCGATCCATATCCGCAAACGACCCGTGCCAGATTTCAAAGCGCGACTCGCCCGCAAACCGCTGATGAGCAAATTCGATCGCCTGCGGGTCCTTGTCCACCGCCAGCAGGTGACCGGCGTCACCCAGCTGCTCCAGCACCAGCGCGCTGTGGCCTCCGCGACCAAAAGTCCCGTCGATATAAAAGCCGTCCGGATCCACCACCAGGGCGTCCACAGCCTCGCGCAACAACACACTGCGATGCAGTTCCTGGGACACCCGCGCCCTCCTGTGATTGACGAAAATTCGTTTACGTGCCTGCCAACTGCCACTTACAGGGACAGGGAGGCCATTTCCTCCGGCATCTCGCCGTCGTCCTCATCGTCGATCCAGGACATCCAGCGGTCTTCGCTCCAGAGTTCCAGTTTCTTCCCCTGCCCAACCAGCATCAGCTTCTTCTCAAGCCCTGCGTATTCGCGCAGGGTCGGCGGAAGCAGCACCCGACCGTTGGCGTCCACCTGCAACTCACAGGCATAACCGATCAACAACCGTTGGGCGCGGCGCGCCACCTTGTTGAAACTGGGTAACGCCTCAATCTTTGGCAGAATTTCGCGCCACTGAGGTTCAGGATAGACGAGTAGACAGCGTTCTTCCGTATGCGCTGTCACAACCAGGCGACCACCGCAATCTTCCAGCAGCGAGTCCCTGACCCGCGCCGGAATGGCCAGACGCCCTTTGGCGTCCATGTTGATTGCGTGACTTCCCAGATACATGGATCGGGTTCTTCGTTTGCCCTGGTTGCGTTTTCATTGCGCAAAGTGAAATTCCTGCGCTTTGCCCCAGTGAAACGTGATTAACCACTCACAACCACTTCTGCTCCACTGGGACCCACAATTTTCCACTTTTCTCCACTTCGGACACTATAAATCTGGACAGCATAAAGTCAAGGAAATACACAGCACAGAACGGGAAAAGGCCCAGTAATTTCGCGGGCTGCAGGCGAAGTGTTTACATTTCACGCAGGGTGACAGACGAGCAATTGCGCACGAGAGCAAGCACTTACTCTGGCAAGCTGACAAGTTACTTTAACTTTGCACGGGAGCGCACTGACAGGTAACGGAATGAAAATAATGTGAGCAGACACTTACACTGTTGGCGCAATTCGGCAGATTTTCAGGCGGCACCGCGCCAGGATCGAGAGCGCCTGCCACTCCATGCCCCCTCCATAGAACAGCAGGGCATATAAAAATCAGCTTTTATTATTTTTAACGGCGTTCAACTCACTGTAGCTTTGCACTATCCGACAATCAGCAGGAATCCGGCCATGGGCTTTTCAGCAGGACTGAGCACAAAGACTACCCCCATCCGCACCTTCCACCACGGTGCGGACCTGGACGCGCTCAACCAGCGCTTCAAATCCAGCAAGCCCAGCGAAATCATGGCCTTCACCATCGCCGAGGCAGAGAATCCGGTGGTATTCACCAACTTTCGCCCCCTGGCCGTGGCCTTTTTGCACCTGGTAACCCGTGCCAAGCCGGATATTCCCGTCATTTGGGTGGACCACGGCTACAACACGCCGGAGACCTACCGCCATATTGAGAAGGTCATCAAACTACTGGACCTCAACCTGCATACCTACTCGCCAAAAATGTCAGCGGCCCACTACAACGCGGTCTACGGCGGCATTCCACCCCTGGACACCCCGGAGCACGATTTCTTCTCGCGAACGGTAAAGCTGGAACCCTTCAACCGCGCCATGCAGGAACTGAAGCCGGATGTCTGGCTGAACGGCATTCGCCACGATCAGAATGCCCACCGCAAGGGGCTCGACGTATTTACCAAGGGCAACCACGGCACCATCCGCGTGGCGCCAATGTTCCACCTCAAGGAAATCGATGTGGAAGAGTATGTCTACGAGAACGACCTGCCGGACAATGATGTGTACTTCGATCCCACCAAGGGCGAAGAACACCGCGAATGCGGCCTGCTACTGCAGAAATAGCGGAGTCGGCGCAACAGGGTTCAGGAAACCAGGAAGATACAGGGACTGTACTGCCAGGGAGGGCTTCCTGCCGCGGCGCACACACCGCAGCAGGACACTCAGAACTTGGTGAGTCAACCGATAAGCCGGGTTCTGTCGAGGACAATCATTCATCTGGGATGTGTGTCACCACACACCTCAAGCGACCTACCCGCCCCCAGTGCGGGTCACACCTACTAGCCATAAGCTATCGGGGGCCTATTTGGTCTTGCTCCGAACGGGGTTTACCGTGCCACGAACTGTTGCCAGTCGCGCGGTGCGCTCTTACCGCACCCTTTCACCCTTACCTGTGCCTGCCCGGGCGAAACCCGAACGGCCATCGGCGGTCTGCTCTCTGTTGCACTTTCCGTAGGCTCGCGCCCCCCAGGCGTTACCTGGCGCCCCACCCTATGGAGCCCGGACTTTCCTCCACCACACCACCCGAAAGCGGCGCGACAGCGATTGTCTGGCTGACTCGGCGCGAAGGTTAATGACCACTGACGCCAGATGCAAGCGCTAACCGGTGCGAGCACCTACTTCTGTGTCAGCGACCAGTTGTACAGCAGTTTCTTGCTCACCCCGGTGATCTCCGCTGCCACCGCCGCCGCACGCTTGGGTGGCAGCTCCGCCAACAGCAGTTTCATCACCCGCTCCGACGCCGCATCCAGCTCGGAGATCCTGGCCTCGTCAGCCCCCCGCACCAGCAGCACGATCTCACCACGCTGCTGATTACTGTCGGCGCGCACCCACTCCACCAGTTCCGCCAGCGGCAGCAGGCGAATAGTCTCAAATGCCTTGGTGAGCTCACGGGCAATCACCGCCTCACGGGCATCACCAAAGCGCTGGCGCATGGCTTCCAGGGTATCCAGCACCCGGTGCGGGGCTTCGTAAAACACCATGGTGCGGGTCTCACCCGCCAGCGCCTGCAGCGACTTTTCGCGCGCCAGCGGTTTCGCCGGCAGGAAACCCTCGAAGGTAAAGCGGTCGCTGGGCAGGCCGGCGGCAGACAGAGCCGCGACAAAGGCGCAGGGGCCGGGGATGGGCACCACCGGAAAACCGCGCTCGCGGGCCTCCCTCACCAACCGGTAGCCGGGGTCCGAAATCAGCGGAGTACCGGCGTCCGAGATGAGTGCGACCACCTGCCCCTGCGCCAAACGCTCGAGAATCATGGACGTGCGCTGGTCGTCCGAGTGGTCATGGTAAGCCACCAGTGCAGTTTCGATGGAAAAGTGCGAGAAAAGTCTCTGACTGTGACGGGTGTCCTCCGCGGCCACCAGATCCGCGGATTGTAGAACTTCAACGGCTCGCGGTACCATATCCGCCAAATTGCCAATGGGCGTCGCGACGATATAAAGCACCGCTTTATCCAGCCCCATAGTTCACTCCAGAATAAGTTTTGTGGGAGAAGAATATGTCCGCCCTGCACCGGCGCATCCCCTTCATCATTCATAGTCTTGCCGCAGGCGCTCTGGCGCTGTCCGTAGCCGGATGTCAGACACCGAGTAGTCAGCCCAACACGCAGATCCCTGCCGATAGCGGCAATATCGCTACCGCTGACCGCCAGAACGCCATACGCCTGCTCAACAGCGCCCGCGAGCTGCCCTCGCCCGCAAAGGACCAAGCGCAGCTGCAGGCGGCCGCCATTCTATACACTCTGGGCGATAACGCGACGGCCAGGCAAGCGGCCAGCGCCATCGACGCCGAGCAACTGACGGACGCCGAGTACGCCCGCTATGCCCAGGTCTACGGCGGTGCGCTGGCGGCAGATGACGACTTCTTCGCCGCCCTGGATCTGGTCAGTGCCCCGCGGCTGGAGCAGTCCTGGTTCCAGATCCCCGCGGAAACCGCGCTGCCGCTGCGTGTTCTGCGCGCGGACCTGTGGAATCTGATGGGCGATATCGACAGCGGTATCGCTGAACGTCAACGTATAGCCACTCTGGCCCGGGAAGACGATGCGATCAATCGCAACAATGACGGCCTGTGGCAGCTGCTGACCCAGTTGCCCTCCAGCGAGCTGCGCAATCGCGCGGAAGAGGCTCTCGACCCGAAAATGCGTGCCTGGTATCAACTGGCGCTTCTGGGCCGCGATACTCAGGCGGACATCAGCACCCAACTCACTGCATTGAGCCGCTGGCGCCAGCAGTGGCCGGGCCACACCGCGGTCAGCCACCCACCTCAGGCGCTGCAGCTGCTGGAGCACCTCGCGTCCCAGCGGGCACAGAATGTGGCCCTGTTGCTGCCACTCTCCGGCCCTCTCGGTTCCGCCGGTCGCGCCATCCGCGACGGCTTCATGGCGGCGTACTACAGCGCACTGGATGCCGGTGCGCCGACACCCCAGGTACAGGTGTACGACACCGGCACCGCGCAGCCATTTGACGAGATCTACCAGACCGCCATCAACAACGGCGCCCAGGCGATTGTCGGACCGCTGGACAAAGACAAGGTGGCCAATCTGCTGGCCACGGAAAAACTGCCGGTACCCACGCTGGCACTGAACTACGGCGATGAAGGCCGCCTCACCGATGACCTGGTGCAATTCGGCCTGGCGATTGAAGACGAAGCCCGCCAGGTTGCCCAGCAGGCGTACCGTCAGGGCCACCGCCAGGCCCTGATCCTCGCACCCGAATCCAGTTGGGGGCAGCGTGGCCTCGAGGCCTTCACCGAAGAGTGGAACAGTCTCGGCGGCACCATCAGCCTCAGCCGCAATTACACCGACACCAGCAATTTTTCCCAGCTGGTGAGTGAAGCCCTGCTGATCCCGGAAAGCAAAAACCGCGAAGCGGAGCTGCGCCGCAAACTCGCCTCCCCGCTCAAGTTCACGCCGCGTCGTCGCGGCGACGTAGACATGCTGTTCGTGCTGGCACAGCCACAGCAGGCGCGTCAGATCAAACCCATGCTGTCATTTTTCTACGCCGGCGACCTGCCGGTGTTCTCTACGTCACAGGTATTTGCCGGCAACGTGGATCCACAGCGCGACCGCGACATCAACGGGGTACGCTTCACTGCCCTGCCATGGCTGTTTGAAGATGACAACCAGACCAAGCGCAATATCGTGAAGCAGGCGGACCCGGCACCGGCGTTCGCACGCCTCTATGCCCTCGGGGCCGATGCTTTCCGCCTCTATCCGCGCCTGCCCATGCTGCGACAGTTTCCCAACCAGCAGGTGTACGGGCTTACCGGGGCCCTCACCCTGACCGCGGATGGCCGCATTGTGCGCGAGCAGATCTGGGCGAAGATCGAGCAGGGCAAGCCGGTGCCGATCACCACCGCCGCAAACGAATCATCGCTCACCGATGACAGTGCCCGCGTGGATTGATCGAGACCGGCAGATCATAGATTGAGTGGCGGTTAACATAATCCATAGAAAAGGAATTCCATGGACACCACAAGTATTGGCAATCAGATGGAAGCACTGGCGGAACGGCATCTCACTGGTGCCGGCCTGTGCATCGTCGAGCGGAATTTCCGCGGACGCTTTGGTGAAATTGATCTGATTGCCCACGATGGCAGCACACTGGTTTTTGTCGAAGTGCGCTTCCGTCGCAACCGCAATTTTGGTGGCGCCGGTGTATCCGTTGACTACCGCAAACAAAAAAAATTGCTCGCCACCGCCAACGGCTACCTGCAATATCGCCGGCTCGACTGCCCCTGTCGGTTTGATGTGATCAGCATCGAGCAGGAAAAAATTACCGGCACTCTGAACATCGACTGGATTAAAAATGCCTTCGGGCAATAGGCTCACCCAAAGGAAACCACACAACAGATGGAACAGCGCGTTGTAACCCTGTTTCACCGCAGCATTGAAGCAACCATGAATGCCGGTGAACTTTTGGCACCTTTGATTGCCGAAGCCAGCGAAATGATCGTGCACACCCTGCTCGCGGAAAACAAACTGCTCATCTGCGGCAATGGCCTCAGTGGTGCGCTGGCACAGAGCTTCTCCGCACAGCTGATGGGCGGATTCGAGCGCGAGCGCCCCGGGTTGCCGGCGTTGGCACTGAACGGTGACGCTATCACTACCGGTACCGTTGCCCGCAATCACGGTCGCGCGGAGTCCTACGCGCGCCAGGTTCGCGCTCTCGGCCACCCCGGAGACCTGCTGGTGATCATCAGCACCGATGGCCGTGACTCCAACCTGGTGCAGGCAATCCGTGCCGCCCACGACCGCGACATGGGTGTGCTCGCCCTGACTGGCGGCGAGGGCGAAGGCGACTGTACCGCCCTGCTGGATGTACACGATATCGAACTGCATGTACCTTCCGAGGTCCCCTCCGAGGTACACCAGGTACATATGCTCACCCTGTTCTGCTTGTGCGACCTGATCGACAGCAGCCTGTTTGGTGGATACGAGGACTGAACCATGCGCTCAAATACAGGAATCAGAATTTCCAACCCGCTCAAACTCATCGTCACCGCTGGCGTCTTATCTGTATTCGCCGGTTGCTCCACCGTATTGGATGCTACCCACGATGGTCCGATTCAACCGGACCCGGGTGAGCGTACTTTCGGTACCTTTATCGACGACCAGCAACTGGAAACCATCACCAATGTGAACATTGGCAAAGCACATCCGGACCTGAAGGCAGCCAATATCGATGTGGTTGCATTTAATGGTGTGGTACTGCTCACCGGCCAGGTTCCCAGCAATGAACTGCGCGATCTCGCCGGGCGCACAGCCCAGCAGGTTCACACCGTGCGGCAGGTATACAATGAAATCCAGGTGCG
Source organism: Microbulbifer pacificus (assembly GCF_002959965.1). NCBI lineage: Bacteria > Pseudomonadati > Pseudomonadota > Gammaproteobacteria > Cellvibrionales > Microbulbiferaceae > Microbulbifer > Microbulbifer pacificus. The sequence goes on from NZ_PREV01000026.1 coordinate 463,228, forward strand.
CGGCACCACTTCCATGCTCGCTCGCACCAGCGATACCTGGCTGACCACCAAGGTCAAAAGCGTGTTACTGGCAGATAAGGAAATCGACAGCGGCCGCATCAAGGTAGTAACGGAAAACGGCGTAGTCTATCTGATGGGACTACTCACCCGGCAGGAAGCGGAGAATGCTGCGGAAGTAGCACGCACCGTTGGCGGCGTACAGAAGGTAGTGAAAGCCGTAGAGTACATCGACTAGATTTGCGAAAGTTTGTGCCATAAAAAACGGAGGCCGCAGCCTCCGTTTTTTATGGCACAACATTCCGTCGATTACGGACGCTCAATCGCAATCGCCGTCGCCTCGCCACCACCGATACACAGACTCGCCACACCTTTTTTCAGGCCGCGACTTTCCAGCGCCGCCAGCAGGGTGACGATCACCCGGGCACCACTAGCGCCCAGCGGGTGGCCCAGCGCGCAGGCACCGCCGTTCACGTTTACCTTGTCGCGAGGCAGCGCCAACTCTTTCATTGCCGCCATGGTCACCACGGCAAAGGCTTCATTGATTTCGAACAGGTCTACATCCGCAGCCTGCCAGCCCACTCTTTTCAGCAGGTTGGTCATGGCGGTAACCGGCGCGGTGGTGAACCACTCCGGTGCATGAGCAAACTGGCTCTGGCCGCGCAATATCGCCAGCACGTTCAATCCACGCGCCTTCGCCTCACTTTCGCGCATCAATACCAGCGCCGCGGCACCATCGGAGATTGAGCTGGCATTGGCAGCGGTTACCGTACCATCCTTGCGGAACGCCGGGCGCAACTGCGGGATTTTTTCCGCGCGAGCGTTGCCGGGGCCCTCGTCCACGGAAACTTCGATCTCTCCACGGCGACTGCAAACGGTCACGGGAGCGATCTCTCTCTTGAAAGCTCCTGTCTCGATAGCCGCGTTGGCCCGCGCCAGGGATTCCAGCGCAAAGTTGTCCTGCTCTTCGCGGGTAAAACTGTACTTGTCCGCGGTGCACTCGGCAAAGTTGCCCATCAACTGGCCATCGTACGCATTTTCCAGACCGTCGGTGAACATGTGATCCAGTACTTCGCCGTGGCCGAGGCGCATACCGCCGCGGGCCTTCGGCAGCAGGTAAGGCGCGTTGCTCATGCTTTCCATACCTCCGGCCACAATCACCTTGGCGTCGCCAGCGAGCAAAGCATCCCGGGCCATCATCACGGTTTTCATACCTGAGCCACACACCTTGTTGACGGTAGTGGTGGGCGTGCCTTCCGGAACACCAGCACCCAGCGCAGCCTGGCGCGCCGGCGCCTGGCCGAGGCCCGCGGGCAGCACGCAGCCCATCAGCACCTCGTCCACATCCGCCGCCGCCACGCCGGCGTCGGCCAACGCGCCGCGAATGGCGACCGCTCCCAGCTCGGGAGCGCTGAGACCGGACAGGGCACCCTGCATCGCCCCCATGGGAGTACGGGAAATGCCGACAATGACTACAGGGTCTGCAAGTTGCTCGCTCATGCTGAATTTTCTCCAGTTATAACGGGGATCGCCGCTTCAGGCTGACCAGAATTGCGATGAATGGTTATTTTGCGGCGGATTATACCCCACACTCCGGCCGTCATTGCCATCCGCCCTTCGTTGGATTCGCCAAGACCCACCGCCAAAGCCGCCATGGTACTATCTGGCGCAGCTTTCGGATAAAACCATCCGCCTCAACCACTGTGACCGATAACAACAGCTTCCCTGTCCCAAAAACAACCCCGGGGGAAGCCCAACCACAGGAATGTGCCTTTTATGGATATTTCAACCATCGTCTGGCTGGTCGTGCTCGCTGCGCTGGTGTTTTACATCATTGGAATCTACAACCGCCTGGTCTCCCTCAAGAACCGCTACGAGAACGCTTTTGCGCAGATCGAAGTGCAACTGAAACGACGCTACGATCTGATTCCCAACCTGGTGGAATCCGCCAAGAGCTATCTCCGGCATGAGCGCGAGACCCTTGAAGCGGTTATCAGCGCACGCAATTCGGCACTCGCCGGCCTGAAAGCGGCCGCCAGCAACCCCGGCTCCGCCGCCGCCATTGCCGATCTGGGAAACGCGGAAAGTCTGCTCACCAGCGCTCTCGGTCGCCTTAGTGTTGTAATGGAAGCCTATCCGGATCTGAAAGCCAACCAGACCATCCAGCAGGTGATGGAAGAACTCACCAGTACCGAGAACAAAGTCTCCTTTGCCCGACAGGCATTCAACGATGGTGTCACCGCCTACAACATTTACCGTCAGAGCTTCCCTCCGGTGTTTTTTGCCGGCTTTTTCGGCCACCGCGAAAATGGCAAGTTGCTCGAGTTCGCGGATTCCGAGGCTTTCCAGGCCGCGCCCCGGGTACAGTTCTGATATCCCATGAATTTCTTTGAATATCAGGACAAGGCACGTCGCAATACCACCCTTCTGGTACTGCTGTTTGCTGCGGCAGTACTCGGGCTTATCGCCATCACTACCGTGTTTTTCGCCTTTATCAGCAACGTCTCCCACGAACAGGGAGGCGAGAGCACGATTGTCGGAATGCTCTCCGCCCTGGGCTGGGATACCGTTGCCGGAATCGCCGTCACCATCACCGCGGTTATAGCACTCGCCAGTTTTTACCGGTTGCAACAACTGGCGGCCGGGGGCCGCGCGGTAGCGGAGTCCCTCGGTGGGCGGAAAATCAACATCGCCCCTCGAGACCTGGCGGAGCAGCGCGCGCTGAATGTGGTGGAGGAGATGGCGCTCGCCTCAGGAACACCAGTACCGGATATCTACATACTGGACGACGATGCCATCAATGCTTTTGCCGCCGGCTATCAACCGGCGGACGCGGTGATCGGTCTTACCCGAGGCTGTATCGAACAGCTGAACAGAGACGAACTGCAAGGTGTTGTGGCGCACGAGTTCAGCCACATTTTTAACGGCGACATGCGCCTCAACATCCGTATCGTCGGCCTGTTACACGGCATCCTGATCATTGGCCTGCTGGGCAGTTGGTTATTGCGCGGGAGCTACTGGGGCACCGGCCGTGACAGTCGTGGCCGCGCCGCCCTGTTCGGTATCGGCGCGGGACTTGTCGCCATCGGTTACACCGGCACCTTTTTCGGCAATCTGATCAAATCCGCTGTGAGCCGCCAGCGGGAATACCTGGCGGACGCCTCGGCTGTACAGTTTACCCGCAGTAATCAGGGTATCGCCGGTGCGCTTAAAAAGATTGGTGGTCACCAGCAGGGCTCCAACCTGAGCGCCGCCAATGCCAGCGAATTCAGCCATATGTATTTCGCCAGCAGCCTGAAACATTCACTCATGGGTTTGTTTGCCACACACCCTCCGCTCGCCAGCCGCATCGGTCGTCTGGACCCGCAGTGGAAAGGCTGGGACGGTGTTGCCACAAGAGCGACAGGAGTGTCACACAGAGAGCAGATTTCCGGAATACACGCCACAGATATTCCACCCTCCTCCAAGGCACCCGGAGAGCCCTCCACCCAATCCACACCCGCAACTCAGTACCGTTCCCGCCTCGATCAGGTACTGGAGGCCGTGGATAACCAAATTGCGCAGCCATCGGCCGCACAGATTGCGCTGGGCGGCGCGCTGCTCGCGAGGATTCCCGCAAACCTGAAATCCGCAGCGCACGACCCCTTCGCCGCCCGCGCCGTCGCCTACGGGCTGCTGATGGCCCCAGGACAATATGCGCAGCAGCGTGCGGTACTGGAGAAGTCCGCACATCCCGCAGTGCTGCGCGAGTTCGGTCGGCTGCAGCCTTCGCTCGCGCAGCTGCCCGCCACCTGTCGGCTGCCATTACTGGATCTGTGCGTGCCCGCGCTGAAGGCGTTGGCGCCGCAGCAATACCAGATATTCAAACGCAACCTGATCAAACTTGTGCGCGCCGATGGCAAGGTGGAAGTCTGGGAGTGGGCACTTTATCGAGTGCTGATACATGCTCTTGAAGCCAATCCGGATCTTCAGCGCAAGATGCCGCCCGGAACAGGCTCGGGCGCGGCTCAGACAGACGCGCAGCGTTTCCTCCTCGCCGCCATGGCCCACGCGGGAAGTGACGAGTACCTCGGTGCCAAACGCGCCTATGAGGCGGGGCTAGCGACACTGAAGCAAACGCCAGTACCACTGCCCGCGGCGCGGGACATCAATCTGCAGCGACTGGACAAGGCTCTCGCCATTTGCCGGGACATTGCGCCACTGAGAAAGCCAATGCTGCTTAAAGCACTCGCTACCACTCTGGCGCACGATGGAGTAATCCGCGCGAAGGAAGTCGAACTGCTACGAGCCATCGCCGACTGCCTCGACTGCCCGATGCCTCCGTTACAAAGCAGTCCCGATTCCGCGCTGGAACACGACGAGGTCAGCATCGCCGTCGACGCACAACCCTGACCTCAAGATGTATTCACACCGGGTCAAACCGGTGAAGCAGACACACCAGGGCCGGCGAATTCGCCGGCCCTGGTGTTACGAGTATCACGGAAAGGACGAAAAAACGGCAAAGTCCAACCTAGTGCTGATACACCGGTCCCACACCCATACTCCAGATAATCACCGAACAGATCATCATGGTCACCAGCCCCACCAAACCGATGGTGAGCACGGCACTCGCATAAAGAAATGCACGCTCCTTGCTCATATTCATAAGAATAGGGATGCCCTCGTACAGAAGGTAAACGGAATAGAGCCCTGCCAGTCCCATTACCGTCACAACCAACCAGAGATGCGGGTATAACAGCACGATACCCGCCAGTAGAACCGGCGTGGTGATAAATACCGCAAGAGCCGTACCTTCGTAGTGACGGGTGGGCTCATCACCTTCCACACCGTAAGCTTTGGCCATCCAATTGATGAACTCACCGACCAGATAAATCCCCACCAAAAGCGCCAGATAAGTCGTCACCGCCAGCGTTGCCGCGCTTGCCGGTGTCAATTTGGCGGTGTGCCCACCCAACTCGAATCCCACCTGGGTGACACCGATATAACCGGCAATGGCGGGAATTAACGCCAGAATCGGTACATGACTCAGAAACACCTGGAGAAATGAGTGTTTATCGGCGCGAATGGCCTGCCACTCCCGATCCGGGTTGGTGAAAATACCGATGGTATGGCTGAGTAATTTCATTGAGGGCCTCCTGCACACAGCTTGCATGCAGTATCGGAAGGCCGCGACAAATTCACCAACCGAGAACAGGAATACGGCGTCATTTTTTACGCCATGCACGAGAGGGGCAGGTGAATCCAGTTGAAAACGCGAACCCGGTGCACGCGGGTACAAAAAAGGTCCGTAACAACGGACCTTTATCGATTCCCAACAGGATTGCGCAGCTACGGATTACTTGACCACCCGCAGCGAGGGTTTCTTCGCAGGCTTTTTGAAGGTCGCCGGTGGTGTCGGCTCCGGGGGTTCTGGTGTTTCCTCGGATTCAAACACCATTCCCTGGCCGTTTTCCCGGGCGTAGATCCCCACAACCGCCCCAACCGGCACCTGGATATCCGTCGGCACACCGCCAAAACGGGCGTTGAAACGGATGGCATAATTGTCCATCGTCAGACCCATCACCGCAGTTTCCGACACATTCAGGACAATCTGCCCATCCTCATTGACATGCTGCTGGGGCACCAGCACGCCCTTCAGATGGGTATCCACCAGCAGATACGGCGTGCATTTGTTATCGGTGATCCACTCATAAAACGCCCGTAACAGATACGGGCGGTTGGATGTCATCGGCGGCTTGTTCAATCAGCACCTCAGGAGCGCATTTCGCGCTCATATTCGGTCAGACTCTGCTGGAAGGCTTCGCGGGCAAAAAGGCGATCCATATAGTCCTGTAATGGCTTGGCCTGCTTGGTCTTCGGCAGCGCAATTTCCAGCTGATCCAGACGCCATAGCAGCGGCGCCATACAACAGTCCACCAGGGAAAACTCTTCATTGAAGAAGTACGGCAGATCGGTAAACATCGGCGCAATACCAACCAGACTATCACGCAGCTCTTTACGCGCCGTCGCCACATCCTTGCCGCCGGCAAGAATTTTGTCCACCAGTGGCACCCAGTCGCGCTCAATACGGTACATGATCTGGCGGCTCTGAGCGCGAGCTACCGGATATACGGGCAGCAGCGGCGGATGCGGAAAACGCTCATCCAGGTATTCCATCATCACCTTGGTTTCAAACAGTACCAGTTCCCTATCCACCAGAGTAGGCAGCGAGTTGTAGGGATTGAGCTCTGCCAGCTCCGCCGGTTTGTCTTCGGGATCGACGTCGACGATGTCAACGGTAACACCCTTTTCAGCGAGAACGATACGCACCCGGTGGCTGAAGTGACAACGACCATCGGAAAAGAAGGTCATGGAGGAGCGCTTGTTGGTCGGCACACCCATTGTGGAACTACCTCAATCTATACTGGTCGGCTTTGCGACCGTCATTCTGAAACGGAAAACGGGCGGTAGGGCTGATGCCGGAAACCGGCGGCCCACCACCCGGAAAAATCAGTCTGGCAATCGCTCAGTGATGAATATCTTTCCAGTACTCGCGATTCAACAGCCAGGCAAAAATGAAGAACACAAGGATAAACGCCAGCACATAGAAGCCGATACGTTTACGGGACTCCGCCATGGGCTCAGCCACGTACTCCATAAAATTGACCAGGTCATACACCGCCTGATCATATTCTTCACCGCTCATGGACCCCTTGACCTTGGCAACCTGCAGGCTGCCGCAGTTGGCGTCCATGATGGGATTGCCCATCTCGTCGCGCACTACCTTGCCGTGGTCGCGTTTGGGGCCCGGCGCGCACTCCGGAAGACCCTGCAGCTCCATCAGCACATGGGGCATCCCCACATTCGGGAACACTTTGTTGTTCACACCAGTGGGACGGCTCTCATCCTTGTAGAAGCTACGCAGATAAGTGTAAAGCCATTCCGGAGAGCGTGCGCGGGCCACCAGAGTGAGATCCGGCGGCGTGGCACCAAACCAAACCTTGGAGTCTTCAGGTTGCATGGCAATTTGCATCAGGTCGCCGATCTTGTCGTCGCCCAGCACCAGATTCTGCAGCATCAGCTCGTTGGGGATATCCAGGTCCGTGGCAACACGCTCCCAGCGGGAAAAGTTGGCGCTGTGGCACCCCATGCAGTAGTTAACGAAGTACTTGGATCCGCGCTGCAATGAGGCTTTATCGTTCAGGTCGATATTGATGTGGTCCAGCTCAACGGAACTCTCTGCCCCCACCGCCTTGATGGGCACGAAGGCCAGCAATACCACCGCGATAATACCGCCGAACAGAAGGATGAACGATTTGCTGCCAGACGGGCTGGTAACACGATCCGGCACCGGGTGTACCACATCGCGCTCGGTCAGCCACGGCAGCGCCGCGAAAAAGCCGGCAAACAACAGGGACACGACACCAACGAACAGGCTCGCTTTCCAATTCACAACCGCCATCCACAGAAACAGGAAGGCGAATACACCACTGACAATCCAGGAAACCAGAGTTTTACGACTGGTCGGATTGGTCCAGATTGGCATGGTGACAAAGAAGGCAAAGTAGAACAGGGTCGCTACCTGAGCCAGGAAGTTACGCCCCGGGGTCGGCGACTTAACACCCAAGTATCCAAGAATGATGAACACCGCGGCAAACACGAGCAGCAGGACCTTGGGCAGCACTCCCTTGTAGCGAATGGACTTGACCGGGCTTTTGTCGAGCCAGGGCAGTACAAACAGGATTGCAATGGCCGCACCCATCGCCACCAGGCCGAGGAATTTTGCGGTCAACGGACCGATATCCATGGTCACTGCACGCAGCACCGCATAGAACGGCGTGAAGTACCACACCGGAGCAATGTGCTCGGGGGTCTTCAGCGGGTTAGCCTCTTCAAAGTTGGCGTGCTCGAGGAAGAAACCGCCCATTTCCGGGAAGAAGAATACCACTACACAGAAAGCGAACAGGAAAACCGCCACACCGACGAGGTCGTGCACGGTGTAATAAGGATGGAAGGCAACCCCATCCAGCGGGACACCGTTTGCGTCCTTGTTCTTCTTGATCTCGATACCATCGGGGTTATTGGAGCCCACTTCGTGCAGCGCCAGAATGTGCAGCACTACCAGCAACACCAGCACCAGCGGCAGGGCAATCACGTGCAGGGAGAAGAAACGGGTCAGGGTAATACCGGAAATCAGGTAGTCGCCGCGAATCCACTGCACCAGATCTTCACCGATACCGGGGATGGCACCGAACAGGGATACAATGACCTGCGCCCCCCAGTAGGACATCTGTCCCCAAGGCAGCACGTAACCCATAAAGGCTTCCGCCATCAGTACCAGGTAGATACACATACCGAAAATCCACACCAGTTCGCGTGGCGGCTTGTAGGAACCGTACATCAGGCCACGGAACATGTGCAGATAAACCACCACGAAAAACGCGGAAGCGCCGGTGGAGTGCAGATAACGGATAATCCACCCCATATCCACATCGCGCATGATGTATTCAACGGACGCGAAGGCACCTTCGGCAGATGGGTTATAGCTCATCACCAGCCAGATACCGGTCAGCAGCTGGTTCACCAGAACCAGCATGGAGAGCACGCCGAAGAAATACCAGAGGTTGAAGTTTTTGGGCGCGTAGTACTTGCCCATGTGGGTATCCCACGCGCGATAGATCGGCAGACGCTGATCAACCCAATCTCCCAAAGCGGTTAACCAGTTCATGCGGCGCCCTCCTGATCCACACCAATTACGATGACATCGTCACTTTCATAGGAATACGGCGGCACCTCCAGATTGGTAGGAGCCGGTACACCTTTGTATACGCGACCAGCCAGATCGTATTTGGAGCCGTGGCAGGGGCAAAAGAAACCACCCATCCATTCACTGCCGCCAAGATCGGCAGCGCCCACTTCCGGGCGATACATGGGCGCGCAACCGAGGTGCGTGCACAGACCGACAAGAACCAGCGTTTGAGGCTTGATGGCACGGTTTTCAGGGTTTACATAGGCGGGCTGATTGGACTCCGCAGACTTCGGATCGCGCAGCAGCGGGTCGACCTTGACCAGGTTATCCAGTGATTCCTGGGTGCGGCGCACCACGTACACCGGCTTGCCGCGCCACTCGACGGTGACCATTTGGCCGGGCTCCAGCTTGCTGATGTTGTATTTGACTGGCGCGCCTGCGGCCTTGGCCTTGGCACTCGGATTCCAGGAAGCGACAAAAGGTACTGCGACCCCGACCGCACCTGCACCACCCACGACAGAGGTAGCAGCGGTCAGAAATCGACGACGCCCCACATTTACACCGTCATCACTCATGACGTAGTTCTCCCATCACAGCGCCCCGCACAACCTACATGAACGTAAGCCCAGAGCTGACTGGCCCAAACCCAAAAAATCCGGAAAACTTCTGCAGTAAATCTACATGGCCAGCGGCGCTTCAGGTTCATCCGCATTGGCAGCGAGTGCGTGTATGCGGCCCAATGGTTCGGGAAGAAAAGATCCGCGACCAGATAGAACTGAGCACCCGCGCAATGGCGAATAGCTCGCCACAGCAACATCAGAGACTTAAGACAGAAACTCCCCACAACTGACCCACCTGCTTGGCTGTAGAACAAAGTAGCCAAACCCCAAGTGCAGGCGGATAGAAATTCGCGCAATGTTAAAGAAAATGCCAAACCGATACAAGGCGAAACCCGGGGCGAACGCCTGCGACCTTGCCGCGAACTGGCGGAATTTTAAACAGAAAATGCTTTGACCCATGGCCCGCGAAGAAGGCCCACACAAAAAAAAGCCCGGCAGTAGCCGGGCAATAAAATACAGAAAATTCTGCTTAACGCTTGGAGAACTGCGGCTTCTTGCGCGCTTTGCGCAGACCAACTTTCTTCCGCTCAACGGCACGCGCATCGCGAGTCACGAAGCCGGCTGCACGCAGCGGCTGACGCAGGGACTCGTCGTACTGCATCAGAGCGCGGGTCAGGCCGTGACGAATAGCGCCCGCCTGACCGAAGGAACCGCCACCTGCAACAGTGACATTGATATCGAACTTTTCGACCATATCGACCAGTTCCAGCGGCTGACGCACGATCATGCGAGCCACTTCACGACCGAAGTATTGGTCCAGAGTGCGGCCGTTGATGCTGATATTACCTTCGCCCTGCTGAATGAATACACGAGCAGTAGAGGTCTTGCGGCGGCCGGTACCGTAGTATTGAGTAGTTGCCATGAGAATGCTTTCCGTTTAGATCGACAGTTCAATCGGCTGCTGGGCCGCATGAGGATGTTCGCTACCCTTGTACACCTTCAGTTTCTTGAACATGGCGCGACCCAGGGGGCCTTTCGGGAGCATGCCTTTGACTGCACTTTGAATCGTGCGCTCAGGCGCCTTGTCGATCAGCTTCTCAAAGCTGATGGATTTCAGACCACCCGGGTAACCGGAATGGTGATGGTAGATCTTGTCTTTGGCCTTGTTGCCGGTCACGCGAACCTTTTCGGCATTGATGACTACGATGTAATCGCCGGTGTCCACGTGGGGCGTGTATTCAGGCTTGTGCTTGCCGCGCAGGCGGTGAGCGATCTCGGCGGAAATACGGCCGAGAGTCTTGTCCGCAGCGTCAACAATGTACCAGTCGCGAGTTACCGCTTCCGGCTTGGCACTGTAAGTCTTCATGTTATAAAACACCTGTATATGGCCTCCGAAATGGGGGCCGTCCCACGAAAAGAGCGCGAATACTACATAAGCGCCCGGGGCTTTTCAAGCACAAAATTGAGCAACTTGTGACCAGTCCAAACCGCCGCCGACGCCCTACTCCGGGCGGTGAGGGCGCGCCAGATACTCCCGAGACTGCATCTCCTGCAACCGACTGACGGTGCGCTCGAACTCAAAGCGCAGGTGGCGACCGCGGTACAGAGACTCCACTGGCTGTTCCGCGGAGATCACCAGCTTGACGCAACGGTCATAAAATTCGTCGATCAGATTAATGAAACGACGCGCCTGACTCTCCATACGCTCATCGAAACGCGGTACGTCCGCCAGCACAATGGTGTGAAACTCTCTCGCCAACTCGATGTAATCATTCTGTGACCGCGGTCCGTCGCAGAGCTCACTGAATCCAAACCAGGCCACATCGTCCGCGACCCGCGTCGCGACTATGGGGCGCCCCTCGATATCCAGTTTCACCTTTTCTCGCACCTCGCACCCCTCAACGATGAGACTGCGAAATGAGCGCTCAAGACTGGCATCGGCTCCGATTCCTAGCGGGCAGTGGTACAACTCCGCCATCTCCAGAGCACGCAAACGGTAGTCGACGCCGTTGTCGACATTGACCACCTTGGTGTGCTCCAACAACAGGTCTATGGCTGGCAGAAAGCGCGCCCGCTGCAGACCATCTTTATACAACCCCTGCGGCACGATGTTCGACGTGGCCACCAGAGTAACCCCGCGTTCGAACAGCGCCTGCAGCAGATTGGCCAGGATCATGGCGTCGGTGATATCCGAGACAAAAAATTCGTCAAAACACAGCACCCGAGCACGGCTCGCAATGCGATCAGCCACCTTTTCCAACGGATTTTTCTCACCCGCCAGGGTTTTCAGCTGTCGGTGTACATCGCGCATAAAACGATGGAAATGCGTGCGCTGTTTCTGTTCGAAAGGCAGAGCCTCAAAAAAGGCGTCCATCAGATAAGTTTTGCCGCGTCCGACGCCACCCCAAAAGTACACCCCCGTTTCGGGACGACGCTCACGCGCCCGAAATAATCGGCGCAGACGGCCAAACACCCCCTGCTCCCGCCCCCCGGCGGCCATCAACCGCTCATAGAGATCCTGCAGTTCGGCAACAGCCGCCTTCTGCGCGGGGTCTGCCACAAAATCCGGACGCTGCAGATCCCGCTGGTAGCGGGCCATGGGTGTAAGCCGTTCGGAGGTGGGCGGACGTTGTACCGTGACCATTAACTCGAAACCATTCAGAAAAATAATCGGGGGACACAACCAGACGGGGTGCGCATAATCCGCCCCACACAAGGGTTTCGGAAACGCCTGCGGCGAAGACACCTCCCCGCGACCGTCCGAATCGGCGCGCACTTTACCAAATCCGCAGTGACTTGGCACAAACCGTATCGCGGCGCGCTGGTGGGAATTGCGTATAATAGGGGCACCGTCACGGATGGCCGGTGCCACATTCAATTTGAGGAGAAAGTACGTGCACGCAACTTCGGTTTTAATTCTGGTCGGCATACTCGGCCTGGTCCTGGGCGCCCTGCTGGCCTTTCTGGCTACTCGCGGCCGCCAGAACGTCGATCGCACTCAGGAACTGGAACTGCGCCTGAAAGAGGCCAATACCAGACTGGAAGACTTCCAGCAGCAGGTGAATGAACACTTTGACCAGACGGCCCAACTGGTCAACAACCTGACCCAAAGCTACAAAGAAGTGCATGAACACCTCGCCACCAGCGCCATGCGGCTTTCCAATCAGGACATCGGGCGCCAGATGCTGGAGGCCGGCAGCGGCAACCTGAGTGACAACGACGAGAACCTCAACGTGCTCCCCCCCCGCGACTGGGCCCCAACGAAAGGCGCACTGTCCGAGGATTACGGGATTGAAAAAGAGGCGCAGGCCCCCTCGCCCGCCCCGATGAACTCTTCCAGCCGCTGATCTCGCCACTGCCGCTCAGGCCCTGGCGCTTACGCTCCAGATTCGAGACACAAAATTCGAGACACAAAATTCGAGACACAAAAAAGGCGGGACTTCCCGCCTTTTTTGTGTCCGCCGAAATATACCAGCTTTGTGATTACAGACTCTGGTAGTAGTCCATCAGAATCTGGGCCACTTCCGGACGAGAGAACTCCGGGGGCGGTGCAATGCCGTTGCCCAGCAACTCACGCACCTTGGTGCCGGACAACAGGATGAAATCATCCTTGGTGTGATCAGGCACATCGCGCATCATCACCACGCGGTTCAGTTTCTTGGAGTAGGCGGTGTGATCCGCGCGGAAGATTTCGATCTCCAGGGCGCCCTCCGGTACCTTTTCGTCGAAGATCGTCTGCGCGTCGAAAGCACCATAGTAGTCACCCACACCCGCGTGATCGCGCCCTACGATCAGATGGCTACAGCCACAGTTCTGGCGGAACACAGCGTGCAGAACAGCCTCACGCGGACCGGCGTACAGCATGTCAAAACCATAGCCGGTCACCATCACGGTATTTTTCGGGAAGTATTCTTCCACCATCTTACGGATGGCTGCGTCGCGCACATGGGCGGGAATGTCGCCGGCCTTAAGCTTGCCCAGCAGCATGTGGATCAGCACACCGTCGGCACCAACGGCGTCCAGCGCCATCTTGCACAGCTCTTCGTGAGCCCGGTGCATGGGGTTGCGGGTCTGGAAGGCAACAACCTTGCTCCAGCCGTGCTCCACGAATTCATTGCGGATTTCCACCGCGGTGCGGAAGGTATCGGGGAAGTCAGACTGGAAGTAGCTGAAGTTCAGCACCTCGATAGGGCCGGAGATCAGCTGGCGGCCCGCAGCCTTGAATGTCGCCACTCCCGGGTGGGCGTCATCCAGGGTGCCGAATACGTGCTCGGCGATGGTGTTTACCTGCTCATCGCTCACGGTTTCGATCGCGTCCACGTCCATTACCGCGATGACCGGGTTACCCTCGACATTGGGGTCGCGCAGGGCTATGCGCTTGGCACCAGCAACGGCAGAAGCGTCCTCCACCATATTCACCACAGGCACCGGCCAGAACAAACCATCCGCGGTACGCAGGGTTTCCGCCACGCTCAGGGTGTCCGCGAGGTTCATATACCCATGCAGCGGGTTGAAGTAACCCGCCCCCAGCATCACCGCATTTGCCGCCGCAGCGGAGCTGATGACGATGGACGGCAGGGATTCCGCTTCGTGGATCAATTGGTGATGGCGCTCACTGTCGTAAACGAAACGGGGCTGCAGCTCGACACTGCCGTGTGGACGAACCAGGGACATAGTTACTCCTGAGGTGTTTGGGATTCGGACCAGAATTTTGAGCGCCACATTATACGGATTCCGACATTGCCACCAAGCACCGTCCGCGGCCGCCCTTAGAACTCTTGAGGAGCCCCCGGCCGCAAAGGCGCATAAAGCACGTATAATGGCCCCAAATCAAGGAGCCGCCGGTGTCACTACAACGTTTTTTGCAAGATTGGGCCATTCCCGCAGCGATCGGTCTCGGTGTCGCCGCGGCGCTGTTGTTGCTGTTCCCGCACCTGCGGGGGAAACCGGACCAATCTGTTGTTATCGCGGATTTTCAGGGCCCCGCCTCCTATGCCAGTGCCGTCAATCTGGCGGGGCCCGCAGTGGTCAACATTTTCACCCGCAAAACCATATCCGAGCGCAGCCACCCGCTGTACAACCACCCGCTCTACCGGCGCCTGCTGGACAACATGAACATCCCGCAGCGGGAGCGCATGCAGTCAAACTTGGGCTCTGGGGTCATTGTCGACCAAGACGGTTACATTTTAACCAATTACCACGTCATTTCCGGCGCAGAAGAGATTGCCGTGGTGCTGTCGGACGGGCGTGAGGCCCAGGCGACCCTGGTGGGATCGGACGCCGATTTTGATCTGGCGGTGCTTAAGATCAATTTGCCCAACCTGACTACCATCGAAGTGGGAGACCCGGACAAGGCGCAGGTGGGTGACGTGGTGCTGGCCATCGGCAATCCGTTCGGGGTCGGCCAGACGGTAACCCAGGGGATCGTCAGTGCAACCGGTCGCGATCTGAGCAAAACCGGCACGGGCAGCTACCTGCAGAATTTCATTCAGACCGATGCCGCGGTCAACCCAGGTAATTCCGGTGGTGCCCTCGTGGATGCGCGCGGAAAGCTGCTGGGGATCAACACTTCCATCCTGAACCAGAGCGGCTCCTCGGGCGGGATCAGCTTCGCCATCCCTGCCAATATTGCGCTAAAGATTATGCAGGACATTATCGAATTCGGTCGCGTCGTGCCCGGCTGGCTGGGTATCGAGGCGCAGACGCTGTCGCCACAGCTGGCGCGCTCGTTCAACCTGGCCTCCACCAATGGCGTGATCATTACTGCCATCTACAACCAGGGACCAGCTCATCAGGCAGGACTCAAACCCGGCGACGTAATCACCCACATCAACAACGACCCGATCAATGACGGTATGCACGGTGTAGCGGCCATGGCAACACTGAGGCCGGGAGAAGTGGTCAGCATCACCTATATTCGCAACGGCGAAGTCCACAACACACGTGCCACGGTATCAGAGAAGCCGCAGTCCCAAAGCAGAAGCTGACAAGACGGACAATGAAGCGCGGAAAAGCGCGAGCCTGAGCAATCGAGGCCGCACCTGCAGGCCTCGATATTCAGAGACAAGGAAACCCTAACCCCGTTCAGCGCCCGGTGTTTTTACCACTCGATATTCTGCCGAGCGGGCGTGGGCATCCAGACCTTCACCCTTAGCGAGTGTGGCCGCCACGCGGCCCAGCGTATCGGCACCCTGCGGTGAGCAATAGATGATAGAACTGCGTTTCTGGAAGTCATAAACCCCCAGCGGTGAAGAGAAGCGTGCCGTACCACTGGTCGGCAGCACATGATTGGGACCCGCACAGTAATCCCCCAACGCCTCCGCGGTGTGGCGCCCCAAGAAAATGGCACCGGCGTGGCGAATACGCGGCAGATAACGCTCTGGCTCGTCGACGGAAACCTCAAGATGTTCCGGGGCAATTCGGTTTGCCACGTCTATCGCCTGCTCAATGTCGCGCACGAGGATCAATGCACCGCGATCGACAATGGAACGCATGGCGATGTCCTCGCGGGGCAACGCCTTCAGCAGTTTCTCCAGTGAGCGGGCCACCGCATCCAGAAACCCGGCATCCGGGCTGAGCAGAATGGACTGCGCCTGTTCGTCGTGCTCCGCCTGGGATAACAGATCCATGGCGATCCAGTCCGGGTCCGTCTTGCCGTCACAGATCACCAGAATTTCGGAGGGCCCGGCAATCATGTCTATGGCAACCCGACCGAACACGGCGCGCTTGGCGGAGGCGACAAAGACATTGCCGGGGCCGACGATCTTGTCCACCCGCGGCACGGTCGCAGTGCCGAACGCCAGAGCGGCCACCGCCTGGGCACCGCCGATGGTGAACACTTTGTCCACGCCGGCAATCGCCGCAGCCGCGAGCACGAGATCGCTGAGCTGATTATCTGGTGCCGGTACCACCATCAATACTTCATCCACACCCGCTACGCGCGCGGGAATCGCATTCATCAGTACCGACGACGGATAGCTCGCTTTACCGCCGGGTACATAGATGCCCACACGCTCCATCGGCGTAATCTGCTGGCCTAGCACGGTGCCGTCGGCTTCCCGATATTGCCAGGATGACTGCAACTGGTGCTCATGGTAGTCACGCACCCGCTTTGCAGCAGTTTCCAGTGCCGCGCGTTTATCGGCGGGGATACGCTCCAGCGCCGCCGCAAGTTCAGCCTGGTCGAGACAGAACGCATCGGCGCGGCTGAGATGGCGACGATCAAATCGGTTGGTGTACTCAATTACCGCGGCGTCGCCACGCGCTTTTACCTCGCGCAGAATTTCCGCCACAGCAGACTCTACCCGCTGATCCGCTACCGACTCCCAGGCCAATAGCTGCTCGAGATCCCCGGAAAATTCGGAGCTGCCGGCGTCCAGCCGGCGAATGAAGAAGTCACTCATGATTTTCAGTCGAAATTGCATCGCGGCGACAAGCCGCCTTAAAAAACGATCAGGGCAGCCATCAGAGAAAAATCAGGCGGTTTCCCGCGCCCGAACCGCATGGCCTAATTGCTCGATCAGCGCATTGATCGGGCCATACTTCATCTTCATGGAGGCCTTGTTCACGATCAGACGGCTACTGATATGCGCGATATGCTCCCTCGCCTCCAGGCCATTGGCCCTGAGGGTATTGCCGGTATCGACGATATCCACAATCTCGTCGGCGAGTTCCATCAGGGGAGCCAGCTCCATGGCACCATACAGTTTGATGATATCGGCCTGACGCCCCTGAGCCGCGTAATAACGCTTGGCGGACTGCACAAACTTGGTCGCCACTTTGATACGCCCTTTCGGCCGCGGCGCACCCTTGATACCCGCGGTCATCAGACGACAGCGCGCAATATTCAGATCCAGAGGCTCATAAATGTTGCTGGTGTCGTGCTCCAGCAGATTGTCCTTACCCGCCACACCGAGGTCCGCGGCACCATGCTGCACATAGGTGGGCACGTCGGAACCGCGCAAAATAAGCAGGCGCACATTGTCCTGATTGGTTGGGAATATCAGCTTGCGGCTCTGGGCGATGTCCTCCAGCGGCTCGAGACCGGCGGCAGCCAGCAGCGGTAGCGTTTCCTTGAGAATACGCCCCTTGGTCAGGGCAATGGTGATCTGCATATACGTTTATGATTGTTGAAGTGCCGACTGAGGCCGGACAGAGAGCGATGGCGGAAGCTTACTTGAATGTCAGCTTCCCGCGCCAATACAAATCTAGAATAGCGCTAGACACTTCGCATCTAGCGCTTTGGCGTCAGCCAGGGACGCGACGGATGTTTGCGCCGATCTGACGCAGTTTCTCTTCAATGCACTCGTAGCCGCGGTCGATATGGTAGATACGATCCACGGTGGTGGTGCCCTCCGCGACCATTCCGGCAATCACCAGACTCGCGGAAGCGCGCAGGTCCGATGCCATTACCGGCGCACCCTTGAGCTTCTCGACACCGGTAACAATCGCGGTATTGCCTTCAAGTACGATATTCGCCCCCATGCGGTTCAGCTCGTGCACCTGAATCAGACGGTTTTCGAAGATGGTTTCCACGACGGTACCCTTGCCTTCCGCCACCGCATTCATGGCGGTGAACTGGGACTGCATGTCGGTGGGAAAGGCCGGATAAGGTGCCGTGCGGAAGCTGACCGCCTTCGGGCGGTTACCTTTCATATCCAGCTCAATCCAGTCGTCGCCAATACTGATATGAGCGCCAGCCTCCTCAAACTTTGCCAGTACCGCATCGAGAATATCCGCACGGGTGTGGGTCAGGCGTACACGGCCACGGGCTGCAGCGGCTGCGGCGAGAAAGGTTCCGGTCTCAATCCGGTCAGGCATCACGGTAAAGGAACAGGGGTTCAGGCGCGATACGCCATGTACGCGAATGGTATCGGTGCCCGCGCCCTCAATCTGCGCACCCATGGCAGTCAGGAAGTCCGCTAGGTCGACAATCTCCGGCTCCCGCGCCGAGTTGTGCAGCACCGTGGTGCCTTCCGCCAGTGCCGCCGCCATCAGCAGGTTTTCGGTACCGCCCACGGTAACTTTTTCCATCACGATGTTGGCGCCCTTCAGGCGGCCATTACTGCGCGCGCGAATAAAGCCCTCATCGATGGTAATTTCCGCCCCCATCGCTTCGAGCCCCTTGAGGTGGATATCCACGGGGCGGCTGCCAATGGCACATCCACCGGGGAACGAAACGTTCGCCACACCATGACGCGCCAACAGCGGCCCCAGCACCAGAATCGAGGCTCGCATGGTTTTCACCAGATCGTAGGGCGCGGTCAGCTCGTTGACCGAGCGCGGGTCGATCTCGACCCCCAGGCGCTCATCGATGGTGATTTCAGTCCCCATGCAGCGCAACAGGGTAATCATGGTGGTGATATCGTTGAGGTGCGGGAGATTGTGAATCTGCACCGGGCCATCGGCCAGCAGAGTCGCAGCCAGAATCGGCAACGCAGAATTCTTGGCCCCGGAAATTCTCAGAGTTCCGGAGATGGGGCTGCCCCCTTCGATAATCAGTTTATCCATGCGAACTGGTTTCCCATTGCGAAGCAAAAATCCCTGGCGAGCCCGAGGCCCACAGAGCAGAGGTTACTGACCGGCCTCTTCCGGAGTGAGCGTTTTCATCTGCACCGCGTGCAGGGTGCCATCGGCAATTTTGTCGGACAGCGCACCGTAAACCAGCTGCTGCTTCTTCAACCGGGAGAGGCCACTGAAGGCTTCGCTGACGACCGTCAAATGCAGGTGACTACCTTCGAAGGCCACATCGGTAACCTGGCTGCCGGGAATCTGCCCTTCAATGAGGGACTTGATCTGATCTGGTTGCATAAAAATAAATACGGATGGGAATTCAGTCGATATAGAAACAGGCGCGGAGTGTACTGGAAAGCACATACTGGCGCAGCCGCGATTGTGCAAACTGCGCCTCAATTCGTTCGCTACGGTCAGTTCACACTATCCGCAACCTTGTCCGCCGCAGACCAGTTGGCAATGACCTTATCGAGATCGCCGCCGTTCGCCTGCATCGCCTGGGAGAATTGGCCGCGGAAGGTTTTACCGAGGTTGACACCATTCAAAATAACGTTGATCAATTTCCACTGGCCACTCTTGTTCCGCACCAGCGTGTAGGACACCTTGGTCAACCCTTCCGCACTGCGCACTTCCTGCAACACATTAACCCGGTTGCCGCTGGGAGCAGCGCCCGGATTCACCACCTTAACGTCCATATTGCCGAAGGTGGCAACACCGCGCGCGAACGTCGCCACCAGATCGCGGCGGAAGGTGCTGGAAAATTTGGCGCGCTGTGCCGGCGTCGCCTGCTTGGCGTAATTCCCCATGACACCACGGGCAATAAAGTCAAAATCCACCACCGGCGCCAGCACTCTATCCACGGAAGCGTAGTAGCGCTGCGGATTCGAACTGACCTGCTGCCCCTCGGAGCGGATCACATTCAACAACTGGCTGGAGACGCTCTCAATCGTGGTATAGGGGTTTTCCGCAGCACCGGCAAACGGAGCCAGGCAACACAACAGAACGGCGGAAAGCAGCGCTCTGCTCTTGCGCGCAATCGCGGATTGAAAAGCTCCGGTTTGGATAGTCATGGTGGGTGCGCTCACAGAAAATCTCCCAATTGGCAATTCGTCCCTTGGATGCACACAACACAAAAAAGTGTCATGGCGGTGCCGAAATATCTCGCTGGCAGGTTCAGACGCGCCCTCGCGCGGGCCTGGTCCGACACCACAGCTGACAATAGCGGCGGCAAACTATACCATGGCGCCGCCGCGGACAAGCGGCACTGAGCCACTTTCGCCCTATTGCACGACGAATGCGGTGGAGCGATGACGTCGGCGACAATTGGATGCACTTCGCATTCACAGCAGATCCGTGACGCAGGTCTCAACGTCGATTTCCACTGACACTACAAAGGTTAGCACGTCAGACCGAAGGCCGGCGGAGCGACAACGGATCGCCATTTGTCACCGCAGACAAGGCCGAGTTCGGGTTACTCCCTCTAAAATGAACACACTGGTAACGGTGAATACGGCCTGCCTGCCCACCCTGGTAATTCCACACGAGAGATGTCATGGGAAAAGATATGATCCTCCAGGCCGGACGCCGCACCATAGCCATGGAAACCGCCGCCGTAGCGGCACTGGAGGCACGCATCGGTGACGACTTTGGCCGCGCGTGCGAGCTGATCCTGAGCTGCCCCGGGCGCGTCATCGTATCCGGCATGGGCAAGTCCGGGCATATCGGGCGCAAGATCGCCGCCACCCTTGCCAGCACCGGAACCCCCAGCTTTTTCGTCCATCCCGGCGAAGCCAGCCACGGCGACCTCGGCATGATCACTCGCCAGGATCTGGTGATTGCCATCTCCAACTCCGGCAGCTCCGCGGAGGTGCTGACCCTGCTACCGCTGTTGAAGCGCCTTGGCATTCCCCTGATCAGCATGACCGGCAAGCCGGATTCGCCACTGGCGCAGTCCGCCGATGTGAATCTGGATATCTCTGTGGAAACCGAGGCCTGCCCGCTGAACCTGGCCCCGACGTCGTCTACCACCGTCACCCTGGTGATGGGCGACGCACTGGCAGTGGCACTACTGGAAGCACGCGGCTTCACCGCGGAAGACTTCGCTTTTTCCCACCCCGGTGGCGCCCTCGGGCGCCAGCTGCTGCTCAAGGTAGAGGATGTGATGCACGCCGGGCAGGAGCTGCCCCAGGTGTCCCCCGACACCCCCCTCTCGCAGGCCCTCCTGGAAATGACCAGCAAAGGCTTCGGCATGACGACCGTGGTGGACAACCAGGGCCAGCTCCAGGGCGTATTCACCGACGGGGACCTGCGCCGTGTTATCGACCACAAAGTCGAGCTGGACACCGCCACCATGAAGGACGTCATGAGCCGCAGACCGAAAACCGTGAGCGCCCACATCCTGGCGGCAGAGGCCCTGCGTATTATGGAAGACAACAAAATCACCGCGCTGGTGGTGGAAGACCCCGAGCACCACCCGGTTGGACTGCTGCACATGCACGATATACTGCGCGCCGGCGTTATCTGAGTAGTTGCAGCAATTAAAAGAGAAGGACACCCCATTGAGCCAGCAAAGCCCGTTCCGCCAGACCGGCAAACAGGACATTCAGCAAATACTGTGCAAGGTGCGCCACCTGATCCTCGACGTGGATGGCGTGCTTACCGACGGCAGACTGTATTTCGACAACCACGGAAATGAGCTGAAAACGTTCCACACCCTGGACGGACACGGCATCAAAATGCTGCAGAAATCAGGCGTGGCGGTCGCCATCATCACCGGGCGCCGCAGCGCGCTGGTGGAAAAGCGCGCGCACGATCTCGGTATTACCCGCCTGATCCAGGGGCGGGAAGACAAGTACAGCGCCTTTCTGGAACTCTTCGCGAATGAACCCTACGACCTCACACAGATCGCCTATGTCGGAGACGACTACCCCGACCTGCAACTGATGACCCGCGTGGGCTGCCCCATTGCTGTCCCCAACGCCGCCACACCAGTGAAAGAGCGCGCCCTGTTTGTGACCGAGCGCGAGGGTGGACTCGGCGCCGTGCGCGAGGTCTGCGATCGGATCATGCAGGCTCAGGGAACATTTGATGCGGCGCTCGCCCCCTATCTCGCCGACCATCCCCAAACCTGAACCTTCGCCCCCGAAAAGAGACTAAGCTGACGGCGCGAGCCGTCGCACATGAGAAAACGGATACAGCATGCGCACTTGGTTACCACTTGTTATCGTGGTCGCACTTATCTCCCTGGGACTGTGGTTTACCGAGAGCCCGTCCAAGCAGTTGTTGGGCAAGCGCCCGACCCAGCAGGAACACAACAGGGCCGCGGACCTCATCATTCGCGATGCCCGCACGCGCCACTACAGCACCGAGGGCACCCTCGCCTATGAGGTCGATGCCGAGCGGGTCACCTTCTTCCAGTTTGCGCGCCGGGATCGCGCGGATCTCACGGAGCCCCGCATGGTGTTTTACCAGGGAGAAAACACCAAGTGGCACACCGAATCCCGCACCGGGGTCGCCTACGACAACGGGCAGAAGGTTGAACTCAACGGTGACGTCTCCATCATGGAATTGCCACAGCCGGGAATCACCCTGCGCACGGAAAAGATCACTCTCAAACCCCGGGAAGAATTCGCCGAAACGGACAAAGTTGTTACCATTACCGACGGCTCCAATCGCACCACAGGCAAAGGCCTGCGCGCTGATCTAAAACAGGACAAGGTAGAAATTCTGTCAAATGTGGAAAGCAGCTATGAACCACGCTGATTTGCGCGGCATCCGCCGACCGACGGCGACCCACCGGCTGTGGGCCGCGGCCATTGCGGCGCTGCTGCTGGCAGGGCAAACCCACGCCCTGCCCAACGATCGCGAGCAGCCGGTAAAGGTTTCCGCCGACAAGTTTGAAGCCAACCGCAGCCAGAACCTGTCTATATACAGTGGCAATGTGGTCATCAGTCAGGGGTCGCTGCAGATTCGCGCCGACCGCGTGGAAGTGCACGGCAACACCAAAGGGGAAATCAACAAGGTGATTGCCACCGGTGCCCCCGCCCATTTTCAGCAGCAAGTGGAAGAGAGCACCAGCCCGGTGAAGGCCCGCGCCAAGCGTATCGAGTTTCTGGTAAGCACGGATGCCCTGCAACTCAGCGGCGAAGCGTTTGTGGATCGCGATGGCAACACCCTGTCTGCGGAGCACATAGATTACGACCTCAAAAGCGAGCAGATGCAGGCCCAGGGACAATCGGAGAAAAAGCGCGTAGAGATGATCTGGAAGCCCGAATCCAAGCCAGAGGCAGGTCCCGTGGAAAACCGCCAATAGGCCCTGCTCACTCAAACACCTCACCCAGTCAGAAGAAGCGGCCGTCTGTCCGCGCAGTTACCGGAATTCACTATGCCGACGCTCCAAGCGCTCCACCTCGCCAAGCAGTACAAGAAGCGCAAAGTCGTTAAAGATGTCTCCGTGAGTGTTTCAAGCGGTCAGGTCGTCGGCCTGCTCGGCCCCAACGGCGCCGGCAAGACCACCTGTTTCTATATGATTGCCGGCCTGGTGCAGGCCGATGCGGGCCAGGTGATGATCGATGAGGAAGACATTACCGGGCTGTCCATGCACGGGCGCGCACGCAAGGGCATTGGCTATTTGCCCCAGGAGGCCTCGGTATTCCGGCGTCTGTCGGTGCAGGACAATATCCTCGCCATCCTCGAGACCCGCAAGGATCTGGATCGCAGCCAGCGCCAGGAGCAGCTGGAAGCGCTGCTGCAGGAGTTTCATATCACGCACATCCGTGAGAGCCTCGGTATGGCGCTGTCGGGCGGCGAGCGTCGCCGGGTGGAGATCGCCCGCGCACTGGCCACCAATCCCGCCTTCGTACTGCTGGATGAGCCCTTCGCGGGAGTGGACCCCATCTCGGTGAACGACATCAAGCAGATTATCCGCCACCTGCGCGACCGCGGCATCGGCGTACTCATTACCGACCATAACGTGCGCGAGACCCTGGATATCTGTGAAACCGCCTACATTGTCAGCGAGGGACACATCATCGCCTCCGGCGCCCCCAAGGACGTTGCCGAGAACAAGCAGGTGAAAGACGTCTACCTGGGACACGAGTTCACCATCTGATCCCATCCGGGCGAAATCATCAGCATTTCACCCTTTAACACCGATCCCTGTCACAATTCTGACCAGGGTGCCCGAAAAAGGTAACTTTTTCGGCACACTTATTGCTAGGTTTTGCGCCCTCGGCCACTTGTGTTCCGATTTGCCCCGGGGTAGTCTGCAGGCGATGAGCAATCTGCCGCCGCCCAAGCATCAAATGCGCCGCAGCGGTGTTACGCCAGAATTTTATGCCGGCACACCCCCTATGAAGCAGTCACTCCAGTTAAAACTCGGCACTTCGCTGACAATGACGCCTCAGCTGCAACAGGCTATCCGCCTGCTGCAGCTGTCGACGCTGGAGCTGCAACAGGAAATTCAGTCCGCCCTCGACAGTAATCCGCTGCTGGAGTCGGATTTCGACGAGCATGGTGGCGAGCAACTGCAGGAACAGAACACCCCCGCCAGTATTGATCAGCGAACCGGCGACAATGCCGACAGCCGCCTCGACAGCGAGCCCGAGACCGCCGCGGATGGCGACTGGAGCAGCGACATCCCCGAAGACCTGCCTGTGGACACCCGCTGGGACGACATCTACACCAACAGCAGCCACTCCGGCGGCGAGGGCGAAGAGTACGCACTGGAACAGCGCAATGCCGCCTCGGAGAGCCTGCAGGACCACCTGCTGTGGCAACTGAACCTCACCCCGCTCACCGCCGACGACAAGCTGATCGGCGAGACACTGATCGATGCCATCGCCCCCAACGGGTTTCTCGACATCGACATCGAAGAGCTTGCGGCGTCATTCAGTGTGGAGACGGAAGAAGTGCTGGCCGTGCTGAAAGCCATCCAGCAGTTCGAGCCCGTGGGCTGCGGCGCACGCGATCTGCGGGAGAGCCTGCTGCTGCAATTGCGCCAGCTGCCGGAATCCACCCCCTGGCTGCCCCAGGCGGTTACCGTGGTCGGCCAGCACCTGGACCTGCTGGGCAAACGCGACTTCCGCCAGCTGAGCCGCCGCACCCGCCTGAGCGAAGCCCAGCTCGGCGAGGTAATGCGCCTCATTCAGACGCTGACCCCCTACCCCGGAGAGGCCTTCGGCGGTGAGGAGCCCCAATATGTTGTACCGGATGTGATCGTCAGCCGCCGCGAACAGCGCTGGGTGGTGGAGCTGAACCCGGAAACCACCCCCAAGCTGCGCATCAATGACGCCTATGCCGCTCTGATTCGCCGCGCCGACAATTCCATCGAGAACAACTACCTGCGCGACAACCTGCAGGAAGCACGCTGGTTCCTGAAAAGTCTGCAAAGCCGTCACGAGACGTTGCTCAAGGTGGCGAGCTGTATCGTCGAGAAGCAGCAGGGCTTTTTCGAGCTGGGCCCGGAGGCCATGAAACCCATGGTACTGGCCAATATTGCCGAGACCATCGGCATGCACGAATCCACCATCTCCCGGGTGACCACGCAGAAGTACATGCTTACTCCCCGCGGCGTTTTCGAGCTCAAGTACTTCTTCTCCAGCCACGTGAGTACCGATTCCGGCGAGGATGCCTCCTCCACCGCCATCCGCGCCCTGATCCGCAAACTGGTGGATGCCGAGCAACCGCGCAAGCCGCTGTCGGACAACAAAATCACTCAGGAGCTGGACAAGCAGGGCATCCAGGTGGCCCGCCGCACCGTCGCCAAATACCGGGAATCCATGGGCATTCCCTCCTCCAGCGAGCGCAAGCGACTGGTGTGAGCAGACTCACACACAATCTCTGGTCACACATACCCGAATTTCGACTACTCTTTGTGCAAATTCCGCCCGACCAATGCCCTGACATCGAGTGTATCCTTCCATTCTGGCGCACTTCCTAGTAGGGTTGCCGCCCTGTGCGGGGGTGCGGCCGGTTTGTGTAGTACCCGATGAGGAGAAATCCATGCAGATCAATATCAGTGGCCATCATGTAGACCTTACCCCGGCCATTCGCGATTACTGCCTGACCAAGCTGGACAAGCTCTCCCGCCACAATGACCTGATCACCAATGCCCAGGTCATACTTTCCGTCGACAAACTCATCCAGAAAGCGGAAGCGCGGGTTCATGTGAACGGCAACAAGGACATTTTTGCCGATTCGGAATCGGAAGACATGTACGCGGCGATCGATTCGCTCACGGACAAACTCGACCGACAGCTACTGAAACACAAAGAAAAGTTACGCAGTCACCGCTAGACGTTACCCCCGGGAGCGGTTGGCCTGCACTGCCAGATCACCTGTAAGTTATGACATTGGAAGCATTACTCTCTCCCCGCCTGAGCCTGTGCCACCTGGCGGGGAGCAGCAAGAAAAAGCTGTTACTCAACATCGCGCAGGCGATCTCTGAACAATACCCCGAGCTGGATTCCGATACCGTCTTCAACCAGCTGGTAGCCCGGGAGCGCCTGGGCTCCACCGGTATCGGCGAAGGCGTGGCCATCCCCCATTGCCGCCTGCCCGGCTGCGAGCGCCCGATTGGCGTCCTCTGCACCACGTCACCCGCTGTGGATTTCGATGCCATCGACCGCCAGCCGGTCGACCTGCTGTTTGCCCTGCTGGTTCCGGAAGACTCGGAACAGGAACATCTGGACACCCTGGCACAGATCGCCGCCCTGTTCAGTGACAGCCGGGTGCGCGACAAGCTGCGTGAAGCCACTACCAGTGACGAACTCTACGCACTGGCCATCAACAGCGCTGCGGCGGCATAATAGCCGTCGCACTGCCGGCGATCGCTCAGCGATGTAACACCGCCGGATCACGGGCCCCCAGCAACCACCCTGCTGCAAAGGATGCCCGCCCCCGAATCAGCAAGGAGCGCTCGATCTATGCGACTGGTGATCATCAGCGGCCGCTCAGGCTCAGGAAAGAGTTCTGCCCTGGAACTGCTTGAGGATGTCGGCTTCAACTGCATCGACAACCTCCCCGCCAGTCTGCTGCCGGAATTGATCCGCCGGGTTACAGAGCACCCCCCTCAGGAAACCACCCATCTGGCCCTCGGCATCGATGCCCGCAACCTGTGGCACGATGTACGCCAGGCACCCCGGGTAATCAGCGAGTTGCGCGAAAGCGGCGTCGAATGTGATGTCATCTACCTGGACGCCCGCTCACCGGTGCTGGTACAGCGCTTTAGTGAAACCCGCCGCAAGCACCCCCTGAGCGACAGCCGCACCCATCTGCTGGAAGCCCTCAATCACGAGAAAGAGCTGCTCGCCCCGCTGGCGGCAATGGCCGACCTGGTAATCGACACCAGCAGCCTCAGCCTGCATCAGCTGCGCGACCAGGTAAAAACCCGCGTAGTGGGCAAGGACTCTCCGGGAATGGCGATCCTGTTCCAGTCCTTTGGATTCAAACACGGCGTTCCGGTGGACGCGGATCTGGTGTTCGACCTGCGCTGCCTGCCCAACCCCTACTGGGTAGCAGAACTGCGCAATAAGACCGGACTCGACCCGGAAGTGGCGGAATTTCTGCGAGCCCATGGCGAAACCGAAGATATGCAGCGGGACATCACCACATTTCTCGAGCGCTGGCTGCCCTCCTACCAACAGAGCAATCGCAGTTACACCTGCGTCGCCATTGGCTGCACCGGCGGTCGCCACCGCTCGGTGTACATGGCAGAGCAGCTCGCCAGGCACTTTTCCAGTGAATTCAAGAATGTCCAGATCCGACATCGAGAGCAGCAGAAATAAACCGTCCCCACTCCGGATAGCCGCACCAGACAACAACACCAGAACAGCTCATGCAGAAAAGCCGCATCACCATCATCAACAAACTCGGTCTCCACGCCCGCGCCGCCAGCAAACTGGCCCAGACCAGCGCCCGCTTCTCATCGGAAGTGAAGGTGCACTGCCAGGGCAAGGCGGTGGACGGCAAGAGCGTGATGGCGCTGATGCTGCTTGCGGCCGGCAAGGGCATAGAGCTGGAGCTGGAAGTCTGCGGCCGTGACGAGGACGCCGCGCACGAGGCAATCTGCGCACTGATCAATGACCGGTTTGGCGAAGGTGAGTAGAAGACAAGCCATACGCTGAACCGTTGAATCCGGGCTGCTCACGACCTGGATGGTCTTTTTCAATACGCTGTTAATCGCCACATCACCGGTATAATGCCGCCAATCGCCGCCCTCCCGTAATCAGGTATCCCAGTGCCCAACCCCGTCACCGCCGACATCAACTTCCGCGCCCAGAATCAGCTCGGTGAGCTGTATGCCGCGCTGGACAGCGGCACCGGGCGCGAAGTGCAGCGTATGCTGCAATCCCTCTCCCCCCAGAGCATCGCCCAGCTGCTGGAAAGCTCGCCGCCGCGTATCCGCCAGGTGCTGTGGACACTGATCGACCGCGAGGTAGAAGGTGAGGTACTTCAGGAACTCGCCGATGACGTAAAAGCGCAGATCCTTTCCACCATGGACACCGAAGAAATGGTGGCCATCATGGAGGGGCTGAATGCGGACGACGTGGCGGACATACTCCAGCAGCTGCCCGATCGGGTCATGGCGGAAGTGCTCTCCGCCATGAGTGAAAGCGACCGCCAGCGAGTCGAGAGCGTGCTCTCCTACGATGAAGAGACCGCCGGCGGCCTGATGGACACGGACACCGTGTCTGTGCGCCCGCACCTGACCCTGGACGTGGTATTGCGCTACTTGCGCCGCCACGAAAAGCTGCCCAAGTCCACCGACAACCTGTTTGTGGTCAGCCGTCAGGACAAGTTCATTGGCCTTTTGCCCCTGACCCGACTGCTCACTGCCGATCCTTCCGTTACCGTGCGCGAGATCATGCGCACCGATGTGGAACCGATTCCCGCAGACATGCCGGACCACGAGGTCGCACAGCTGTTTGCCAAATACGACTGGATTACCGCGCCGGTGGTCGATGACAACAACCGCCTGCTCGGGCGCATCACCATCGACGACGTAGTAGACGTGATCCGTGAGGACGCGGACCACTCACTGATGAGCCTCGCCGGTCTCGACGAGGAAGAAGATACCTTCGCGCCGATCCGGCGCACCGCGCCGCGCCGCGCCATCTGGCTCGGGATCAATCTGCTCACCGCGCTGCTCGCTTCCTGGGTGATCAACCTGTTCCAGGGCACCATCGACAAGGTGGTGGCACTCGCCGTGCTGATGCCGATCGTCGCCAGCATGGGCGGCGTGGCGGGCAGTCAGACCCTGACAGTGATCATTCGCGGTATGGCCCTCGGGCAGGTGGGGCGCAGCAACCTGCGCTGGCTGTTGTCCCGCGAGCTTGGAACAGGGGCGTTAAACGGCATTCTGTGGTCCGCGGTCATGGGAGGGATCGCCGCCCTGTGGTTCGGGGATCTGCGCATCGCGCTGATTATCATTGCGGCCATGGCGATCAATCTGGTCACCGCCGCCTTTGCCGGCACACTGCTGCCGGTGGCCCTGAGGGCCCTGCGTATCGACCCCGCTCTCGCCGGCGGCGTGGCTCTGACCACGGTAACCGACGTAGTGGGCTTTATGTCTTTCCTCGGCCTGGCGACCTGGTTTTTTGCCTGATCGCTCCGGCACATCCTTTATTGCAGAGACATTTCATGCACAATTCCGACAATTTCCAGGATCAAGAAGACTTTGATGGCGACCAGCCAAAGAGCAAGACACAGCTCAAGAATGAGATGCTCGAGCTGCAGGAACTCGGCAAGCAGCTGACGGAACTCAACGCGTCCAAACTGGCGGAAGTACCGATGGACTCGGAACTTGAGGATGCCATCGCCACCTTCCACCGCATTAAATCCCGCGAGGCGCGACGCCGCCAGATGCAGTTTATCGGCAAGCTGATGCGCGATGCCGACGTGGACGCGATCAAAGCCGTTCTGGACAGCCACAAGGAAAAGGATCTGCAGCGTCTGCGTTTTGACCGTTTGGCGGAGGAGTGGCGGGACCGTTTACTGGAACAGGGCAATGAGGCGTTGAAAGAATTTTTCAACGAGTATCCGGGCGTGGATCTGCAACAGGTGCGCAACCTGCTGCGTGAATCCGGCAAGGAAAAAGCCAACAACAAGCCACCGACCAACCAGCGCAAGCTGTTTCGTTACCTACGGGATTATTTTGTTCGAGAGGAGTGAAATTCAGAGGTGGTTCTAAGCGGGTCCGGTGGCGACAAGGCACTGGGTATGGGTTTTCGAAACCGCTGTGAATACATCCCTGTACGCTGCGTCGGCGACATCCCTGTCGCCGACGCTTTCGAAAACCCATCCCCAGCACCTTCCCTTCAATTCACAGCACGGCACTCCGTCAGCAAACGTTGCTAGAGAAGAAGACCATCAGAGCGAAATCATGGCGATAGATCCGGACAAGTCTCAGTCGCCAATGGCTTTCCCAACTCTTCCGCCTTTTTTTCCTTCCCCAGCGGTTTGATCAGCACCAGCAGTAGCGGCAACAGGGTCAGGGAACCCAGTAGCGCCGCTGACATGGCGAGCGCGGTCAGCAGGCCGAAATAGATCGACGGCACGAACTTGGACAAAGCCAGGATCGAGAATCCGGCGATAATGGTAATCGCGGTGTAGAACATGGCACGGCCGATGGTGGCGTGGCTGCGGTGCATGGTCGCAACATAATCGCCATCTTTGGCAAATTCCTCGCGGAAGCGGTACAGGTAGTGAATCGCGTGGTCCACACCGATACCCACGGTAATCGCCGCGATGGTGATGGTCATCATATCCAGCGGGATATTTGCCAGCCCCATTCCCCCCAATACCACACAGGCCGCCAGCATATTCGGTATCAGCGCAATAATGGCCAGCGACAGCGAACGGAATAGCACCAGGAACATCAGCAGGATGCCGGCAAACACCGCACCGA
Source organism: Microbulbifer pacificus (assembly GCF_002959965.1). Classification (NCBI taxonomy): domain Bacteria; kingdom Pseudomonadati; phylum Pseudomonadota; class Gammaproteobacteria; order Cellvibrionales; family Microbulbiferaceae; genus Microbulbifer; species Microbulbifer pacificus. The sequence continues at coordinate 493,934 of NZ_PREV01000026.1, forward strand.
GCGTCAGAATCTGCGACTTGAACAGACTCTGCAGCATGTTGTTGTAGAGCACCAGCATTCCGGTCTGACGCACATTTTCCGCCGCGATGCCCATGTCACTCTCTACAAAGCCGTAGATGCGCTGGATCAGTTCGTCGCGGCGCAGGTTCGGATCGGTTTCCATCACACGCATGGTGATACGCGCCTGCTGGTCTTGGGGAGACCAGTAGGGATTCACCAGCACCTGATTGATTTCTTCCGGCAGGCTCTGGCGTGCCACCGCCAGTTCGAAATCGTTCAGGCCGCCGTCGTTCAGATCCTTGGCCACCTTGTACAGGGTGGCGAGGGACTGCACTTTGCCGATTTCCGGCTGCGCCTCGAGAAAATCGTGCAGCTTTTCGATCTGGTTCAGGCCAGCCACGGTAAACCAGTAGGCTTCCGGTGCTTCCGTGCCGGACGCGCCGGAAGCAAACGGATCATCACTGGCAAACGGGTCTTCCTCGGTGAAGTCGTCAGCGGCGCCTGCATCATCGCCGTTTTCTGCTTCCGTGAATTCCTCAGAAGAGGTATCTGCGACGTCTTCGCCACCGAAATCGGCGGCGAAGGGATCCTCCTCACCCTCGAACTCCGGCGCGGCCTGCTGAGGCTTGTTCAGCACCACGTCGAGACTGATGGTGCCACCGAGACGTTGATCGATAACCAGCATGCCCTGGTAGATCTCCGTAGAATCGTCAAAGTAATCGATAAAACGGTTTTCCACTTTCAGGCGGGTGATACCCACCACACTGATCACCGCCGCCACCGCCGCCACACCCAGCACAATGCCCTTGTGGTTTTCGGTAAAGCGCGAGAAGACCTGGGTAAACGCGTGAGAGTTGTCCGCGCCCTGCCCGCCGTCGCGCTTTCTCAGAAGCATCAGGCTGGCGGGCAGGATCAGGAAGGACAGCACCAGCGCCAGGGTCACACCGATAGTCATCATCCAGCCAAAATCGATCACCGGGCGGATGCCACTGACCACCAGGGAGATGAAGGCCACCATGGTGGTGAGACCGGTATACAGACACGGCTTGGCCATGAACGACACGGTGGCGGAGGCCAGCTGCCAGCGATCCCACTCCGGGTGCTCGGCAAAATACTCGCGGTAGCGCACCGCCAGATGAATGGTGATGGCGAGAGTGATGATCAGCAACAGCGCCACAAAGTTGGCGGAGATCACGGTCATGCGCCAGTCGAGCCAGGACAGCAGCCCCAGCATCATAACCGCCGTGGTCACACAGGTAATGAGTGGCAGAAAGACCCAGCGCGACTGACGGAATATAAGCAGCAGGGTAATGACAATGAACGCCAGAATGCCTGCGCCAAAGACCACCAGATCACTCTGGATAAACGCGATCATGTCCGAGGTGATCATGGTGAGGCCACCGAGGAACAGCTCGGCATTGCCCTCATAGTGCGCAAGGATGTCCCGCACTTCCTGCACGCGCTCCCGCGCTGCGGTTTCCTGCGCGGTACGATGTGCCAGGTATTCGGCGGTAACCATTTCCAGGCGCTCGCTCTGTGCCGCATCCAGCCCTTCACTGTTGCGCAGGCGACGCAGGGCATCGCGCTCGCGCACCAGATCCAGCCCCTCTTTGTCGAGCTCCAGATTGAGCATCATGGCGGTGGTCTCGCCATCGGGACTCAGGATCAGTTCTTTGTAGATCGGACTTTCCAGAAACTCGCGGCGCACCAGATCTTTATCGGTACCGGGCGACGACAGAGTGCGGATGCCATCGGCCACATCCGTGATGGACAGCTTCGGGCTGTACAGCAGCGGTACATTCAGGATCGACTGCACCCCGGTGACGCCATCCACCATCGCGAGCTCATCCTGCAGGCGACGCATGGTGGCCAGGGACTCGTCACTGAAGAGGTCACCGTTTTTGTAACGGTAGGTGACCACGAGAAAATCGCCGGAGTTGTAGCGCTCGGAAATCTCGCGGAAAAAATCCAGAGAATCGTCGGTTTCCAGGGTCAGGGAATCCGCGGAGGCATCCAGTTTGAACCGCGGCAACCCCGCGGCAGCGGCAATGGTAAGCAGCGCCACCAGTGCCAGCACGGTCTTCGGATGTCCAAGCACCAGCTTTTCGTACCAGGTCTTCAAGCCCAACAGCATAATTCAGTTCGCTTTTTCTAATAGAAAACAGGCACCGCCGGTGCCCACGGATCCGGAAAATGTAAAAGTCACTTGTCCACGTGACCGAGATCGCGCTCAGGGAAAAGTACATCCCGCACTTTCTGTTTCAGTTCTTTCGGCCCGGGGAAACCGCCATCGCGCTTGCGCTCCCAGATCAACTGGTCGCCGACGTGAATCTCGAAAACACCACCGCTGCCCGGCTTCAGGGCCACCTGCTCGAGATCCTCGGCAAAGGTGTACAGCAGCTCCTGCGCCATCCAGGTGGCACGCAGCATCCAGTTGCACTGCACGCAGTAGTGAATGGTGACGGTCTTTTCCATCACGCCCCCCGTAAAAATCAGGTTTCTACACTGCCCCAGGGAGGCAGCAGCGTCTGTTCAATATCCAACTGGCTCAGAATCCGCGCCACCACAAAGTCCACCAGGTCCTGCACCGACTGCGGCTTCTGGTAAAAACCCGGGCTCGCCGGAAGGATCACCGCGCCCATGCGCGTGAGCTTGAGCATGTTTTCCAGATGAATTTCCGAGTAAGGCGCCTCGCGGGGTACCAGAATCAGCTGGCGGCGCTCCTTCAGGGCCACATCCGCCGCGCGCTCGATCAGGTTGTTGGAGGCTCCACAGGCAATCGCCGACAGGGTTCCGCCGCTCGCCGGGCAGATCACCAGGCTGCTGGCGGCACCGGTGCCGGAGGCCACCGGCGAAAACCAGTCGCGCTTGCCGAACAGGGTCAACTGGCCCTCTTCCGCACCGTAGAGTTCGCGCAGAAAAGACGCCGTGCGTTCTTCGTCCTCCGGCAGTGTCACCTCGGTTTCGGTGTCGATCACGATGCGCGCGGCATCAGACAACAACAACCACACGCGCACCCGCGCCGCCAGCAGACACTGCAGCAAACGCAGTCCGTACTGGGCACCGGATGCGCCGGTCATCGCGAGGGTGACGGTTTTGGGGTAAATCGGTTCGGCCAAAGAAGTATCCGTTGCGCCCCGGAATACGGGGCTATCCGCTGTGTTTGTGCGATCCGTACTTGTGCGCGAGAGCACTCAGCAAACGCTGGTGTACGCCGCCAAAGCCGCCGTTGCTCATCACGATGACGTGACTGCCGGGGCTGGTCAGTTCGAGAACAGATTCTACCGCAGCGTCAATGCTGTGGAGAACCTTCGCCGGCACAGTGGAGTGGTGAACCACCTCATCCAGAGACCAGTTCATCCCTTCCGGCTGGTACCACAACACCAGGTCTGCCCCGGCACAGGCGCGCGCCAATTGCTCGCGGTGATGCCCCATGCGCATGGTATTGGAGCGCGGCTCGATCAGTGCAATCACGCGCTCCGTCCCGACTTTTGCACGCAGCCCATTCAGGGTGGTCTCGATCGCGGTGGGGTGATGGGCAAAGTCGTCGTAAATACGAATGCCCTGGATATCCCCGAGGCACTCCATCCGCCGTTTCACGCCCTCAAACGCGCCCAGAGCCTCCGCTGCGGTGGCGGGCTCCACACCCACATGGCGGGCCGCAGCCATGACCGCGAGGCCGTTTTTCACACTGTGCAGGCCGGTCTGCTGCCAGTTCACTGTCGCCACCGGCCTGCCCTCCAGCAACACCTCAAAATGGCTGCCGTCCGCCGCGATATTCACTGCGCACCAATCCCCCAGGCGCACACCGTCGCCCTGCTCCACATCGAATCGCTGCACCTGGCTCCAGCAACCCTTGTCCAATACCTGGGTCACCGCATCTTCCCGCGCGGCCACCACCAGACCATTGCCCGGCACCGTGCGCACCAGGTGGTGAAACTGCTTCTGGATCGCCGCCAGATCATCAAAAATGTCTGCGTGGTCAAATTCCAGATTGTTGATGATCAGTGTGCGCGGGCGATAGTGAACGAATTTTGAGCGTTTGTCGAAGAAAGCCGTGTCGTATTCGTCCGCTTCCACCACAAAGAAGGGGGTGCCACCAAGGCGCGCTGACACGTCAAAATTACGCGGCACGCCGCCGATCAGGAACCCGGGGTCCATACCCGCGTAGTCCAGTACCCAGGCCAGCATACTCGCGGTGGTGGTCTTGCCATGGGTACCGGAGACCGCCAGCACCCAGCGCCCACCGAGAAAGTGATCACACAGCCACTGGGCGCCGGAGGTGTAAGGAAGCCCCTTTTCCAGTACCGCTTCCACCGCCGGATTTCCGCGCGACAGCGCATTGCCGATGATGACCAGGTCGGGGGCCGGCTCCAGTTGGGCGGGATCATACCCTTCCGTCAGAACAATCCCTGCGCGCTCCAGCTGGGTGCTCATGGGGGGATACACATTGGCATCGGAGCCGGTGACCTTGTGTCCCTCCGCCACCGCGAGCTGCGCCAGGCTGCCCATAAAAGTGCCGCAGATGCCTAGAATATGAATATGCATACCAGTTTGTTCACTCAGTTCGATATGTATGCGCGCCGGTCTCACTCACCGAAGCCGAACACGCGGCTGCCCGGGACTGCCAATTCACGCAATCATTCCCTATTTATGGGGGAATTTTCGGCCATCTCTGTGGCCGGGCACGGGTTTTGCGTTTACCAGAGCCACGGGCAGGAAGTGCCGGCAGTGCTCGAAAAATCAACGCCGCGCAAGCTTATCACGGCCTTTTCCCGCAGTAAGTGTCGAATACCCGCAATTCCATGCAATTGCCATATGAATACATTAGACTTCGCGCCGCGTGAGGTAGCCGTCAAGAGCCGCCCGCCGATACCACCCCACGCCGCGGGTGACTTTAGACGAGAAGCCATAGGATAGACATGTCGAAGAAGAACGCCTTTTACGCGCAATCCGGCGGTGTTACCGCCGTCATCAACGCCTCTGCCTGCGGAGTCATCGAAACCGCCCGCCAACACAGCGACAAGATCGGCACTGTCTACGCCGGCCTGAATGGCATCGTCGGCGCCCTCAAGGAGGAGCTGATCGACGTCAGCCAGGAGAGCCAGGAAACCATTGCCGCCCTGCGTCATACCCCCTCCGGTGCTTTCGGCTCCTGCCGCTATAAACTGAAGAGCCTGGAGCAGAACCGCGCGGAATACGAGCGCCTGATCGAAGTGTTCAAGGCCCACAACATCGGCTACTTCTTCTATAACGGCGGTGGCGACTCCGCAGATACCTGTCTCAAGGTCTCCCAGCTATCGGAGAAAATGGGTTACCCCATCCAGGCCATCCACATTCCCAAAACCGTGGACAACGACCTCCCGTTTACCGACAACTGCCCCGGCTTCGGCTCCGTAGCGAAGTATGTCGCGGTGTCCACCAAGGAAGCAGCCCTGGACGTAGCCTCCATGTGCGCCACCTCCACTAAAGTATTCATCCTCGAGGTCATGGGCCGTCACGCGGGCTGGATCGCCGCCGCCGGCGCACTGGCACAGGAGCAGGAAGGCGATGCCCCGCACATCATCCTGCTGCCTGAAGTAGCCTTCGATAAAGAAAAATTCCTGGCGAAGGTCCAACAGACCGTCGCCGATAACGGCTACTGTGTGATCGTCGCGTCCGAAGGCGCCCAGTATGCCGATGGCACCTTCCTCGCCGACGCCGGCGGTGTCGACGCCTTTGGCCACAAGCAACTGGGCGGCGTCGCTCCAACCCTGGCCAAAATGGTGAAGGACGAGCTCGGTCTGAAATATCACTGGGCGCTGGCCGACTACCTGCAGCGCGCCGCTCGTCACATCGCCTCCGCCACCGACGTGGAACAGGCCTACGCAGTGGGCAAGGCCGCGGTGGAGGCCGCGGTATCAGGCAAGAACGCCATCATGCCCACCATCCAGCGTCACGGTAGCAGTGCAGCCGACTATCGTTGGAGCATTGGTGAGGCCCCGCTGTCGGAAGTGGCCAATGTCGAGAAGTTCATGCCGAAGGAATTCATTTCCGAGGACGGCTTCGGCATCACCCAGGCCGGCCGCGATTATCTTGCACCGCTGATTCAGGGCGAGGATTACCCGCCCTACAAAAACGGCATTCCCCTATATGCGCGGCTGAAGAAAGTACTGGTGGAGAAAAGGCTGGCGGAGGCCTTCAAGGTCTGACCCCGTTTTTCAAGACCATGAAAAAGCCCCCGACCTGTTGCAGGGCGGGGGCTTTTTTATTACCGCGGCATGCGGATGTCAGACATTCAACAGCAGGTGCTGCCGTTCCCAAGGGGAAATCTCCCGGTGGAACAGCCGCATTTCCTCGCTTTTTACCGCCGCGTACAGCTGACAGAATCCCTCACCCAATGCCTGATGGATTTCCTCGGCATCGTCAAAGATGCGCAACGCCTCATCAAACGTGACCGGAATATAGGAGCGCTCTGCCTGCTCTTCATCCAGTTCTGATTCCGCCGGCGCGTCGGGTTCAATGCGGTTCACCATACCGAGATACCCACAGATCAGGCTTGCGGCAATCGCCAGATAGGGGTTGGCATCCACACCGATCACCCGGTTTTCCAGGCGGCGATCCTGAGCACCGGAATTCGGTACCCGCAGGCCGGTGGCACGGTTGTCGTAACCCCAGCCGATATTCGTCGGCGCACTGGAGTTTGCCTCGGATTCAAAACGCCGGTAAGAGTTCACGTTTGGCGCGATGAACGGCATCACCTCCCGCATATGTTTCTGGGTTCCGCCAATAAAATAGCGGAACAGATCAGTGGCGTTGCCGTCGTCGTCAGAAAATATATTCCTGCCACTGTCGATATCCACCACACTCTGGTGCACGTGCATGGCGCTACCCGGCTGGTCGCGCATGGGCTTCGCCATAAACGTGGCGAACATGCCATTCTTAAGCGCCGCCTCCTTGATGATGCGTTTGAAATAGAACACCTGGTCCGCAAGCCACAAGGGATCGCCGTGGGTGAGGTTGAACTCCACCTGCCCGGCGCCGTCTTCCTGGATTACCGAGTCGATATGCAGGCCCGCGGACTCCGCGTATTCATAAATGGTATCGATCACCGGGCCGTATTCATCGATGGCCGTCATCGAATAGGACTGCAGTGAGGTGCCCGAGCGCCCGCTGCGTCCCACCGGCGGCTGGATGGGTTCATTGGGGTCGATGTTCGGCTTGGTCAGGTAGAATTCCAGCTCCGGCGCCACAATCGGCTTCCAGCCACGCTCCGCGTACATCGCCATCACACGCTTCAACACATTGCGCGGTGCGCAGGCGATAGGATTGCCTTCGAGATCCTGCAGGTCGTGAATGATCTGCAGCGCCGGCTGCTTCGCCCAGGGCACCGCCATCGCCGTGGACATATCCGGCACCAGGGCCATATCGCTCTCGGCCCACTGGTTCTCGATATCCATCTCCACATCCTGACCGGTAATGGTCTGGTAAAAAATGGAGATGGGCAGGAACACCGGGCTGTCCGGAGAGAACTTACTGAGCGGCATCGCCTTGCCGCGGGACATGCCGTTGAGGTCGGGAACGATACACTCCACCTCATCCAGCCTGCGGCCGTTCAGGTAAGCGTGAAATGCAGCGGGAAGATCATCCAGCCAGGATTGTGCGTCAGGCTGACTCATGGGGACTCCGGGTATGAGTAATGTCCAGCGCATTGTAACGGAAAATGCCACTGCGGAAGTTGGACTTTCTATCGCGGCGCGCCCAAATGCAAGGGTAGTGCATGGGGCTAAGATTGTGGTTTGGTCAGGTATTGCCGCCCGCAGAAACCAGGTGGATGATATTGGATGGGCTGGATATCCAAAACGCCCTGAATCCCTCGGGTAAAGGTTCAATCTCATCGCGGCGGTAGCAACCCTGTTCCCTGAGATATCCCGAAGCCTTGTCGATATCACTGGTGACGACTTCCAGCCAGATTTCAGACTGGCTCAATCCCGGCATGCAATCGAGCCACAGCACCTTGCCGCCAAAATCAAATCTCGGGGTCTCATCCGGACCATCGGGGGTTAACTCCGCGAGCCGCAGCACATCCCGATAAAAACGAACTGTATTCTGATACTCATGTGCCGGGACTTTCATGGCGATATTCTTCCCTGGCTGAAATTCAAGATCCATTCAAATCCCCCTAGGCGTGAAAAAGGCAACGGAATCAAAACCATCGTCGAAGTAATAGGTGCGTCTGGATTGCAAGTGCCAGCAAACGCACCTCCCCGCTGAATAGCAAATACCCTGCGGATGCGATCTGATTAATACGGCTTCCGCAGCGATGCTGGAAATATGCTTATCGACGAGGTCGTCTCCACTCAGATCCGGATTGGCATCCTTGGTTCTGCGCAGGGTCAGCGGAGATTTTCCAGGAAGAAGCAAACGCATCGCAATTCGAAAAAAGAAGCTAGGACGCAACTGGCTCTTCACGCATTCTTTCCCAGGTTTGTACCATAAGCTTCTTGGTGGGGCCCCAGCGGTAACCTCCAAGCGCACCACTCTGCTGTATAACCCGGTGGCAGGGGATCAGTAAGGCAACCGGATTGGCTCCAATGGCGTTACCAACCGCTCTTGCAGATTTTGGGGCACCGAGTGCTTTAGCTACCTGCGCGTAGCTGGCCACAGCGCCCGGTGGTATTTTTAGCAGAGCTCGCCACACAGCGACCTGGAAATTGGTTCCTGCCACATAGAGCGACAGCGGACCATGCTTGGAAGCTATATCACTGCCAAAAAATGCATCCATAACATAGCGCGTAGATGCCTGGCTCTCCCTGAGAGAACTGAACGGCCAAGCATTTTGCAAATCATTGAGCAGTTCTTCGACGCTATAGAAGTCCATGAATTCTACGCGACAAACACCGCGCTGAGTTACGGCAACAAACATAGGGCCAAAAGGTGTAGGGTGCACACCGTATTCGATATGCACCTGCTTGCCTCTATTTTTATACTCCCCGGGTGTCATTGCCTCCAACTGCACAAAATGATCATACAACCTTGAACTTCCGCTCAATCCCAGCTCGTGTGAAACTTCGAGCAAGGAACGAGAGCTATCCAACAACTCTTTGCTCCGTTCCAAAGTCAGAACTTGTAAAAATCGCTTTGGAGTAGTCCCCGCCCAACGGCAAAACATCCTCTGAAAGTGATACGGGCTCAGATGTACATGAGCGGCGATCTCCTCCAGACTGGGCTGAGCAGTTGCCCGATCTACCAAGTAGGCCATGGCACTTGCAATTCGATCATAGTCTGACATGGCTCGACCTCTCAGACACGATTTATGGAGACACCACCATCGACCAACATCGCAGTACCAGTGGTGAAACTGGAGGCATCAGAAGCCAGGTACAATGCGGATTGAGCAATTTCATCTGGTGTTGCCATACGCTTAAGAGCGTGCAGATTATGCACAAAGGTCAATGCCTCTGGTGTATTGGCAAACTCACGCCCTGCTGGGGTATCCGTACCACCGGGCAAAAGGGAGTTGACCCGAATATTCTGAGGCCCATGCTCTGATGCCAGTACTTGGGTCAGCCCAATAAGGCCAGCCTTACTGGCTGCATAGGCAGCCATACCCGGCATACCAGCGGTATAACCAACGAAGGTAGAAGTGAAAATCAACGAACCTCCTTTTCGAGCAGTCATGGCGGGCAGCTGGTACTTTGCACCCAAAAATGCACCGGTTAAATTGGTCGAAATAACATGATTCCAGTCCGTTTGTAGCATCTCAGGGACTGGCCCCATAGCACCCAGGATAGCCGCGTTGTTGAAGGCAATATCCAAACCGCCAAAGTGATTTACCGCCCTATCTACCAAGGCCTTGGCGAAATTCTCCTCGCCAACATCACCCGCTAGCGCCAGTGCTTGCCCGCCTTCCGCACGGATCGAGTCCACAAGGTCATCCAGCTCCTTCTGTCGCCGTGCAGCCACCACTACCGCAGCACCTTCTCTCGCAAAAAGCTTCGCGGTTGCGTAGCCGATACCGGTGCTGGCGCCGGTAACGATAGCAACTTTGTTGGCAAGTATAGTCATCGATCATTTCTCCTGGCTCTGCTGACTGCAAAGGGCACATGCCCGAACAGGCGCCATATTAGGAGGCGATACGACTACTGCCGACCCGAATCTTGCTGTATGTCAATTACGCTATAACACCGCGAGCAGCGGCAGCTTTGGGCGCTTTATGCGCGAAAATGGGAGTGAAGCGACCTGCGCAGAAAGTGCACAAAGTAAGCTGTCCGGTGGAGGCCCATAGGGCCGATACAAACTGCCTCGCTTTGTTATACATCTAGCCATCCTTTAACCACCTCTTTTATCTCAATTTCACTAAAGCCAAGATATATGAGCAAGCCAAAAATAAAAGCAATCTCGATTAATTTCACAATACTACCGGCCAAACTTTTCTCGAATGACTCGAGTTTAAAACCTGCTGTTTCAAAAATCCAAAATGGCAAACGCAAAATTTTAGTAATTGAAGCTAAAATCCAATACAAAGGATTGATAATTTTTAATAGCTGAGACCTTTCAACTTCATTACATGAACCAATAGTTTCATTTAATAAGTCAAGTTTTTGACCATCTTCGATCAGGCCATCAGCATCATTGTTAAGAATAGTAGTGAATGCATGGGCTTGAGCCCTGCTTACCGGATCCATAGCTACAACCGGAATTTGGAAGATACTGGCCAATCTCTTAACTCTAGGCAACCCTCTGGCAAGCTCTTCACGAAGCCTATTCATCTCTCCAATATGACCGTTTATTTCCTCAACGGTAGCGCCAAAAAATTCTTTATTCTTATTTAAGAGATATTTTCTGGCAGACTCATAGTAGCCTTCTAGAAATTTTCTATCTGATTTAATACTGAAGTAAATCATGCTTCCCTTGTATAACAAGTTTATCCAATAGCACAGTCATATATAGACACTCACGTAGACATGCACGTAAGTGTCCACATATACGCAGATGGCTACATATATACACACAAGTGGCTACATATACACCGATGCCTACATATAGCCACAGAACGCCAGCGCGGTCACGAAAATATTTTCGGCTTCCATTACACGCAATTGCAAACGCGGGAGATTCACTAATCAGCCGCTCTGTCTTACTACCCGACCTACTTTATCTACGACTTACCGGGAAGACTCAATCACTGTCCTGTCGAAATTTTTCCACCCCACTTTCCGTCACCAGTGCTGTAGCGAGCACGCTATTGGGTGTACCGGGGTCAATGGTACCGGCAAAGGTCGCCTCCCGCTGGATCGCGAATACTTTTCGGACTTCCCCAGCTTCATTGCTGTCCCGGTGGTAATTCAGGATGGCGTCCCAGTAGTAGGCATTGCAGGTATCCGAGCGCAGTTCGCGCGGGAGACTGCAGCCACTGGCGGTCTGATTAATGCAGGAACCTTCGATGGTTTCCATGTCGACGCTGGAGGTGTACCAGGCGACGACGTCGTCGCCGCTCAGTTGCGGGTTGCCATCCAGGATTCTGCGCAGGATCAGCGGTGACAGGTAGGCGTGGTCACCGCCAGACGAGCAGCAGGCGCCGCGGCACATGGCGCACAGCCGGTCGCTCATGGTCTGTAATTCGGGGGTGCGGTGAAAGCAGTCTTGATTGCGATGGGAATCAGCCACGTAGTGGAGGTTCTGGTCTTCGACAATCTCGGTGGCGGAGACAAAATTCCCCGCTGCTGTCACGATTTTCTGCAGGTGTGCACGATAGTTTTCCAACCGCTGTTGAGTCACCGGTGCGATACGCGTGCGCCCGAAGGGAATTACCGCCCGGTGGATATCCCGCGTGGCGAACTCCGGGCGTGTTTTCAGCAGTGCATCGAACAGTTGCTGATTTTCCTGATCTTCGGCTTCCACGCGCGCGGATTTTTTCTTCCCGTTCCTGTTGCGCGGCTTTCCGTTCGCGATACTGTGCGCTGACGGATTCCAGCTGAGCACGGAACAGGTTTTCCGACAGGTGGCGGCGCTGTTCGATAAAGCGGGAGCAATCAAACGATTGGCAATGAGGGAACTCGGACGCCGCCTGCTGCCGTTGTCGCAAGGCGGAAATGGGTTCGCTGCAAGCACAACAGTGCGGATTCGCGGTGCACGGCGCTTGGGGATGTGACATCCGTAAATCTCCCTTTTACGGTCTCTCCTTTACTGCCTCGCTGCAAACACGGGGCGTTGCATGAGTGTCGCTACGATCCTAGTCAGCAAGCCATTTGTACATCACCAGCGCATCCACATAACCCAGAGATGGATGATTGAATGCACGCGGCAGTCGCCCGACGATATCGAATCCGAGTCGCTGCCACAACCGCACTGCGCCGGCATTAGAGGAGGCCACAAAGTTGAACTGCATGGCCTGGTAGCCCAGCGCCCTGGCCAGCTGCTGCGAGTGCTCACACATGGAGGAGGCCGCGCCGCGCCCGCGCGCCGCGGATGACACCATGTAGCCACAGTTACACACATGCGCGCCGGGGCCAGCCTGGTTCGTTTTCAGGTAGTAGGTGCCGATGATGTCGCCGTCGACTTCGCACACGAATGTCTTGCGCGGATTCTCCATCCACAGTGTGTACGCCTGTGCGCGGTCGGTTTCCCGGTCGTACGCGTAGGTCTCGCCGGCGCTCACCACCTGCTGGAATATGGACCAGATCGCGGCAAAATCTGTGGCCTCAGCTTCACGTATCTGCAGTTCTCCCCGCATGTCATTCACCTCGTGCTTCCACGCGTGCACTCAACACCTCGGCGGTGATCTCGAAGGATTTGAGGCGCGCGACGTGATCGTAAATGGGGCCGGTGACAATAAGCTCATCGACCCGGGTGCGCGCGAGGAAGCGGTCGATCCAGCTGGCGACGGAATCCCGGTTGCCCACGGCGGATTCCGCCAGTGCCTGCGCCACCTGCATTCGCTCGGAGGCAGAGGCGATGGATGCGGGATCGTCCACCGGCGGCTTGAGGCGGCCTGGCGTGCCGCGGCGCAGGGCGACGAACTGCTGCTCGATGGAGGTCATCAGCTTGCGCCCCTCCTCATCGGAGTCCGCCGCGAATACGTTGATCGCCGCCGCGGCATATGGCGCATCAAGAAATTGCGAGGGCTGGTACTTGCTGCGGTACAAGTGCAGGGCCTGATCCAGCATGGCCGGCGCAAAGTGTGAGGCAAAAGCAAATGGCAATCCCAGCGCCGCGGCCAGTTGCGCGGAATACAGGCTGGAACCCAGCAACCACACCGGTACCTGCAAACCGACCCCGGGTACGGCGCGCACCCGCTGCCCCGGCTTTTCCGGCGCGAAATAGTGCAGCAGTTCCTGCACGTCTTCGGCGAAGTGATCCGCCGCGTGCAGTGGGTCGCGGCGCAGTGCGGTCATGGTGGCGCCGTCGGTGCCCGGTGCGCGGCCGAGCCCGAGATCCACACGATCCGGGTACAGCGCCGCCAGGGTACCGAACTGTTCCGCCACCACCAGTGGCGCATGGTTGGGCAGCATCACGCCACCGGCGGCAATGCGGATCTTTTGTGTACCGGCGGCGATATGCCCCAGGGCCACCGCCGTCGCGGCGCTGGCCACACCGGTCATGTTGTGGTGCTCCGCCATCCAGAATCGCTTGTAGCCAAGCTTTTCCGCATGCCGCGCAACGTCCAGCGATTGCATCAACGCCTGGCGCGCATCGCCAACATCGGTGATTAACGAGAGATCCAGCAGGGAAAATGCGCGCACGGTGACTCCTTGACGATTTTCAGGCGGTAAAACTGTGCCAATCCTAGCGCAGGGGGAATGGAATACCTAAGGATGGGGAGTTTGTCGGGAAGGCCGTGGAACAGGTAATGACAGAGTCAGACAGGCGCAGGAGGAAAAAAGAATCGCTCCGGGGTCCCCGGAGCGATTGGCGCGGTCAGCGGGCGGATCAGGAATCCAGTGCCGCGCGCACGAAGTCGGTCAGTGCCTGGTCCTGGCTGTTCTCGAAGAAACAGGCCTGAAAACGCTCGCCGCCCACGGCGGTTTTCACCAGCTCAGGATCGATGGCCTTGAGGCCGTCGAGGTAAGACTTGGAGGTCGCTTCCTTGATGTGATTCAGGATACCGGCATTGGCCACCTGGGACTCTCTGCGTTCCGGTGGATAACCCTGACCTTTTACACCGGTGAAGGCTTTTTCAAACATATAGCGGATATTCAGCTCCGCGCCCCAACCAAATCCCTTGGCGAAGGGAATGGACAGCGCATTGCCGTTGTTGATCTGCGCAAACAGATAGGCATCCGCCGGGTCGATACAGTAGCCGCAGTTCACGCCCGGGTAGGCATTCAGGGACATCAATGCACCCTGGCCGGTACCGCAGCCGCTCACCACGAAATCCACGGCCCCGGAATTCAGCAGCAGGCTGCCCATGATCCCCAGGTGGATGTAGGTGAGACGATGATCGTTGTCATCGCTCATGCCGGTGTTGTACACGGTGTGGCCCAAAGCGGCAGCCACGTCCTGCAGTTCTTTCAGCACGATAGCGTTCTTGGATGCCTGACTGAATTCATTCATCAGTGCAATTTTCATGGATCGGTTTCCCCTTGTTGTCCGAATCGGCCATCTGGAACATCGATACACAGCGAAGCCGGAAATATTGGACACTTTTCGTTCGATGCTGTGCGTGATCGGCTTGGGGATTATATGTGTTTGGCCGATTATTAAAACCGGTCAGGCAGGATTGCCTGTCAAAAACCTAGTATCCAAACACCAGAGCAATGAAACAGGCACGTCACCCCGTCGGGCATGCTGGACAAACTGAGCCCTTTTGCGCCGCGAGACCTAAGACGCATCGGGAACAACCGTCATAAAACCTTACTCTCTCTGTCATTAACGCCTCTCAAACTGGTATAGACCAGATATTTTCTGGCGCACCGCATTCATTTACCAGAAAACAGGAGCTTTCATGAAGAGATTACTGATTTCCGGTCTGTTCACCGTCCTGATGGCTTCCGAGGCCCAGGCATTTCAGCAGATCACCCACAAGCGCATTGTCATCGACGCCGTGGCCTATATGCGCGATCACCCGGATACCACCGAATACGCGAAACTCAAAGCATGGGTAAACGCCGCCGGTTACACCGTCGACCAGTTTGCGGAAGTGCTGGGCCAGGGCGCCTATGACGTGGACGACTTTCAGGATACCTACCTTTGCGGCGCCGTAACCGGAGACTGCGTCTATGCGCCAGTCTTCAACGCCGGCGCTTCACTGGTGAACTACACCACCTACTGGCATTTCCAGAATCACACTCGCGGACCCGACGCCCACGGCAATGACTTCGGCGGTTACAACTACGACCTGCTCACGGTATGGGGGGATATCGACAATCTGGCAGCGAGCTGGCTGGTTGGCGATTATCTCGACGATGGCAACGGGGGCATGACAGGTTGGTTCTGGTCCGACGACTCCGAGTACAACAGCTACGGTATCACCGAAGCCAATTACCGTCAGGGCAGTTACTCCGCCAAGTCCATGTACGATGACTTCGAAGAAATTCCCTTCCAGCCCATCGACAACCTGGGGCAGTACTGGTACGGCCAGTTTCTCTCCCAACCCACGGCACAGACGCTCGGGTTTGTCATGCATACCACGGATCTTCTGCAACCCCATCACGTTTGGACCACTTCCGCCCTGAACCACACCGGTTGGGAAGGATGGGTAGCCGACTACTATGACAGCGAGAATCTGAACGACAGCGCCCTGGTAACGCAGGCCATTGGCAATTTCACCCCCATCAGCGCGAGCGACAATGACATTCGAGCGCTGCTGACCCAGGGGGGCGCACTGGCCTACAGCACCGGCGGCATCGTGCTGTCCAGTACGGACCACAACGACCGCGTGCAGGTTGGCCGGGTAGTGATCCCCAATGCCATCGCGATGGTGGTCCACATACTCAATCACGCGGCGCAGAAAGTGAGTTCGTAATCCGCAATAGAGATAAAGCGGCCGGCGCGCACCGGCGCCGGCCGCCAGGAATTATCCATGCAGAAGAAATGGCTGTGGGCCCTGCCGCCCCTGGTGGTAATCGCCCTGATCATACTGTTACTGATAGAACGCCCGCTCCCCGATCACCTGGCGGCACGCATCGACGGAGAAGACATTCCTGTCGACGCTCTCGACGTATTTGTTGCGGCGGCGCGACACCGGCAGCAGGATGCGAACAGAGAGACCGTATTCAAAGCGCTACTGGAAAACCGCCTACTGGCCAACTGGTTCCGTCAACAACCGTCGAAAGACATTACATCCAGGGTTGGCTATGACCGCCAGACACAACTGGAACAGCAGCTGTTCCGGCTGATTCGCAGCGCTTACTCCGAGAGGCTTCAGGAAACCATGAACAAGCGCGAAATTCGCAACAGTCTGGATTTTCTGGTTACGCCATTGGCGTTCGATCGCGAGTCACTGGCTCCCGTATTGAAGCTGCAACAGCAGTTATATAGCAGCATGACGCCGGAACAGCAGATGCAGGCACAACAATTGGTGATCGCCCGCTACCGCTTTCACCACAGGCAACCGGAACAACAACTCACCCTTTGGGACCTGTACCGGCGACAGAATGTGCAATTGAAGGTACAGATGCACAATCTCAATCTGGAATTTATTCGCGAAGCGATCCGACAGCAATTAACCACGGCCTTCGTACTCGACTGGTTTGCGCAACATTCCGGTCTCAGTGAACAATCCAGGAAAGCCATCCAGCGCTGCGTAGAGGATGCCCTGATTCGGGAAGCTGGTCTCCAGCAGATGGGGCTGCTGCAGGATATTCACGATGACAATCCCGGATTGCGCGACAAGGCAAAACAGATTTCAGCCGATGAAATCGCCGATTATTACCAGAGCCACCGCCAGGAGTTTACCCGCGTGGAGCGGGTTCACGCCTACCACATTCGCCTGCAAAGCCAGCAGGCCGCCGACAGGGTTTACCAGGAAATTGTGTCCGGCCTGCCGTTTACCGACGCGGTATCCCGTTACTCCGTCGCCCCGGACAAGGCACGGGGGGGCGCACTGGGCTGGATAGACCGGCGCAGCCGTGCAGACCACTGGAGTAAAGCACTGGCCTTCGTGCAAACACCTGCGCAGGTGTCGCGCCCCTTTCGCAGTCCGCAGGGTGGCGACGAAATTTACTGGGAGATACTGTTAGTGGATCAGCGTGAGACCGGATTTCAACCTGTCGACAGTGAATCGGTTCACTACCGCGCATCCCACGCGATTGCCAGGGAAAAACTCCAGCAACAGTATTATCAGTTACTGAATGAGATCCGGGATACCACAGACGTTCGTATCAATCGGAGGCAACTGCCATGCGAGTCCTGTTGAGCCTGATTCCGCTGCTGGCAATCGGTGTATCTCTGGGACTGTGGATCCAGCACACCGACCCGGCGGCGGCCCTCCCGAGCGAAGACAATGCTTTATCAAAGCCGGCCGTGCAAAAGCTCGAACAACCGCATACACCCAACGCCGCACTTCAGGGGCTGGGCGCCACACCAGAGCCACCCACCGATCCTGCGGAAAATCTGGACGTGGAGAGTGAACATCTCGCCGTTTCCGCCCTGCGGAACAGCATGACGAAGGGCGACCCGCGCACGCCTCCGCTGGCGCCCAGGGCGGAGGCGCGGGTGCTGCCCAGCGCACAGGAACTGGCAGACCACAAGTTGTATCAAGCCTACGAAACGCGCCAGAAACAGCAGGTCTACGCATCCTTCGCGGCCGCCGCCGCAAAGAAAATCACCGACCTGGAAGAGATGATGGCGCACGCGGACCAGGGAGGCGTGACACCGGAACAGCTGGCAGAAGGCCATAAAAAACTCAGCCGCTTGCGGGAGCAACAGGCACTGCTGCTGAAGCAGCATCCGGAGATCACCCCGCAAGATCCCGCCCCCTGACCACCACGCCGGCCGTCAGAGCCCCTCCTCCGCGGGTTCCCCGCCGGCGCCGTGCCTGCGAACACCCCAGTTCCGACCCTCGGACATATCTGATACCATCGCGCCCGCAAAACCTAAGGGGTGGCGAAAGCCTGAGATGCCGCCGGATCCGACCGATCCGGCTTCTTGCAAACCCTTGAACCTGATCCGGTTAATACCGGCGTAGGAATAGGTACCCAGTGCGGACTCCCGCACCCCCTCTTTTCTCGTCGCGCACCGGGTCTCTTTCCAATCGGATGACGAGAGAGAACCATGAATTCCAGCCTTTGTTTCAACACCCGCACCAAGCCCCTCGCCGGCGCCATCGGTCTTGCCAGCGCACTTGTCTGCACTTCCGTCGCTGCCGATACCGGTGTTGAGGAAGTCGTCGTAATCAGCCAGCTGCGCGCGACCACCCAGCTCGACACCCCCACCAGTGTGAGTGTGCTGAATACCGACACCATCGAAGCCCGCGGGGCCACGAATATCGAGCAACTGCTGAATCTGGCACCCAACGTGAACTTCGCCAGCGGCGCCTCCCGCGGGCGCTTTGTACAGATTCGCGGAATCGGCGAGCGCAGCCAGTTTATCGACCCGGTGAATCCCTCCGTGGGCCTGATCGTCGACGGCATCGACTTCACCGGCCTCGGTCTCGCCGCCAGCACACTGGATATGCAGCAGGTAGAGATCCTGCGCGGCCCACAGGGTACCGTGTACGGCGCCAATGCGCTGGCGGGCCTGATCAATATGACCAGTAACGCCCCCACAGCCGAAAACTTCGCGACAGTTTCCGCCGAAGCCGCCCGATACGGTTCGCACACCCTGTCCGCCGTCACCAGCGGCCCGCTCTCCGAGCAGCTCGGTTACCGTTTCGCGGTGCAACAGCAGCAGTCCGATGGCTATGTGCACAACCGCTTTCTCGACCGCGACAATACCAACAACATCAACGAGACCGTGGCCCGTGGCAAACTCCAGTACCAGGCGGGCGACGACCTGCAGCTGGACTTCACCCTGTTCTATCTGGACGCGGACAACGGCTACGACGCATTCACCCTGGATAACTCCCGCAACACCCTTTCCGACCGGCCCGGGCACGACCGCCAGCAAACCCTCGCCGGCGCGGTGAGCGCACTGTGGACCGGCCATGACCTGTTCACCGTCAAGTCCGTAGTGAGCGCGGCCACGTCCGACACCGAATACGGTTACGACGAGGACTGGGTACATGTGGGCTTCCACCCGGACGAATACGTCTCCACCGACAACTACCTGCGCGATCGCGATAACCTGAGCGTGGACCTGCGTTTGGTGTCTACCGACGGGAGCCGTCTGTTCGGCGGCAGCACCAGCTGGGCAGCCGGTATTTATCTGCGTACCGAAGAGGAAGGGCTGGAGCGCAATGCCAGCTTCAGCAGCCAGTTCGACACCGATAACGCCGCCATCTACGGCCAGCTGAATACCGCGCTCAGTGAACGCCTAGAACTGATCACCGGCCTGCGTGTTGAACAGCGCCGCGCCGATTACCGCGACTCGCTGCTGGTGGCCAACAATACCGATGAAACCCTGTGGGGCGGCAACCTCACCCTGCAATTTGCCCTGGACGAATACACCCTCCTTTACGGTACCGTCTCCCGCGGCTACAAGGCCGGCGGTGTGAATGGCCGCATCATCTCCGCCTCCGCGACCAATCCGGCAATCGGCAGTGACACCTTCCTGTTCGACACTGAGCACATGCTGAATTACGAACTCGGGGTGAAAGGAAACTGGCTGGAGAACCGCCTGAAGGCGCAGCTCGCCGCCTTCTTCCAGGACCGCAGCGACGTGCAGGCCAAGCAATCCATAGCCAACATCACATCCGACGGAATCTCCTTCGACGACTACCTGGCCAACGCCGCGGGCGGCCGCACCACCGGTGTGGAAGCGGAAGTGAACTTCCAGGCCAGCGATGCCCTGCGCCTGTTTGCCACCGTCGGCTGGCTGAATGCGGAATTCGAAGACTTCATCAGCAGCGCCCATGTAGACGCGCGCAATGACTACACCGGCGAGGTCACCCCCATCCCCCTCGGCGGCCGCGATGTAGCACACGCCCCCAACTATCAGTTCTTCACCGGTGCCGAGTTTGCGCTGACGCAAAATCTGGTGGCGCGTGTGGAATTGGAGGGCAAGGACGATTTCTACTTCTCGAACAGCCACAACGAGAAGTCCACCGCCTACGAGCTGGTCAACGCCCGCCTTACCTACCAGGGCGATAACTGGGATATCTCCCTGTGGGGCCGGAACCTGACTGATGAAGAGGTCTACACCCGCGGCTTCTACTTCAGCAATCAATTCGGCAATAACCCCGCCAACGGCTATGCGCCGGAGGGCTACTATCAGCTGGGTGAGCCGAGAACGGCTGGCATCTCCGGCAGTTACACTTTCTGAACAGGATCAGGGCTATGAAACTTTCCGTGGAAATCAGCATGTACCCGCTTAAGGACGAGTACATTCCGGCGATCAAGGATTTTATCCAGCGCCTGAACACGCACCCCCAGCTGCGGGTCATCACCAACACCATGAGCACCCAGGTATTCGGTGACTACGATCTGTTGATGGACATGCTGAAAACCGAGATGCGCCAATCCTGGGAGCGGTTCGGGCGCGCGATTTTCGTGTGCAAATTTATTGACGGCGACCTGAGCCCTGCCGCCGATGTTTAGCCCGGAAATCCGCGAAGCCGTTGTATCCGCATACGCCGCCATGACACTGTGGGAAGTGGTGGCGGTGGTACTGGCGCTGGCCTACCTGCTGCTCGCCATGCGGGAAAACATCCTGTGCTGGTACGCCGCCTTTGCCAGCACCGCAATTTACCTGTTCCTGTTCTGGGATGTGAGCCTGGTAATGGAATCCGCGCTGCAGGTTTTCTACCTGGCAATCGCGGTGTACGGCTGGTGGCAATGGCGCAAAGGCAAAGCGGAACCCGAGAAACTGCACATTCACCGCTGGTCCGTAACTACGCACCTGTACACCTTTGCCGCAGTCGGCCTGCTCACGCTGATATTCGGCTACGTGCTCGACAACCACACCAGCGCCGCCCTGCCCTATCTGGACTCCTTTACCACCTGGGGCGCGGTGGTGACCACCTATATGGTCACGCGCAAGGTACTGGAAAACTGGCTCTACTGGGTCGTTATCGACGGCGCGGCGATTTATCTGTATATCGACCGCGAACTGTATCTCACCGCGCTGCTGTTTGTACTTTATGTGATCCTGGTCATCATTGGGTTTTTCCAGTGGTATGCACTCTACCGGCAACAGCATAACGCCCCGCAGGAAACGGTCGCGGCATGAGCGCGGAGGTCGAGAAAATTCTCGCCAATGAATGGCCGAGCTGGAGTGACCGCCCACCAGAGCTCATCCGCCCGCTCACCCGCGGGCTGACCAACCGCAGCTTCCTGATTCAGGCCGGTGAAGAAAAACTGGTGCTGCGGATCAACACGCCTCACGCCCAGGCACTGGATCTGAACCGCCAGGCCGAGGCCGAGGCACTGATACCGGCCAGCGAGCGCGACCTGTGCGCGCCACTGGTATACCTCGCCCCGGATTACCGCTATCTGCTGACCCGCTTTATCAGCGGCGTGCCGCTGGATCTGAACCAACCCTGCGGGCTGGCGCAACTCGCGCAGTTGCTGCGCAACATTCACCGGCTACCACCGATTTCCGCACACCTGGAATATGCCGACAAGGTGCAGTGCTACCGGCAATCCATCGACCGGAACCTGCCGTTCTCCCCGGCGCTGGCAAGGCTGCACCAAAAAATGCAGCCGCTGTTGCAGCAACCTCAAGACAGGAAGGGGTTGTCGCTGTGTCACAACGATCTGCTGCTGGAGAATCTTCTGCTCGATGACAATGGTCGCCTTCGCGCCATCGACTGGGAATATGCAGCCTGTGGCGATCCATTTTTCGATCTTGCGGTCATTTGTGAGGGAAATGGATTTGCGCAACACCAACGCGAGATTCTGCTGCGGGAATATCTGCAACGCCCGCCGGTGCAGCAAGATCATCACAGCCTGCATCAGGGGTGTTTGATCTACCGGTATCTGGACCTGTTGTGGTACGCGGTACAGTTTTCAACCGGCCGGCTGTCCGAACCGCAGCATGCTGCGTATATCAGTACGGGAACACACACATTGTCACAACTGGCGTTGAGCATGCAGGATTAAGCCCTGCCAGCATTTTCATCCGATCTCACCGCGGCAAGCGTTCAGAAAAATTCCCCGGTATTCATCCGCAGTCAACGGCAAGGGGTTGCTCGGTGCGGAAGGGTCGGCGGTGGCCATCTGCCCGATCTGGTCCGCATCCTCTTCGCCGACGCCAATCTCCGCCAGGGTGTGCGGAATACCGAAGTCCCGGCGCAGGAACAGCACCCAGTCCAGCACGCCGGCAAAGCCCGCGGTGGGTAGTGCCAGATAGCGCGACAGCCGGCTCATGGGCTCTTCAATGGCTTCTCGATTCGCCGCCAGTACATAGGGCATCAGGATCGCGTTCAACAGACCGTGATGCTTGTCGTACAGTGCTCCGAGCGGATGCGCCAGCGCATGCATGGCACCGAGCCCGCGCTGAAACGCGGTGGCGCCCATACTGGAGGCCACCAGCATCTGCATACGCGCTTCGAGATCATTGCCATTGGCGACCGCTCTCGGCAGGTACACGTGAATCAGGCGCATGGCTTCGAGCGCGATCCCCTCGGCCATGGGGTGAAAATTCGGTGCACAGAAGGCTTCGAGGTTGTGGGAAAGTGCATCCATGCCGGTTGCCGCGGTGATCGGCGCGGGCAACCCCAGGGTGAGTTCGGGATCGAGCAACACGATTCCCGGCAGCATGCGTGGATGGAAAATGATTTTTTTCAGTTTGGCGTTTTCATCGGTAATCACCGACGAGCGCCCCACTTCCGAACCGGTACCCGCGGTAGTGGGCACCGCAATCACCGGCATCATGCCGTGGGTATTAACCTTGAGATAATTGTCCCCCACATCTTCGAAATCCCACACCGAGTGGGTCTGCCCTACCATCAGCGCAATCGCCTTGCCCGCGTCCAGCGCGGAACCTCCACCCAGAGCGATCACCCCGTCGCAACCGTGCGCCTTGAAGACCGCGACACCGTCACTCACATTTTTACCGGTGGGGTTGCCTTTGATCTCACTGAACACCGTCAGCGGCACGCCGGCCACCAGGCTGTTTTCCACCACCGCCCGCACCATGGGCAGCGATACCAGGCCGGGATCGGTGACCAGCATCGGTGTCGCCATGCCCATTTCCCGGCACAGTAGCGGCAGCTCGGCGATACGTCCCGGGCCCACGCGCATGGCGGTCGGATAATTCCAGTTGGTCACAAACGGGGATTTCGACATGATGAATTTCAGGGGTTGAGTTTGAGGTGGAAGGATTTCGGGCGGGTCAGGTGTTCGAAGCCAACGCCAGACAGGGTGCAGCCGCGACCGGAGTTCTTCACCCCGGTCCAGGCCAGCGCCGGGTCGAGATAGTCACAGCGGTTTAAAAACACCGTGCCGGTTTGCAACTGATCGCCCAGAGCCAACGCCGCCTCCGCGTCCGCGGTGTAGATGGCGGCGGTGAGGCCGTATTCGCTGTCGTTCATCAGTGCCAGGGCCTCGTTATCGTCCGACACCGGCATTACACCGAGTACCGGGCCAAACGATTCCTCGTTCATCACCCGCATGGCGTGGTTGACGCCGGTGAGCAACTGCGGGGCCATATATGGGCTGCCGCGGCGATCCAACTCGAACTCGCCACCATCGATATGAGATTGCGCGCCCTGCGCCACCGCTTCATCAATCTGGTCGCGCACAAAGTCCGCGGCACTGGCTCGAACCAGTGGGCCGAGTGTCGTGCGTTTATCATCCGGACGGCCCAGCCGGTATTGCCGGATCAACGCCACGGCCCGCTGTACAAATTCCTCGAACAACGTCTGATGCACATACAGACGCTCGATGCCGCAGCAGGACTGGCCGGAATTGAAAAATGCGCCATCGACCACCGAGGCCACCACGTGTTCCAGATCGGCATCTGCTCGCACATACGCCGGATCTTTACCGCCGAGTTCGAGCCCAACGGAGAGAAAACGCCCGGCCGCAGCACTCTCCACCGCCGCGCCTCCAATAACGGAACCCGTGAATGCCACATGCTGTACGCTGCCGTTGATCACGATCTGTTCCGCATCGCGATGATCCAGGTGCAGATACTGGAAAACCCCTTGCGGCAGCCCCGCCTGGGTGAACGCTTCCACCAACCGCTCCGCGCACAGCGGTGTCTGTGCCGAGTGCTTGAGGATCACGCTGTTTCCAGCCAGCAGAGCCGGAACCACCGCATTGATCGCGGTGAGATAGGGATAATTCCACGGAGCGATAACAAATGCCGTTCCCAGCGGTTCACGGCGAATAAAGCGGGTGAATCCTGTCTTCTGTGGCAATTGAATATCTTTCAGTGGGCCATCGGCGGATTCCGCCAGCTCGGCCATGTACAGCGCACGCTCGGCCAGACCATCGATTTCTCCACCGGCGTAGGCGATGGGCCGCCCCATCTGCCAGCAGATTTCCTCCGCCAATTCGGCTTTTTTCTGCTGCAGGTTTTTCACTGCCGCGCGCACCAGCGCGACGCGTTCCACGATCGACACCTGCTTCCAGCCCAGCTGCGCAGACTGCGCACTGCTCAATGCATTCTGGATTTCATAATCCGTGGCCAGCGGGCGCTCGACGTAAATACTGTTATCGATGGGAGAAATACACTGGAGTTTTTGCATAAGACGGTCGGCGTAAGAAATTTGTTATCAGATGATTTCAAAATAGCGCTGCAACTCCCAGTCGCCGATATGCTTGCGGAATTCGCGCTCTTCCCACTCGCGACTCGCGGCGAAATGCTCCACGAAGGCGTCACCGAACAGATCCCGCGCCGCTTTCGATTGTTTTAATCTCTGGGCCGCATCCCACAGGGTGCGTGGCAGTGCGAGCTCATCCGGGTGATTTATCTCGTAGGCATTGCCCTCCACCCGCTCGCCCGGTTCCCAGCCCTGCTCCACTCCATACAGGCCGGAGCCGAGCGCCACTGCCAGCGCCAGATACGGGTTCGCATCGGCGGCACCGAGGCGGTATTCCTGGCGCTGGGATTTGTCGCCGCCGGGGATCACCCGCAGCGCGGCGGTGCGGTTTTCCACTCCCCAGGTGGCGTGGGTGGGAGCCCAGAAACCGGGAATCATGCGGCGGTAACTGTTGATGGTGGGTGCGACCATGCACAGCAGTTCCGGCATCAGCCGCTGCTGCCCGGCGAGAAAGTGCCGCTGGGTTTCACTCATGGAATGGGGTTGCCCCTCGGCAAAAAACGCCGAGGTGTTGTCTTTCCGGCTGCGCAGGGAAAGGTGGATATGTCCGCTCTGCCCGGGGTAGTCGTTGGACCATTTGGCCATAAACGTCGCCATCAACCCGCGCCGTTCCGCCAGCACTTTCATGAATGTCTTGAACAGCGCCGCCTTGTCCGCCGCTGCCGCCGCGCCGTCCACCGCGATGGCCGCTTCCAGTACCCCGGGGCCGGTTTCCGTATGCAGCCCCTCGATGGGGAAGTCCATACGCTCTGCCAGTTCAAGAATCTCGTGGTACAGATCCGCATGCACCGAATTGCGGATCATCGAATACCCGAACCAGCCGGGTGTGAACGGCTTCAGGTTCCGGTACCCCTTGGCGCGGGCGGTGTCGGGGGTTTCGTCGAACACAAAAAATTCGTACTCCAGCGCCGCATAGGGCGCGAAGCCCGCCCGCTCACAGCGCTCGATCACCCGCCGCAGCAGCGCCCGCGGGCACACCGCCTCCGCCGCGCCCTCAAACTCCGCCAGAAACAGCAGCATGCCATCCTCAAACGGCACCTCGCGGCAGGTGTGGGGCAGAATACGTACCGGCGCATCCGGATAGCCGGTGTGCCAGCCGGTGTAGCGGGTGTTGTCGTACTGCTGGTCCTGTACGTCCCAGCCCAGTACCACATCGCAAAAGGCGAAGCCCTTGTCGAGGGCGGAGAAGAACTTCTCGCGGCTCATGTACTTGCCGCGCATGACCCCGTCGTTGTCGAACAGCCCCACCTTCACATGGCTGAGGCCACGGGCCTCCACGATCTGTCGCGCATCCGCGGCGGACTGGACCTGGCGCGGGTTGAGGGCCGAGTGGGTCTGGGACACGGGGGAACTGGAAACACTGGATACCGGCGACGACGCCGGCAGTTCGGTGGACTCGTCCATGAGGGGCTCCATTATTGTGACCGGTCCGTCGCCAGCTCGCGGCGGGCGGAATCCTGCCTTGAGCTTAGTCGACACACGCCAAAATTGCGGGTGAAGACGCCGATATCTAGACCACCACACGAGACGGGATATGAAACGCCCGTGAATCCGAAAATCCGCCGGCTATGTTAGTGCCCGCTCAGGGTATATAATCCGCGCTCCGATTTTTTCACCCACCATTTTGTTCACTATTTAACCAGGACCAGCAATGAGCTTCGAGAAGGTTTCCCCGGGCAAAGACCTGCCCAACGACATCAACGTCATCATCGAGATCCCCGCCAACCACGCACCGATCAAGTATGAAATCGACAAGGACGCCGACGCGGTATTCGTAGACCGTTTCGTAGCCACCCCCATGTTCTACCCCGCCAACTACGGCTACGTGCCCCAGACCCTGTCTGAAGACGGCGACCCCCTGGACGTGCTGGTAGTGGCACCCTACCCGGTCATGGTTGGCTCCGTGATCCGCTCCCGTGTGATCGGCGTACTGAACATGACCGATGAATCCGGTGTAGACGCCAAACTGCTGGCGGTACCCCACACCAAGCTGACCAAACTGTACGATCACGTTCAGGAAATCAGCGACCTGCCGGAGCTGCTGATCAAGCAGATCGAGCACTACTTCGAGAACTACAAAAAGCTCGAAGCCGGCAAGTGGGTGAAAGTGGATGGCTGGGCCGACGCCGAAGCCGCGCGCGCCGAAGTCATGGCTTCCCGCGAACGCTACCTGAAAGAAGAAAGCTGATCACTGCTCTCCTCTCCCGAAAGCCGGCTCTACGCCGGCTTTTTTGTGCCTGTAATTTTCTTTATCTCCGGACACAGACGAGCCACAGGTGCGGTGCCGCTACCGGTAATTCCCCACTATTTCCATCTTCAGCAGCAAACACCTGAGAATTTTTCGATTTTTCCTGTCGGGATATTTCCGTCGCTGGCGTTTACCCATTTACAGCCCACAAACATGGCTGTGCTTTGACATAACAAAAATTCGACATGCCAGATAACAATAGAATGGAGAAACCCATGCAAAGATCGCGCTCTCAATCCGCACTTTTCCGCCGAACACTGCTCGCCGGTAGCATCGCCGTAGTTTCTGCGGGAGCGGCGGCCCAGGAACAGGCTGCGGAAGGCAAGACCGTAGAAGAAGTGGTGGTAACCGGCATTCGCGGTGCCCTGCAACAGTCGCTGGATGTAAAGCGCGATGCCACCTCTATTGTCGACGCCATCAGCTCCGAGGATATCGGGAAATTCCCGGACAAAAACGTGGCCGACTCGCTGCAGCGGGTGCCGGGTATTTCCGTCGACCGCATCTGGGGCGAGGGCCGGGATATTTTTGTGCGTGGTACCGACAGCACCCTGAACCGCACCCTGATGAACGGGCAGAACGTGGCCTCCGCCTACTGGTGGGCCAATGACAACCCAAGCCGCGGCTTCAATTACTCCATTCTCGCCTCCGAACTGGTGTCCGCGCTGGAAGTCTACAAAAGTCCGGAAGCCCGTCACGATGAAGGCAGCATTGGCGGCATGGTGAATGTGCGCACGCGCAAGCCCATGGATCTGGACCCGATGACCGTCAACTTCTCCACCGAAGGCACCTACAGTGAGCTGCCAGATCAGTGGGACCCACAGGTATCCGGTCTGGTCAGTTGGAAAAACGACGCGGAAACCTTCGGTGTACTCGCCTCCTTCAACAGCCAGCAGCGCACCATGCGTCGCGATGGCCTGGAAGTGTTCCCCACCAATGACCTCTACACCATCACCGACCAGAACGGCAACGTCACCGAAAATGTGTATGTGCCCTGGGGTGGCGGTTCCGCCATATTCCAACAGGATCGTCAGCGCGATACCACCAACCTCACCGTACAGTTCCGCCCGACGGATCGCTGGGATCTGGCGATGAACTACGTCGCCTCCGATATGGAAATGGACAACAGCAATCAGAACTATCTGTTCGTGGCCGGCGGCTACAAGATTCCCAACGGCGACGTGGTTACCGATCCGGTATTTATCCCCACCAGTGACGGTTACCAGGCGCTGGTGGGCGGCGTCATCGAAAACCCGAACAGCATCGGTGTGGCGGACGAGCCCATTGTGCGCGACGCCTTTGTGGAATCCGAAGTGCTGGATTTTGCCGCGGACTACGAGGGTGACAACTGGCAGCTGCACCTGCAGGCGGGTACCACCAGTGCCGAGGGCGGCAGTACCAAGGATCGCAACTACTGGTTTGAGGGCAATGCGGCGGAAGATCTCAACTTTGCGTCCAATACCAATGAGTTCAGCTTCCCCGGCGTTGATCCGCTGGATGGCAATGCGCTGCATCTGAATGCCGCCAACCTGCGCGACTGGGTGCGCATCATGGAAGATGATGAAACCTATTTCCAGGCCGACGCCAGCTTCGATGTGGAGCTGGGATTCATCACCGCCATCAAGACCGGTCTGAAACTCCGCGACCACACCATTGAAAACAATCGTCAGAACGGTTCGGTGGATGTAAGCAATCCGGATATCGCCGATCAGGTGGCCGCGCTCAATGCCATCACTCTGGCGGATGTCTCCCGCGGCCCCAGCCCAGTACTGCACGGCGAGGGCGCCACCGCCGGCTCGTTGACCCGGTATGCGTTCCTGGATAGCGGACTCGCGCAGCAGAAGGTCGACAGCATTCTGGACGCGGGTGTTATGACCTACGCGGAAGACCAGAAGGCCTATTACAAGATCAACGAAGACATTACCGCGGCCTATGCCCAGGCGGAGTTTGAAACCGGTCGCCTGCGCGGCAACTTCGGCGTGCGCATTGTGGAGACCGACCAGACTTCCCAGGCTTACATCGACGGCGAGCGCGGTGCCGTCGGGCGCAGCTACCGCGAGGCGCTGCCAAGCGTCAACGTGATCTACGATCTTTCGGAAGAAATCATCCTGCGCGCCGCCGCCTCCCGCGCCATGGCCCGCCCCACGTTCCAGAATCTCAGTTCCAATATCGTGATCAACGCCACCAGCGGTACCGCCACCGCGGGCAACCCGATGCTGGACCCGATATTGGCCGACCAATTCGAGATCGGCGCCGAGTGGTACTTCAGCGACGCCAGCCTGGTGGCCGCCACCTACTTCAACAAGGACCTGAGTACCTTCGTGTTCCAGAACACGCAGGTGGAAGACATCGATGGTCAGAGCATCAATGTCACCCGTCCCTATAACGCTGATGAAGGTGCAGATATCCAGGGGGTTGAATTGCAGGTGCAACATGACTTCGGCAGTGGTTTCGGCGCGCTCGCCAACTACACCTGGACCGATGCCAAAGTGCCCGACAGCAAACTGGAACTTCCGGGCAACTCCCGCGATCAGTTCAACGCCTCCGCCTACTATGAAAACGACGCCGTGAGTCTGCGCCTCTCCTACAACCTGCGTTCGGAATCCTACGGCGGTTTGACGTCGGGCTCACAGCTGGTAACCGATCAGTATGATCAGTGGGATGCCACTGCCAACTGGATGGTGAATGACAATGTGGATGTTTTCCTCACCGCGGTAAACCTCACCAACGAGATCATCTACATGCGCACGGCGGATGGGATTCCCGTCGGTTTCTACGAGAACGGCCCGCGCTTCAGCCTGGGGGCGCGCGTCAGCTTCTAGCAGGCTGCTTTTACCAGGTATCACCTTGTCACCTTTCGAGGCGCCCTCCGGGCGCCTTTTTTCAAGCATTTTTCCACTCGGCCAAACCGATTTCACACTTCGAGAAATTGCCGGCTTGAAGCCGGAGCATTCATACCTATTTATACCGGCCCACGGTACAGTGGCTGACAATTCCGTCCAAGCAGTGGTTAAAGAATGCATTGGCTTTATCGCTACGCCTCCTGGAAAAAGACAGTACTTTTTCTCGCGCTCAACTTCGCACTACAGGCCATTATCCTGCTGATCATGTATCCAAAGATCAGCGCAACACTGGAACCACTGGATGTACGGGTGGGGTTGACCGCCACTGCCATTGGAGATTTTCTCAGTGCAATCGGCAGCGACGGCAGGGCACTGTATTTTTTCAATGAAAGCGTGCCGGACATGTTGTTTCCCCCGGCATACGCCGTCGCCTACGCACTACTGATGGCGCAACTCGTGAGGGGGTGCGGCCAGGTACAGACGCCTCTCAGATACCTGCCGCTACTTCCGTTCGCCATCGCCCTGTGCGACCTGCTGGAAAACCTGCAGATTCTCGCTGCAATATCCAGTTACCCCGATGTCAGCGACACCCTGGCGCAGGGGCTCGCCACCGCCAACCTGGCCAAACATATTTTCACAGCGCTGGTGTTGAGCGCGCTGGGTGTGCTGTTGTTCTGGCTGGCCTGCAGCCGTCTGTGGCGGGTGCGCACCTCTTATTGATCGCCCCGGTCACTGGGCTTTGGCGCGAGCCGGCGGTATAGTCGAACTTTCGCAACCGGGAAGCGCACGTATGACAAACACCGTTGATGGACCCGATGGAAAACCCCGCTGCGGCTGGTGTGCCGCAGCGCCGGAGTTTTTCGATTATCACGATCGGGAATGGGGCTTCCCGGTCGACGATGACCGCCGTCTGTTTGAAAAACTGTGTCTGGAGAGTTTTCAGTCCGGTCTCAGCTGGCGCACCATCCTTGCCAAACGGGAAAATTTCCGTAAAGCCTTCAAGAACTTCGACTTCAACAAGGTGGCCCGCTTCACCGAGCAGGATGTGGAACGCCTGCTGCAGGATGAGGGCATTGTCCGTCACCGGGGCAAAATCGAGGCGGTGATCAACAACGCGCAGCGGGCCAAGGAAATGGTCAAGCAGGAAGGCTCTATCGCCGCTTATATCTGGCGATACGAACCCGGCCCTGCCGATCAGCTGAAACCACAAAGCGCATCCACATCCGAGATATCCAAGGCGCTCTCCAAAGACTTGAAAAAGCGCGGCTGGAAATTTGTGGGGCCGACCACCGTTTACGCATTTAT
This sequence comes from Microbulbifer pacificus, assembly GCF_002959965.1. Lineage (NCBI taxonomy): Bacteria > Pseudomonadati > Pseudomonadota > Gammaproteobacteria > Cellvibrionales > Microbulbiferaceae > Microbulbifer > Microbulbifer pacificus. Next base: position 525,117 of record NZ_PREV01000026.1, read on the forward strand.
GCAGGCCATGGGACTGATCAACGATCACGTGGAGCAGTGCAAATCGCGCACGGAAGTGGAACGCGCGAGAAAATCCTTCAAGCGCCCTTAGAAACGGTTGAAGGATTTTGCGTAGCTAAAACACACAGCGTCTTTGCGGTATATAGCGCCCGCCGCTAGCGCGGCTCGAGCACCAGAATACGCTGGTTGTTTTTGTTAATGCGGGCACCGAAACCCTGCTCCAGCGCAAACGCCAGGCCGTCGGCATCGCCAATATTAAACACACCGCTGATACGCTGATCGGCGAGCGCATCGCCAACCAGCACCATTTTGCGCGTGGTATAGCGGTTGTATTCGGCAATGGCGTCTTCCAGACGCTCATTGTCGAAGTAGATCCTCCGGGTTTGCCAGGCGGTGACCTGATCCAGGTTCACCGGCATTACGCCACTGTTGTCGTCCGGGCGTACAGCGGTGTAGCGAATCCCCTGCCCCGGCAGCATTTTCGCCAGTTGCCGGGACTCTCCACCATCACCCTCTGCCCGCACCTCCACCACGCCCTGGGTGACCGCCACCCGCACCCGGTCGGCCTGCAGCGAGACGTTAAACGCCGTACCCAGGGCACGCACTTCTGATCCCTGTACATTCACCACAAATGGACGCGACGGATTTTTCGCCACCATAAAAAACGCTTCGCCACGCTCGAGAAACAGGGCGCGCTGCCTGCGCTGGTACCGTACCCCCACACGGCTGTCAGTGTTCAGCATAAGGGTGGAACCATCGTCCAGGTGCACCACCCGCTGATCGCCGATACCCGTCTGGTAATAATCGATCGCGTAGTACTCCCGTGTGACCAATGCGGCCACGGCAACCAGTACCACCGCGGCAATGCCACTCACCCAGCGCCAATGACTGTTCAGGCGGGAGCGCCGGCGCACCGCTTTGCGGATTTCCGGCAGACCGGCATTGAGTTCGGGGTCGTCTTTCAGGAAGTCGGTCATCAATCCCAGTTGCTGACACTGGGCAAACGCCTGCCGGTGCCGGGCATCCGCCTGCAGCCACTGCTCCAGTGCATCCGCTTCAGCAGCACTCATGGCGCCGCTCAACTGACGCGCAAGCCAGTCCGCGGCCTGCTCGCGGAGAGCACTATCCAGGGCGCGTCTGGCGCCGGCTGTAGTATGCGTCGGGGTCATAACAACTCGTTCAACTCTTGCTGCAGGTGCTTCAGGGCTGTGCTCATATGCCGCTCGACACTGCGGGTACTGATCGACAGCGCCGCCGCGACTTCCGGATAGGTCATTTCCTCGAAGCGGCTTAACAGGAACACTTTGCGGGTAACCGGCTTGAGCTTCAACAGCGCCTGTTTCAGCTGCTGCAGGCTCTGCTGCCACTCGGCGCTGCCCTGGGGTGACACCGTCACGCTGGCGTGGTCGTGCTCGTCAAAACTGTCGTGCTGATCTGTCTTGCGGCGCAAGTGACTGCGCAGGCTGTCGCGTACCAGATTGGTGGCCACGGTAAACAGGTAGGCCCTCGGGTTTTCCTGCAAAGGCCGCAAGTCCTGCAGGCGCAACAGTTTGATATAGGTCTCCTGCAGAATCACTTCCGCTTCCTGTCGCCCGCCCGGCAGCATGCGCGCAACGTAGCGACCGAGCTCGGAGTGGTACTCACCGTAGAGCGTTTCGATGAAGCCGCGGTCCTCACTGCGCTCACCCGCGACCGGCGACGGCACCAGGCGCAGTGGAGCCCGGGATCTCAAGCCCCGTATTTTGAAACTACGCAAGCCCGCCCCCCGAGGTCACGCTGACGCGCATCCGCTGTATTGTTCGCAAACGTTTACCCATAACTCCTGTAAACGACAGCGGGAACAAAATCCCGACAACTTTTTTAAACGATTTCAATTTTTCTTGGAGATCAGCGGACGCTGGCCCTCGCCACCGACCTGTCCCTTGCGGGTTTCGTCGATTATCGGGTATTTTGACCCATCTGCGGTATCGGCCCGATTCGCCACCCCGCTTTCCGCCAAACGATAATAATGACCAGAACACACGCTGCAGCCGAACTGAGGCGCATTAGACCTGCAGTGCTTCTGTTGCAGGCTTTGCTGCTATCGCTCCCCGCCTATGCTTTGCCCGCGGCGCTCGCGTATGCCGCAGACCTGCAGACGCCCGCCACGGCAGTCACCAGCACAGCAGCGGTTGACGGCTCTGAAGCTGCGGCCCGCACCTGGTTTGAGCGGACAGTAATACCGTTTGACCTGCCCGGACAACCCCTGCACCAAGCGCTCACCCGCTACGCCGAACAGGCCAAAATCCAGCTGTTTTACCGCCGCGACCAACTGCCAGCGCAGACGTCGCCACGAATCACGGGATCATTCAGCCCGCGCGCGGCCATCGCGCAGCTGCTGGACGGTACCGGCCTCGAGTTCCAACTGGGACACAATCGCACCCTGGTGATCAGCGCACCGGCACCCGGCGCGGCCGCTCCGGCGGATACCGCGGCCTTGCGATCCCCCTCCAGCCCCGGGCGCCCGCTGGAAGAAACCTACGTGACCGGAGTGCGCACCAGCCTGCGCCAGAGCCTCGCCATAAAATACACAGCGGATAATCTGGTGGAGGTCACCACCGCGGAGGATATCGGCAAGTTCCCCGATCACAATGTGGCGGACGCACTGCAGCGAATTGCCGGCGTTTCCGTTGACAGGGTGTGGGGTGAGGGACGGGACGTAAACATCCGCGGCACCGACAAAGACATCAACCGCACCTTGCTGAACGGTCAGCACGTTGCCTCCGCTTACTGGTGGGCGAATGACAATCTGAGCCGCGGTTTCAACTACGCTACCCTCGCCTCACAACTGGTGCAGTCTCTGGAGGTACATAAAACCTCCCGCGCAGATCTGGACGAGGGCAGCATCGGCGGCACGGTCATCGTGCGCACCCGTAAACCGCTGGAGATGGACAACCTGGAACTACACCTGTCAGCCGGCCAGCAGTACAGTGCGCTGGCGGATCGCTGGGCACCCCAGGGGGCCGCCCTCGGCAGCTGGAAAAATACCGGGCAGACCTTCGGCCTTCTGGCATCCCTGAACTGGCAGCACCGCGACAGTCGTCGCGACGGTCTGGAGACCTTCGCCGACAACAATCTCTACCGCATCATCGACGACCAGGGCCATGTCACCGACAACGTCTACGCGGTCTGGGGTGGCGGCTCCGCGATGCTGCAACAGGAGCGCCGCCACACCACCGGCAACCTTACCGCCCAGTGGGCACCGGATGCCCGCTGGGATGTCACGCTCAATCTTGTGCGTTCACAGATGGACATCGACAATCGCAACCACAACTTTCTGTTCTCCCCCGGCGGTTACAAACTCAGCGAGACACCGCCGGTGACGGTGACCAATCCCGAATTCCTGCCCAGTGACGATGGCCACCAGGTTCTTGCCGGTGGCACCCTCGGCAACCCGGGTAGTGTCGGAGCGATTCTCGACAGTATCCAGCGTCAGGCGTATATCGACACCGAGGTTAACGATGTCGACATTCGTCACCGCGGCGCACGGTGGGACAGTCACCTGCAGTTCGGCCATACCGGCGCCCGCGGCGGCACCAACCACGACCGCCTGTACCGTTTCACCGGCAACAGCCGGGTGCGCTTCCACCTGGATCGAAATACCCTGGAAACCGAGTATCTCGACCTCGACCCGCAAGACCCCGGTGCCCTGGATCGCCTGTCGCCGCTGTCGCGGGACTGGGTGCGATCCATGGAGAGCCGGGAGCATTACGGGCAGTGGGACCTGGGGCGGGATTTCTCTGGCAACTGGCTGCAGCGCGTCCAGTTCGGCGTCAAGTACCGCAGTCACCAGGTGGAAAACAATCTCACGTTGGGGGAAATCGATACCCAGTCCAGTGCCTGGCAAATACTGGAGACCGTAGGGCTTGAGCAGGTCAGCCACAGCCTCAGCCCGACACTCAGTGATCAGGGCGCCAGTGCCGGCACGTTGGTGCGCTACGCGCTGACGGACCCGGCGCTGCTGCAATCGGTCATCGACCCGTTGTTCGATAGCGGCGCCATGCGCTATCACTACGATCGCGGCGCCTTTTTCAGGATTCGCGAGCAGAGTTTCGCCAGTTACGCCAGTGTCGACTTTGCATCCGGCGCTTGGGCGGGCAACGCGGGAGTACGCGGCGTCGGCACCTGGCAACGCGCCAGCGCCTACAACAGCGATCGTCTGCATCACGCGGACAACACCTACCGCGACCTGCTGCCGAACCTAAATCTACAGTACCGGATGGACGACGCCCTGCTCGCCCGTCTGGGTATTGCGCAGGTGATGGCGCGACCAAACTTCCAGGATCTGACGCCCAATATCATTGTCGAGCCCACCAGCGGTTATGGTGCCGCGGGCAACCCGCGTCTGGATCCCTACCGCGCAAACCAGTTGGATCTCGCATTGGAATGGTATTTCGCCGACGCTTCACTGCTCTCCGCCACGGCGTTTTACAAAGACATCTCCACCTTCGTTTACCCCCATGTAAACGCGGAGTGGATCGACGGCGAGCTGCACTACATCACCCGGCCGCAGAATGGTCCGGGCGCGACCATTCGCGGGCTGGAACTCCAGTGGCAACAGGGGCTCGGCGGAAATCTGGGAATTCTCAGCAATTACACCTACACCGATGCCAGCGTGCCCTCGCCGGACGGCAGCCGCACGCTGGAACTGCCGGGCAACTCCCGCAGTCAGTTCAATGCCTCGGTGTATTTCGAGAATCCGCGCTTCGACGCGCGCTTGAGCTACAACTATCGCTCGCGTTCCTACGGCGAGATCATCGCCGGCTCCCAGAGTGAAACCGCGGCGTATCAGCAGTGGGACGCCACCGCGCAGTGGCGCTGGTCGGCCGCCCTCGCGTTTTCCGCCGAGGTCGTCAACCTAACCGATGAGGTGATAAGGATTCACAGCGCCGCGGGCATACCACAGGGAATTTATGAAAACGGCCGCCGCTTTGCTGTGGGCGTGAAGATGGAATTTTGATCTGGCCGGAAACGGACCCGGCCGGAGATCACGCGGCGAGTCAGTCAGGCACTTTATAGGTGGCCTTGCCGGTGATGTGGCTGGCCAGTTTCCAGTCCGGTACGGAAACCGGTGGCGGAGTTTCCTGATTGCGCTCCCGCGCCTCGAGCAGATTGCCCTCCGCCGGTTTGAGGCTGAGATGACTGACCGGCACCTGCGCCGGCTCCACCCGGGCGCGCTCGTGCTCCTTCAGCAGGTACCCTTCCATCGGCGCAAGGGTAAGGCCCGTCTCCACCGCGGGCGCTGGCGCTGCGGGTTGCTCTTCCGCGCGGGGCTCAGGTTTCAGAACGGACTCCGGTGAAGGCTCCGGCGCTGCGGCGGCAACCGCTTCCATTTCCGACTTGAGCGAAGACTGGGCACCGAGTTTTGCCAATGTGGCCTGTAAATGCTCCGCCTGCGCCAGTGGCAGCCCTTTTTTGATCGCCAGTGGGCGACCACAGAACAGTTTCTCCACAGCCTCGGGCCCGATCTTGAACAGGCGCGCAAAATTGGCTTTAACATCAGCGACGGTATACCCGGGCTGCAGGTCACCGCGAAAAATCACACTGTAGGTGGCTTCAGGCATGCAAGGTTCTCGCTCGATAGTATTGCCGTTATGACCGGCTTTTCATTTTTTTGCTGCGGTCTATTCAAACGGATTCAGTCTTCGGAATCCAGAGTCTGGTCCATGGTAAATGCCGGTGCCGCGACACTTTTCGCCGCGACAATACGCGCAGGAACCCCGGCCACCGTGGCGTGCGCGGGCACATCGCGCAACACCAGGCTGCCGGCGGCAATTTTTACCCCCTCGCCGATATTGACCGGCCCCAGCACCTTGGCGCCGGCACCGATCATCACACCGCGGCCGATTTTTGGATGACGATCGCCACCGCCACAACCGCTGCCTCCCAGAGTCACCGAGTGCAGGATGGAAACATCATTGCCCACCACACTGGTCTCGCCCACCACCAGGCCAGTGGCGTGGTCGATCATGATGCCACAGCCGAACGAGGCCGCCGGGTGGATGTCCACCGCGAACTGTTCGGATACTCTGCTTTGAAAATACAAGGCCAGCGTGTGCCGCCCTTTTCCCCACAACCAGTGGGCGATGCGATGGGACTGTAACGCGTGGAAACCTTTGAAGTAGAGAAACGGCGTCAGGTATTGATCGCAAGCGGGATCGCGGTCGTACCAGGCGCAGATATCCGCCTGCATGCAACGGGAGATATCGGCGTCGTCGGCGAGCGCCGTGGCGATCACCTCCTGCAGGGCCGTGGCCGTGAGCGCGGCGTGATCCAGCACCGATGCCAGCTGATAGGCCAAGGCGCGGTCGAGACTGCGGTGACGCAGTACCGTATTGTGAAAGTAACTCGCCAGCACCGGCTCGTCGGCAGCGGCCACCGCCGCTTCCTCACGCATGCTGGACCAGATGTCGCGGTTGTTCAGTGCACTGACGTTGATGGCATCCGCTCCCATGGTTGATCTGAACCCCTGTGTAAAGATCGCCTAAGGCGCTAGTAATACTTAAAGGCGGTACATATTGGTGGGGTACGCCGTTTCCGGAACCGCCACGAAACGCGTAAAAATATCGTCCATGGCCGCGCACACGGTGTCCGCCAACATTACCTCCGCATCCTGCGGGCACGACAGCAACTGTTCACTCAGGAGTGCGCCGCTAAGCATCTGCTGGAATTCCTTTGCCCGCGGCGCATAGCTGAGGTGCCAGCGCTCCGGCGCCACACCGCCACGGTCTTCCCCATAGGGCCGGAACAGGCCGTAACTTTTGCCCTCGGCAATGCGCTGATCGAGCCAGCAATGGAAGGGGCCGAACACACCTTTGTCCGCTACCTCTTCCGGCGTCAACTGCACCCGGTAATCTTCCGCCACGGCGGCGGCGTCGATCACGTCGAAATCCGTACCCCAGTGATGGCGCGACCCCCCGGGCAACGCGGACCAGCGCAATATAGCGAATACGATTTCCTCTGGCGACATACACGCCACATCCAGCTCCCGGCACTCGCTGTCGAGCAGCGGTCTCTGCCCAACTGCCTTGGCATTCCAGATGGTGCGCTGACGCTCGAAACTGCGGAATCCAGACACCACCCGCGGGTGGAAGCCAGCCTCCCGGGCATCGCGGCGCAACTGGTCGAACGCCGTGAGCGCCTCCGGATGCAGCAACTGTCCGGAATCCGGCTCGAGAATTACATGGGCATCACTGAGCCCAAACAGCATGTCGCGCAGGAGTCTGTGCACAATCGAAATACCTTAGGAAAACGACCTTGGAAAAACCTCGCGGCAAAACCCGCAGAATGGGACTAGGCTTTTCTGCAGATGTGACTAAATAGCACAAATGTACCAGCCGAAGACAGCCGTCGCCGCTGGTTACCGACGCACTGTAACGCATACGGCGCCGAAACAGCACCGCTGCATACGGGCAACGCACCAGTGGTCGACAATAGCCACCGGATATTTTGCTGGTAACCGCTGCGGTTTGGCCTTTTATTTTTTTGTGCTATGTTGCACGCCAGTTGTAATTTGGCTCGGGAGTGGGCCAAAAGTGGCAGGTTAGGATGTATCCACGGACTCGGCTTACGTGGAAAAGGGATTTGGTTGTAAACGACAACCAGAGAGTCTCAACCGTTCAGGGAAGGAATTTATGCACCCAAGTCAATCAGAGCTGTTACAACTGAAAAACCTGGGACTCGCCTCCGTCAATATTCTTCATTCCATTGGCATACGCACCCTGGAAGATTTGCATAGGGTAGGCCCGGTGGAAGCCTTCGCCAGTATCCGCCGCCGCGGGATCAATGCCTCCCGGGTTCTGCTCTATGCACTGCAGGGCGCCCTGCTGGACGTGCACTGGAATGATCTCGATCCCGACCTCAAGGCCAATCTGGTGAGCGAAGCGGAGCAATTGCTCTCGCGAAAAGATAGCGCCTGAGTCGACCATTCTTACATTGCGCTTACGCAACGCTTTCTACTGACCGGCATATTTTCGTTCATCTCGCCATGCGACATCCATCCGTTCGAGTGATCGCGGGCCGGTATAACAAACTTTACGCATTCAGTGCCGGATCCATCTGGTCAGCCCTTGTTTTCGGCGCTGCTCGACCCTATTAAAGCCGGAACAGAGACACTCTGGTCAAATGCAAAAAAAGCACTGCCCCAAAGATGGATTCCCGACCATTCTTTATCTCAGAACCAACATGGTTCTGAATCTCCCTGACAACATTCTTTTTGGAGAAGGCTGATGCTGCGAATAGGGCTTTTCCTGATGACCAACCTGGCTGTCATGCTGCTGGTGGGCATCATTTTCAATCTGCTGGGTATCCAGGGCATTCTCGACGCCAACGGCGTCAATCTGAACCAGCCCGGGCTGCTACTGATGTGTGCAATTTTCGGTATCGGCGGCGCACTGATTTCACTGCTGATGTCGAAAACCCTAGCGCGCATGTCCACCCGCACGCAGATTATCGACCAGCCACAAACCGCGGATGAACGCTGGCTGGTGGAGACTGTGCGCGAACTGTCTCAAAAAGCCGGTATCGGCATGCCGGACGTGGGCATTTTCCCCATGCCCCAGGCCAATGCCTTTGCCACAGGCTGGAACCGCAACAATGCACTGGTGGCGGTGAGCGCCGGTCTGCTGGAGCGTTTCAATCGCGACGAGGCGCGCGCCGTGATCGGCCACGAAATCGGTCACGTGGCCAACGGAGACATGGTGACACTGGCCCTCATTCAGGGCGTGGTGAATACCTTCGTAATGTTCTTTGCGCGTCTCGTAGGTTTCTTTGTCGACCGGGTACTGCTGCGCAATGAGCAGGGCCTTGGCATCGGTTACTACATCACCTCCATCATCATGGATATGGTGTTCGGCGTGTTCGCGATGATCATCGTCGCCTGGTTCAGTCGCCGCCGCGAATACCGCGCCGACGCCGCCGGTGCGCATCTCGCCAGCCCCAACGCCATGATCGCCGCACTCGCGCGCATCAAGGCGGAATCGGAAGCCGGACGCGAACAGCCGCTGCCCGCCAACATGAAGGCGTTTGGCATCTACGGCAACAGCATGGCCGCATTGCTGGCGAGCCATCCGCCCCTTGAGGATCGGATCCTGGCACTGCAGAATTCTGCCCGTTAACGCGATTGCGAGCACAGCCGGTTCCACTTGCGGGCCGGCCGTGTCGAACGATAACTACGGATCAGAAACCACCCATGGCCATATCTCTCCATTCTGCTTTCCGAACACTGCCTGCCCGCGCGCTCCTGCTTCTGCTCTTCACTCCGCTGTTTACGGCGCAGGCCCAAACACCCCCACCCCAATTCGCCACCGATGATGAAGTGAACACCATGCAGGTGTTTAATTTCGCCAGTCCCTCGGTGGTGTATGTGACCAACGAAACCCTGGTGCGGGACCGCTGGAGCTTGCGGCTGCACACGGTGCCGAAAGGCGCTGGCAGCGGGTTCATCTGGGATGATCAGGGTCACGTGGTGACCAATTACCATGTGATCGAGAAGGCGCGCAAAATCACCATTACCCTGCAGGATCGCAGCGAGTGGTCGGCGGAGCTGGTGGGCTCGGCGCCGGAAAAGGATCTGGCGGTGGTCAAGATCCGTGCGCCACGGGAACGGCTGAAACCCCTGGTGCCAGGAAATTCCTCCGGACTCGCCGTGGGCCGCAAGGTGCTGGCCATCGGCAATCCATTCGGTCTCGACACCACCCTGACCACCGGTGTGGTCAGTGCACTCGGACGCGAAATCGAGGCCGCCGGCAATCGCACCATCCGCAACGTGATCCAGACGGACGCGGCCATCAACCCGGGCAACTCTGGTGGCCCGCTGCTGGACAGCAGTGGTCGGCTGATCGGCGTAAATACGGCTATCTACAGCCCCAGCGGCGCGAGTGTCGGAATTGGTTTTGCCATCCCCGTGGATACCGTGAAGAAGATCGTGCCGGAATTGATTGCCCACGGCCGCCTGGTGCGCCCCATCCTCGGTATTGAGTCCGCGCCGGATCAATGGGCGAGCCAGTATGACTTCAAGGGCGTTGCGGTATTGCGCACCGCTCCGGGCCTGCCGGCGGAGAAGGCCGGACTGCGCGGCGTATATCGTGGTGAGCGCGGAGGCTGGCAGCTGGGGGATGTGATAGTCGGCATTGACGGCCATCCCATCAGCAATTACGACGACATGATGAATGTGCTGGAAAACCGCCGCCCCGGTGACCGGGTACAGGTGGACTATCTTCGCGACGGCGAGGCAATGCAGACCTCGCTGGTGCTCGCGGCGCCCTGATTCGTTACACTCGCAGGCCGTTACGACGACAGCGCGAAGGCAACCCATGCAAAAACACTTTCTCTGCCGCTATGAAGATCTCACCGAAGGTGACTCCAAAGGCTTTTCCCTCGGCGATAACAGCGCGGGCATGGACAATGTGTTTGCAGTAAAAAAAGACGGCGAGGTTTTCGCCTACAGAAATATTTGCCCGCATCGGGGCATCAATCTCGAGTGGCAACCGGATCAGTTTCTGGATTCGGAAAAAGCCCTGATCCAGTGTGCCAGCCACGGCGCGCTGTTCGAGATCAGTACCGGCGAGTGCATTGCCGGCCCTTGCGCCGGAGACGCCTTGACGCCGGTACCGGTGGAGTACGCACAGGACGGACTGTACGTGATTCTCGCAGACTGACGACAAGACCGATGAAGAGGTGGGCTCCCGACAGATCAGCGGGTTACCTCACAAACGGAACCGGCTCGCGCAGGCGGATTTCGCCCGCTGTCAGCACCGCGCGGTACGCAATTACCTCCACCCCCGCCTCAACGGCCTGCGCCAGCGCCTGTGCATACGCGGGATCAATTTCGGCTGCCGCTTCCACTGTCTCAATGCCCGAGTGCTGAACACAGTAAAACAGCACCGCACGCACGCCGGCTTCCGCCAGTTTTTGCAGTTCGCGCAAGTGCTTGGTCCCCCGCGTGCTCACCGCGTCCGGGAACATCCCGCGTGCGCCCTCGGCGAGGGTGACGTTTTTTACTTCCACATAACAGTCGTCATTACCACGACTCAACAGCAGGTCGATACGGCTGTTTTCCTCACCGTATTTCACCTCGCGACGCAAATTGTCGTAGCCCTGCAACTCGCGAATCACTCCGTCGCGTACCGCTTCTTCCACCAGAGCGTTGGCGCGACCGGTATTCACTCCGGCGAGCGCCCCTTCCGGGGTGGTGGTGATTTCCAGCGTATGGCGATACTTACGCTTCGGGTTGCCGGAATCCGAAAACCAGCATGGCGCATTTTCCACCCAGCAGTTTTTCATTGACCCGGTATTGGGGCAGTGAATGGTTATAATTTCACCTGATGGAAGCTGGATATCGGCGAGGAAACGCTTGTAGCGTCGCAACAGCACACCCTCGCCAAGGGCCGGATCAAGTTTCACGATGCATCCTGTAAACAAGTCAGTTTTGACCGGAATGTTTCCCGGGCCGTCGAAAAAATGGCCGCCAGAATACACCATTCGACACTCTTCCGGCCGGAGGATTGTCGACAGAGGCCCGCGCGGGCAACATTTTGTGGCGCGGCTCCCGGAGATTTGATAGTTTCCTCGCCTTGGTCGCCGCGGCGGCCTGAGGATACAGCCTGCGGTCGCTTAGGCTTTGAGCCTGCAAGGCTTGAATTTGGTTGTAGTGCCCCTATAAAACAGGGCCCGTATTACGAGAGAGGCAATGACTATGCCCAATACTGCTGCGAAATCCGATTCTCTGCACGGCTTCGAGCCCTATCAGGAAAAGAAGGGCGAGGAGTACATGAATGAGAAGCAGCAGGAGCATTTCCGCAATCTGCTGCTGGCCTGGAAGGCCGAACTCATGGCAGAGGTGGATCGCACCGTAACGCACATGAAGGACGAAGCTGCGAATTTCCCCGATCCGGCGGATCGCGCCAGCCAGGAAGAGGAATTCAGCCTGGAACTGCGCACCCGCGATCGCGAGCGCAAGCTGATCAAGAAAATTGACGCCACGATCGAACTGATCGATCAGGACGACTACGGTTTCTGCGAAGCCTGTGGCGTCGAAATCGGTATCCGTCGCCTGGAAGCGCGCCCCACCGCCACGCTGTGTGTGGACTGCAAAACCCTGGCGGAAATCAAAGAGAAGCAAATCTCGGGATAACGCCGCGCACTTAGCGGGCACCGCTCGCTAAGTGGACTCACGCCCCATGAGGGCCGCAGACGCCGTGAGAGCCTGGAACGGCCCCGGCCGGGCCAGGCGATATGCCATGGACGGGTTCTCGCGGCAAGCCCACCTGGCAGACACTTGCCGCGAAGTTTGCCCGACGCACTATCCCCATGACGCCCCCACGCTACATCGGGCGCTTTGCGCCATCCCCTACAGGTCCCCTGCACTTTGGTTCGCTGGTGTGCGCCCTCGGCAGCTATCTGGACGCCGTGGCTCATGGCGGCACCTGGTTGATACGTATGGAAGACCTGGACCCGCCGAGGGAAATGCCCGGGGCCGCGGAACGAATTCTGCATTCGCTGGATGTCCACGGATTACACAGTCCGCACCCCGTCGAATGGCAGAGCAAACGCCACCACCTGTATCAGCGCGCACTGGATCAGCTGCAGGAGAATAATCTGCTTTACGCGTGCGGCTGCACCCGAGAACAGATCCGGCGTGCGGGCGGCCACCGGCGCGCGGACTGCCGGCAAGGCTCTCCGGTTTCCGGCACGCCTGCCGCCCTGCGCTTCTGCAGTGAGGGCGAGGACGAACATTTTCTCGATCTCTGGCACGGCCCCCAGTCCCAGCGAACCTCTGAAGACCCGATCCTGAAGCGCAAGGATGGTCTTTTCGCCTACCAGCTGGCCGTCGTGGTGGACGACATCCAGCAGGGCGTGACCTGGGTGGTGCGCGGCGCCGATCTGCTGGATTGCACGGGGGTTCAGTGCCAGCTGTTCAGAGCCCTCGGCGCAGAACCACCGGGCTTCGGCCACCTGCCGCTGGTGATGAACGAAACCGGGCAGAAGTTGAGCAAACAGAATCACGCCGCGGCGCTGGATGATCGCCGCCCCACCGACAACCTGCTGCAGGCGCTGCGCTTTCTCGGGCTTCGCCCGCCAGTGGAATTATCACTGGAGCAGCCTCACCACCTGCTCGCCTGGGCCACTGCCCACTGGCAGCGCCAGCAAGTGAATCGCCACAATCGCCGGTTGCATCAATAGGCTGGAGCAGGCTGTTACTGGATGCAAAATTTGCCGCGAAATATCAGTGGTTGAACTGTGCCCCAACGGGGCATTAACATTTTGCGCCATATTTTCTCCAAGCTGCCTCACCGCAGGACGACCCCGACAGGTCTTTGATGAGCAACCGTACCCTGCTAATCCTGCTGGTACTGGTGGGCTATGTATTCAGCCCTACCGTATTCACCTGGATGATCAACCCCACCGGCGCCTGGTATCGCCCCTTTATCCTGTGGTTCGTCCTGATCCTGTTGGCGATCTTCATCCAGCGGAGGCGTCGCCCCGATGACCTTTGAGATCGTCAATATCGCGCTGATCGGCGTCGCCTACATTTTCGCGCTGTTTTTTGTCGCCTTTGCCACCTCCAAGGGTTGGCTGCCGAGTAACTGGGTCCGCCATCCGTTTTTCTATGTGCTGTCGCTGGGGGTTTCTCTCAGCGCCTGGACCTATTACGGCATCATCGACCTGGCCTGGCAGCATGGTTATGGCGTACTGGCCTACTATCTCGGCACAGGCGCCATGTTCCTGTTCGCCCCGGTGGCCCTTGAACCGCTGGCGCGCCTGGCCCAGCGCTACCAACTTACTTCGCCGGCGGATCTGCTGGTGTTCCGCTACCACAGTCGCGAGGCGGGCACCCTCGCCACCCTGTTCATGCTGCTGGGCCTGCTGCCGTTGATCGCACTGCAGATTCAGGCGGTGGCGGAGACTCTGGCGCTGTTGTCACGGGACAATGTAGCGGCACTGGCACTGCCGGACAGCGGGGTTACGAGTAAGGACCTGATCGCGTTTTTTTACTGTGTACTGCTGGCGCTGTTCACCAGTACCTACGGCGCGTCACGCAAGCGCCGTGCGGGTCTCGCCAGTGCCATGGCGCTGGAATCCCTGGTAAAACTGCTGGCATTGCTGGCGGTTGGGCTGTATGCGGTGTACGGCGTGTTCGGAGGGCTCGGCGGGCTCGACAAGTGGCTGGCGCAGAACAACGACATGCAGCAGCTGCTGTATTCGCCAATCAAGCAGGGCTCTTCCCACACTCTGCTGCTGGTGTTTATCGCCACCGCCGTGGCCATGCCGCATATTTTTTATCTCAGCATCGCGGAACGCCCTGCAGCCCTGGGCCTGCGCACCGCGAGCTGGGGCTTTCCGCTGTTTCTGCTGCTGATGGCGCTGCCGATCTTCCCCATCATGTGGGCTGGCTTCGCGTTGGATGTGGCCGAGCCGGTGCAGTACTTTACGCTCGCCGTACCGCGCGCCAGCGGTTCCGCACTGCTGACCATCCTTGCGTTTGTCGGTGGTCTTTCCGCCGCCACCGGCGCCCTGATCATGATCACGCTCGCGCTCTCCACCATGGTGATGAACCACTGGCTGTTGCCCGGCACCCGCTGGCAATCCGAAGACAACATGTACCGCCAGCTGTTGTGGCTGCGCCGCGCGCTGGTGGCGGCGCTGTTTCTCGCCGGGTTCGGGTTCTACCTTCTGCTGAATAACCGCCTGTCGCTGTCCGATCTGGCGATCATTGCGTTTATTGCCTCGCTGCAGTTCCTGCCGGGTATTTTTGCGGTGATCCACTGGCCTCAGGGTAACCGCCGTGGCTTCATCGCTGGTCTGCTCGTCGGCATGCTGATCTGGGCCGCCGGACTGCTGTTCCCGGCGATGGTGGGCAACAGCGGTATCGCCTTTGGCGACTATCGAATACCACTGGGCATGGAGATCTGGCCGCAGATCACCACCTTGTCGCTGTCGATGAACGTACTGCTGTTTGTGGGCCTGTCGCTGTTCACCCCCACATCGAGCCTCGAGCGCTACGCCGCCGATCTGTGCAGCGACGACTCCATCAGCCAGGCCCTGCGCCTGGAACTGGATGTGCAATCCGCCGCAGATTTCCGCCAGCGTCTGTCGGAGAGTCTCGGCGCTGCCACCGCCAGCCAGGAGGTGAGCCGCGCTCTGCGCCAGCTCAACCTGACGGAGAATGAGCGCCGCCCCTACGCCTTGCGCCAGTTGCGCGACAAACTCGAAGCCAACCTGTCCGGCCTGCTGGGACGGGTGCTCGCCGGGCAAATCGTGGATCGCCACCTGCCGTTCGTGACCAGCGACCAGCCTGCCAATAAAGATATCCACCTGATCGAGACCCGCCTCAGCCGCTATAAAAATCAACTCACCGGCCTCGCCGCGGAATTGAATAACCTGCGCCTCTACCACCGCCAGATGCTGGAAGAACTGCCGATGGCCGCCTGCTCACTGGGACGCGATGGTGAGATCCTGCTGTGGAACTACGCCATGGCGGAGGTGACCGGCGTTGCCGCCAGCGAGGTGATCGGCTCCAAGCTCGAATATCTGCCCGAGCCCTGGCGCACCCTGCTGACGGAGTTTGCTCACTCGGAAGACGCCAGCCGTTTCAAGCAGCAGGTCGATATGGACGGCAGCAGCCACTGGCTGAACCTGCACAAAACCCGCCTCAAACAGAAAAAGTACGGCCGCGACGGCAACCGGAACAAAGACAGCCGCGGCGATGGCCAGATGCTGCTGGTGGAGGACATTACCGAGACCCAGGTGCTGGAGCAGGAACTGATGCACAGTGAGCGCCTGGCATCCGTGGGGCGCCTCGCCGCCGGCGTGGCGCACGAGGTTGGCAATCCGGTTACCGGTATTGCCTGTCTGGCGCAGAACCTCCAGTACGAGTCCGATAACCCGGAAGTGCTGGAAACAGCAGATCAGATACTCAGTCAGACCCAGCGTATCAGCCGTATCGTGCACTCGCTGGTAAGTTTTTCCCACAGCGGCACCCAGGACCGGGAGAAGGCACCGGTGGACCTGCACGCCTGTGTAGAAGAAGCGGTACAGCTGCTTTCATTGCAGCGAGACAAAACTCAGGTGACCTTCGCCAACCTTGTGCCCGCGGACCTGATCGCGCTCGGTGATAACCAGCGCCTGATTCAGGTATTCATCAATCTGCTGAGCAACGCCCGCGACGCCAGCCCGGACGGTGGGCACATCGAGATTGAAGGCTACCTGCGCACCGGCTTCGCGTGTATCGCGGTAACCGACAATGGTCCCGGTATCTCCCCGGCACACCGCGACAGGATTCTGGAGCCATTCTTTACCACCAAGGAACCCGGTGAAGGCACCGGACTTGGACTCGCCATGGTCTACAGCATTGTGGAAGAGCACGGCGGACAGCTGGAGCTGGTGAGCCCCGCCCATCTGGAAACGGGTCGTGGCGCCCGCTTTATTGTGCAGTTACCGCTTGAAGCCCCCAATTAGCGTACGATCGCCCTACAATTTGTTACCCACAAATGGCGGAAAATCGAACAAAAATTAAGCATTCGTCGGAATCTGGGTTGCATAGAAACGCCCGACAGGTAAAACTTAGGCCCCTCTGAACATTTTGTAACCAGGCGTAACATATGAGCCACATTCTGATCGTAGAAGATGAAGCCATTATCCGCACAGCCCTGCGCAAGCTGCTGGAGAGGCACCGCTACAAGATCAGTGAAGCCGGCTCCGTACGAGAAGCGACCACCAAGTATCGTCTCGCGGACATGGATCTGATCATCTCAGATCTGCGCCTGCCAGGCGCCCCCGGTACCGACCTGTTGAAGCTTGCGGGCGATGTGCCGGTGTTGATCATGACCAGTTACGCCAGCCTGCGCTCAGCGGTGGACTCCATGCGTATGGGCGCCGCCGACTATATCGCCAAGCCGTTCGATCACGACGAAATGCTCGCCACCGTACGCCGGGTAATTGGCAAGGCGGAGCAGAATCGTGCCGCCGGTGCCGCGGCTGCCGACAGCAAGGCCGAGGGCCGCGCGATTGCGGGCATGATCGGTGACAGCCCGGTGATGCGGGATCTCTACGCCCGCATCCACAAGGTGGCTCCCACCGATGCCACGGTGTTGGTACACGGTGAGACCGGCACGGGTAAGGAGCTGGTCGCACGCGCAATCCACGAGGAGAGCAAGCGCAATGGTAAGCCTCTGATCTCCGTGAACTGTGCGGCGATTCCGGAAACGCTGATCGAGGCCGAGCTTTTCGGTCACGAAAAGGGCGCGTTCACCGGCGCCCAGAGCGCCCGCGAGGGTCTGGTGGCCGCCGCCGACGGTGGCACCCTGTTCCTCGATGAAATCGGCGAGTTGCCGTTGGAAGCACAGGCCCGTCTGTTGCGGGTGCTACAGGAGGGCGAAGTGCGCCCCATCGGCGCGATCGAGTCCCGCAAAGTGAATGTGCGTCTGGTGGCGGCGACCCACCGCAATCTGCGCCAACTGGCCGCGGAGCGTCGCTTCCGAGAAGACCTTTACTACCGTATCAACGTGGTTCAGCTGACGCTGCCGCCGCTGCGGGAGCGGGGCAAGGATGTACTGTCCATTGCGGAGAATCTGATCGAGAAGTTTTGCGTCAAAATCAACCGCCCGATACTCAAGTTCTCACCGGAGGCCATTCAGGCGGTAACGACTTACACCTGGCCGGGTAACGTACGCGAGCTGGAAAATGCAATCCAGCGGGCGGTGATTCTCACCGAGGACAGCAGCGAAATTGACCACGAGACCCTGGATATTGATCTGGACCTGGTCCCAATCGACGAAGCGGATCCGGAGCGCCGCCCGCGCAACAGCCTGCACTCGGATCCTCGGGAGGATCTGTCACTGGAGGACTACTTCGCGCGTTTCGTTCTGGAACACCAGGATACGATGAGCGAGACGGATCTGGCGAAGAAGCTGGGTGTGAGCCGCAAGTGCCTGTGGGAGCGCCGTCAGAAGCTCGGTATTCCGCGCAAGAAGTCCAAGCGTACGGCGGAAGAAGAGGTCTGAGACCGCCTCCCCCCTCGACAACCATTTACAGATCATCGCTAGCACTTCGTAGAAATTCTGTGGCGGTGCCGCTACCGGGTATCCCCTTGCGAGACACGAGCTAGGCGCCCCTCCTCAACCTATCCCTGGGGGCTCGTCTGCGGCCATCCGGGCCGCAGACGGTCTCGCAAGGGGATAACCCGGCATCGCCACCTTCTCTCGCCCCCCGTGGGCACAGGGCACAGTCTTACCGCACCTCACCTCCCCGAGAAGAATCGCCAATTAACTCTTTCTGAATCAATAGGTTACGCGAGTACAACCTCGTGGGCACACGTGTGCGCGGGATTCTCATCGGGGGATAAATTGGTAACAAGTGAAAGTGTTACCCCCTCTCACAGGCGAGTAACAATTGCCGTACCTTGCGTAACGGAAAACTGTGTTTCCACTGCGTAAAAAAGTTCCTTAAATTTTTAAGTTATTGATTTATAAGAACTTTTTAAAGTTGGCACGCAATCTGCTTTGTATAGGTCAAACATCAAGAACAGCCAAGAATAAAAATAAATGACTGTTTAAGCCCTAATAACAACTGACAATAAGTGGGCGCAACATAAAAATAATAAGAACGGGCAGATCGATAATAAAAGCCAAAGTGATCGATGACCGGAGCAAAATTTGAGCAATAACAACAATAAGGCTCAGTACAACAATAAAAATAAACAAAAAGTAATAAGAACTAAAAACAACAATAAACAATAAGAATAAAGAGAAATAACAAGAACAATAACTTGTAGAAGACAACAAAAATAACGACAAGCACGTGACAAACTGACTGATTGTGCCTGGGAGAGGGTTTGCTGAAAAGCAAATTGATAGCGCAAGGAAGCCGCTGCCTTCATACCGAATAAGAATAATTCCCTTCTTTTCTTTTCCAATGAATGCACGCATTTGCTGGCCCCCGCAAGGAGCGGGACCGGCAGCTGTGCGTTGCGCTGTGTGTGTTAGAATCCGCCCCCATACGAGTCAGGAACACCGCCATCCCGGTGCCACCTCGCTTTGAGACACCAGGATCAACCGTACAGCCGCCCTCGATTCAGGGCTGCGGATAACACAGTAAGCCGTATGTTCAATTCCCTGATCAGCAGTATCAAACGCTGGCACAACAAATCGAAAGCCGCTGATGGTAACACTGCGGAGAAAAACACTTCCCCTTTATCTGGCGCACATGGCCGCAGCGACCCGCCGCGCAAGAACTCCTCTCGAAAATCGTCCCAGAGCCAGCCATCCAGGCAAAAGGCTGGTAATAATGGCGTAGCCCGAGTGGTCGTTCCCCGCAGCGAACACAGCCTGTCCCGCCGGGATGTCAGTCGCGCGGCGCTCACGGTGATGAAACGTCTGCAGGAAAGCGGGTTTGAGGCGTATATCGTCGGTGGCGGTGTGCGCGATCTGTTGCTGGGCGGCCATCCCAAGGACTTTGACGTGGCGACCGATGCCACGCCCGAGCAGGCGCGCCAGCTGTTTCGCGGCTCGCGTATCGTCGGGCGTCGCTTCCGTATCCTGCATGCGCGTATCGGCCGCGAGGTGATCGAGGTCACGACCTTCCGCGGCCACCACAGCGATGGCGAGGAGCATGAGGCACAACAATCCGAACACGGCATGCTGCTTCGGGACAATGTCTACGGCGACCTGGAGAGTGACGCGATTCGCCGGGATTTCACGGTCAATGCGCTCTACTACACCACCAATGGCTTCGAAATCCACGACTACACCGGTGGCCTGCGGGATATAGAACAACGCCTGATCCGAATGATCGGCGACCCGGAAACACGCTACAAGGAAGATCCGGTACGCATGCTGCGCGCGGTGCGCTTCGCCGCAAAGCTCGACTTTGATATAGAACCCGCCACTGCCGCACCCCTGAAAGAACTGGCGCCATTACTGCGCAACATCGCACCCGCGCGCCTGTTCGACGAGGTGCTGAAACTGCTGATGAGCGGCCACGGCGAACGCACCTTCGAGCTGCTGCGGCAGTACCACCTGTGGCAACACCTGTTCCCGGACAACGCGCGCCTGCTGGACAATCCGGAGGCCCTGGCCCTCACCCGCCAGGCCCTGCGTAACACCGATACCCGTATCCGCGAAGACCTGCGGGTAACTCCCGCATTTCTGTATGCCGCCCTGCTGTGGCCCGGGGTCAATTCCGAGCAACAATTCCTTGAGAGCAAGGGTATTCCGCCGGTACCGGCGCTGGCCCAGGCGGCGCAGAAAATCACCAGCAATCAGCTGGTGCACACGGCCATACCCAAACGCTTTACCATGCCCATGCGCGAGATCTGGGATATGCAGTCCCGTCTCCCCCGCCGTGCGGGTGAACGCGCCTTCCGTTTGATGGAACTGCCCAAATTCCGCGCGGCCTATGACTTCCTGCTGCTGCGGGAAGACAGCGGCGAGATTCCCGCGGGCCTCGGTCAGTGGTGGACCGAGTTTCAGCAAGCAGACGAAGAGCAGCGCCTGCAGATGGTACGCGACCTCCCCCGCGGCGGTGCCCAGGGTAACGGCAAGGGTCGCGGGCGACGCAATCGCGGCGGCCGTAACCGCGGCAATCGCGGCCGTCAGGGCGGCGCGGAACATCCGTCAAGTTGAGCGGAAATCACAAGTGACACGCTGTTATATTGGCCTCGGCAGCAACCTTGAACACCCAGCGGCCCAACTGAAGACGGCGCTGGCGCGCATGCGGGAGATTCCGCAGACGCAGGTTCTCAGGTGTTCCGGTTTTTACGCCAGCGCCCCCATTGGTCCCGGCGAGCAACCGGATTACGTCAATGCGGTAGCCAGTCTCGATACCGAACTGAATGCGGAGACGCTACTGGATGCGCTGCAGGCCATCGAAAACCTTCATGGTCGTGAGCGCGTCCTGCGCTGGGGGGCGCGCACTCTGGATCTCGATATCCTGCTGTATGGGAACGAAACACTGGACACCGCGCGTTTGTGTGTTCCACACCCGCGTATGTCCGAGCGCAATTTTGTGCTGGAACCGCTTGCGGAACTCGCACCGGATCTGACCATGCCCGACGGTACCCCGCTGCAGACATTGTTGGCACAATGCCCATTCAACCGCCTGCATCGACTGGAATAACCGGTATCGACTGTAATAAGGGAACAAGAGGGAGTATCCCCGGTGACAAAATCCTCCGTATCCGATAAGAACCTTTCCGGAGACTACAGCGCCGAACGCCTGGCACAGGAACTGAACCTGCGGGAGCGCCATTTACCGCGTTTTATCGCCGTCGAGGGCAATATCGGTGTCGGCAAGACGACCCTCGCGAAGAAGCTCGCGGCCACGTTCAATTACGACACCTTGCTGGAACTGCCGGAAGACAATCCCTTCCTGGAACGCTTCTACCGCGATCCGAAAAGCGCAGCACTCCCCACCCAGCTGCACTTTCTGCTACAGCGTTCACAACAGATACAGGCCCTGCGCCAGGACGACCTGTTCAAGCCGGTGCGGGTGGCAGACTTCCTGATCGAAAAGGATCACCTGTTTGCGGAGGTCACCCTCGACAGCGACGAACTGGCGCTCTACCAGCAGGTGTACCAGCACCTGACCCTGGAGGCCCCCAAGCCGGACCTGGTGATTTACCTGCAGGCGCCCCTCGAAGTACTGCAGCAGCGTATCCACAAGCGCGGGATCGCCGCCGAGCGCAGTATCAGCAACGAGTATCTCGCCACCCTCAACGAGGCCTACACCAATTTCTTCCACTACTACGACCAGGCACCCCTGCTGATCGTGAACTGCGCCGAGATCGACATCGTCGACCAGCAGCGGGACTACCTGCAGCTGGTGGAGTACCTGCTCGAGATCAAGAGCGGCCGCCATTACTACAATCCCGGCAGATAAGTTTCCACGCATCCGCCGTTCGAGTTTCCGGGGTCACCCCCGATACAAGCCGGGCCCCGCCCCCAAGATGAGTGAGTAATTACCATGCCCTACGCCCCCAGTGAGCTGACAAAACCCATTACGGTCCAGACCCTGCGCAAGATGAAGGCGGATGGAGAAAAGTTCATCTGTGTTGCCCTCTACGATGCCCCCATGGCCGCGATGGCGCAGAAGACCGGAGTGGAAACCGTACTGATCGGCGATTCTCTGGGGATGACCGTACTGGGTTACGACAGCACCATCCCGGTCACCATGGAACAGATGATCTACCACGTAGAGGCGGTGGCCCGCGGCAACAAAAAATCCCTGATCATGGGCGACCTGCCCTTCATGACCTATGCCACCCCGGAGCAGGCACTTACCAACGCCACCCGCATCATGCAGGCGGGCGCGCACATGGTGAAAATCGAAGGCGGCGCCTGGCTGGCACCCACCGTAAAAATGTTGACCGAACGCGGTATCCCCGTGTGCGCACACCTGGGTTTGACACCGCAGTCGGTGCACAAGCTGGGAGGCTTCCGCGTGCAGGGGCGCGACGACGATCAGGCCGGGGAAATCCTGAACGATGCGGTGCAGCTGGACGAAGCGGGCGCAGACCTTCTGGTTCTGGAGTGCGTGCCGTCAGAACTCGGCAAACGCATCACTGATGCCGTCACCATGCCCACCATCGGTATCGGCGCGGGCCCCCACACCGACGCCCAGGTATTGGTGATCAACGACATTCTCGGTCTCACCGAAAAGCCGCCGAAGTTCTCCAAGAATTTCCTGGTTGAAGCGGGTGATATCCCCGGCGCGCTGCGCAAATACGCCGAAGACGTGAAAAACGGGATGTTCCCTGACACCGACCACAGCTTCAGCTGATCGCAATGCAATCACAAGAATCCAAGCCAGAGCAGGCCCCGCGGATATGAACCTCAGCAATATTCTCCAGTCGGCGCGCAGCGACGAAACAGCAACCATTCCGGTGGGATGGTCTCAGGGGCGCGCGACCTTCGGCGGTCTTGTGGCTGCGATGCTGTACCAGCGTATCGAAACCGCACTGCAGCTGGCTACCGGAGGGCCGGTGGCAGACACGCCCCTGCGCTCCCTCACCATATCCTTCGTGGCCCCCGCGGAAGCGGGTGCATTGCACACCAGTGCGCGGGTACTCCGCGCGGGCCGCTCCGCGGTACAGATCGAAGCCCACGCCAGCCAACCGCAGGAAAATGGCGAGCAGGTCGTCACCGCCGCCCTGGCGAGCTTTGGCAAACCGCGCGCATCGTCAATTGCCGTCAGCAACGACGCCTTCCCCGGGCTTCCCGCACCGGATGCCTGCCAGCCCCTGCCCTATATCGAGGGTGTGGTCCCGGAGTTTACCCAGCACTTTGACTACCGGATTGGCGTTGGCGCACTCCCCTTTAGCGGCCATCACGAAGGCCGTATCGGCGGCTGGGTTCGCTTCCGCGAGTCTTCCGGCCCTGTCACCATCGCTCACCTGCTCGCCCTAATCGACGCCTGGCCGCCGGCGGTGCTGCCGATGCTGAAAACCGTTGCGCCCGCCAGCTCACTGACCTGGACGGTGGAACTGATGCCCGCCGCAATGGCCGTCGCAAACGCCAGCTGCGACGACTGGTGGCAGTACTTGGCGGAGGTAGAGCAGGCGGAGGACGGCTACGCCGTGATCCAGGCGAAGCTGTGGAACAGCCGCGGCGAGCTGATGGCACTTACGCGGCAGACGGTAACCGTGTTCGCCTGACCGCGCTCAGGCCACTACAGCCACTGCTTCCAGCGGAAAACCACCAGCTGAACTGCCACGGTTACGATGAGTAACACACTGAAGATGAGAAAGGCGTGGGGATTTTCAGAGCCGGGAATACCCCCGACATTGATACCCAGCAGGCCGGTGAGGAAACCCAGTGGCAGAAATATGGCGGCGATAATGGAGAGCACATACATGCGGCTGTTGAGCTGCTCGGAGATGCGGCTCATTAACTCCTCCTGGGTTACCGCCGCGCGTTCGCGCACCGCATCAATGTCCTCGATATGCCGCAACAGGCGATCGCTTACTTCGCGCAATTGCAGGCGATCCGCCTCGCGGATCCATTCCAGCTTTTCCCCCAGCAGCCGCGCCAGTGCCTCCCGCTGAGGCGACAGGTAACGGCGCAGAGTGATCGTCTGCTTGCGCAGCATTGCCAGGTCCAGACGCAGATTGGCGCTCGCGCCCTCCACGACCCGATCCTCCAGCTCGTCGATCACATCCTCGAAGTTGTCCACCGTATCGCTCATCCGCCACACCAGCAGATCGGCAATTTCCACCACCAGGCCCGCGGTGCCGATCGGTCCACGCCCGCTGTCCAGCTGGGTACACAGATCGTCAATGGACAGCAGGCGGCGCCGGCGGGTGCTGATGACCCGGGACTCTTCCGCCCACAGCCGGATGGAGACCATATCTTCCGGTTGGGATTCCGGGTTGAGGTTGACCCCCCGCAGTGCCAGCAACAGGCCGTTGCTGATACTGGTGGTGCGCGGGCGGGTCTCTTCCGTCAGCAACGCATCCGCCACCAGCGGATCGAGGTTGGCCGCACCATTGATCCAGGCGCGGGCGTCATTATCGGTGTAATCGAAATGCAGCCACAGGCAGCCCTGGTCCGGTGTCCACTGTTTCACCTCCGGCCACTGCAGGCGCCGGCCAGCACCGCGCCCATCGAGCAGATAGGCATGAATCAGTCCGGATTGCATGGAACCTCCCACCTTGCTTCGGGTTGATGACGCACTTGGACAAATATCAGCGCGCCAGAATCAGGCGCGCGCGGGCAGATTCACCCGCGCTCAGCAGCCAGCTGTTGGCAAACGCATTGCCGTGCTCCACACAGACGAAATCGCGGTAGCGCACACCGATATCGGCAATGGTGGCGGCGAGCTCGGCCCCGGGGTTCCAGGTGATCACCGTATGGCAATGTTCGCTCTCTGCAGTGATCGGATTGGGGGTATGGATCACCTGGCGGGCCGGCGCATCCTCGAACACCCGGTCCACCTCGCCGTCAAAGGTCTGCATGCCATCGAGACGATAGCGGGCGAAGCCGCGGGTCTTGTCGAGGAACTCTCCACCGTCGAGCCCTTCCACCTCCACCCCGTTTACGTCTTCCACCGCAAAGTAGCTGTGCAGGGCCCAGCTGTATTCCACCGCATGGTCGGCGGTGTTGGTAAGCTCGAGCTCAAAACGGAGGCTGGAGCCCAGCCCAATTTTCAGGCAACAGTCAAAACTCGCGGCGAACAGCGCGTCCCCGACGTGGCGGAAGCGCAACGCCAGTTCCACACTTCCGTCGGCCTGTTTTTTACACTCTGCCAGCTCCCAGAGCTGTGTGCGCACCAGGCCGTGCTTGGGTTTCGCCGGGTCTTTCCGGTTTTCTCCGAACCACGGCAAACACAGGGGTACACCACCGCGCACCGCGGTGCCCGCCTCAAACGGCGTGTCGGGGCTCAGCCACAGAAGCGGCGCGCGGCCGGTTGCAGCAAATTCCAGTACCTGCGCGCCCTGCAGGGAAATTACTGCGCGGCATAGGCCAGTCTCTATCAGCAGCAGGTCGAGGCCGGGCCTACCGTAGAGGGCACCGCTGTCGGTACGGGTGAGGAAATCGAGTGCAGCCACCAGGGAAAACTCCATTTGCTGAATCGGGAAGGGTCGCGCCGGAGCGGCGATCACCTGTCCCGCTCACTGGCGCCGGAATAAAGGTCTACTCTGCCTTTTGGATCTGCAACCAGTCAAATCCTTCCTGCTGGCAGGCAAAAATACAGTTGGCGGCCTGGGCGGCGGCCTCGGCAAGGGCTGTGCGGGCTAGCTCCAGACTGTTGTTCTTTTCACTGATATGGGCAACCACGAGATGCTGCAGCCGCTGGCTGCCGACACGCTGCAGAAAGCCTGCCGCCTGCTGGTTGCTGAGATGTCCGTAGGCGCCGCCAACACGCCGCTTCAGGGATGGCGGGTACGGTCCCTGCGCCAGCATCATCGGGTCGTGATTGGCTTCCAGTACCAGCGCATCGCAGTCGCCGTAATGGGATTCCACATGGGGCGTGATGGTACCGAGATCCGTCAGCAGCCCGAGGCAACTGCCGCGACTGCGGAAGACGAACTGCGCGGCCTCGCGGGCATCGTGGGGCACCGCCACCGGGGTAACCTGTATATGACCTACAGTGAACGGCTGATGCCCTTCGATCAGGTGCACCGAGGGCAGCGCACCGAAGTCCCGCGCGCGCAGGGTGCCGGGGGTGAGATAGACCGGCAGCTGGTATTTGCGCGCCAACGGACCAACGCCGGCCATATGGTCGCTGTGTTCATGAGTGACGAGAATGGCGGAGAGCTCCGCGGGGGAAAGACCGAGTCGCGCCATGCGCCGCTCGGTCTCCTTGATGGTGAAGCCGCAGTCCACCAGCAGGCAGTGGTCGCCGGAAGCGACCAGAGTGCCATTGCCCTTGCTGCCACTACCCAGGGAGGCAAACCTGATCGCCATATACGAGCCCGGGTCAGATCAGATTCTGGCGAATCGCCATCAACAGCTCTGATGCCTTGTTGCGGCTGAGTGGCTGACCGCGTGTATTGCGGATACGTACCTCGATGGACTCACCTTCACCGCGCAACACCACCAGGTATCCCGGAATATTGCTGTTAGGTGCACCGCCAAGCCCCTGCAGGTTGGCAAACAAGCGCGGCTCGGCACTGGAGCTGGTATCGATATTGGCCAGCACCTGCTGCAGGCTGTAGGCGTCCGCGGCCTTGGCCTGCTTGTCGTCGTCCTTACCGGAGCGCCAGCTGGAGAACCAGCCACTATCTTCCTCGGACAGTTCGCGGTCGGTGTCGTAGGTCACGTAGAAAACACCGATATCCGCGTCTTCCTTGTGCATCCGATAGGCGCCGGTATTGAGAGCGTGGGCAACAGTGGCCCAGGCGCGGTTCATCCCCAGGCCCAGGGCGATATACGGCTCTCTTCCCGCCGGCTCCATCACCTGCACCTTCACCTTGCCACCGCCGATGGCCTGGGCCACCAGGGACGCGGCGGCACCGCTGTTGTCCGCCGCCAGGGCATTGGACATTTCATCGATCATCCAGCCCTCACGCTCGGGACTGCTGGACTGAGCTGGCCAATCCACGGGGGCGCTTGCCGGCGCATTCAGCGCAGCGGAATAGTGGCGCACGTGGATTTCCGTGGTATCCGGCTGTACACCGGACTCCACCTGCAGGCGGTACTTGTCTTTGGTATCGGGATTTTCGCCGAAGGTCAGCCAGGTAGTTTCCATGGTGCCGGCGCCGGCGTCGGACATCGCCAGTTGCAGGCCCGCCGAGCGCAGGAAGTAGTGCAGTTGCGGCCAGACTTCATCTGGCGGCTGGTTCACCAACACCCAGCGGCGGTTACCCAGCTTCTGGATTTTTACCCGGTCGAGTCCCACGTTGACCGACAGCGCCTGCGGACGCGGCACTTCGAATGCTCCGCGCTCCACCTCGCCGCTGATCTGCGGCACCTCGTACAGTTCTTCCTGGTGTTTGGCGGTAACGCCCGGCGGCATCTGCAGCGGCGGCAGGCTATCGGCCAGTTGATAGTCGTCACCGCGGTCGCGGAAATAACCGTCCTTGCCAAAGATGCCACAGCCACCCAGAGTGGTAACCGCAGCACACAGCAGGGCTCCGGCGGTAAATTTTGTCATTATTCGTACCTTGTCGAATCAGTCCCGATCGCAATCGTCCTGTGCGGTATTGACCATAAGGCCGGGGAAAACGTTTCCCGCCGCCGCAAATTTTCTGCCAGTCAGAGTACGCCCGCACTACGCAGCGCATCGCGCACCACGCCGTGGTGCTCGGCGGACAGGCCAGTGAGCGGCAGGCGAATGCCACTGTCGATACGGCCCATTTCTTTCAGTGCCCATTTCACCGGTATGGGGTTGGACTCCACAAACAGCGTTTTGTGCAATATTTCGATGCGCTGATTGATGGCGCGTGCAGTCTCCGCATCTCCCGCCAGCGCCGCTTCACACATCTGCGCCACCGCCGCCGGCGCCACATTCGCCGTCACGCTGATATTACCGTGACCGCCGAGCAGCATCAGTTCCACGGCGGTGGCGTCATCGCCGGAATAGACAGCAAAGTCCTCGGGCACCATGTCGAGAATCTGGCGTGCGCGCTCCATATTCCCGGTAGCCTCTTTGATGCCGACGATGTTGGCAACCGCTGACAGGCGACGCACGGTCTCCGGCAGCATATCCACGGCGGTACGCCCGGGCACATTGTAGAGGATCTGAGGGATATCGACGGCTTTGGCCACCGCTTTGTAATGCTGGTACAGGCCCTCCTGAGTGGGCTTGTTGTAGTAGGGAGTCACAAGCAGACAGGCGTCCGCACCACATTTGGCCGCGGTGGCCGTGAGTTCAATGGCTTCGGTGGTGGAGTTGGCACCGGTACCGGCGATCACCGGGATACGCCCGGCAACCTGGTCCACCACGCGGCGGATGACTTCTAGGTGCTCGTGCACATCGAGGGTGGCAGATTCACCGGTGGTGCCCACGGCTACCAGCGCACGGGTGCCCTGTTCGATGTGCCATTCCACCAGCTCGTGCAGTTTGTCCCAATCCAGGCTGCCGTCTGCATACATGGGTGTGGCCAGCGCCACCATACTGCCGGAAATCATTGCAACTCCTTCTCCAACCGGCCTATCGCCGGCCTGTACCGCCAAAAAATGAATGCGGTATGTTACTGACCGCGCCAGTTCGATGCCAGCGCAAAAGGATCATCCTGTTGCACGGCGATGAGCCCGGCAGATATTGATCAAATTTTGCGTTTCTTGCGCCGTCTTTTCCGCGGCGGATAAAACGGCTCCTCGCCCTCGGGGCGAGTTTTGAAGCGGCGGTGCACCCACATGTACTGGGTCGGGTTCTCTCGCATGCGCGCCTCCACAAACTGATTGACCAGCACCGCATCCTTCAGTTCGTCCCCGGACGGAATTTGATCGATCGCCGGGAACACCCTGACCTGATAGAACCCCTTACCCTCCAGGCGCGTCACCGTGTAAGGCACCACTTGGGCACGGCCGACACGGGCGAAGCGTGAAGTGCCGGTTACGGTGGCAGCAGGAATGCCGAACAGCGGCGCAAACACACCCTGTTTGATGCCGTAGTCCTGATCCGGCGCGTACCACACCGCGCGCCCCTTCTGTAACGCGCGCAGCATGCCGCGCACATCCTTGCGCTGGTAGACCTCGGAATCCTCGCCGTGACGCTCGCGCCCCTTGCGCTGAATGTAGTCATAGACGGGATTTTTATGCGGCCGGTACATACCATCCACCGGATGGCTCATCGCCATGAAGGCGGCGCCGATTTCCAGAGTGGTGAAGTGCATTGCCATCATCACCACGCCCTGCCCGCGGCGGTGGGGTTCCTGCAAATGTTCCAGCCCCTCAATGGTGAAGCGCCGGCGCAGCCAGTG
Organism: Microbulbifer pacificus; assembly: GCF_002959965.1. Taxonomy (NCBI): domain Bacteria; kingdom Pseudomonadati; phylum Pseudomonadota; class Gammaproteobacteria; order Cellvibrionales; family Microbulbiferaceae; genus Microbulbifer; species Microbulbifer pacificus. The sequence continues at coordinate 554,518 of NZ_PREV01000026.1, forward strand.
GCTGGAGCGGAACCACGCCATACCGGTTTCCATCAGTGCGATACCGTTGGAGGCGAAGTTACGACGCAGCAGCTGCTCGCGCTTGGCAGCGCAAAGCTCGGGGAAGCACAGTGCGAGATTGCGCTCGGCGATGTGGCGCCGGCTGTGGGCAAAACGCAGCATCAGCCGGCCGAGGGCGCGACCGAGCGCCATCTGCCAGTTGTAGGGCAATTGCGCAACCACGAACCAGAGGCCGAACAACAGCCAGGTCAACCAGTAGCGCGGGTGCAGCAGGGCGGCACGAAAACGGGGTTTTTCCATAAATTGCGGACAGCAGAGATCGGGGAATAAGCACCAGGCGGCCAATGCCCCCGGAAGAAAACGGCGCATTATAGCCGTGCTGGCCCATCAGAGGGTACTCCCAACGGCCCAGCGACCACGGCCCGTCCCGCGACATTCCCCCAATCGCTCTCAGTGCCGCAACAGCGCGTCCAGCTCATCCACCACTTCGCACCAGTCGGAATCTTCCAGAATGGCATCGCGCAGGAACTTGCGCTGACTCTCGCTCCAGAACTGTGCCCGGGTCAGTTTTTCCTCGCCCGCCAGGTGATGGCGGCTGAGGAAGTCTTCGATGGCACTGTCGTCGGAGCCAAGCCCCAACTGGGCGAATAGGTCATTGAGGGTGTGATAACCGGTCTGCATAAGTACTCCCTTTGGCCCGAGCATCAGCAAAGAGGGCCTGTTCGGCGCGAAACACTACCTAGCAGTATAGATCGCGATGGCAGTGTTTCGCGCCGGAGGAAGGACACCCGACGATCCGGTCACGGTGCAGGGTTGGGATTTTGCAGATGCACCGCCTCAATAGCCTCCAACAGCTCCGGGCTCAGCTGTACGTTGCTACTGGCGATATTCGAACGAAGCTGCTCCATGGTGGTGGCGCCGATGATGTTGGACGTCACAAAGGGCTGCTGGGAAACAAAGGCCAGCGCCATCTGCGCCGGATCCACACCAAACTCCCGGGCAAGCCTCACATACTGTTCGGTGGCGGACACCGCGCGCTCACCCGTGTAGCGCTGGAAGCGTTCGAACAGGGTTAGGCGCGCGCCCGCTGGGCGCGCGCCATACAGATATTTACCACTCAGCGTACCAAACGCGAGCGGCGAATAGGCCAGCAGGCCGCACTGTTCACGTATCGCCATTTCCCCGAGGCCCACCTCAAAGGTGCGGTTCAACAGACTGTAGGGATTCTGAATGGAAGCGACACGCGGTCGATTGCCGTGTGACGCGAGACGCAGGTAGCGGTGCACACCCCACGGGGTTTCGTTGGAAAGGCCGATGTGACGCACCTTGCCCGCCGCTACCAGTTCGTGGAGCGCAGCCAGGGTTTCGCTGATGTCGATACCGATCTGGTCGCTGTGCTGGTAGCCAAGCTTGCCGAAAAAGTTGGTCTGGCGCTCCGGCCAGTGCACCTGATAGAGGTCGATGTAGTCGGTTTTGAGGCGCGCCAGGGAATCGTCGCAGGCTTTGAGAATCTGCTCGCGGTTCAGACGAGGACCACCGCGAATATGGCCGACACCGGAGTTACTCTCGCCGCGTCCCGTCACCTTGGTAGCGAGCACCAGAGACTGCCGGTCGCCGCGCTTCTCCAGCCAGTTGCCAATGATTTCCTCGGTGCGCCCATAGGTCTCGGGCTTCGGTGGCACCGGGTACATTTCCGCGCAGTCGATGAAATTCACTCCATTGGCCACCGCGTAATCCAGCTGTTCGAAGGCTTGAGCTTCCGTATTCTGCTCACCAAACGTCATGGTGCCCAGACAGATCTTGCTTACCTTGAGATCGGTTTTTCCGAGCTTGCGGGTTTCCATGGAATCTCTCCTGCGGAATCAAAAGTGCGCAATTATAAAACGGAAACGCCGGGCAATTACCCGGCGTTTCCGTTCCGAACGGTGTTCAAACCAGCGTGCAGCGAACTTACTTGAAGTCTGCTTCCACCAGCGGGCTGATATCGGCATCGTAGTCGATACCTTTTACACCAAAGCCGAACAGCTTGAGGAAGTCGTCCGCGTATCCTTTGTAGTCGGTCAGCTCGAACAGATTTTCCTCGGTCACTTCCGGCCATAATTTTTCAATCTTGGCCTGGGTTTCCGGACGCAGTTCCTTGTCGTCCATGCGGAAACGATTGGTGTTGTCGAGGCGCGGGCTATCGCTGTACAGGCCTTCGGTGTAGAGGCGGTACAGCTGCTCAATACATCCTTCGTGGGTACCCTCTTCCTTCATCACCTTGTAGACGAGGGAAATGTACAGCGGCATGACGGGAATGGCAGAGCTGGACTGGGTAACCAGCGCTTTCAGCACCGCGACGTTGGCACTTGCGCTGCCACTGTCGCTGATGGCCTTGGCGGCGCGATCCAGGTCTTCCTTGGCTTTGCCGATGGTGGCGTGACCGTAGATCGGCCAAGTGAGCTTTTCACCGATATAGGTGTAAGCAACGGTTTTGCAATTGTCCGCCAGTACACCGGCGTCACTCAGGGCCTGCATCCACAGTTCCCAGTCTTCCCCGCCCATCACTTTGACGGTGGCTGCGATTTCCTCTTCGTTCGCCGGTTCGACGCTGATGTCAGAGATTTCCAGCTTGTCCGTGTTGAGGTTTTTGGCGGTGTAGGACTTGCCGATGGGCTTCAGTACCGAGCTGTAGAGTTCGCCGGTTTTCGGGTCGGTACGACGGGGAGAGGCAAGGCTGTAGATCACCAGGTCGATTTTGCCGAGGTCCTGCTTGATCAGGTCAATGGCCTGGGCCTTGATCTCATCGGAGAAGGCATCGCCATTGATACTCTTTGCATAGAGGCCGGCTTTGTGTGCTTCTTCTTCGAAGGCGGCGGAGTTGTAGTAACCAGCGGAGGCGGTGCGTTTGTCGGTCGGCGGCTTTTCAAAGAATACACCGAGGGTGCCCGCGCCACAGCCGAAGGCGGCGGTGATGCGGGAGGCGAGGCCATAGCCGGTGGAGGCACCGACCACGAGGACGTTTTTGGGGCCGTTCTCAATGGCGGGCTGGGACTTGATGTATTCGATCTGCTCGCGCACGTTGGCGGCGCAGCCCTGTGGGTGGGCGTTGGTGCAGATGAATCCGCGAACTTTCGGCTGGATGATCATGCCGGGCTCTCCGTTGGGTGATTCTTCGATCCAGGTAATTTAAATGACCGACTGATGGGCCACAAAGGCGCACATTCTAAAGGCGTTTGTTAGTGACTCCCAGAGTGGCAAGTCACGAACCGGGAATTTCGAGGCCAGAATATCTGGTTTTGCGGCCAGTTTAGCCACACGACGATTAGTACCATTGCCCCCTCAAAGTGCAGACTGAGTACTTTTTGCACACTTATGACCGAGCACCAAGGTCTAGTTCCCTCGAAGCAGGTCCGATGGCGGAAAGCCACCGGGTGAAAGGTTTCAGAACCGCTGTGAATACCCGCAAGCGGGCCCGGCCGCCAATCGCAGATTGGCGTCGTTCGCCTGCGCGCGAAGCAGTGCTTCGCAAACGCTTGTCTCACCCCTCTACGCTGCGTCGGCAACATCCCTGTTGCCGACGCTTCTGAAACCTTTCACCCGGTATCTTTCCTTCGCATCAAATAATTCGCAAATCCTTGGCATGCTTAATGCAATTCCTCTTCTGGGGCCGTTAAGGAATACGGCGGTTTTTATTCCCAACCAAGGGTTAACCAGCGAGGTAAATTCTCATGAAGTACTACTCACGTCATTTCGTAAAACCCGGCGACCTGAACCCAGCTCAGCGTCTTTTCGGTGGCCAGGCGCTGGCGTGGATAGATGAGGAGGCGGCTATTTTCGCGGGGTGCCAAATGGGCACGGCCAATATTGTGACCAAGCTGATGTCGGAAATTGACTTTGTCAGCTCCGCGGTGTGCGGGGATATTGTGGAATTCGGGTTTGAGGTCGTGGATATCGGCCGTACGTCCCTGACTGTGCACTGCGAAATGCGCAACAAGCAGACCCGGGATCTGATTGTACGGGTGGACCGCATTGTATTTGTGGCGCTGGATTCGGAGGGTAAACCGACCCCGCACAAGAAGGCGGGGATGAGCGTAGAACCGGCGGCGAACACCGCCACCGGAGAGAGCAAACTGGCCAGCTGAATCTCACGACAAAAAGCCGGAGTGCCTGCTCCGGTTTTTTATTTCGTTGCTCTGCTTTTAAAGCGCACTTCTTCAGCGCAGCAGCAACAGAGGCTGATTGGTGCCGAGCAGCATCTTCGCGGTCACACTGCCCAACAACAGGTCCCGCAATTTACTGTGGCTGAAGGCGCCCATAACCGTGAGATCTATATCATTTTCCTGCTGATAGGCAATCAAGGCGTCCACGGTTTTACCCTGCAAGTTGGCACTGATGACGGAGACACCGCCATGACTCAACGCCTCCGCACCCGCCGCCAGCACCGACTCAGCATCATCACCAACGTACACCAGGTGGCACAGGACATCCTTGAACAGCGCACTGTGCGCCACCATTTCCAGTGCCTTGCGCGCAGCTTCGCTGCCATCGTAGGCAAGCATAATCGAGCGCGGCGCGCGAAATTCCCGGTTCACCACCAGAATCGGCTTGTGCAGCGAACGCACAATTGGCTCCAGCTGCGCCCCCAAGCCTCGGCTCTCCGCTGCGTGCTCCTCACCGCGAATGCCCAGCACCAGGACACGAATATGATCCTCCAGCTCCACCAACGACTCGACCAGAGAACCGTGGCGCTGGCAGGTAACCACCCGCTCCGCCCCGGCACCCGCCGCCCGCTCCCGCGCCTGATCCAGCAGCTGCCGCCCCTGTTCCAGCAACAGCCTTGAACGCTGCTGCTCCAGATTCGTCAGTTCCTCCAGCAACTCCTCCTGACTACCGAGACCAATACTCCCGGTCAGATCCGCTACTGCGGGCGTGGAGACTCGTTCGATGTTGTGCAGAAGTTTGATGGGTGCACCGACAGTGCTGGCTATCCAGGCGGCATAGTCGCATACCGCACCGCTGAAGCGGGAGCCGTCGATGCAGGTGAGCACAAGGGGGTCTTTCTGTTCGGTCATTATTATTTTCTCTCGTTATCGCAAGTCATTTTCGAAGTACAAAAATCAGACTTGAAGCTCAGGCGCCGGGGGAATGATTTCAAAAGCGTCGCAAACAGGGACGTTTGCGACGCAGCTTACAGGGATGTATTCATAGCGGTTTTGAAATCATTCCCCCGGTGCCGGAGCGCCACAGGGCGACACTACGAAGTACCCGACCAAACGAGGCCGGATCAGTGCCCACCCAATACCTTCTCAATTTCCTCAGGCTTATCGTGTACCCCAAAGCGGTCCACAATCGTCGCACTGGCGTCATTCAGGCCGATCAGCTCAACCTCCGCCCCCTCGCGGCGGAACTTCACCACCGCCTTGTCCAGAGAGTACACCGCCGACACATCCCAAAAGTGCGCCCGGCTCAGGTCGATGACTACCTTATCCAGCGCCTCTTTAAAATCAAACGCCGCCACAAACTTGTCCGCCGAATTGAAAAATACCTGCCCGATCACTTTATAGGTCCGGCAATTGTTCTCCTCATCCAGCGCCGAGCTCACATACATAAAGTGGCTCACCTTGTTGGCAAAGAACAGCGACGCCAGCAACACCCCCACGAATACCCCAAACGCCAGGTTGTGGGTAAACACTACCACAACCACCGTCGACAACATCACCAGATTGGTCGACAGCGGCAACCGTTTCAGATCGCGGATCGAACCCCAGTTAAAGGTACCGATGGACACCATGATCATCACCGCCACCAGCGCCGCCATCGGGATTACCGCCACATAATCGCTCAGGAACACCACCAGCGTCAGCAGACCAACCCCCGCCACCAGCGTAGACAGGCGGCCACGGCCACCGGACTTAACGTTGATCACCGACTGGCCAATCATCGCGCAACCCGCCATCCCGCCCAGCAGGCCGGCACCGATATTCGCAATGCCCTGGCCCTTGCACTCGCGGTTCTTGTCACTGCTGGTATCCGTCAGGTCGTCGACGATGGTCGCCGTCATCAGGGATTCCAGCAGCCCCACCACCGCAAGGCCGGCTGAATAAGGGAAGATGATCTTGAGGGTCTCCAGGTTGAGCGGTACCTCCGGCCACAAGAAGACCGGCAAGGTGTCCGGCAGATCGCCCATATCCCCCACGGTGCGGATATCCAGCCCCAGCACCACCGCCACCGCTGTGAGCACCAGAATACAGACCAGCGGAGAAGGCAGGATCTTGCCCACCACCGGCACATAGGGAAACAGATAAATGATGCCGAGGCCCGCGGCCGTCATTGCATAGACGTGCCAGGTGACATCGATCAGCTCCGGCAGCTGCGCCATAAAGATAAGGATCGCCAGCGCGTTCACAAATCCCGTGACCACCGCTCTGGAAACAAAACTCATCAGGCTGCCGAGCTTGAGATAACCGGCGATGATCTGCAGCACGCCGGTGAGCAGCGTCGCTGCAAGCAGGTATTGCAGACCGTGCTCCTTGACCAGAGTGACCATCAGCAGCGCCATAGCGCCGGTGGCCGCGGAGATCATACCGGGGCGACCACCGACGAAAGCGATAACCACCGCGATACAGAAGGAGGCATAGAGGCCCACCCGGGGATCAACGCCGGCGATGATGGAGAAGGCGATGGCCTCGGGAATGAGGGCCAGGGCCACAACGAGGCCGGCGAGCACGTCGCGGCGGATATTGCCAAACCAGTCGTTTCTGGTGGATGACAACAGGGTGTTAGAGAACTGCATAAGTCGGAAGAGCCTGTCTGGGAAGTCTTGTTCTAAGCCCCGAAAAGGGGGCGCGGATTCTAGCATCTTGGGGTTGCTGGCTAAAGAACAGGCAATGAATCCAGGCTCCGAAGACAACCTGTGGCGATCCCGCTGCCGGGATCTTCACATGAACCGTCAGTGTGTCGAACCTTACGTCGCCTGTTTCCACTCCTGTCCGGCAACGTGGACACGGCCTGTCCGGACACATTTTCCGGACACTCTACCGCCACCCCTCAGAGAAACAAAAAAATTATTTTCCTTAACTTTCAAATACTTAACACCAAAATTCACCTTGGCACGGCAATTGCGATAAGGCCACTGCATCCACAAATTCAACCCTGCATCCGCGGCGCAACATGCCCGCGTCACACTGGCAGAACAACACAAACCGATATACAGCACTTGGGACCAACATGATCAGAGATACCTCCGGGCAGGATGTCCAACTCACTCCGCAGCAACCGTGGAAGAACCCGCAGCTGCTGAAACGCGCGGGCCTCGGTTTGGGCGCAGCCGCTTTTGTGGTGTGGGGTCTGATGAGCTGGCAGAGCACCAATGCGGTGGACGCGAGCCTGTCGCTGTCACGCCTCAATATCGCCGCAGTAGAGCGCGGGGATCTGGTGCGGGATCTGGTGGTGCAGGGCAAGGTCGTGGCCGCCAACAGCCCAACCCTGTTCAGCCCCGCTCAGGGCATCGTGAAATTCGCCGTCAAAGCCGGCGACAGCGTAGCGCGCGGCCAGCTACTGGCGGAAGTGGACAGCCCGGAGCTGCAGAACCAGTTGGCCCAGGAAAGTGCGCTGTACAACAAACTCAGCGTGGAACTCGCACGCCAGAAAATCCAGGCCAAGCGCCAGCGCCTCGAAAACACCCAGAAAGCGGACCTCGCTGAAGTGAATCTCACCGCCGCCCGCCGTGAGCTGAAACGCGCGGAAATCTCCATGGAGAAGCAGATCATCTCCCAGCTGGACTTTGAAAAAGCCAGTGACGATCTCGCCCGTGCAGAGCTCGAACACGCGCAGGCAGTTCAGAACGCCATGCTGGAAAACGAAGCGCTCACGTTTGAAACCCAGACCCTGCAACTGCAGGTAGATCAGCAGAAGCTGCAGATGGAAGAACTGCAACGCAAGGTCAATGAGCTGCAGATCGTCTCCCCCGTCGACGGCACCATCGGCAGCCTCGCCGCCACCCAGCGCGCGGCCGTCGCCGCCAACGCACCACTGCTCACCGTGGTCGACCTCACCAGCTTCGAACTCGAAGCCGCAGTGCCGGAAAACTACGCCGACGACCTCGGCCTCGCGATGACAGTGGAAATCAATATGGGCGGCAAAAAACTGCCCGGCGAAATCACCGCGATTGCACCGGAAGTGATCGACAACCAGGTCGTCGCACGCGTGCGCTTCACCGGCGAGCAACCATCCAACCTGCGCCAGAACCTGCGCCTCACCGCCCGTGTGCTGCTGGAAAACCGCAACGACGTGATGCTGGTCAAGCGTGGCGCCTTCCTCGATCAGACTGGCGGCCGCTATGCGTGGAAACTGAACGACCAGAGCCAGGCGGTCAAGGTACCGATCACCATCGGCGCATTGGGGCTGAATCAGGTGGAGATCGTCTCCGGACTGAACGTGGGAGACCGGATCATCACTTCTTCCGCGGAAGAACTGGATAGGGCGCAACTGGTTGCACTTAAAGACTGATCGAGCACTTGAACTTAATGCGAAGGCGCAGATGCCGATTGTTGGGTGCGAGACCTTCTGCGAGAGGGGCCGAAGGCGCCGTGAATGCATGGAGCGGCTGGGCCACCTCGCAGAAGAGCCCCCATGGATGGGTTGAGGGGGGGCGCCTAGCTCGTGTCCCGTGAACCCCTACCGCCAGCTAGGCCGCTACAGAACAACGAACAAAACCGCAAATTACTAACTACGAAGACAAGGAAATCCACCATGCTGAAAATGCACAACATCCGTAAAAGCTACCGCACCGACACCATTGAGACGCACGCGCTCCGGGACTTCAGCCTGGAAGTGAACGAGGGAGAGTTCGTATCCGTCACCGGCCCCAGCGGCTCGGGCAAAACCACGTTTCTGAACATTGCCGGCCTGCTGGAAACCCCTACCGGTGGTCAGTACCTGCTGGACGGACAGGAAGTAGGCAACCTCTCCGACCGCGACCGCTCGCGCCTGCGCAACGAAAAAATCGGCTTTATTTTCCAGGGCTTCAACCTGATTCCCGACCTCAACCTGTTCGACAACATCGACGTGCCCCTGCGCTATCGCGGCTTCAACGCCAAAGAGCGCCGCCGCCGTATTGAAAAATCCCTGGAACAGGTCGGCCTCTCCGCCCGCGCCAAACACCTGCCCGCACAACTGTCCGGCGGTCAGCAACAGCGCGTAGCCATCGCCCGCGCACTGGCCGGCGAACCTCGCTTTCTGCTCGCGGACGAACCCACCGGCAACCTCGACTCCCTGATGGCGCGCCAGGTGATGGAACTGCTGGAATTCATCAATGAGTGGGGCACCACCATCATCATGGTTACTCACGACCCGGATCTCGCGCGCCGCGCTCAACGAAACATCCAGATCGTCGACGGCCAGGTGTCCGATCTGCGCCAGAGCATCGCCGCCGACGAAGCGGCCATCGCCTGAGGACATCGCCATGATCGGATATTACGTTTCCCTCGCGCTGCGCAGCCTGCGCCGCACCCCGATACTGAGCGCGCTGATGGTTGCCGCCATCGCCGTCGGCGTGGGCGCCGCCATGACCACCCTGACATTGAACTACATGATGTCGCGCAACGCCCTCGCGGACAAAAACGAAGTGCTCTACGCCCTGCAGCTGGACAACTGGGATCCCCACGAAGCCGCCGACAACCCCAGCGAAATGCCCTGGCAGCTCACCTACAAAGACGCCATCAGCCTGCTGCGTTCGGATATTCCGACCTATCAGGTGGCCATGCATCGCTGGGGCGGTCCCGTCACACTGGAAGACTCCACCGTGCGGCCCTACACCGCACAGGCGCGTGTCACCAGCCGCGATTTCTTTGCTCTGTTTGACATTCCGTTTATCTACGGTGGCACCTGGGCCAAAGAAGCAGACAGCAATGCGGTATTCCAGATTGTCATTAACGAAGCCACCAATGAAAAACTGTTCAACGGCGAAAACAGCGTGGGCCGCACGATCAACTTCAATGGAACCCCGTTCACCGTTGTCGGCGTAATCGGGAACTGGAGTCCAAGCCCCAAGGTACACGACCTGAACAATGGCTCGTTCCAGAAATCCGCCGAGCTTTTCATTCCCTTCGGCCTGCATCGCACCTTCGAAATCCAGCCCTGGGGCAACACCAACGGCTGGAAGCCGGAAAAAATTGAAAGCTACGAGGACGGCCTCGGTGCCGAATACGTGTGGGTTCAGTACTGGGTACAGCTGGATTCCGCGGAACAACGCCAGCGCTACGAAGATTATCTGACCGGTTTTATCCGTGAGCAGAAAGATCAGGGGCGCTTCCCACGGCCGCTGAAGTTCGGCCTGAGCAAGCCTTCCGAGTGGCTGGTGCTCAACGAAGTCGTGGACGGCGACGACCGCATGTTGAGCTGGCTGTCGCTCGCGTTCCTGCTGGTATGCCTGGTCAACGCCGTTGCCCTGCTGCTGGCGAAGTTCCTGCGCAAGGCCCCGGAAACCGGTGTTCGCCGCGCCCTCGGCGCAAGCCGCAGCGCAGTGTTCAGTCAGCACCTGGTGGAAAGTGGCTGCATCGGCCTCGCCGGCGGTCTGATCGGAATCCTGCTGACCCTGGCCGGGCTGGCACTGATCCGCCAACTGTCGATGGGCTATATGGACAGCGTCGCGTCCATGGACTGGCTGATGATGCTGTCCGCCATCGGACTCGCCATTCTTTCCAGCCTGCTGGCTGGTCTGTACCCCGCGTGGCGCATCAGCCGTACCAACCCATCCATCTATCTGAAAACCCAGTAAGGCCACACGTCAGCGAGACCAAAAGGAAACTACCATGCTGGAACTGAGACCCATTTTATCGGCGCTGTGGCGCCACAAAATTTCCGCGCTCCTGATCGCGCTGCAGCTCGGCCTCACGCTGGCCATCGTCAGCAACGCGAGCGTCGTCATCAAGGAACGCCAGGAGAGAATCGCCCGCCCCACCGGTGTGGCCGAAGCGGATATCGTCACCGCCCATTTCATGCCGATCCCGAAGGACTACGACATGCTCGAAGCCTTCCGTCTGGATATGGACATGATTCGTCAGCTACCCGGCGTCGCCGCCGCCACCATCAGTCGCGCACCGCTGACCGGCAGTGGCTCCTCCAGTGGATTCCATACCAAGCCCCATCAGGAAGTCGGCTCCACCGGCGCCGCCAACTTCCGTGTGGATGAACACTTCATCGACGCCCTGGGAATGAAACTGGTCGCGGGCCGCAATTTCACCCCGGATGAAATCCGAATGATGGAAAGCAACTCCAGCGAGCGGCCCACCAAGACCATCATTACCCAGCAGCTGGCGGATACCTTGTTTCCCGAAGGCAATGCGTTGGGAAAACCCATTTACTTCGGTGGTGAAGACAATCCCATGGAGATCGTCGGTATCGTCGAACGCAACCTGGGGCCCTGGCCAAACTCTTCCATCGCCGGCAACACCGTGTTCTTCCCTGCCATTATGGATAATCAGTGGTACGACTATATTGTCCGTGCGGAACCCGGCCAGCGGGACGCAGTACTAAAACTGCTCGAGGAAAAACTGGCCGAGCGCGACGCAGATCGGGTGATCAACGTAGAAACCCTGGAAGAGCAAAAAACCCGTTACTATGCCGGTGACAACACCATGATCAAGGTGCTGTCCGGAGTTGTCAGTCTGCTGACCTTTATCGTTGCCCTCGGTATTGTCGGCCTGACCGTATTCTGGATCACCCAGCGCCAGAAGCAGATCGGCGTTCGCCGCGCCCTCGGCGCCACCCGACTCGCCATCAGCCGCTACTTCCTGCTGGAAAACCTGATGATCGCCGCCACCGGTATCGTACTCGGCGTTGCCACCGCACAGATCTTCAATAAGTTCCTCGCCAGCGAATTCGGTCAACCCGCCCTGCCGCTGTCTACAACGCTGATCTGTGCCTTTATACTGCTCGCCGTCAGCGTCGCCGCGGCACTGGTACCGGCACTGCGCGCCGCGAATATTTCGCCGGCGATGGCAACGCGCAGCGTATAAACACCGATACGAAGTTAAATACGCGATGAGAAGGCCCTGCTGCCGGCAGGTGGTTGTGGGCTCTTCTAAAACAGGGATGTTTTAGAAGAGCCCCCATGGATGGGTTCACGGCGTGTCCCACAACCACCTGCCGGTAGTAGGGCCGCCACAAAATTAACTACAAAGGACAGTTAATTGGACAAGGTCCTAATCATCGACGACAACACCGGCATTATCACCGCCCTCTCCCTGTTGTTGTCCCTCCATGATATCCAGACACTCTCCGCCATCACCCCCCAGGCGGGCCTGCAGCTTCTGCGGGAAAATCCGGACATCGGCCTCGTCATCCAGGACATGAACTTCACCGCCGACACCACCTCCGGCGAGGAGGGCCGCGCGCTGTTTTTCGCCCTGCGCGAATTGCAACCGGACATTCCCGTCATCCTGCTCACCGCCTGGACCCAACTGGAAATGGCCGTGGAACTGGTCAAAGCCGGCGCTGCGGATTACGTGGGCAAACCCTGGGACGACCACAAACTCATCGCCACCATCAAAAATCTTCTGGAACTGCACGAACTGCAACAGCAACAACGCCAAACCCAGCGACGCGCCCAGCAGGCCCGGGAACAACTGCAGCAACAGTACGATTTGCAGGATATTGTTTACCGCAGCCACAGCGTGCAGAGCCTGCTGGAAATGGCCACCCAGGTCGCCCACTCCGATGTGCCGATTCTGATTACCGGTCCCAACGGCGCCGGCAAAGAAAAAATTGCCGATATCGTACAGGCCAACTCCAGCGTAAAAGCCGGCCCCTACATCAAGGTCAACGTGGGTGCACTGCCGGAAGAATTGATGGAAGCCGAACTGTTCGGCGCCGAAGCCGGTGCCTACACCGGCGCCGGCAACAAGGCCCGCGTAGGCCGTTTTGAAGCCGCCGACGGCGGCACCCTGTTTCTCGATGAAATTGGTGAGCTCTCCGCCAGCGGCCAGGTCAAACTGTTGCGCGTACTGCAGACCGGCGAATTCCAGCGCCTCGGCAGCAGCCAGACCCGCAAAGTGCGCGTGCGTGTGATCAGCGCCACCAACAGCGACCTGCCGCAGATGATCAATGAGGGCAGCTTCCGCCAGGACCTGTTCTACCGCCTGAACGTGATCGAACTGAAACTGCCGCCGCTCGCCGACAGACCGGAAGACATTCTGCCCCTGGCCCGCGCCTTCCTCGCCCGAACCGGCAAACAGCTGGCACCTCAGGCCCAACAGCGCCTGATGCGCTACAGCTGGCCCGGCAATGTGCGCGAGCTGCAGAATGTCATGCAACGGGCCGCGGTACTGACGCGCGATGACACCATCGAAGAAGCCACCCTCGCACTGCCGGAAGACACCCAGCTGAAAATGCCGGAACACAGTTTCGAACCGAGCCGCGAACTGCTGGAACAGACCCTGGCCAACTGCAACGGCATCATCGCCCAGGCCGCGCGCGAACTCGGCCTCAGCCGCCAGGCACTGTACCGCCGGCTCGACAAATACGGGATTCCCTATTGATGTTCCGCCCCTCCATTGAAGGCAAGATTTTCGCCTGCGCACTGCTCGCGGTCGCCCTGGGTACCGGCATACCGTTTGCGCTGCAGGCGCAGGGTGTCGACAGCAAGCTCGCGTGGAGCGCCGGATTACTGCTGGCCGTAATACTTGTGTGGATTTTGTTACGGCCGCTGACACGCTCGCTGGGTCGCGCCCTGAACAGCCTGCAGGGTGGCCTGCTGAATTTCCGCGATGGAGATTTTTCTATTTCACTGGCACTGGAACGCCGCGACCAGCTCGGGGAACTGGCGGACCTGTACAACGAAGTCGGGGAAATTCTGCGGCGCGAGCGCGCCCACATTCATCAGCGGGAACTGCTGCTGGACACGGTCATCCAGAGTTCGCCCCTGGCTCTGCTGCTGATCGACCAGAGCGAACACATCATTTACGCCAACACCAGTGCAAGACACCTTCTGCACGGCGGCAAGCCGCTACAGGGACACCGACTGGAACAGATCCTGCCCCTCTGCCCCCCTGAACTGGCCAAGGCCATCGAGCAGCACAAGGAAGGCCTGACCAGCTACCTGGACAACGACACCAACCACACCCTGCATATCAGCAACAGCACCTTCGTACTGAACTCGCAGAAGCACCGCCTGATACTGCTGCGGGAGATGACCCGCGAACTTACCCGCGCCGAAGTTCAGGTGTGGAAAAAAGTGATCCGCCTGATCAGCCATGAACTGAACAACTCTCTCGCCCCTATTTCATCCATGGCCCACAGCGGCAAGCTGCTCTCGGAAAAATTGCATTCGCAACAACTGGCCGGTGTGTTTGATGTAATCGCCGAGCGCTGCCGGCACCTGACCGAGTTTACCCAGGGGTACGCCCGCTTCGCCAAACTGCCGCCACCGGTGTGTGAAGAGGTGTCCTGGTCCGGGCTGGTCGCCAGATTGCAGCCTCTACATCCATTTCAAATCCACGGGGGCTTACCCTCGCGCCCCGGCTATTTCGACCCGGCGCAGCTGGAGCAGGCGCTGTTGAATCTGCTCAAGAATGCCGCCGAATCCGGCAGCGCGGTAGAAGACATTTCTCTGCAAGTGGAAACGGATGCGCACGGTCAGTTGCTGACCGTCAGAGACCGCGGCACGGGCATGAGCGATAAGGTGCTGCAACAGGCGCTGTTGCCGTTTTACTCCACCAAGCCCCAGGGGGTCGGCCTTGGTCTGGCGCTGTGCCGGGAAATCATCGACGCGCACAACGGGCAAATCCATCTGCACAACCGCGCAGACGGCGGTTTGCAGGTTAGCCTGTGGTTGCCGTGGCCGGAAAAAAACAACCCACACGAATAGCCTCACGGCGCCCTGGAACAAACGCCGCGCATTAGGCCTGTAAACACTAAGCTCGATGAGCTTTTCGGCAACCTGCCAGAACTTCACGCCGGAATGCGCTGCTCACCGCGCAATTTATTCACATCCGCACGCGGCGGTGCGCCAAACATACGACTGTACTCGCGGCTGAAGTGCGAGGGGCTCTCGTAACCGACGCGGTAGCTGGCAGAAGCGGCTTCCAGGCCTTCACTCAGCATCAGGCGGCGCGCTTCATGCAGACGCAGTTTCTTTTGGAACTGCAGCGGCGACATCCGCGTAACCTGTTTAAAGCTGTGATACAGGGACGACTCACTCATATTGGCCCGATCTGCCAGCTCGCTAATCCGCAGCGGTTCCGCAAAGCGATCCTTGAGCAGGGCAATGACCTGGGAAATACGGTTCGCCTGGCTGTCAGCCACGGCAAATTTGCGGATACGCGCCCCCATTTCCCCCATCAGCACCCGGTAGAGAATTTCCTTGCGCACCAACGGCGCCAGTACCGGCACATCCGCCGGGCTGTCGAGCAGTTCGACGAGACGGCTCACTGCACTCAGCAGGCCCATGTCCATACGCGCCACACAGAGACCACAATTCACTTCCCGGCAGGGGGGATCCATGTCCGCGGACGGCGCCTGCCCGCCCTGTTCCAGGACCAGATCGGTCACTTCCTGCGGATCCACCACCAGTTTAATGGCGAGATACGGCTGTTCCGGCGAGGCGTTCACCACTCGGGCCTGTACCGGCAGGTGTACCGAGGAGGCCAGATAGCTCAACGGACCATAAGAAATTTCCCGGTCACCCAACTGTAAGACTTTCTCGCCCTGCACAATAAAGCCGAGCGAGGGCTCATATACGCCGGAAACACAACTGGCGGTGGCCACGTCTGAACGGATCAGGCCGACCCCGCTCAGGGGAGATTCCCGCAGCCCTTCCGCTGGCGCCCAACGCAAAACAGTGCGCGCGAGCTTGCTGCGCGCGGATTCCAGGTCCCGCGAAATATCACTGCTGTGTTGATCTTGCGACATGCGCCCTCCAGATACCGGCTCAACGGTCGGCCAGTATACGGAGTTTTGGGCAAGCCACTTAGAACTTTGCAGAATTGGGCAAGTACTGGGCAGTAATATGCAATCGGCTTATACAAAACCTCAAGAGCGGAACGGTACAGCGCAAACAAAAGCTACAGGAAAATGACAGACCGATGTAGAGTCGGCCCGAAGCCGTGCTCCACCCGAATGGTCCTACGCTCGTGCTCCGTAGAATCAGGCAAGCAGAATACAGTAACCGAATACCGCCCTCGGGTAGTGCTCGGCTAGGGTACGTCCCCGATGGGCCGAGGTTTCCTCGCCCGAGCAGAGGAGTAAGCACCCAATGACAAGAAATTTCCTGATAGGCCTGGCAACCCTGATTCTCGCAGGCTGCAATGCCGGTGATACTGAGGGCCAGAGACCGCCGCCCACACCGGTGGAAGTTGTGGAAGTCAGCACCGCGCCGGCAACCCTGTGGGGCGACTTTACCGGACGGGTTGCCGCGCCCGAGACCGTAGAGCTGCGCGCGCGGGTGAGCGGCTACATCGACAAGGTCGCGTTTACCGAGGGTGAGCTGGTGAAGCGCGGGGATCTGTTATTCGAGATAGATCCCCGCCCCTACCGGGCCCGCGAGCGGGCGGCGCAGGCGGAACTGGCTCGCGCGCAGAGCCAGCTGGCACTCAGTGAAAGCCGCGCGCAACGCGCCCGGCAACTGTTGACGAGCCGCGCCATTTCCCGCGAGGAGCACGACCAGCGGCAGGCGGCACTGGATTCGGACCGCGCTGCGGTCAGTGCGGCACAAGCAGCGCTGGAGAGTGCACGCCTCGACCTGCAATTCACGCAAGTTAAATCCCCCATTGACGGTCGCGTGGGCCGTGCCGAGATCACCCGCGGCAATCTGGCCAGCGCCGACCAGACACTGCTCACAACACTGGTTTCCGTCGATCCGATGTATGTCTATTTCGAAAGTGATCAGAACAGTTTCGCCGGCAACCGAGCGTTCTTCACGCCCGAGCAGCGCCCGCAGGTACTGGTCGGGCTGGCTGGCGAGGACGGCTTTCCCCACACAGGAAAACTCGACTTTATCGACAACCGCCTGAACAGCCACACCGGCACCATTCAGTTCCGCGCGGTCGTCGACAACCCACTGGGACACTTAAAGCCCGGGCAGTTCGCGCGAGTGCAGATGCCAACCGCACAGCTCGACAACGCGCTGCTGCTCAGCCGCAAGGCGGTGCTCACAGATCAGGACCGGCGCTATGTGTATGTGGTAAACGCCCAGAACATCACCGAGCGTCGCGATGTGGAAACCGGCCCGCAACAGGGAGAACGGGTGCTGATCCGCAAAGGCCTCGAACCCGGAGAACAGGTAGTGGTCAACGGCCTGCAAAAAATCCTGTTCCCCGGAATGCCGGTACTGCCACAACCCGCGCAAAAGCGTATTGAGGAATCCTCACCACAACTCGCCGGGCGCTGAACAGACTTCGCAACACCCACCCAAAGCCCAGTCAGGTATTTTTTCAAGTTTGAGTTTCTGGTGCGGTCACCAACATCGCACATGGGATAGCAGCGTATGAATTTTTCCCGCTTTTTTGTCGACAGACCCATCTTTGCCTCGGTGCTGTCGATCATCATTTTCGTCGTCGGGCTGATCAGCATTCCGGTGCTGCCGGTAAGTGAATATCCCGATGTAGTGCCACCGAGTGTCGCGGTGACGGCGCGCTACCCGGGCGCCAATCCCAAGACCATCTCTGAAACCGTCGCCACCCCGCTGGAAGAGGCCATCAACGGCGTGGAGGACATGATCTACATGAAATCCGTCGCCGGCAGCGATGGCACGCTGTCACTGACCGTCACTTTCAAGCTGGGAACAGATCCCGATCAGGCTCAGGTTCAGGTGCAAAACCGGGTTTCCCAGGCGCTACCGCGTTTGCCGGAGGATGTGCGCCGCCAGGGCGTCACCACCCAGAAACAATCGCCCAACCTGATGATGGCGGTGCATCTGATATCACCGGACGATCGCTTCGACGCAACCTATATCCGCAACTACGCGGTGCTGCATATTCGCGATGAGCTCGCGCGTATTCCCGGTGTCGGCCAGGCGGGGCTGTTTGGTGCCGGCGACTACGCTATGCGCCTGTGGGTCGACCCACAGAAGGCCGCCGCCCTCGGTATCACCGCCGCCGATATCGTCAGCGCCGTGCGCGAACAGAATGTACAGGTGTCCGCCGGTCAGATCGGCGCCCAGCCGATGCCGGACGAAAACGATTTCCTGATTTCCATCAACGCCAAAGGCCGCCTGGCCAGTGTCGAGGAGTTCGGCGATGTGGTGTTGAACACCGGTCGCGATGGAGAGATTACCCGTCTGCGCGATGTCGCGCGTATCGAACTGGCCGCCTCCGAGGATACGCTGCGCGCGCTGCTGAACGGACGCCAGGCCGTCGCCCTGCCAATCTTCCAGGCGCCCGGTTCCAATTCCCTGGAAGTCTCGCAGGCGATTCGGGAAAAAATGGCCGAGCTGGATGATCAGTTTCCCGAAGGATTGGAATGGGAGATCGCCTATGACCCAACGGTGTTTGTCAGCACCTCCATTAAGGCGGTGATAAAAACCCTGCTGGAAGCGGTACTGCTGGTGGTGCTGGTGGTGATCCTGTTCCTGCAGACCTGGCGCGCATCCCTGATTCCCCTGCTGGCGGTACCAGTCTCAATTATTGGTACCTTCGCGGTACTGCACCTGCTGGGTTTTTCCATCAATACACTGACCCTGTTCGGCATGGTGCTGGCGATCGGTATCGTGGTGGACGATGCGATCGTGGTGGTGGAGAACGTGGAGCGCAATATCGAGGAGGGATTGAGCCCGCTGGCTGCCGCCCACCAGGCCATGCGTGAAGTGAGCGGCCCGATCGTCGCCATCAGCCTTGTACTCTGCGCGGTGTTCGTGCCCATGGCCTTCCTCGACGGTATCACCGGACAGTTCTACCGCCAGTTTGCGATGACCATTGCGATCGCCACGGTAATTTCCGCCGTCAATTCGCTGACCCTGTCACCGGCGCTGTCCGCTACGCTGTTGAAGCCCCACAGCGCGGCGCCGGATCTGCCGGCGCGGATTATCGATCGCCTGTTCGGCTGGATTTTCCGCCCGTTCAACCGCTTCTTCAATCGAAGCTCCAAACACTATCAGGGATTTGTTGGTCGCAGTCTGAATCGGCGCGGCCTGGTATTCGCCGTCTATGCGGCGCTACTGGCCGGTACCGTGTTCATGTTCAACCAGGTTCCGGGCGGCTTTATCCCCACCCAGGACAAGACCTACCTGGTGGGCAGTATCCGCCTGCCGGAGGGCGCCTCGCTGGACAGAACCGAAGCCGTCGCGCGCCGCGTGAGTGAGCTGGCACTGGAAACCGAGGGCGTATCCCACGCCGCGGCCTTTGTCGGCTTCAATGCTCTGCAGCGCACCAATACCCCGAACGTGGGTACGGTATTCGTGCTCTTCGACGATTTCAGCGAGCGCGATCGCAGCGCCGGCGAAATTGCCGCTGAACTGAATGCCAAGCTGGCCGGTATCAAAGAGGGATTTGCAGTCAGCTTTATGCCGCCGCCGATCTTCGGCCTCGGTGCCGGCTCCGGCTATTCACTGTATGTCCAGGACCGCACCGGTGCCGGCTATGGTGCACTGCAAACAGCCACCAACGGGCTCGCCGGTGTACTGAGCCAGGCGCCGGGCCTCAGCTATCCATTCAGCTCCTATCAGGCCAACGTGCCGCAACTGGATGCGGAGGTGGACCGCCTGCAGGCCAAGGCTCAAGGAGTGCGCCTGGACGATCTGTTCGGCACCCTGCAGCTGTATTTCGGCTCGCTGTATATCAACGATTTCAATCTGTTCGGCCGCACCTACAGGGTCATGGCCCAGGCGGATGCACCGTTCCGCAACGAGATTACGGATATCGATCATCTCTACACCCGCAACAGTCGCGGCGAGATGGTACCAATCAACACCATGGTGCAGCTGAAGCAGAGCTACGGCCCCGACCCGGTGATCCGTTACAACGGCTATCCCGCCGCGGACCTGCTCGGCCAGTCCAACCCGGCGATGCTGTCATCCAGCGAGGCGCTGGCGACCGTGGAGCGCGTGGCGAAGCAGGCGCTACCGGCGGGTATGACGATTGAGTGGACGGACCTGAGTTTCGAACAGGTCAACCGCAGCAACGCCTCCATGCTGGTGTTCCCGCTGGCACTGCTACTGGTGTTTCTGGTGCTGGCCGCCCTCTACGAGAGCTGGGTAATGCCGCTGGCGGTGATCTTGATTGTGCCCATGTGTCTGTTGGCGGCGCTCTTCGGCGTCTGGCTGACCGGCGGCGACAACAACGTGTTCGTACAGGTGGGTCTGGTGGTATTGATGGGGCTGGCTTGTAAAAACGCCATTCTGATCGTCGAGTTCGCCCGCGAGCTGGAACTGGAGAAAGGTTTGGACCCGGTACGCGCCGCACTGGAGGCCTGTCGCCTGCGCCTGAGGCCGATCATCATGACCTCGGTCGCCTTTATTGCTGGCGTTGTGCCACTGGTACTGGCCAGCGGCGCCGGCGCCGAGGTTCGCAACGCCATGGGGATCACCGTGTTTACCGGCATGATCGGCGTAACGCTGTTCGGTCTGCTGCTGACACCGGTGTTCTACGTAGCCCTGCGTACACTCGCAGGGCGGCGCAAACCGCGGACAGAGGAAATACCGCGGCGGGACGCGGACAGAGGGCTTCAGGTCGGTGCCGGGTTACCCG
The DNA here is from genome assembly GCF_002959965.1 of Microbulbifer pacificus. Lineage (NCBI taxonomy): Bacteria > Pseudomonadati > Pseudomonadota > Gammaproteobacteria > Cellvibrionales > Microbulbiferaceae > Microbulbifer > Microbulbifer pacificus. The sequence continues at coordinate 575,178 of NZ_PREV01000026.1, forward strand.
GGCAATGACGACAGGTCACACACCTGACGAATAGCAGCGCAGGCCTTCGCCGTAAATCCAACAGCGCCCCTCTTCCGGACAGGGAGCGTCCATGGTCAGCGGTGCACTCCCCGCAGGGCACTGGGGCGCGATACCGGCGGTACACCAGTTGCCGGTATCCAGCTGATAACAGACGTTGTCGCCGGTGAGGCAAGTACTCGATGTCGGGATCTGGGTGTCGCCAGCAAAGCAGTTGCGGGGATACAGCGGTGTCAGATTTTCGGGCAGGCGCCCCTGGTAATAGGTTGCGGGAGAGCCGGTCAGGTCGCACCAGAAACCGTCGAGGCTTTTCACATTGTCAATGTTGCTGGCAGTACCGGCACAACCGACAAAAAAAGCCGCGACAAACGGGGCAATCAGGCGCAATTTCATTTCACATCCTCTGTGCATATATTGGGGCTTCCCGCCCCCAATCCCATCAATTCGCGGGCTTACTTCTCGTACACGATACAGCGGCGTCCGCCGGAAATTTCATAGCACTGGGCCGTAGCCGGGCAGATGGAACCCGGCGCCAGCTCCTCGGCATCACCGGGGCAACCGCTGTAATTGGTTTTCTGTTGCGCGTGCGCCGGCGCGCGGGGAATAGGCGCACTGTTAGGGTAGACCACCTGATCACGCACACTACTGGTTCCGCAGCCGGTGAGTAACGAAGTGGAAAGTGTGGCCGCCGCCAACAGCGGAAGAATCATTACTCGTGCGCGCATGTAGCCTCCTGACAAAAGCCCTGATTCTGCGGCCTCCCACAATGGGAGGCCGCGCCGAAAAAATCCGGTTATGCCCGGAAATCAGTAAACCCGCATCACCGGGAAGAACCAGCAGGCGGAGCCTACTTTGGTGTGCTCAACCTCGGTAGAACACTGACGACTGGCCGCCGGTGGCGCAGAAGTATTTGGCAGATAATTGCCCACTTCCACAAAATCCGCGGTTTGACTCTTGTCGTCCGGATTGAAAAAAAACGGGTCGTAACTGTGTTCGTTATCAAAGGGGACAAATATACAGCCTTGTAAGCACAGCGTGGCACCCATTGCCACCACTGCGATCCCTGCGCGATTCATGACGACTACCTCGCGATTCGCTTTCCATCACATCAGCAGGTTCGGAACATCCTCTTCCGATCCACGATTGCCGTACCTACAGTTTAGTACTCGGGACGTGTTCGACGACGCTGTACAGCTTTTAACCAGAATTAAATGCGCGGGAATCAACGTCGACAGGATTTCCGCGACAACTGGCAAGCAGGATCAATGGACCACGGATGAGTTCGACCCCATTCACTCCGGGGTGCTGGCGGCGACCCTGTTCACGGTTTTCACAGTGCCGGTAGCATACGATTTGCTGGTGCGTCACACCGGTTCCCGGGGCGAGATAAAACGCGGGCGCCCCCCTTTCCGATCGCCGGCAAGCTGATAATCTAACGTCGCGCATTCAGCATTCGTTAAGCGGGCGTTGCGCAGACTGCCGCAACCTCTTCGCGCTGGAGAGGTTTGTCGATTTACCGGCCTAGTCCAATAACAACAATCCAGAGGAAATCGCCATGTCACTGTCCGCCCCGTCCAAAGTACTGATCCTTGTGACCAGTGCGCTAATCAGCAGTCAACTCACCGCCGCGGAGCCGGCGAAAACCGAAACCACGACAAAATCCGTGGCGCATACCCAAATTTCCAACCTGCCGATCACGCCCGTGTTAAAAACGGAAAAGCCGGAAGAGAAATCCACGCAAAAGGTTGTTGCCGTCAAACCGAAAGCTGCGGTAACTCTGAAAAATATCCAGCTTTCCCCTGCCCAGCTACCTATACAGAATCAACCGTCGATTCAAAAGCAGCCGCGGCCCGCCAATGCCAATTTGTTACTGGCGGAGCAGATCAAATCCAATCCCCGCCTGCGCCCACTTACACCAGCCAAATTTGAACCCCGGCGCCCGAACTACGACTGCGCCAAAGGCGACAATGATCGGGATGGCGATGGCAGCATGGCCATCGAATGTGGCGGCAATGACTGTGACGACTACAATCCCAGGCGCTACCCCGGTGCCATCGAGGTGTGCGACGATCGCGGTCTGGATGAAGACTGCGATATATCCACCGCCGGCCTGCGCGATGCGGACGCCGACGGACATATCGATATGATGTGTTTCAACACGACGGACTCAGGACAACTGAAATTCGCCGACACCTACCCGGATTGCGACGACGCCAATCCCAAGGTCAATCCGCTGCGCGACGACATCTGCAACAACCGCGACGATGACTGCGATGGCTTTATTGATGAGGATATTTGCCCGGATGTTTGCCCCACCAGCCAGATGCGCGGCAGCTGTGTGGCCAACCAGTGATTCACTGACCTGGTCGTTGTTGAAGCCGAACAGATACAGCGCCGCGTCCAGACCGAATGGCTCTATGGCCTTGGGCACCGTGGCGCGCACTTTGGGAATCAAAGGGATCAGCAATCAAAATCCATGGGGGCAGTGTCATTGATTTTTTGCCCCCGACTGTGCCCCTTTGATCCCTGGTTTTTTAGTGGATGCCATTGGGTGGCGAAATTTTCAACATCCCTGACACAAAAAACGCCCATAAAAAAACGCCGAGGGGTTAACCCCTCGGCGTTTTTTTATGGGCTGCGATAATCGCGAAACTAGAGCAATAGTTTACGCACGTCGCCAAGCACCGCGGCCAGGTAGGTCAGGAAGCGACCGGCGTCGCCACCGTTCACCGCGCGGTGATCGTAGGACAGCGCCAGCGGCAGCATCTGCCGCGGCACGAATTCCTTGCCGTTCCACTCCGGGCGCACCGCCAGTTTGGACACACCGAGGATACCCACTTCCGGCGCATTCACGATCGGGGTAAAACCGGTGCCGCCGATGGCACCAAGGCTGGAAATGGTGAAGCAGGCACCCTGCATATCACGGGGTTTCAGCTTGCCATCGCGCGCGGCCAGCGCCATGGTGGTGGCCTCTTCCGCCAGCTCGTACAGACCCTTCTTGTCCACGTCGCGGATCACCGGGACCATCAGGCCTTTCGGCGTGTCCACCGCCATACCGATGTGTACATAATCCTTGTGTACGATGTGCTCGCCATCGTTGTGCAGGGATACGTTGAAGCTCGGTACTTCGCGCAGTGCAGCTGCCGCCGCTTTCAGCAGGAAGGGCACCGGTGTCAGTTTCACGCCGCGCTTTTCCGCTTCCGCTTTCATGGACTTGCGGAATTCTTCCAGCTCGGTGATATCCGCATCGTCGAACTGGGTGACGTGGGGCACGTTCAGCCAGTTGCGGACCATGTTGGCCGCGGTGAGCTTGTGAATCTTGCTCATGGGTTCGGTGCGCACCGGGCCGAACTGGCTGAAGTCGATCTCCGGCATCGGCGCAATGCCGATGCTGCCGCCAACACCGCTGGCCGCACCGCTCTCGGCCTTCTTCACCTGCTCTTTGATGTAGGCGTTCAGGTCGTCTTTGGTCACGCGGTTGCGCGGGCCGGTGGGCTTGACCTTGTTCAGGGTAACACCCAACTCACGCGCGAGTTTGCGCACAGCGGGACCGGCGTAGACCTCCGCGGAGGGGGAGTGATCGCGCTCCAGGTGATGATCTTTCTGGGGAGCGGCCGGTGGTTCTTGTGAGAGCGCGGATGGCTCCTGTGACGCCACTGGTGCCGGGGCCGGAGCTGCAGCCGGAGCGGAGGCAGCCGGTGCTTCGACAGCGCCTGCCGCCTGGGCCTTCATCACGCCGATCACGTCACCGGTGGATACCTTGTCACCCACCTTCACAGACAGGGACACAATGACGCCCGCAGCCGGAGAGGGAACATCCATGGAGGCCTTGTCGCCCTCCACCACGATCAGGGAATCGCCCTCACCCACTTCGTCGCCGGCGGCCACGGAGAGTTCGATCACGTCCACGGAATCGGCACCGCCGAGATCCGGAATCACGATATCCATCTCTTTGGCGACCCCCGCGGGCGCCGCTGCGGGTGCCGGCGCCGGAGCGGGCGCTGCGGCCGGAGCCGGCGCAGACTCGGCAACCGGGGCCGCTTCTTCCGCTTTTTCTTCCGATGCGTCGCCGGCGACTTCGATCTCGCCGATCACATCGCCTTCGGAGATCTTGTCGCCCACCTTGACGGAGATGCTCAGGATCTTGCCGGCCAGCGGCGCGGGCACGTCCATGGAGGCCTTGTCGCCTTCGACGACAATCAGCGCATCCTCTTCCGCCACCGTGTCACCCACGGCGACGGCGATTTCAATGACATCGACCTTATCGGCACCGCCGAGATCGGGCACTTTTATGACTTGTTTTGCCATGTCTCTACTCCTTACTCAGCGGGTGTTAAACCAGGCGCGGGTTAACTTTTTCCGCGTCGATGTTCAGCTTCTTGATGGCCGCGGCCACTTCACTGGCATCGATCACACCCTGCTTGGCCAGGCCGGTCAGCGCAGCAATGGTCACATAGTTGCGGTCCACTTCGAAGAAGCGGCGCAGCTGCTCGCGGCTGTCGGAGCGGCCGAAGCCGTCGGTGCCGAGCGCAATCACATCGCCGTCGATAAACTCGCGCAGTGGTTCCACATAGGCGCGGATGTAGTCGGTGGAGATGATCACCGGAGTCTCGTTGCCTTCGAACTGTTCGCTAACCCACGCTTTGCGCGGGCTCTCGGTCGGGTGCAGCATGTTCCAGCGCGCCACGTCCTGAGCCTCACGGGAAGCTTCGTTGGCAGAGGTCAGGTTCCATACGTCGGAGGTCACACCGAACTGGTCGGCGAGGATATCCGCGGCAGCCAGTACTTCGCGCAGGATGGAACCGGCGCCCACCAGCTGAACATGCTTTTTCGCCGCCTTGCCTTTACCGGCCTTGCGGGAGTTGGCTTCCAGCTTGTAGATACCGCGGATGATGCCCTCTTCCACGCCCTGCGGCATTTCCGGCTGCAGGTAGTTTTCGTTTTCGATGGTGACGTAGTAGAAGAGGTTCTTCTGCTCTTCGTACATCTCCTTCAGGCCGTGACGGACGATTACCGCCAGGTCGTAGCCGTAGGCCGGGTCGTAGCTCTTACAGTTCGGGATGGTGCCGGACAGCACGAGGCTGTGGCCGTCCTGGTGCTGCAGACCTTCGCCGTTCAGGGTGGTACGGCCGGCGGTGGCGCCCACGAGGAAGCCGCGCGCCTGCATGTCACCCGCGGCCCACGCCAGGTCACCAATGCGCTGGAAACCGAACATGGAGTAGTAGATGTAGAACGGCACCATCGGCACGCCGTGGTTGCTGTAGGCGGTCGCCAAAGCCATCCACGCGGACATGGCACCGGCTTCGTTGATGCCCTCTTCCAGCACCTGGCCTTTCTTGTCTTCCTTGTAATACATAATCTGGCCGTGGTCGACCGGCGTGTATTTCTGGCCCTGGGAAGAGTAGATACCCAGCTGACGGAACAGACCTTCCATACCGAAGGTACGGGCTTCGTCCGGCACGATCGGCGCCACGTTCTGCCCCATATTCTTGTCTTTTACCAGCACCGACAGCAGACGCACGAACGCCATGGTGGTGGAGATCTCGCGGTCGCCGGAGCCTTTGGTGACGGCACTGAACGCATCCAGTTCCGGAATCTTCAGCTTCGCCACTTCCGTGCTGCGGGACGGCACCGGCCCACCCAGCGCTTTGCGACGCTCGGCCATGTACTTCATTTCCGGGCTATCGGGAGACGGACGGTAGTAGGGGACCTCTTCGATCTCCTTGTCGGTCAGCGGAATCGCGAAGCGGTCGCGGAAGCGCTTCAGCGCCTCGGTGTCCATCTTCTTCACGTTGTGGGTGTCCATCGCCGCTTCACCGGCAGCACCCAGGCCATAGCCTTTTACGGTCTGCGCCAGGATCACGGTGGGCTTGCCCTTGCTGGCCATGGCTTCGGCGTAGGCCGCGTACACCTTGTAGGGGTCGTGGCCACCGCGGTTCAGCTTCATGATCTCTTCGTCGGACATGTCCTTGACCATTTCCAGCAGTTCGGGGTACTTGCCGAAGAAATGCTCGCGGGTGTAGGCGCCGCCGTTGGCCTTGAAGTTCTGCATCTCGCCATCGACGGTCTCGTCCATAACCTTTTGCAGCAGACCCTTGTCGTCCTTCTCGAACAACGGGTCCCACAGACGGCCCCACAGCACCTTGATCACGTTCCAGCCGGCGCCGCGGAATACACCTTCCAGCTCCTGCACGATCTTGCCGTTGCCGCGCACCGGGCCATCCAGACGCTGCAGGTTACAGTTGACCACGAACACCAGGTTTTCCAGGTTCTCGCGGCCAGCCAGGGCGATAGCACCGAGGGATTCCGGCTCGTCACACTCGCCGTCACCGAGGAATGCCCACACCTTGCGATCACCGCGCGGGGACAGGCCGCGGGCAGACAGGTAGCGCATGATGTGCGCCTGGTAGATCGCCTGGATCGGGCCGAGGCCCATGGATACGGTGGGGAACTGCCAGTAATCCGGCATCAGCCACGGGTGCGGGTAGGAAGAGAGCCCCTGGCCATTCACTTCGCGTCGGAAGTTGTCCAGTTTGTCTTCGTCGAAACGGCCTTCAAGATAGGAGCGGGCGTAGATACCCGGCGCGCTGTGGCCCTGGAAGAAAATCAGGTCGCCACGCTCTTCGCCCTCATTGCCGCGGAAGAAGTAGTTGAAAGCAACGTCGTACAGGGTGGCCGCGGAGGAGAAACTCGCGATGTGGCCGCCCAGGCTGTCGCTGTTGGAGTTGGCGCGCACCACCATGGCCAGCGCATTCCAGCGGATCAGGGAGCGGATACGGCGCTCCATGAACAGGTCGCCGGGCATGCGCTTTTCCGCCTGCACCGGAATGGTATTGCGGTACGGGGTAGTGATGGCCGCCGGCAGCTGAACGCCAATATTGGTGGCGCGATCAGACAGCTGCTTGATCAGGAACGCCGCGCGCTCCTTGCCGCTGTGACGGATCACCGCCTGCAGCGCATCCAGCCATTCCTGCGTTTCCTGAATGTCGGTTTCTTCGTGCATCAAATGCTCCTCGGCGAAAGTGCGACGTCGAGTCGGTGTTTTTTTATGGTCAGAATTTTTGCTGCGCAACAGTACATCAAGCGTGGGAGTTTACCCGCGCTCTGAACACCCACTCGCCAATTCGCCGCCAATAATGGCGGAAAAGCAGCATTGGCTGCTCAGAGATTCAGCACAGGGGTACGTTCAGTGGAACTGTGCGACCTGAATACCGCTGGTAAGGAAACTCTGGAGCGAGTCCCTGAACCAGCTCGACATGAATTCAGCGTTGAATTCGAAAGTGCATGCGGGGCCAGTCAAGTGGAAAGCAGACCAGTTTCAGCACCATACGCGCTGTAACTGTCCTCAAATAACAGGCTCGAGCAAGCAAGCGGAGGCGATTGTAGTATTACTACAAGCGATTTACCAGATAGGACGATTAGTAACAAATAAAACCAAATTGCAAAACAAATATTTGCTTAATCAACAAAACCCCGGAACCATTTAAGGCAATAGCCGGTAATTCCGTTACAAAATAAAGTCCGAAATTTCGATTTCGGTCACGTTTTTCTCACGCTCCGAGCCCTGCCCCCGGCCTGTCCGGCACGGCGGTACCAAGCGCCGGCAGACGCAGTTCAAATCTCGCGCCCCCCAGTGCGCTCGAAGCACCGGCGACGATGCTTCCCTCATGCCAACCCACCACCTTGCGCACAATCGCGAGTCCCAGGCCGTAACCGGAGACCTCCTGAGCGCCATCCGCGCGGACATACGGCAAGAAAATGTCTTCAAATCCGAGCCCGGCCAACCCCGGCCCATCGTCCTCAATCACAAATACCGCCTCCCCACCGTCCTGGTAAAGGCGCGCCTGCACCTGAGTGAGCGAGTACTTGATGCCGTTGTCGATCAGGTTGTTGAACACTCGCACCAGCGAGCGACGATCCGCCATGGCAATGACCATTCTCGAAATCTCTATCCCCGCCTGCCGGCCGCTGATCTTCGCGAGTTGCTGGAGACGGGGAGAAACCAGTTCCAGTAAATTGACGGGCTCAAAGTCCAGCAAAGGTCGCTCGTGTTCCTGACGGGAAAACGTCAGATACTCTTCCACCAGCCCCTCCAGTTCGTCCAGGTCCTCCTGAAACTCCTGCTTCAACAGCGGGTCGCAGCTGGAGGGAAGCGACTCCACCGCGAACTTCAGACGCGTGATCGGCGTTCTCAGTTCGTGCGACAGGGTGGCGGAGAGCTCCTGCTGCAAGGCGACGGCGCGGGCCAGACGCTGCCCCATCCACACCATGGCATCGGAAACCGGCGTAAAGAAATTGCTGTGCGGAAACTTGAAGTGTCGGGGATTCCTATCCCTGGCAAAACACGCGGCGGCGTCTTTGAGCTGCTGCAGATCTCTGATCAGCGGCCACAGGCAGAACAAGATAGAAAGCCCGAGAAACAGATAAAAGAGCCGTGTGTACCAGTGATGGGTTTCTGAGAGGTCATCCTGAAATGGACCGAGCTGGGCAATCAGATCTCCCGCCTTCAGATAAAGAACATATTCCCCGGTATCGCTCTCTGCGCGCACCGGATTCCCGGCATTCAACGCCTGACGTTCCGCTGGTGGCAGCGCCAGCTGGTCCGGCGCCAGGAAACGGATACGCTCACCGTGCAGCGCGCGCTCCGGCGCGCAGACATTCTGCTGGCAATAGGCGTTCAGCATTTGGTGCAAGGCCAGGGTTTCAGGGGCGGGCGCCTGCTGCTGCCGACTGAGGTATACCTGATCCGCCAGCCATACCATCACCGACAAGCCCAGCAACACCAGCAGCAAATAGCGAATATACAGCCGGTTCACTGCTTCGCCGCCAGCATATAGCCCTGCCCCCACACCGTTCGTACCGTAAGCGGAAGACTCGAAAAGCGCTCCATTTTCTTGCGCAGCCGGCTTATGCGCCCGTCGATGGTTCTATCCAGCCCATCGTATCGACGGCCGAGAGAATTGATAAATAAAAACTCGCGACTGAGCGCCTGCTGGGAGTGGGTTCCGAGCAACCACAGAAGATCAAATTCACCCGCCGAAAGCGGAATAACATTATCGTCCACCCAGGCACAACGCTCATTTCTGTCGAGGCGCAGATTCTCGATATGCACGGACGTCATTTTTTCTCTCGACGGCAACCGCCGGCGAAGACAGGCCTGAATTCTCGCCAGCAGAATCTCCGGATGCACCGGTTTTACGATAAAATCATCCGCTCCGATTTCAAACGCCTTCAGCTGACTGCGCACATCACTCAGTGCCGTCAAAAACAGAAATGGCCCGTTAAATTCCTCACGAATCTGCCCTGCAATGTCGAAGCCATCTCTGCCGGGCAACATGACGTCGCACAGCACAAGATCAACCGATCCCGTTCGCAGGGTTTGCGAAATACCGACGCCATCGGAAAAGTGACGCACAACAAAACGCTGCCGCTCCAGAAAATGTACGATGGAGCGCGCGAGGCGCTGATCGTCTTCAATCAACAGGATACGTTTTCCATGCATCACAGAAAACTCCACAAATGCCGTCGTTTCAGCCGCACCTGGCGACCGACCGCCAGAATCCTGATGGAGCTGGAAGCGATTTTTTCCGGGGCCTGCTTCAGAGCGAGATCAAACCGGGTCGTTTCGCTCACGCTCAATTCCAGTGAAACGCGACCTGCTTTTTCAGTCGGAGAACAGTAAATTGCGCGCTCTTCGCCCGCACGAAAAATGCAGACCTCCGCCGAGGCTAACAGCTCCCAGGAAAACACAAATTGCATGCGGCAGGACGAATCACGGTCGACAACACAGTTTCCCGGGGCAACCTGGAAGCGTTCAATCTTCATAGGCACCTCCTCGGACGGTGCAGCGGCAACCGAACTGGTTTCCAGAAAAAATAAAACAACCGCAAACAACCTGTAGCCTGTCATATGCGGCTCACTTCAAGCTGTATTGCACACCGGCAAAAAAGGCGATGGGCTTATGCTGAACAACAAATGGGCTTGCTACGATGGTGTCGTCCAGCCAGTCCATCCGTCCCGCCAGCACCAGGTTCACAGACGTGGAGAGATAATATTTAGCTTCAAGCGTCGCATGGGTATTCAGGGCATCTCCAGCCCGATACAGCAGAATATTTGCCCGCGTGTTACCCAGCATGTCTGCACCGGTCTCTGCACCGTAGTAATAATCCACGAGTTTCCGGTTTTGATAGGTCGCACCCAGCTCGACACCGAATCCAAAACGTCCGATTGAAAAACGCTTCCCCAGCACCAGCGGTATTTCGTCTCCGCCGTGAACTCCGGTGACATCCCGGTACATTCCCAGGCTGATGTCCAGGGGGCCCAGCCAACGCGCGGAAAAGCCGCCCAGATAGGACACGCGGCGCTTGGGGGGTGCCATGTCCGTTTCCACGGGCTCATCCACACCCAGTAACTTCCCCGTCAGCGCAAGGCCTTCTGTCAGCTCACTGCCACTGCCCGGAAAGAACAGACCATCGGTATTCAGACGTCCGGCGATATCCAACGCGAAGTTGGGTGTTTCATACAGGCTGAAGCCAACACTGGTGTCTTCCAGATAAAAACGCTCGCCGTAGTAGCGGATGGCGGGCATCACATGAACATCAATATCTCCGCGGTCACTGAGCGGGCTTTGCAGTACACCGCGGCCTACGGCCAGTGCCAGTTCCCAGTGACCCGTTTTCACATAACCGTCTACCGTTTCAGCGGCACCAGCCGATACGGCTCCAGTGACAGCCATCACCCAAAAAAACGCACTGGCCACTCTCCGGGTCTGGGCCGTCCGCGCGAAAAACGCGTGCATATCCAAGAGTTTCCTGACTACTGACAACGGCTTTTACCCGGTTGAACGCCCATAACTAGTGATTTGCTGCAATCTATAGAAGCACCTTCCCCCGTAAAAGACCCTTTCGGGTGATTTGTACAATTTTGTACAACTCGCAACGCCAGTACTGGCGCCATCTCCGCGCTCGCCCGCCACAATTTTGCACAGTTTCACAGGCTCCACTTTGTTATACGGAAGCAGTTCTCGCGGCACCGCGCCGCAGTTCATTTCAATAACAGTTCCTTCCAAAGGAGAAGAAACGTGAAAATAAAAACCCTCGCGACGGTGATCGCCTCCGCGCTGTGTACCAGCGGCGTGGCGGCATCCGTCAACACTCATCCGGGGCCCGGGCTGCATCAGATCAAAGCGTCACAGATCGTCCGAAACACGCAACCTGTTGCCGCAACCACTCAAGAAAGTTCCACGCCGTCCCTTCAGCAACGCCGACCGGGCGGAGTCAACCAGCAGATCCGTCCAGCCTCCGCTGCGAACAAATTCGCCCATGAGCCGGAGCGCAGCGGTGAAGACGTATATATCGTGCGTCTGAACGACCTGCCTGTAGCCACCTACGATGGTCGCGTAAAAGGCTATGAGGCCACATCGCTCAGCGCACTGCGGACCGAAGCGGCTCAGGGTATCCTGGCGGTGCCGCGCGGCCCGCGAGGTCTGGAGACGATTCAGCAGAATCGCGCGCAGGGCTACAAAAACTTCCTGCAACAGAAGCAGCAGACGGTGCTGCAGGAAGCCCGCGGCCTCGGTGTCAAGCGCAACCCGCGCCTGCAGTTCACCGACGCCATCAATGGCTTCACCATAAAAATGACTCAGGCCCAGGCGAAGAAACTTGCCGAGTCACCGAACGTGGCCTTCGTACAGCGCTCCGACATGTTGCAACTGCACACGGATCGCGGTCCGGAATTTATCGGCGCCGACAAAATCTGGAACGGTGAGACCAAGGTCAATCCCGGTTTGGACCTGAAGGGCGAAGGCATGATCGTGGGTATCCTGGATACCGGCATCAATACCGACCACGTATCTTTTGCCGACATCGGTGATGACGGCTACGACCACACCAATCCCTGGGGTGAAGGTGTCTACGTGGGCGACTGTGCCACCGGTGCCTCTACCTGTAACGACAAGCTGATCGGTGTGTGGAGCTGGCCTCTCATCACCGACGGTTACAACGGCGTGCGCCCGCCCAGCGGCGAGGACTACAACGGCCACGGCAGCCACACCGCCAGTACTGCGGCGGGCAACGTCGTGCACAATGTGCCGCTGCTCGGTGGCTCTCTGGGTGACGGCGACGGCATTCCCAGCGGCTTCGAATTCGAGCAGGTAGCCGGTGTCGCCCCCCACGCCAATATCATTTCCTATCAGGTCTGTATCCCCAACGGCGGCTGCCCCACCGAAGCGGTGCTGAAGGCAGTGGACCAGGCGATTCAAGACGGCGTGGACGTAATCAACTACTCCATCGGCGGTGGCGACAACCTCCCCTGGGACAGCGCGGATGCACTGGCCTTCCTGTCTGCGCGCGAGGCGGGTATCTCCGTGGCGGCCTCTGCCGGCAACGCCGGTCCCGGCTTCTATACCCTGTCGCACACAGCGCCCTGGTACGCCGTTGTGGCCGCGACCACCTCCGACCGCAAGATGAACATTACCGGAAATGGCATAGCCCTGAGTGGCGGCGCCACCACCCCGCCGAACTTCTATGTCGACCCCACCGATGAATGGGATAACGTCGCCGGTATCTCCGCTTCCGGTATCGTTGGCACCCCGGTCATCGCCGCCGATTACGGCGACGAACTGTGCCTGAACGAGTTTCCCGCCGGCACCTTTGAAAGCAACGAAATCGTTATCTGTAAGCGCGGCCAGAACGCCCGCGTGGCCAAGGCCTTCAATGTACAGGCGGGCGGCGCCGGCGGCTTTATTCTCTACAACGCCGGCGACGAAGAAGATTCCAAGCTGATCGACGATATCTTCCCGCTGCCGGGCCTGCATATCGGCAGCTACAAAGGCGCGGAACTGCTGGCCTGGATCAACGATGGCGGCAGTGATCACACCCTGACCATCACCGCGGCCACTATCGACCGCACCCTCGATCCGGCAGAGGGCGATCTGCTGGCGGACTTCTCCTCTCGCGGTCCCGCTCAGCACTTTACCGGCAGCCTGGCGCCGCATATCAGCGCCCCCGGTGTGAATATCCTCGCGGCCTACGCCGACGAGCACCCCTTCCACCCGGATTCCGCGGAGTCCAAAGACTGGACCATGATCAGCGGTACCTCCATGGCCAGCCCCCATGTGGCAGGCGCGATGACCCTGATCAAACAGGCGCATCCGGACTGGACGGCAGCGGAAGTACAGTCCGCGCTGCAGATGACCGCCGCGCAGACCGTAAGCTACAAGTACAGCAGCTGGTCTGACGCCACCCGCCCGGCACACACCTATCGCGCAGGCAGCGGTCGTGTGGATGTGGCGGCCGCCGTGGACAGCGGTCTGGTGATGGACGAGACGGCAGCCAACTTCGAGTACGCCAACCCGAACAATGGCGGCGACGTGAAACAGCTGAACCTGCCGCAACTGGTCGACAACCACTGCCGCACGAACTGCTCCTGGATCCGTACAGTCCGCGCTACCCGCGCCGGCGAGTGGACCGTGAGCAACGGCGACTGGACCTATGACATCTGGAATACCGGTCAGGGCGAGGTCGCGGTCAGCGGTGCCAGGATCGAGGCCTACCCGTCCAGTTTCAAACTGGAGGCCGGCCAGAGCCAGACCATCATCTTCCGTGCCGATCTCACCGACGTTCAATGGGAACGCAACACGGTCATTGGCGGCCTGGAAGAGCTGGACCAGATGGAGCTGTGGAGCGAAGTACGTTTCACGCCGAAGAGTGACGATATTCCAGCGGCCCACTGGCCGGTGTCCATCAACTTCGACCGCGGCGGCCTGCCCAGCGCGGTGAATGTAGACGTACACCGCAATAACGGCGCCTACCATGTGAAGGACCTGCCGCTGCCGGCGATGAACAGCGTCCAGTACCGCGGTTTCGGTCCGGTCAAGGCGACGGTGGAGGAAATCACGCTGAACCAGGATAACAACCATATTCCGGTACGCGATGACAACGACTACAGTCCCGGCCACGCGCGCGTGAGCCTGCACGAGATTCCGGCGAACACGGCGCGTTTCGTAGTGGAAGTCCTGGAAAACGTGAAGAGCCCCGGCTGGCACGAGTATCGCGGTCCGCTGCACGGCTGGATGACCGTTTATATCGGTCGCGATAGCAACGCAGACGGCCTAGCGGACTTCGATACCGAGCTGCTGTGCGCCTCTTCCACTGAAATCGAGATGAACTACTGCAGTATCAGCAACCCGGATGCCGGTAGCTACTGGGTAGTGGTGGACAACCACCGCATTAACGCGACCGACTACGAGGATCTCGACGGCTTCGAGCTGAAGGACACCTACAAGCTGGCCACCGCCCTGGTACCGGCGACCGCAGGCGGCCTGCAGGTGAGTGGTCCCACCAGCACCAATGGCAACAAGGTGGGTGTGGATCTGACCTGGAACATGAGCGACTTCGAGGAAGGCGATGTAGCCTACGCCGGCTTCGATATCGGTACCTCCAATGCGCCGGGGAGTGTCGGCTTCGTACCGGTGAAACTGACCCGTGGCGTCAACGATCTAAGCCTCACTACCAGCCAGACGCAGGCAAAAGGTGGTGACGTGATCGACGTCAGCGTGCATATGGTGGAGAACAATTCCGGCATCGACCGCGAGATCGAACTGCTTGGCCAGTTGCCGAAAGGACTGACCCTTGTGGAAGGTTCGGTGAGAGTCAGCAACCCACTGATGCGCGACGGCCTGATGGTCGACGGCGACCTCATCAGTGTCGCCGGCGTGCAGAAGAACTCCGAAAACTGGCAGCGCGATTACAAGGTCACCACCAGCGAAACCGACCAGGCTTGCCGCACGCCGGTATACAGCAATGGTATCGTGGCCAGCGAGGGCGGGTTCGTCGGCCTTTCCGAGCGATTCGGTCTGTCTCCCGACTTTGGCGGCACCGCCATGGACTCGCAAAAGCCGGAATTCGCCATTCCCCTGTTCGCTTTCTGGGGTGAAGATGGAGAAATGAACCTGTTCCACAACGAGGAGTTCAAGGCCTACGGCAACCTGTATGTGTCACCGCAGGGCTACGCCTCTCTGGATCAGTACTCCTGGTACCCCAATCAGCACTGGATTCACAGGGAATTCCCCTACTACTCCGACCCCTACTCACCATTCATTGGTGTTTTCTGGAAAGGCGTTGACAACAGCGTGACCTGGTTTGACGTCCAGGCAGACATGCTGGGTACACCGCTGAATCCGGATCCCTGGAATCCGGCGATGAACTCCGGCATGGTGATGGGCTACGCCTACGACCCGGATAATAATGTCAACGACATTATTATCGAGTGGAATAACGCGCGTACCCAGAAGGTTGCACAGGATCCACTGACATGGGAGCTCGCGGTAACAGAAGACAAGGCCGATCGCTATAACTTCAACCTGATCCTGAGCAAGGGTTACCGTTATGGTGAAAGTGAGTTCGAAGTCATTATGGCTTACGGCAATATGGACTTTGCCGGTGAAGGTGGCGATGGCTCCGTCGGCTTGCACGGCAACTATGGTCCGCTGGATATCTACGGCTTGCCCTTCTACTTCGATCAGGAAATTGGCAAGAACTTCGCTTTTAACGACCTGGACAGCAAGCTGAAAAAAGATCTGGTGATCTGCTACGACTATGTGGGCCCGGAATCCACTCAGTTCGATCTGAATTTCCAGGTGCGTGTAGCGGAAACTGCCGCCGGTCAGGATCTGGAGCTGGCCTTCGTCAGCGATATCGACGGTATGGCCCAGGAAGCCGTAGCCCAGATCATCGTGGTACCGGGCAACCTGACCCTGGCTGGCATCGCCAACCAGACCGTTGCGGAAAACACTACGCTGGATGGTATCCAGGTGGTCTATCTGGATAAGGACGCGGCACCGAACATCATTGAGGTGAGCGGCGAGCACATCTCCGCAACCGTATCCGGCCACACCTCTGGTTCTACCATCAGCATCACTCCGGAAGCCAACTGGTATGGCGAGACGGACGTGACCGTTACCGTTCGCGATGAACAGGTGCCGAGTGACAAGCACAGTATCGCCTTCAAGCTAACAGTAACTTCAGATGGCAAGGAACCTGGTTGTACCGATCCGGCAGCTACCAATTACGATTCTGGTGCGAATCATAACGATGGTAGCTGTATCTACCCGGAGCCGGAGCCGGAGCCTGAGCCTGAGCCCGAGCCCGAGCCCGAGCCTGAGCCCGAGCCCGAGCCCGAGCCCGAGCCCGAGCCCGAGCCCGAGCCCGTATTAGGCTGCACCGACTCGAATGCAACCAACTACGACACCAACGCTACGGAGAACGACGGCAGCTGTAAGTACAAGAAAAAGAAAAAAGGTGGCTCCACCGGCACCATCCTGCTCGGACTGCTGATGGCATTGGGACTTGTCCGCCGCTTCAGGTTTAGTGTTGTGGCGCGATAAGCCAGCAGATCTTACAAGCGTCCTATTGAAATCGCGGTAACCGGAAGTGTCACCGCGATCCTCTCTCTTGCCCCGGTTATCCCGGGGCTTTTTTCGTTCCAGGTTTCCCTCACGCGGGACACCACCATCGTCGACCGCCAACTCCAATTCTGTACGTGGCGGCACATTCCCAGGCTTTCTGCCTACACTTTCACCAATAGACACGGAAGGTTTCACTGCGGAGATGGCTCATGGGACGCCCAAAACTCTGCCTACTGTTATGGATGGCACTGGTTTCCATCCCGTGCAGTGCACAGGATGACGAACTCCTCGCCAAAATGCTCGCCAATCCCGTTGGCGCCCCCAACAGCGTGCCGCTGCAGGCTAACTGGAATTACAACGTCGGCCCCAGAGAAGAAGGCAAACGCTTCGTCCTCAATATTCAACCCGTCCTGCCGTTTTCCATCAACGAACACTGGAACCTGTACAGTAGAACCATTCTGCCCGTGGTTCATCAGCAGGATGTACTACCCGGCAGTGGCGTCCAAAACGGAATCGCCGATACCGTGCAGCAATTTTTCTTTTCCCCAAAGAAATCACCGGGGACCAAGTTGCGCTGGGGCGCTGGCCCTGTGGTACTGATTCCGACGGGCTCCGAAGACTTACTGACGTTCGGGAAATGGGGGGCAGGACCCACCGCGGTCGCTCTGCTACAGGACGGCCCGTGGACCGTCGGTGCACTGGCCAATCAAATATGGTCTTTCGCCGGATCTGATCACCGACCGGATATCAACCAGGGATTTATCCAGCCGTTTTTGGCCTACACCACCTCGCGGGCCTGGAGCATCATCTTCATGTCCGAGTCCACCTATAAATGGGATACGGAAGAGTGGACAGTGCCACTCAACCTTCTCGCGGCCAAGGTATTCAAAATCGGCAGCCAACACGTTCAACTGAGAGCGGGCCCGCGCTACTACGCGGAAAGTACCGATCTGGCCCCCCATGGCTGGGGCTTCCGCGTCAATCTCATTTTGATGTTTCCCGAATAGACTGCCGTGACCAGCGCCAATGACGCCTGTAATTTCAATACCGAGCGCAATCTTCCTTAAGATCCGGTTCCTCACACGGTTACTACGGCGATGGTACGTATTACTGTTGATCGTCACATTAGCGGGGTGCGGCGGAAATCCGGAAGATCTGTCCGCACAAAAGGCAGCGGAGGGCCACAACAGCGCCTATGTGGAAACCGGAGATCTCGCGGCACTCAAAAAGCGGGGGACTATCCGTTTCGTCAGTGTGTCGGTGCTTGAGGAAAATGTTCTTGAGCAGTTCCGTCGCTCCGAGATCGTCACCCAGCGGCACTACGAGCGCGCCATGGAATTCGCCCGCCGACTTAAACTGAAACCGGTGTGGATGCGAGCGCAGACAGATCAGGAAATCATTGAGATGCTGCAAAGCGGCAAGGCCGATATTGCCGTAGACAGCGCCATCGTCACCGAGGAACGGCGCGAGCAGGTGAACTTCACTATCCCACTGGAAAAAATCCACCAGCTACTGGTTACCGGTCGCCACGGACCGGATATCAGCAACGTGGAAAATCTTCGCAACGTAACGCTGATGGTGATCAAAGGCACGGTTCTCGTGGATACAGCGAAAGAGATCATCAAGGCGCACCCCGACGCAAATCTCACGCTGCAGGAAATACCCTTTTCAGAAGGCGTCGACCAGTTTATCGATCAGGTAAATCGCGAGCGCAACGCGGTTACCATTATGCCGAGCAATATTGCCAAGGGTGTCACCGAGTATCGTAGCGACGTCCGCCTGGGTGCCCAGGTTTCCGACCTGCAAAGTATCGCCTGGGCTTACCGGCATAACTCCCCCGAACTCGGACAGCGCCTGGACAACTTCCTTACCAGTACCCTGGTCAACCCCATCGAAAAGCGTATCGCCGACTGGAAGCAGATAAAGGAATCCGGCGTTATTCGCCTGCTGACTTACAACGGGCCGACCGGATACTTCTTATGGAAAGGTGTTCTGATGGGGTGGGATTACGACCTCGCCGTCGCCTTTGCAGAAAAACACAAGTTGCAGTTGCAGGTGGTTGTTGTCCCCTTCGAACACAGTCTGGTGGAGTGGCTCAAGGAGGGCCGGGGGGATTTCGCCGGTTCCTTTTCCACGTTGACACCGGAGCGCAAGGCACAAGGTGTAGCCTTTAGCACACCGTTCGCGGAAATGGCGGAGCAGATTCTCAGCAACAGGAAAGAGCCTCCGATAACCAACCTCGAAGATCTCAAAGGGCGAACACTGATACTGCGCGCCTTCTCACCCTTCAGCGCCAGTGCGCACGCCCTGGAAAAGGCCGGGCTCGGGGTGAACGTCGAACTCGCACCACCGCAAGACTCCTACATGTGCCTGATCAACAAGGTCGCGGAAGGCGAACTCGATGCAACCATCATGGATGCCCACACTGCGCAGATTGAGGCATCCCTGAGACCGGATCTGATAGCGGGTATGATGACCAGCGATCCGAAGCCCAAAGGTTGGATGGTGCTGCCGGAAAACCAAAAACTGCTGCAGGAAATCAACACATTCATCCGCGACTATCGCAAGAGCGAAGCCTACTCCGAACTGGTAAAGCATTATCTGGAGCCCAAAAGTCGCTATCTGCCGCGTATGCAGGCACGTATCGTACCCGGTGCGGATATCTCGCCCTACGACGACCTTGTCAAGGCCTCTGCCGCGGAATACCGGTTTGACTGGCGAATGGTCGTGGCACAAATGTGGCAGGAGAGCAGTTTCAATCCCAACGCAGTGTCACCCGCGGGGGCACAGGGGCTGATGCAGGTGATGCCGCGCACCGCGGAGGACATGGGTTTCGATCCGCCACTGTTCGACCCGGAGCGGGGAATCCAGGCCGGAGTCAAATATCTCCGCTGGGTCCACGATCGCTTTCCCGAATCATTGGATGAAGATGAAAAGCTGTGGTTTACCCTCGCGTCCTATAATGCCGGATACGGTCACCTTCTCGATGCACGACAACTCGCGGAAAAGCTGGGTCTGGATCCCGATCAATGGTTCGATAATGTCGAAGTCGCCATGCTGAAACTTTCCGAACCCCGCTATTTCGAAAAGGCCCGCTATGGCTTTGTGCACGGCGCTGAGCCAGTCGCATACGTGCGCAATATCAGCAACCTGTACAAAGCCTATGCGGAAGTGGCCAGCGGGGATATTTCCCGTGCGGAAGGAAGCCCCTCGATCGAGGCAATATTCATCGCGATACCGGATTAACTGTCTAAACTTCCTATCACGTATCAGACAAATTGCCCGGTGTTTCTCGCGCTGGTCGCGTTCGTACACCCCCCTCCGCCCCGCTTATCCATACGACCAAGGAGTCCCGATGAATCGTTCGATAACCTGGCGCACGCTTACCAGGGCCATGATGGCTCTCACCGTGAGCCTGTCTGCATTCAGCACATCCGCGCATGCGGAACTGACGCCGGAAGCGGCGAAACAGATTGCCGTGGAAACCTATATCTACGGCTATTCGCTGATCTCGGTGGAAATGACCCGCAAGGTCATGACCAACGTTGCCAAGCCCAGTACCAAGCATGCGCCCATGGGGCAGTTTGCCAATCTGCGCGAGTATCCCTCGGCCAAGTTCCGCGACGTTACCGCGCCCAATGCGGACACGCTGTACTCCAACGCATTCGTTGACCTTTCCGAAGAGCCCTGGGTTGTGAGCTGGCCGGATATGGGCGATCGCTATTACGTGTGGGAGTTTTATGACGCCTGGGTGCCGGTCGTCTTCGACCCCGGTTCCCGCACCACCGGACAGAAGGCGCAAACCTATGTCCTGACCGGCCCCGGTTGGAGCGGCAAATTACCCGCCGGTGTAAAAGAGGTGAAGTCCCCCACGGCCACCGTGTGGATTCTCGCCCGCACCTATTCCACCGGAACCCCGGAGGACTATAAAAAAGTATGGGCGCTGCAGGATCAGTACAAGCTCTACCCTCTCAGTGCCTGGGGCAAAAACTACGTGCCTCCCGCGGGAAAAGTGGATCCGTCAATTGATATGAAGACCGCGGTACGCGATCAGGTCAACGCACTGAACGCCGAGCAGTACTTCGGCTGGATGGCGGAGCTGATGCAAAACAACCCGCCCACGGCCGAAGACGCACCGATGGTCGCGAAGATGAAGAAAATCGGCCTGGAGCCGGGCAAGCCTTTCGATCTTGGCAAGCTCAACCCCGCCGTCGCCGCCGCCATTAAACAGGCCCCCCAAACCGCCTGGGAGCAGATCGTCGCCTATACCAAAGACTCCGGAAAAATAAATAACGGCTGGCTGGTCAACCTCAAGGTCGGTCACTACGGCACCAACTATATGGCCCGCGCCTGGCTCTCGGCGTTTGGTATCCCCGCTAACGCCCCCAAGGACGCGGTCTACCCCGTTGGCCAGACCGATGCCGATGGCAACCCGCTGGATGCCTCCAAACACAACTACGTGATCCATTTCAAATCCGAAAAGGATTTGCCACCGGCCAACGGATTCTGGTCTCTGACCATGTACGACGACGAGTACTTCTTTGTGCCCAATCCGCTGAACCGCTATACCCTCAGCGAGCGCAATTCACTCAAGAAAAACGCTGACGGATCCATCAGTCTGTACCTGCAGAAGGACAATCCCGGCCCGGAGAAGGAATCCAACTGGCTGCCCGCACCGAATGCGAAATTCATTCCCATGTTCCGCCTTTACTGGCCGAAGGAGAATCCACCATCCGTGCTGGATGGCAGCTGGTGGCCGCCGGTCATTGAGAAAAACAGCGCATCAGAACGCTGAACTCAGGCTCTGCCCCGACTCGCCAGGCGCGCGCGGAACTGTGCAGGGGTGACCGCGTGCGCCGCGCGAAAACTGGCGGTCAGATGGCTCTGACTGCTGAAGCCGCACTCCTGGGCAATGCTGGCAATCGGCATTTCTGACAGAGACAACAGCTTGCGCGCCTGCTCCAGGCGCGCTGCCAATACATAGCGGTGCGGCGCCATACCCACCGCATCCTGAAACAGGCGCCGGAAATGCGCCTGGCTGACACCCGCTCGCAGCGCCAGCGCATCTGCCGAAAGATCCCCCGCCAGGTTCTGGTGAATATGATTCAACACCGCCTGCAAACGCGAAAAGTGCGCGTGGCGCGGGCTGATACCACCGGTACCCGGTGTGGTCAGCACGCGGTAAGTCTGCTCCAGCATCAACGCCGCCAGCCGCCCCATAAACGCCTGATCCGCCACCGGCCCCTTGTGCAATTCGCTCACCAGCTGCTGCGCCGCGGCGCCCACCAGCGGATCGCTGAAGGGCAGCGGCTGGCCGCGGGACCCTGCTAACAACTCCAGGTTCGCCATGGTGTCCGTGCCGCCCTCAAGAAAATAAAACACGGAAAAATCCACCGTGCCGGAGTAGTGCCAGTGGGTGGGTACACCGCGGGGAATCAGCAGCGACTGGGTCGGCAGGTTCTGGCTGACCCAGTGATCCTGCTCCCCCTCCTTCACCTGCCCGCCACCAAACTGGTTGATCAGACCAACGCAGTCCAGGCCGGATACGGTGCGTTCGATGGTCTGATACATGTAACGCTCCACAAAGAGCGGCACCTCCCCTTCGATAAACCCCTCGAGAATGGGCTTTTGCCCAAGCTCTTCGCGTACTTTCAGCCAGCTCGACTGCGGCAAATCCCAACCCTCCCTATGAGCGGATTTTGATAAAGATACGCACAGTTGCTGAAAGTCACCAGCGCCTTCGACGGCGCACACTGTGCGCTGCAGATAACAAATACGCGCGAGGCACCGATAGCGATGCAACTGAAAACCCAACTGACCCTGCCGGACGTCGGACTCTCCGGCTTTGAAACGCCGCTCAGCGAAGAGGAAGCAGCCATCCAGGCCTCCGTGCACCGTTTCGCCCGCGATACTCTGCGTCCGCTGGGCGCGGAGCTGGACAGGATGAGTGCCGATGACGTGGTTGCTCCCGGCTCCCCCTATTACAGCGCCTTTGCCGAGTTCGCCAAACTTGGTTTGAGCCCGGAGTTGCTGTCGGAACTCCCCCCGGAAATGGCGGTGCGCGTGGAGTCCCTGATTGGCGAGGAGCTTGGCTGGGGCGACGCCGGCCTCGGTGTATCGCTCGGCGCCGCAGGCTTCCCCCTGCAGATGGCCACCGCCATGGGCGACCGCGAACTGATCGAGCTGTGCACCGGCAAAATCGGCTGTTGGGTGATTACCCAGCCGGACAGGGGCAGCGATGTGCAGGTGTTCGACATGGCCCGCGAATGGGTGCCCGGCCAGCAAGGCAACAAGGGCAACCTGTGGGCACAGGTGCGCGGCGATGACATTGTCATCAACGGTCAGTGCTCGGCGTGGGTCTCCAACGGCGCCGTAGCGCAGGTGGCACTCTGTTATATGGCCGCCGATTACGGCGACGGCTTTTTCGAGGCGGATGGACGACCGAACGGCCTGAGCGTCATCGTGCCCCTGGATCTCCCCGGTGTTACCCGTGGCAAACCGCTGGACAAAATCGGCCAGCGCGCCCTGCCCCAGGGTGAAATCTATTTCGACAATGTACGCGTGCCGAAACGTTACGCGGTGGCGTTGAAAGACGAGTACTACGGGAACATGGCCTCTACCTGGTCCTACGCCGGCACCCATATGTCCCAGGTGTTTACCGGTGTGGCGCGCGCCGCCTTTGAAATGGCCCTGCAGTATTGCCACGAACGCAAACAGGGTGGCCGCCTGCTGATCGACCACCAGCTCACTCGCTTCCGCCTCGGCGACATGCTGCGCCGAGTGGAACTGGCGCGGGCCACCGCACGCCGCGCGCTGGCGTTTGCGCGCCTGTCGCCCAACAGCCATCCCTATGCCACCGCGTCTGCCAAGGTCACCGTCACCGAGGAAGCCATGCATGTGGCCGGCGAAGCGCTGCAACTATTTGGCGGCGCCGGCACCTCGCGGGAATACCCCATCGAAAAACTGGTGCGCGACGCCCGCGCCGCGCTGATCGAAGACGGCGAAAACCGTGTACTCACCATGCGCCTGGGGCTGCTGGCCCAGCAACTCTATGCCGAAGGCTGGACCCAGAACTGATTCCAAAAACAATGAGAATGATTGAGGAGAGAAAACAATGGCCAAATATCCCGTAGTCATTTATGGAGCCAGCGGCTACACCGGCATGCTGATCATGGACTGGCTGATCGATCAGAATATTCCCTTCACCGCCGTGGCCCGCAACGCCGGGCGCGTACAGGAAATGATGTCCCAGCGGGTAGTGCGCCTGGAATCCGCGACCTACGAAATCATCGAAGCGGAACACACTGTCGATAGTCTGGCAACGGCTTTTACCGGCGCCAAGGTGGTGTGTAACACCGTCGGTCCGTTTGTGAATTTTGGTCTGGTCGGCGTTGAAGCCGCATTGAAAGCGGGCTGCCACCACATCGACACCACCGGCGAACAGGAATACATCCGCACCGTGCGCGACGAGTATGGCGAGCAGTTCCGTCAGGCGGGCCTGCTGGTTTCCCCCTCGCTCGCGTACATGTACACCTTCGCGGAAATTGCCGCGGAACTCGCACTGGAGCACCCGGGCATTGACGCGCTGGAAACCACCACCCTGTGCCGCGGCCCACGCGAAGGTGTCGCCGGGGTTACCGTGGGTTCCACCGCGTCCATTTTTGAAATGCTGCGTGCGCGCGAATACTACCTGTGGGACGGCAAACTGAAAGAGCACGCCCCCCACACCTCTTTCAACATCACCTCGCCGCACTTCATGCAGCCGGTGTTCTCCCTGCCCTGGGGCGGTACCTCACTGCCGATTTATTTCGAAAAAGATTCACGGGTGAAGAGCTGTGTTTCCTCCGTCGGCTTCTACGATAACGACGTGATGCAGAAGGTGCACCAGCTCAGTTACAAGTGGGAAGAGGAGTACAGGGACCTGCCGCGTGAACACCAGGATGAGGTGATCAGGCAGGTAGTGGCGTCCACCACTCCGAGCATGCCGCCGCGGGAGCGCACCACGCAAATGCGTATGGTGGATACCGCCATCGGTCGCGGCCAGCTTTCCGCGGTGCGCGCGGAAGTCTTCGGTACCACCGCGTATATCGCCACCGGCGCCCTGCAGACCGCCGCGGTCATCAAACTGCTGGAAGGTGAAACCAACAAGGTGGGCTTCGCCTCCGGCTCCAAGGCCTTCGGTCACCGTTACCTGTTGGGCTTCCTCGAAGAACGCGGCCTGGCGCGCGCTTCCGTCACTCAACTGTAACTGCCGCGCAGTTATTCCCTGCCATCGCCGCGGCTCCCGCTTTCGGGAGCCGCGCCTGTTTCGAGGAATTTCCCATGGCCATTATCGATTTCTTTGACCGCGGCTGGCGCGGCAATCCGGAGGGCAGCGCGTATATCCAGGACGACCGCCACTACAGTTTCAACGAAGTGGGTCAATTGTCCTGCCGCATTGCCAACGCGCTGCTCGCCGAAGGCTTCGGCAAAGAAACCAAAGGCGCGGTCTGGGCCGGCAACGACGTGACGGCCTGGACCTGCACCCTCGGCCTGTGGCGCGCCAACATGTGCTGGATTCCCGTGGGTGCACGCAATGCCGTGGAGGAAAACCTCTATGTGCTGGACGCCTTTGATTGCGAAATTCTTTTCTTCCAACAGGCGTTCGCCGACACCATCGCCGCGCTGCAGTCGCGGCTGCCGAAAATCCGACTCTGGGTTTGTGTCGATGGCGAATCACCGCAAGTGATCGAGAGTATTTCCCTGAACGGCTGGGTGGAAACCCAGCCAGCCAGTAAACCGGAAGTGCCGGTGGACCCGGACGATGTGATCATGCTGTCCGCCACCGGCGGCACCACCGGCGCACCCAAGGGCGTGATGAACACCCACCGCAGTACCCAGGCCTTCTGCGCGCATTTCATGATGCGCTGTACCTATGGTGGTGAGAGGGGAGGCAACGAGCGCCCGGTGAACCTGGCCGCGGCCCCCATCACCCATACGGCCGGCCTGCTGTCGGTGCCCTGCTCCGCACTCGGCGGTACCGTAGTGGTGGTGACCAAGCCGGACCCGGCCCTGCTGCTGGGCGCCATCCCGAAATACAAGGTCACCGAATTATTCCTGCCGCCGACGGTCATCTACCGCCTGCTGGATATTCCCGACCTGAAACAGAAAGTGGATTTCTCGTCGCTGAAATATTTCATGTACGGCGCCGCGCCCATGTCCGTGGAGAAACTGAAACAGGCTATCGACACCATCGGCCCGGTGATGATGGGCGGCTACGGCCAGACCGAAGCCCCCGCCTCCATCGCCTACCTGCGCCCCGACGAGCACTTCGATACCGATGGCAACCTCGCTTCCGACACGCGCCTGTCTTCCGTCGGCCGCCCCAACGCACTGATCCGTTGCGAAATCATGAACGAAGCGGGAGAAATTCTCGCTGCCGGTGAAAGCGGTGAGATCTGCGTGCGCGGCGACCTGGTGATGAAAGGCTATTACAAAGCCCCGGAAAAAACCGCCGAAGCCATTATCGACGGCTGGCTGCATACCGGTGATATCGGCCATATCGATGCCGACGGTTACCTGCATATCACCGACCGCAAAAAAGACATGATCATCTCCGGCGGTTTCAATGTGTACCCCAGCGAAGTGGAACAGGTGATCTGGAGCCACCCGGCGGTGCGGGACTGCGCGGTAATCGGCGTGCCCGATGCACAGTGGGGCGAAACGGTAAAAGCGATGGTGGAACTGAATCAGGGGCAGTGCGCGACCGCCGAGGAATTGGTTGCCCTGTGCAAGGAAAAACTCGGCTCGGTGAAGTCGCCCAAGTCCGTGGATTTTATCGACGCGCTGCCGCGCAGCCCCGTAGGCAAGGTGCTGAAAAAAGACCTGCGCGCGCGTTATTGGGCCGATAGCGAGCGGAAAATCTGATGAGCAATATCTACATTGCCGGTATCGCCATGACGGTGTTCGGCCGGCATCTTGAACGCAGCCTCCACGATCTCGCCGGCGAAGCGCTAAAAGGCGCGCTCCGCGATGCGGGTTGCACCACCGACGATTTGGGCATCGCCTATTACGCCGGCATGACCAACGGCCCGCTACAGGGCCAGATTTCCATTCCCGGCCAAGTGGTGCTCAGCAAGATCGGTGTGCACAGCATTCCGATCTTCAACGTGGAAAATGCCTGCGCCTCCGGCAGTTCCGCCGTTCATCTGGCGGTGCAGAGCCTGAAAGCCGGCAGCGCCGACGTGGCGCTGGCACTGGGTGCGGAGAAAATGAATATCCCCGATAAAGCCAAAGCCTTCGCACTGTTTGAAGGCGGCTGGGATGTATCCCGCGCGGAAGAGAATTACCGGACGCTGGTAAAAATGGGCGAGGGTGTAGCGGTGCCGGAAGGTTCTACCTCCGAGCGCCCCTACAGCCGGTTTATGGATATCTACGCCGCCATGTGTCGCTTCCATATGAAGACCTTCGGTACTACGCAGCGGCAGATTGCTGCGGTGTCGGCCAAAAACCACGGCCATTCGGTGCACAACCCCAACTCTCAGTTTCGCCAGCCGTTCACGGTGGAAGAAATATTGGCAGCGCCGCCCATTACCTACCCCATCACCCTGCCCATGTGTGCGCCACTGTCCGACGGTGCCGCCGCGGCCATTCTGTGTACCGAGGAAGGGCTCAAGCGCATTGGTGCCGACAGAAAACGCTGCATCAGAGTCGCCGCCAGTGTAATCCAGAGTTTCAGCCACCGCCCGCTGGAGAAGCCCGAGCTGCACGTAGGCCGCCGCGCGGCGGATCTCGCCTATGAAACCGCCGGGCTCGGCCCCGGAGATATGCAGGTAGCCGAAGTACACGACGCTTCCGCCATGGGTGAAATCATCCAGGCGGAAAACCTGCGCCTGGTACCACTGGGAGAAGGCGGTCCAGCCGCGGAGCGCGGGGATTTCACCCTCGGCGGGCGCATCCCGGTCAATACCTCCGGTGGCCTGCAATCCAAGGGCCATCCCCTCGGCGCCACCGGCATCGGCCAGCTGTACGAGCTGGTAACGCAGCTGCGCGGTGAGGCCGGTGCGCGGCAGGTGGTTGGCGCTCGCCACGCCATTCAGGAAAACGGTGGTGGTTTACAGGGTATCGAGGAAGCTGCCCTTGCGATTCATATTCTCAGTAAGTAACCAAGTGACTGAATCATGACAACAATATTGAAAGGTGGCTGCCTGGCGATTTATCTGCTGGCGCTGGTGGGTCTGTTTACACCACTGCCGTTCGGCGCGGAAACGCCACTACTGTATACCGCGCTCTTCCTGCTGGCCGCACACTTGCTGGAAGCGGTGGCGATGTTTCGTATCGTGTCCCGTTATCCGGGCCCTCTGGCAACCAGCCTGATACTCACCCTGCTGTTCGGTTTTCTGCACTGGTGGCCGCTGCGTCAACAGGCAGCCTGATTCGGCTTTCCAGAAATAGTGTTTCTCTCACAGGAGAAAAATATGTTCGAGAATAAAGTGGTTGTCATTACCGGCGCCGGTTCCGGTATCGGCCGGGCTCTCGCGGTTCAATTTGCCGAGGCCGGCGCGCGTCTGGCGCTTTCCGATATCCATGACGCGGGATTGAATGCCACCCTTGCCATGCTGCCCGCTCACATCGAGGCGCGGGGTTACCAACTGGATGCCAGTTCGCGGGCAGCAATGTTCGATCACGCGGACGAAGTGCAGCGCGACTTCGGCACCGCCCACTATGTCGTCAACAACGCCGGCGCCACCGTGGTCGGTACCGTCGCCAATACGGATATCGAGGAGTACGAGTGGCAGCTGAACCTCAATCTCTACGGCGTGCTCTACGGCACCAAGGCCTTCCTGCCGATGATGCTGGCGCAACGCGAAGGCTGCATCATCAACATCTCCAGCGTATTCG
Organism: Microbulbifer pacificus; assembly: GCF_002959965.1. Taxonomy (NCBI): domain Bacteria; kingdom Pseudomonadati; phylum Pseudomonadota; class Gammaproteobacteria; order Cellvibrionales; family Microbulbiferaceae; genus Microbulbifer; species Microbulbifer pacificus. The sequence continues at coordinate 603,481 of NZ_PREV01000026.1, forward strand.
GCCTGCTGGCGTTCCCCAGCCAGAGTGCCTACAACATGTCGAAGTTTGCCGTGCGCGGCCTGACCGAATGTCTTTGGCAGGAACTGGAAGGCACCGGCGTGCGCGCTGTGTGTGTACACCCCGGTGGTATCAAAACCAACATTGAGCGCGCCGGGCGCAGGGTAAAAGCCGCCGGCACCGAAGAAGAGAAATTTCTGGCGCAGGCAGAGAAAATGCTGGTGACGCCGCCAGAGACCTGCGCCGCGCAAATCCTCCGCGGTCTACGCAAAGGGAAAAAGCGCATACTCACCGGCCATCTGTCGCGCACTATTTTCTGGCTGGTCAGGCTGTTACCGGACAGCTACCCGGTGATTCTGCGCCGGCTGGGTTGATCATCCATTATTGCGCCAGAAGCGCACACCTCCGATGCCATCCTGTACTAGGGTTTAACGGAATTGTGCGATTTAGCCAGCGCCCCACTTTGCCCTGTCCGCTCGCGCCTGCAGACAGGGAATGTGTGCAGCCAAGCAAGACTTGGTGACAGAAAACTTCCGAGGAAAAGGATGTTAAGAAATTTCATCTATACCGCCGTGCTGTCAGCTGTCGCCACGAACGCCTTCGCAGACACGCCCAAATACAAGATGACCACGGACATGCCAGCGTCGATTACCACGCCGGACACTGTGGAAACTTCGGCTGGTACCTTTCGCTTCTTTGATGGAGTCCCCGACCTAAAATCGGTGCAGACCGCCTACGATGTGCTCGATCGCATGCGTGGTACCGAAGCGTACATCACCGGCCTGCCTACAGCCTCCGCGTACGCCCTGTATACGGGGCCAAAAGCCATTGGCTGGGAGAGGCCCAACCAGATCCAACTGTTCAAAGACCTATTGGACTCCACAGCGCTGATTCTGACTGGCAATACCTCCACGCTATACGCCATTTCCACCCTGGATCTGAAGACAGACGGCGCCACCGTGATCGAGATACCGCCGGGTATGCTCGGCGCGCTCGACAGCGCCTGGTTCAAATTTATTGGCAACTTTGGCCCCGCAGGGCAGGACAAGGGGAAAGGCGGTAAATACCTAGTGCTGCCGCCCGGTTACAAGGGTGATGTTCCCAATGGCTATTTCATATTGAAGGCCCCCACCTACCGCAATTGGCTGTTCTTGCGCGGCTCCATTGCCAAAGGCCTGAAACCGGCGGTGGAAAATATCGAAAAGCATCTGCGAGTCTACCCGCTCGCCAAGGCGAGCAATCCGCCGGCGACCGAGTTCATCAATGCCTCCGGCAAACAAATGAACACCATCCCCGCCAACGATTTCAGTTTCTATGAGCAGCTGAACGCCGCAGTGCAGTACGAGCCGATCGACTCTCTGGACCCCGTCACCCGCGGTCTCTACGCGTCCATCGGCATTGTCAAGGACAAGCCATTTAAACCCGACGCACGCATGAGGAGACTGCTGACCGATGCCGTGGCCATCGGCAATGCCATCGCCCGTGCCAATACCTTCTATCCGCGCAATAAAGGCAATTACATTTATGGCGAAGGCAGCGGCTGGGTTATGGGGTACGCAGACAAGAACACCACCTTCACCTATAGCGGTGCGTACGATTCCATGGCCGCGGCCTTCTTTCACTACAATGCCATCGGTGTCACTCCAGCGATGGCGCTCACCCGTCCCGGCGCCGGCTCGGATTACGGCATCAACGGCACGGATTCAAAAAAGCGTGCTCTGGATGGCTCCAAAACCTACCGTCTGAGGCTACCGCCCAATGTGCCGGTAAAAGATTTCTGGGCGGTGACTATATACGACACCCAAACCCGTTCACTGCTGCAAACCGACCAGCAGTTTCCCACCGTGGGTAGCCAAACCGAGGGCATGCAGAAAAATACCGACGGCTCCTACGACATCTACTTTTCACCCAAACCTCCCCAAGGCAAGGAAGGCAACTGGTTGCAGACGATTCCGGGCAAGAGCTGGATGATCATCCTGCGTATGTACGGCCCGCAGGAGGCGTGGATTGATAAAACCTGGAGGCCCGGCGAGATAGAGCTGATGGAGTGATCCGAATTCTGTGCCGATCATCCTCACGAAGATTTAAACTCTGTCATTGTGAAGGAAATAATCTGGGGAATTTGCCTTATGTGCCTGGTAATTACCTTGCGAAGCCGCAGAGAGTGGAAGTATTTCCCTGATTGTTGACATATCTCCCGGCATATCCCGACAGCAGAACATCTGCGTTGACGCGGCGCCAATCAAAAGGAGCCGGCGCCAATCAAGCACTTGACTCCGATCAACGCGCCTACACTGGAAACTGTGTCAGTTCCACAATGCATTCAAATTCGCCAAGGTAGGCAGGGATGAATATTCGGATTATTGGCCTTTTCCTGATGGCGCCGGCATTTGCTCTGGCGCAAAGCGGTGAGGATCTGGCGAAAAAACTCGCCAACCCCATCGCCAGCCTGATCAGCGTGCCCTTTCAGGGCAACTGGGATTACGACGTGGGGCCGCTGGAAGACGGCGAGCGCTTCACCCTGAATATCCAACCGGTGATCCCCATTTCCATCAACGACAATTGGAACCTGATCAGCCGCACGATACTCCCGGTAATCAACCAACGCCGGATATTTCCCGGCAGCGGCACCCAGACCGGCCTCGGCGCCACCACCCAGAGCCTGTTCTTTTCTCCCAAGGAACCAACTGAACACGGCATCATCTGGGGGGCGGGTCCGGTATTCCTGATTCCCACCACCACCGACGAACTGCTCGGCACGGAGAAATGGGGCGCGGGCCCCACCGCGGTGGCGCTCAAACAGCAGAACCACTGGACTTACGGTGCGCTGGTGAACCAGATATGGTCCTTCGCCGGCCCCGACAATGACCCGAACGTCAACCAGGCATTTATACAGCCCTTCTTTTCCTACACTACGTCTACCGCCTGGACCTTTACCTTCACGACCGAGTCCACTTACGACTGGGACAGCGAACAGTGGACAGTGCCACTGGACTTTCTGGTCGCCAAGGTGTTCAAGATCGGGCACCAGCACGCTCAGCTTCAGGTAGGCCCGCGCTACTATGCCGACAGCCCAACGACCGGTCCGCACAACTGGGGATTCCGCGTTAACTTCGTACTGATGTACCCCAAGTAAAATTTCAGCAGCAATAACGAGCCGGTGCGCTATCGCGGCTGATCCCGATGGTTAATAACACTCAGGGGCCCGAGTTCACCGGAGACCGTCGCCGAACCAACAAGGCTACAGCTACTTTTTTTGCACCAATGGGTTCACGAACCCGTGATGTATTGGCGCAGCCGGTGAACCGTACATGTGCCCATGAGCGGTGGGACGGTCTTGCGTTTACCTGGGCGTTCAAAAGCGATATCGCACCGAGGCGCGCAGTGCCCGCGGTTCGAAAATATGGAAATGGACATCCTCCACACCCTCGGCGTTTTCTCCCGGCAGGCGCGAGCCGTAAAAATAATCCACATCGTGGTCATCGGAATCCAGCGCGTTCAGCAAGTCCAGTTGAATACGCCAGTCATCGAACTCGCGCCCCACGCGCAGATTGATCAGGGATGAGCCATTGGACTCCACACTGCCGTCCTCGATCAGGGGGTAGGGGCCAAAATGGCGTAGATGCAGTGCAGCAAACCAGCCATTTTCTCCGCTGTAATTCACCGCGGCACTGGCGACAAATGGAATCGCCCCGGGAATATCATGACCCGAGGGGGCGCGGTCGGCGAAGCTCGCATCGGTATACGCGAGTTCCAGTTCGGTACTCAGCGAGTCGGTTGCAAACCAGTAAGCCCCCAGCTCAAGGCCATTGCGCTCGCTGGGACGGCTGGCCTCGGTATTGCCGGCGTCACCGACGAACAGCAGTTCCGAATCCAGCTCCAGATTCCATAATGCGAGCGTACCGTGCAGCTGATCGGTAACGAAAACCCGCGCGCCGAGCTCGTAGCCGGTGGATGCCACCAGCGGATCCACCCTGTCCACCGGATCACCACTGTTCGGGTCAATCCGGATGACGGTACCGC